>JAYODQ010000013.1:0-48441 GCA_038106355.1 Candidatus Poseidoniales archaeon | reverse complement strand
GAAACCGTATCTTTGAATAGAGTAACTCTGCACCCATAACCATGGCGAGAAAGAAAGGGGGTTTCGGTCGATTCCTTGGTTCAATCACAGGTACGCCATACGAAAAATTGCTCAAGCAAGTTGAGAAGGCAGTGCAGGAATTCGAGGGCGATGACAAAGGTCTAGGAAAGCGACTGCGCCGCCTTGTTGATGAAACTGGGCAGAAATACGAGGACGAAGAAATCGACGAAGAAGAGCATGACCTTGTCATTGAAGCCATCGAGGAAGCCGATCCTCGTGGCCGAACCTTTGGCAAATTTTCAGATGACGATTCGTTTTACGGAGGTGAAATTCCTGATGCTCCCGAGCTAAAGACCGGTAAAAAAGTCGATTTAGACCAATTGATGCAGGCAAAGGGCGACGAATTTCTCGGTAGTTTTGGAAGAGATGAATTCGATGAATTTCGGGATAAAATGACTGAAGATTTCTTCGCTGAAGCTGATGCCGCTATCGCTCAAGGTGACCACCAAGCTGAAATCCGTACCGAACACCGTGTTTTTGGTGGTGCAGAATCGGATGTCGAAGATGTGAAGCGACGTATTGCAGCTGAAACCGACATCCCTTCTGATGGTCGAAGAAATCGATCATCTCCTGCTCCAGAACCAGAGCCGGAAGTCGAACAAGAACCAGAAGATGAAGGCTATTCAATTGACGAAGATGGCACTGAATGGTTTGAAGATGAAGAAGGCTACTGGTGGTATCGTCCTGAAGGCGAGAACGATTGGATTCCTTACGAAGAATAATCGCGAAACACGGACAAGAACGGAACCTCAAATTTTGAAACGGTCACATCGGCCCCTTCACGCATCATCATTGCGTTTTTGCGGTCATCACTTGACATAGCAACGATAAGGCTGGGCCTTTCAATGTCATTGGATTGGATGGCCACATTCAATGCTTTGAGCACCTCAAGTCCTGTGTTTGGTGGCATGTAATGGTCAAGAAGCAACACATCGGGTTGGAATGAAGCGATTACTTCCACAGCGTTTTGTGAATTCCAGTGTTGGCGAAAATCCATTCGATTTAATTTGATACCTTGAGATTCCAAAAGAACACCAATGTCGTAACTATCTTCAAACACTAACACCTTCATATCATCACGATGGAATGGGTTGTTGGTCCCACCATGGTGGAGATAGAAACCAGCGGTCGTCGTCGGCATCCCGGTCAATAAGTGGCAGACTGAGTACTGAATCTGCGTTGTCATTCACGGAAAGTCCGACGAGAGCACAAGGACTTGGCAAGTAATCCTCCCCGCTTTCTGAAAGTACGAGTTGGATGGAGTCGCCCTTTGACAATCTCACATCGAGTGGATTAAACTCCATTTTCATGAGGTAGGTCTGGAACGGAATTGCTGGATTTGCATCGTAACCACCATCCCTGTATCGCACATCCATGGTAGCATGCCCTAATCGTAAATTTTCAGCATTGTACATGGTAGCAAAAATTTGACCACCGTTGCACGATAGCGTATCAACGCTCAAATGGAGGGTTGGCATACCAGAAATGTGGATGTCATTCTCAAGTTCTGGTAGTATGATGACGACTTCGTTGTTCAAGTTCACCGTCGACCCGGTTACATCGGTGTTGTCAAGTGAGATTGGCCACCATCTCAAATCTTGCGGAGGCCAAGTGTCTTCGACGTGCCACATGCCATCGTTGGTTTGAATTTGAACATGGTCCTCTGGCTCTTCACCAAATCCCATCAAATAATACCCAAACCAAGCGTACAATTCAACAGCCCAATCCATTCTCGTCATGTTTGGGTAGGCTTCTTTCCCGTAACCTGACATCAGTTCATTGTGCCTGTCAGGTTGGTCTGGATAATTATGTGCCCACTGCCCAGCAATCGCTCGAGTATGAATACCTGCATCTTTGAGAAGTTGATAGGTAGGAAAAGCATGGTATGGATCGACGTTCCAATCTTGCAAGCCCCAAACAAGGTAAACACTTCCTTCATAGTTGGCAAGGACATCTGGGAGATGCCTACGCTCGTCCCAATAATCGTTCCATTGTGCTCCACCGAAATCAGCCCCAGCCCAAGTTGTGATTGGATTCAAGGGTCCGATGAAATCGTCTGAGCACATGCGTGCATCATTGAGTGTTGGATCTGCAGTGCTTCCCTCGTACAAGGCATCGTAGACCATTGCCCTTGACTCGGAGGAGCCGTTTCTATAGAACATTTCTTGGACACCAATTGAGCCTGAAATTGGGACAATGGTTTTGAGATAAGGCGATGGGTTTTGGGCTGCTTCCCAATTTGTGGTTCCGGCATAGGATTTCCCCATGAGCCCCACTCGTCCATTCGACCAAGGTTGTTCTCCAAGCCAATTGACCACCGCTTGAATGCCTACCTGTTCACCGAGTCCTTTGACATCCTGGCAATGCGTTGAATTCCCGGTACCGAAGGTCGATGCTTGAGCAAGGGCATATCCATGAGGCAAAAAAGTGTCATACACCCACTTCCCAACGCCACCATCGGGGACAGTATTTGGCGCAGAATCAGCACCTGCAACACCTTCTCCACCAAAATCATAGTATGGATGGATGGTCATGATGACTGGAATTTTTGTTCCTTCTGGAACATCGGGTAACCAAAGGACGACATGCATGAGGTCTTCTTCGGGTGTACCAACATCTTCCTCGCTTGCAGGTAAGTCCACCTCGACATAATGCTCGGTAAATGGTAAGGCAGAGTACGTGCCATTTTCAGGTAATTGACCTCGCAAGGTGTCCATTGGTAAATCCATCATGTAACGCAAGTGGAGTGGAGTCGTCCACCATTCTTCATCGTACGTTGAATCTTCAACCATGGAGTCGAGAACATCGGTTCCAAAGGTCATGGCAAGAAACAGGAACACCACTGAAACGGCGAAGGTTGCACCTGCTGATGCGTTGAGTTGCCGTTTGCTTGACGCTTCATCTCGGGAACTCTCCACGACTTGAATAGCTGGAAGTGGGGGGAGGTCCACGAGTTCGGCTTCGAGAACATCGAATCCCTTCTCCTCCATGCCGTAGCGTTGGCCTACCATTTCATGAGGCTAACGCTCACATGATTTCATACGAGCACGGATGGAGAAGCATAGGTTCTTGTAGTTCCCTTTGAAGGTTGGCTTGACCAACATGCCGTCAAAAGGACTCATCACATTGTTGATATTCGCCGTTTTGGGCATCGTCCTCATTGGCTTGAGTATCCCTCAATTTGCAGAAGCAGACCGCTTAGGACAGCAATTCTCGAACGAATACGATGATTGGGTTATCGAAAATTCAACCAATGGATCAATGATGGTCATAGATGAAGACGCATACGGGGACATCGGGTTTTCATTTTATGTCAAAGCTGAACTCAAGGATGATGATGGTAACGGTATCTTTGACCATTGCGATCAAACCCACATCAATGTTTCAGCCCACCCTCAATTGTCAACAGAACTCGACTCACAGGAAGCATACAACCACACGAACAACGGTGAATTTTATTTCATGGTCTCCGAAGCAGACGGTTGTCAAGTTGGACAATATTCAGATGAGGTTTACGATGGGCTCGGTCAAGCACAGGGCTTGCTTCGAGTTGGAAGGGCGTGCTATGGATGCTATGCTGGAGAAATGACCTTTTCCTCCAACCAAACCGTTTGGGTTTCGTACGACGATGAAGTCATCGTTGATTTTATTGAGACCACAGGCTCATCTTATTTCGCATCGCTCGGTTTTCTCTGCAGTGGATTGTTCAGCATTTGTTGCGGAGTCATCATCTTTGGAGTGAGCCTCATGTTCAATAAAAATGACCAAGCACCAGTCATCATCCATCAACTTGGGACACATCCAATCGTCCAACATCAAGTCCAACAATCAGTCCATCCTCAACCTCCTTGGGCTTTAGGAATGGACGACGAGAATGTCGGAAAGTGATTTTTTCGAAATGTTTGGAACTTCAGCATGGTCTGCTGGATAACCCACGGGCATGAGAAGCATGGCGTGTTCATGGGATGGACGATTGAGTAATTCACGGAGGAATCCCATCGGCGATGGTGTATGGGTCAATGTTGCGAGACCCATGTTTTGAAGGGCAGCAATCAGCAATCCAGCTGCGATTCCACACGATTCATGTGAATAATACGTGGGTCCAAATTCACCATTTGCTCGAACGCGTTGAGAATGGCGGAACATCACAATGACCCAAGGTGCATCGGTGATGTGCTCCTTAATGTCGTCGGTGCCCAAAGGTTCGAGAACTTCAGCCCATGCTTCAGGCATACGCTCTGTGTAGGTTTTGCGCTCTTCCTCTTCGGCCGCAGTTCGAATGACTGTTTTCAGCTCTTGATTTGAGATGAGGACGAAGGTCCAGGGCTGAAGGTTTGCCCCTGAAGGTGCGGTGCCAGCCGTTTGAATTGCAAGTTCAATCAGGTGTTGAGGGACTTGTTCTTTGGAGAAGTGGCGAACGCTTCTTCTTTTGTTCATCGATGCGAAAAAAGCCTCTCCATCTGCTTGCATTGAATCAATTGTTTTTCTTAACACAGAATATGGAACCATGTCCGGACTCATGCACGTTGCTCTTTCCTGCAGGCAATCAATCCTTTGGTGGATTGAAGTCGCCTTATTCAGCAGGTTCGGCCTTCACCTCTTTTGGAAAACTTCGCAGTAGGGCCATAGCATGAAGCAGAATACCCATTGCGATGACAGCGTGAACATACGACATTGAACTCATTCCTCCACTATACATTTCTCCGAGGCCATACTGAATCACCCACGCTCCAAAAAGTCCCCATGACATTCCTTTCAATCTGCTATCTTCAGTTTTTGAAAGCATCACAAAGACAGCCGTCAACAAACACAACACCAAACCAAGTTGTGCAGTCCACATATGGCTCTCAGCCGTATTTGCGTTGCCTTGGGAAAGGCCAGTAGAGGCTTGGCCAAAGATCATGACCACAACTCCGAGGAGACTGAACTTTCCGTACTTTATCATGTTCATATTTACATTGCTCATAGGTGCACATCTTCCTGTATGATTTTACTATATCGCAAAAAACACGGATTTCCGTTCGTTTCAAATCGTATTGTGCCATGGCGGTGCCATGGCAGGAAAAAGGAGAGATGCAATTTTTCTTCTGCTTGTCCTTTTTGTCACGCCTTTCATCTCTTTTTCAGGTGTGGCACCTCAAAATGGAGAACCACTGTGGAGGAGTGTTGGCCTTGACCCTGAGTTATGGATTGACCGACCCGAATCTGAAGATTCACCCATGATGCAATCTTACACCGGTAACGCAATTGTTGAGATGAAAGTAAGTTATAGGGAGACTCATTTTTCCTCGCGAGAGGAGGGTATCATTATCATCGAGTTGTTTGAACAGTGGGCTCCAATTACCACTGAAAATATGATTCAACATGTCGAATCTGGTTTGTACGATGGTATTTTTTTCCATCGAGTCATTGACGACTTCGTCACTCAATCAGGTGACCCAGAATGCAAGGAGTTGTTTCCCGCTTATCCATCAACAAGCCCGCAGTGCGGTAGTGGGGGAACTGGTGAAACCATCCCGCTGGAACACAATGAAAACTTGAGCCATGTCGATGGGGCCATAGGTATGGCTCGTTCTGCAGACCCAGATTCTGCCGATTCTCAGTGGTACATTGCAGAGACTGAGGCGCACAATCTTGACCCCGAAAATCGGAACGATGAAGGATACGCAACCTTTGGTATTGTTCGTGATGGTATGGCGCACATTCGAGCGATAGCCCGAACACCAACCTCTGACGACCTTTCTGGTCTTGAAGAATTCCAAAATCCAGCTTCAACAGCAGGTCGACCACTCTATCAAGCCAAGATACTCTCGATGAAAATGATTGGTGTTGCCGACCCAGATGGAATTATTCGTTTTGGTGACCAATCAGAACCCCAAGGAGAAGGCTTTTTACAATCTCTGTTGGAAACCACAATTGGCGTAGGAGTGATTGTTGCGATAGTGGTTGTTGTTGCCTTGGCTTATCTTGGCCGAATTGACCCACCACAGTCCATTGAAAAACAATTTATTCTCGACGCTGAAATTGATGAAGAGGTGGTGTCTTGAAAAAATTTGTTTATTTGTGTATGAGTCTTATGGTCATCACTGCTGGTTGCACCAGCCCGACTGCAGAAAGAACTGAGGTGACTGAGCAACCGTTGTCCTACACAGCTGACTCCTTCCCAGAGTGGAGTGGAATTGACCATCGTAATCAGACATGGACAAGTGAAGCATTGAACCAGCAAACTGCATTTGTAGCCTATTTTTCTGCCCCTTGGTGCACACATTGCGAACCAACCATTGACTCGTATGACCAAGTTATTCCTTCTGAACGAATGATGGTCTTTTCAAGAGAGAGCAGAGAGGAATATGCTGATATGCTTGATTGGCATAATCGAACAGAAAATAATCTAAATCGTACCATTGATCGACCCTTTGTTCTTCTTCCCTCCTTAGCTCAAACATTGGATGTTCAATCAATACCTCATGCAATTTTTGTCAACGAGCAAGGTTACATTTACAATGTACAAATCGGTAAAAGAACAAATTTAACAGCCATTGGGGAATTATGGGAACTCACCCTACGTGCACAGTTTGATGCCCAAATAGGTTGGACTTACGAAGAATAATCGACATCCAAATCGAGGACAACATGCCGAATTCGTGGTGCGTACCACTTCACCTTCTCAAGGTGAGTTGCTGTGATTGTTGCTTGCCGCCCTCGTCGTGCTGAGAGCGTCTGGAAATAATCGATGGTTTCTTTCATCCATAATTCAATTCGTTCTTCTTCAACATTCATATGAATGTGAAGAACACCTCCTCGTTGCTTCAAACAATCAAAACAAAGTTCCCAAACCGCTGATGATGAAGGCAATAATCCAAGGATACATCGGTCTGCCGATTGGAAAAATTGAGGAAGAAGTTGCCTGTTATCTCCTTCGTGGACCTCTACAATGTGACCGACGTTGTTTTGTTGAATGCCCCAAGTCAAACCTTGAATTGATAATGGATTGATCTCAAATGCATGAATTTTCTTTGGTGCTCCATGAACAGCGATTGGAAGAGTGTAATATCCTATACCCGCATAGACATCAAGAATCACTTCATTGGTCACTTCGAGTTTTGCCATTCGTTCACGTTCAGTGATGTTGCCACTTGAAAACATAACTTTTGCAGCATCAAATCCAAAATAGACTTGATGTTGTTTGAATTCCACCCATGATTTACCAAGCAACATCCTGACTTGAGCATCTCTTGTTTGATTCGGCGCAATGGGTTGCTGTTTTCCAATCGATGTGACATTGAACATTTTTGCAACCTCATGCCAAAAATCCTGCCCATGCGTTTCGAGGAAACTCGACCATGCTTCACCCTCAAATGCATTTTTTGGGAAGAGGAGAAGTTGACCTAAGCGCTCCCATTTTTCTGGAATACCGAGTTTCAAGTCCTCGACGTTTCCATTTGAACTTAAGGCAAAGGTTTGGACCAACTCTTGAAGTTGGATCTGAGGAGACTGTTGTTTGGATTTTTTGGAAAAGGTACATCTTTCAAGAGCCATGGAGGGGTATGAGTCAAGAAGTGTTTGCAAGGGAATGGCATGTTCGCTTGAAGACAGTAAGGGAAAACAAATACTATCATCGTCAAATTTTAGAGGTAACAGTGTCGAATCAATGAAAAATGATTCAAGAAGAACATCATGAATGAGTTGGGCTTCACTCCGATGAATTCGGATGCCTAAACAAACAGTGCTCTCCACCACATTTCACCGAGTATCAAAATACATTTGAAGTTCATTCTTCTCCCCTGTGTATGGTCCACGGACGCCACAGAGAATACAAATCAAAAATATACACCCAATTGCTCTTGGGTTTATTCTTCATCGCACCGATTTTTGTTCCATTTGCTTCTGCAACATTTTCAGACCTCTGCAATGGCGTCGCCATAGTGACAGGTACAAGTGGTGAGTGCGATGAATACGACCATGGGAACGATGAGACACCTTTTCATCAAGAATGGATTAAGGCAGATTATCGTTTTGATTTGGTTTCAACCACCGAGTTCAACCTGCAAATAACTTGGGCGATCCATGAGTACAATAGGGATGCACTGGGTTTCGGTGCCGGAACAGATTTTGGAAATGAATTGGAGGCTCAAACAGACCTCGACCCCTACGATGGGATTCCTGTTGACCTCATTAGAGAAGTCTTTTCTTGGCAACCGGATGGTGCATCAACGCCAAGCGTAGGCGAAATTATCGAATCCTCAGCATACTCAACCATCGAATCGTCGTTGGAATCAGGATTTGGAACAGTCCTAGATTTGCAAACATCATTCCAAGACACGGTGCAATTTGGTACAGATACGCTTCAATGTTCAAGTGATGCAACCGATGACTCATTGGTCGAAGGTGCGAGCGAAAGCAACGCGTTTGAGCCACCGTTGTGTTTGACGGCTCAAGCAACAATTCAACTCGATTCGTCGACCTTCAATCTCTTTTCAAACGATGAATTAGATATGGAGCGTGCCTATCAAGGATTACTCATCATGGGTGCTGAGATTGAAACACCATTTTCAATCAGGGCAGAGCCAGGCATGGAAGCTGTGTTCACAATTTCACCACCTTCGTATGCAAGAATCGTCGATATCGATGACGCAGGTGAAATCCTCGTGCCAGGTACGGCGTTATCTCAAGGTCAATGGTCAATCGACCATCGAGGTGCTTCGATGGCAGACCCGGAACTTAGCGAAGATATTTCTTTCAAGGTAGCTCACCAACCCGATGCTCTGACACCAACGGTATCCGTGCCAGAAGGTGGAAAGTCCCTCGACCTTCGCGTCATCATCGATTTGGAAGACGAATCTGCTGTGACCATCGATTTCATTGCTGGCATCTATTATCTTGAGGATACTACATTATCCGATTGGGGAATTTCAATCTTTGAGTTAACCGACGCTGCATCCATTCCACTTATTACATCCGATGGGATACGATTAGCCTACCATAATGGAATCATTGATTTGCCAAGTTTGACAGACCAATTTCCAATTGATGACATCGCTGACGGCATTGCATCAACTGTTTCAGAATTGACCGATATTCAGATGAATCCAGCCCAATGGGTTTCATCAACCGAAGCATCAGAGATTTTCCCTGCTGCAGGTGGTCTGAATTATACTCACTCAAGTGATTGCAAAGAACCAATTTCTGTTGGTGTGGACATCAACTATTGCCTCAAGGGTTCGGTAGCCATGGATGGGACCTATCCTGTCTATTTGCGTGCTTCCAGCCAGCCCTTCTCCATGCGACTCGTTGATGTCATGAAAAAGAATATTGAAAGTCAAACTGCCAAAGACGTCCTCACTTCGATTGACGAAGACACACTTGAGCGATTGTTTAATTCAAACATCACGATTGAGACCGTCCTCCAATCTTCGTACTTGGATGCGATTGTTCCAGACATCCTCCCAAACACATCATTAGCCGTTGAAATTATTTTACCAAGTTGGATTCAAACCAAAGATGGAGATTCAAAAATCGTCATCGAAAAAACGGTTGAAGGCATGCAAGATACTGCAATCTCGTTCATGGGCACCGACCCATACGATTGGCAACATCAAATTCTTGACGATGATGATAATGTGTTGTGTCTCGCTGAACAGAAATCCTGTGTCATCTCCGACATTAATTTCGATTGGTCAAGTCTTGGCATCCACGAATTTTCATTCGCAACAAGTGTTCAGTTTTCTTTTGAAGCAGACCTCGACATCTACAGAATTGGCATACCACTTGACAGACTGGAACGAGAAGGTTCAACCCAAATCACCTTCCCCGCATTACCTTCGGATTTGTTGAGACTTGTCATTGATATTTCGAGTCGAATGGCCCAACCTATTGAGTACGACGGTATACAACTTTGTAACTTCAATTCAACACCACTTGAAGTTTGTAATGAATCACTTACTTTTGTCGCAACTCGAGAAGGTTTGAAAGATTTCGTGGAACAGCTCGGTACGTTAATGACCGATTATATCCATCAATATGCAACCTACAGGGTCGAACAAAATCTTGAAGCAAACAATAACTCACCAATCCAAAAAGTAGACCTATCTGCGTTTCAAATCAAATTTGAAATTTCAGGGATCGATGCACCCGTTGGTGCAGTTTCTGATGAAATTCCAATTGGGTTCAAGGTTCAAATTCCCGAGGTGAATTTCAAAATTGACATCGATGCCGATTTTCAAAAGGTGCAGTCTGGAGATACATCCGGTGTTACGGTGTCCATTCTCACTGATTTCATGACAGCACCGTTGTATGAATCCATGGGTGCTATGGTGGGTGTGTTTCAATCTTTACTGACAAATTCATTTTTCAGCTTGCAAGGAATTACACTACCCTCGACCGATGGAGAAGGTATGTCCTACGACACGGGTTTGGTAGACCCAGTCCTAAGCGAAGAATTTGATTTAAGTTTGAGTGGACCAATCACCATCACATTGCCAAGGGGCCTTCAACTCGTGGAGGTCTCATCAACCGCTACCGATGCGAATGGCAACAGTTTACTTCAAATTGAAGATGATGGTGGACGACAAAAAATTACCTACACCATTCCTCCCGAAGAATTCCAAGATGAAATTTCATACAAAATTCACATTTCTTGGATATATTTCCTCATTCAATTTTGGTATTATCCCACGATTGTCTTGCTCTTGTTGTATTTGCTCATCCGTCGACGAAGGCGAAAGAAGCGAGCAAAGAAAGAACGATTAAATTCACAGTATGAAAACATCCAAAAATCCACATTAGATGACTCATATTTCTCTGCATACGCAAGTCCATCGATGAATCAAGGTTTTGAAGCACAATCACTCGCCGACTTCATGGACGAAAGTTAAGTGTGCAATTGGTCATAGATTCGCTGTGCTAACGATGGTCCAATGCCAGGCACCGTCTTCAAGTCGTTGATGCTGGCGTGCTCTATGCCCTTTCGACCACCAAAATGTCTGAGCAGTGTTTGCATTTTTTTTGCACCCAATCCCTCCACACCTTCCATTGGGTCGCTTAATTTCTCCTTCTTTCTTCGATTTCGATGGAACGTATTGACGAATCGGTGAGCTTCATCCCTCGCGTGCACGAGGACACGGCCTCGTTTATCGAGAATAATGTCCTCTTTCGCCAATCGATGTAGCGTTTCTTCGCGTTTTGCGAGTGATGCAATGAGAAATAGGTCATGAACACCAATTTCTTCAAGTGCACTGGTAACAAATTGCAAGTGAGTTTGCCCACCATCGATGAGCAAAAGGTCCGGCCATTCTTCTTGCCTCTTCGCCCAACGTTGAACAACTTCTTGCATCATATGAACATCGTCTGGTACATCGGTTTTGACGATGTATTTTTTGTATTCTGATTTCGTTGGTCGACCGTTGCGAAAGACGACACTTGCCCCAACACGTTGTTCTCCAAGAAATTGTGCCATATCAAAACACACAATGTAATCCAGTTGTTCTATTTCCAACAGCCGAGCGCCCTCATCTGCAGCACGCTGTTCAATCGAGCCATTTGATTTCGCTTTCATTCTCTGTAGGCTCATCTCAGCATTTTGATGTGCCAATTGTAAGAGCGTTTTGAGGTCTCCACGTTGTGGTATTCGAATTTCAACTGATTTTTCTCTTCTATCCTGTAGCCACATTGTCGTAGGCTCTCCAAGTGGGGTTGGGGTGAGAAGAAGCGATGGTGGTCGATGGTGGGCATAATATTCGGAAACGAACAAAGAAACACATTCACCGATATCGCCTCGATAGACCATTGGCCACACATCTTTCCCTTTGACAATGCCATCATCAGCATGCAATACAACGATAGACGCGAGGTCACCCTCATGATGGAAACCAATCGCATCACATTGATTGTACAACGTACTTGCAATGTATTGTTGATTCGTTATGGTTCGTATCGATCGGATTTTGTCCCGAATACTTGCAGCGAGTTCAAAGGCCTGGCGCTCCGAAGCATGTTCCATTTCTGTGATCAGTTCCTCAAGAAATTCTGTAGCGTCTCCATTCAAGATTTTACGCACAGTTTTCACATTTTCAAGGTACGTTGTCTCTTGAACGCAAGGGCCAAGGCACAACCCAATGTGCATGGCAAGGCAACCTTGAGGCAACAATTCTTTGCAATCACGAATACCAAATTGCCTCCGTAAAAGTTGCATCACTTGTTTTGCAGCACCTGCATTGGGGAATGGGCCCCATCGCTCTGCATCTTTCGGTGGATGTCGGGTGTACATCAGTCTCGGATATTCTTCTTTTGTGAGAGCAAGAAATGGAAAAGATTTGTCATCCTTCAGCATTGAGTTGTACCTTGGTTTGTGTTGCCGGATGAGGTCGCGTTCGAGAATAAGTGCATCTTGAGCGGTCGAAGTCACAATAAAATCGATTTGTGTCGACCTTTCCACCAATTCTGGAATCATTGCCCTGTCTGGATTCAGTGCAAAATATGAGCGTATTCGTTCATTTAACCTTGTGGCCTTTCCGATGTAAAGCACTCTATCGTTTTGATTTTTGAACAGATACACTCCTGGAGAACTCGGAAAATGGAGGTCATCCAAGGCAACTGGCACGATACATGGAGAGCATCCTTTTAGAAAAACATGTGTTCTAGGGGTGATGAAGCCAGCCGACTTCATCCTGAGTGAGCGAGGAATTGATGGAATGAATCAAACACAAGTGCGACTCCTTCGGATTCTCAACGAATTCGGTGAATATCTTGAACATGCGTGGGATGTACCTCGCAGCCTCTCTCTTCCGGGTTTGGCTGAAACAATGAATATGGTAAGGTCTGGTTTGCATAAGCCACTGAAGCAACTTGAAGAAGAAGGTTACATCACCAAGAGGCTAGCCCACGTCGTTGGTGGAGGAACAAGAAAAAGACAAGTGTTTCATATCACCAATCAAGGACGTAACTCCATTGAATTACAAGTTGAAAAAAGAACTGCTCCCCTTGAACATATCGAGGTATCGACAGAACAAACACCATTGTATGGTAGGGCGACATTCATCGAAGAATGCCTATTGCACCTCGAATCAAATTCAATCATTGCTATCGGTGGCATGTCGGGTATTGGAAAATCAGCGGTTTCAAAACACATAGCAAGCCGCAAAGCCAGTTCACCATCAACGGTTCGGAAAGTTCACATTCTCGAGGGAACAGATGCTTTTGTTGCTCTAGCTTCTTTGTATCACGATCAAGAAATTTTACCTCAATCCATTGATGGAATTACAGAATTTCTCCATCTACAAGGAAGTGGTCAAGTGTTCATTTTTGATGACGTTCACCTTCTCTCCCCACGACATCAAAAAAACATGTTTTCGTTGATGAAATGTTGTGCATCCGGCGATGATAATGTGGTGCTCCTCGTTGGGAAAAAACCGATGAGCATACCCGAAGGCGTTGAGATGTTTACTCTTGATGCATTGGAAATATCTGATGCAATTCTCCTTTTGGATGAGTCAATTTCGAAGGATGAAAGAACGAAGATTGCAACAGCATTAGGAGGTCATCCGTATGCCTTATTGCTGTACGAACAGCGCTTTGAACTGCCTGAAAAACAAGGAGATGTGCAGTCATTTGTTGAGCACTCTATTCTCAATGAACTTTCTCAAGATGAAGCAAATTTGGTGGCAATGCTTAGTTTATTACCACATCCAATATCTTTCGAACTCACGCCACAACCTGAACATATTTCATCACTCGACGACGCTGCACTTCTCAAATGGTCACAATCGAATTCCACCTTTGAATTGCACCATTTCATCCGAAATGTGAGAAAAGCAATGTTGAGTGAAACTGATGTACGCGGTTATCATCAAGCATATCTACAACATCTTGACACCGTAGAATCACACCCCGACTTAGATATGCTTCGGTTGTATCACAAGCTCAACAGTTGTCCACTCGACGAAATTGGAGATATTTTGGAGGCCCAATTCGATTCTATTTTACCTCGAAAGAGCCATCAATTGGTTGCATTGCTTGAATCGATTCTCGAGACGCATCAAGACCACGAACTTCTCAATTATTATGCTGCCTTGACAGCACTTGAAAGAAATGAAGTTGAAGAAGTTGAGACAAAGTTGCAATACCTTCACCCTCAATTAAGAAATGAAATTGAATATCATTTGTATCTTCAAACAGGAAAACAGAGAGAGGCAAATCAAATTTTAGAGGAGAGAATTCGGTATGCAGACTCATCTATTGGCAAGAATAGAATGTTATTATCGGCCATTGTCCGGAACATGGAGGATCGATTGTTTGATGAAACCAAAGCGATGGAATCATCGGAAATAGAACGAATGATTGAAGCGATTCAATTACCGGATGAGCCTGCAAAACGAGCAGCAACCCTCGTGAGCATCGCTATGATTAAACACGCTATTGCAATCTATAGAAAAGAGTATTCTAAGGCAGAAAATATCCAGAAGCAATTAACAGATCTATCCCATGAAAACGATAAACTCGTCAAAACACTCCGTTACAGAAGTGCTTTGTCTCAAATAGAACCACACGATTTTGATTCCCTACTCTCCGAATGCATGGATTTCTGTCAGAGTTTATCCCATTCAAACCATAGAGTGGGCCTTCTCATGACATTAGCCGAAACATCGTTTACATTGCAATCTTCTCAAACAGAATCAATTCTTCATGAGATTCGAAAGGATGTCATGGAACCTCAATCGATTTCCAATCACAGAATGACGGGACGATGGTGGTATCTTCATTCGAAAGTACACCCCCATTCAAGGCTCATGAGCCTAAGAGAGTCTTCAGTGCACTTCCGAATCGGAGGGTGTGTGGACAATGTGAAATCGATTCAAACGAGAATCCATAGATTGCTTTGAAGTCACAATTCTGCTCCAATCAACGTCTTTGTATCTTGTATTCCAGGTATAGGTCGTATTTTTTCGACGATTGTTGTGGTTAACATCGATTCATCATCTGCCTGAATTCGAGCGATAATATCGTATTCTCCGAAGAGCATCCAATGATTTGTTACATACTGAATCGAGTCCAATTGTGAGAACACATCCTTCTCTTTTCCGGGTTCTGTCGTGATTAATATGAAACCAATAGCCATAAAATCACCTAAACTGCAATCAGCGTTCTTGTTTCCCTGACGCCGGGTATTTGTCGAAATTTGGATAACAAGAGATCCGTGAGTGTTTGAGAGTCTTTTGCTGACACGTGGGTAAGTAAGTCAAATTCGCCGTACAAAGCATGCACCTCGACGACAAATTCATCATCAAGCAAACTCAAATACACGTCTCGTTCATGACTCGGTTCGGTCTTGAAGAGAATAAATGCTTCAGGCATATATTTCGCAAACAAAGAGAGGTCTTATTGATTTTCCCTTCAATTCCTGATTGTTGAATTTGAGGATATTGTGTTTTCGACACGAACACATCAATGCGGTGAATTCAATAGGTAAGTCTTGGTAGGTAAAGTATGACTCGATTGGAGTTGAAATCCAAAGGAGTTTATTTCTTTGTTTTCCTTTTGTTATGCTCAATCCTTCCAGTTGGTCAAAATGACCCAATCCTTGAGGAAATACTTGAATTTGAAACACAAGGAAGGGCCCAAACCATTTGGAGTGGTACCCAAACCCTCAATTCGAATTATTATATCGGCATTGCAGATGAACTCATTATCCAATCCTGCACCACGGTTTCCTTTGATGGAGGTGTTCGAATTTACGTGGACGGCCGAATCACCATTGAAGGTACGGCAACTTGTCCCGTCGTGTTCCAAGCATCATCAACGGCTACCAGTGGACACGAAGGCATTCAATTCAATTCGACATCGTATGGCAGAGGATCTATCCTCCAAAATTTGACAATATCAAATGCAGTGTACGGAATCACGATTTATGGAAGCAATCCAGTCATTGCAAATCTCACCTTGAACAACCCACAGCGAGTTGGCATTGATATGTTCAATTCAGCATCACCCCAATTGAAAAACATCGAAATCAATCAGGCAGGACAAAATGTACCTTTCCAGAACGACTGGCGTTATGGTTTGGGCATATCCGTTGGTTCCGGCTCAGCACCAATTGTTGACCATGCTACTATCTCGAACGTTCAGACGCGTGCCGTGAACATCTGGGGATCTTCAGGTGGATTGTTTCGAAATTTGTCCATCGATAATGCATCGGGTTCCAGTTGGGTTGCTTCAGCGGGAATTTGGGTTGAAGATAGTCAACCATTACTCACCGGCATTCAAGTGGACAAATCAGATACTGGGATCATTGTTCGCCACATAACAGATGGAGGTTACACTCGTGCCGTGGTCAAGAATGCAGTAATCTCCAATTCGATGTATCGCGGTGTTTATGTTGATAAAAATGACCATTCAAATTACACCAATTACGAAACGGCAGACTTCACCAATTTAACCATCACGGGCACCGGCATGAGCGGAGCAAAAACCCCTGGAATTGCTTTTGCCGCCCTTGAGGTCAATGCGACTGGAGCTTGGTTTGAAGATACTCTTGTTGAAAATTCAGATGCTGTAGGTGTGCGATTGCACTATGTGGACTCCTCCACAACATTTCGCAATCTGACGATTCGAGATTCAGGTGAAGTAGGTGCGGGCGCCCACGAAGCTGGCCTCGCAGTAAGCGCAACTTTCTTCGCACCACATTTTGATGGTTTGGAAATCTCAGGTTCGGCAGGATCCGGTATTTTTACATCATCTGGTGGCGCTATGCAAGGAACAAGTTGGTATTTACATAACAACTCCAAACTTGGTTTTGAACTGAGTCGTTCCTCTGTCATTGTCGATGGTATGCTGGTTGAAAACAATGGATATTCGGGGGCACATATCGATGATGCAAGGTCGGTTGAATTTTTCAATTTCACAAGCCAATTCAACGGGGCGCTTGGTTCATCTGCCCTAGAATCATCAGGAATCGTGTACACAAAATCAAACGATTTAGAAAGCGTTTCAGGAGATGTACGTTGTCAACATTGTGTCTTTCGAAACAATGCCCAACATGAGGTGTATTCTGAGGATTCTGTGGATCTCTGGTTGGAGAACGTCACCGTTGAGAGTTTGAATCCAAACGACCCAGCAATGGTCTTTGATAACACAGGACTGACTCTTGGCGTTCAGCGAGGCCAATTTCATCTCAGTAATGTTCAGATTTCTCAAGAACGTAACCTCCTGACTGGCCAACCTGCCCTTTTGATTGTAGGTGCGGCCGCAACAGTTGATGGTTTGGAATTTGCTGGAAATCATTCAGGTATGTTTTGGGATGGTTCAAACAACGGAAATTTGCCATCCTCAATATCCAATGCGAACTTTTCTGGATTCGATTGTGCAGAATTTCAAAATCATTCAGATCTCTCTGGATTGTACAATTCATGGTCAAATTCGTGTGTGGGTGGTTTGTCTTTCGTCGATTCCAATGTAAACTGGTCGTATGCTACAGATTACTCACTCAACACCCCTCTTTCCCTTGTTCGAAGTCAAGTTCGCTTTCATGAATCGATCGACATCTCATACTCCACTGCAACATATCTTGAAAATTCCTACATCGATGTTGCCCATAACTTGATGATTTGGGTTCAGAACAACAACTCGAATGGAATTCCATTTGCATACACGAGGACTGAATTTGACCAATTCAACACGAATGCAACACTATGGGCCAGTGAATTGGGCATTGTAATGATGAACAATTACATCTCATCCAGGTGGTCAGCCTTGGGCAATTCAGGACCGACAACGGTTACTGTGGATTGTGGTTTTGATGGCGTTTCAAACACAACCTCACAGTTGTTTCAACAATCCATGACGATGTACTGTATTCTTCCCATTCAAAATCAACCTCCATATTTGCGTTGGTCTTCGCCGCTTGAGGATAGTGTGTACCCTTCCAACGCTGAAGTTTTGTTTAATGCAAGTCGCACATTCGATATTGATGATGATGTGCTCACCTTCTCTTGGACAAGCTCAATCGATGGAGATATACTTTCGAGTTGTACAGGTTCATGGACTTCTCAAAATGGTCCAGATGATGGCGTTCCATTCATAGCGAATGGGAATGATGCGTTTAATTGTACACTGTCCGATGGCACACACCTCATCACGCTTGAAGTATGTGACGATATAGGACAATGCGTGAACGCGTCTCGTTTTGTCCAACTGGTCAATACACCTCCAATTCTCATCTATGACTTCAACCCATCCCTCAATGCATGGAATGAACTTGTCATGCCTCAAACAGGTATGCTCACGATTAACACGTCAGGAACCTACGACCCAGAAGATGACCCAATTGCTTGTATGATTAGTTTTACCGGATACAACCGACAAGGGCCGGGTTGGAGCAATGCCTGGGTTTGCCCTGAAGAATTGGTGTGGAATTTTGACCACGTTGATGATGACCCACCATCTGTCTTCCAAATTCATATCAGTGTGTGGGATATAGCTGGTAATGTTGTCGAGTTCACAACAAATGTTCGTTTGTACAATGAAATTCCTGAGCCATTGTTTTCTGTTCAAAGAGATTCAAATTTGAGTGAGAGTTTGATTACGTTTGATGGTTCACTCACCGTGGACCCAGAGGGTGACGGATTAGAGATCATATATTCATCCAACCTTGATGGAACGCTTGCAGTACTCGATGATGGAAATACAAGTTGGTCAGGACACCTTTCCAGAGGTGTTCACGTGATTTCGATGCGAGTCCAAGACGACCGCCCTGAACATGTCAACCAATCAAGAACCATAACTCAACTTGTATCTGTCGACAATTCACCTCCCCGTGCAGTCATTGAACCATTTGAAATGTCATCGTATGACTCCTCGGAGTTGATTTGGTTTTCATCCAACGGCTCTGGAGACTTTGATTCAGCATGTGATACATATCCAACCGGAGGGCAATTTCACTGTGCCCCATTCGAGCCTTCCTCGGGTTCAGAGTTCCTTATCGTAACATGGACCTCAAATCTCGATGGTCGGTTGACGCCAGAAGGAGAGGATTGGTTGTATTTCGATGGTCGATTGAGCGCTGGCATGCATACGATTACGCTGAGTGTTGATGATGGCATTCATGAACCAGTTACAGCTACAACGGAAATCACGATTACTCCTTCTGCCCCACTCATTCGAGTAACTGCACCTGAATATGGTGGAGAGTTTTTGTCTTCGGATACAATTTTACTCGACCTTCGAGAAAGCAGGGACTACGATGATGACGAATTCACTTTTTCGTTACGTTCAAATCTGCTGATGGAACCAATTCTTGTCAATAGCACAACAGCATCCATTCAATCGATTCAATTGCCCCATGGTACTCATGTGTTGACCATTCTTGCAACCGATTCGACAGGCATGGAGCGAGCAGAATCCTTTGAAATCACGGTCTTTGAATCCGACCCCATTGCAATTATCGAACAGCCTGCAAATCGTTTGTCAATTTCTCCCGGTGGTGATATTGTACTCGAGGAGGCATCTGTCGATGCAGATAATGATGTCGTTCAACGAGAGTGGAGATTGTGGAATTCGACCACCGGACAATATCAAGTCATTTCAACAAAATCTATTGATACCATCACTGGATATGCGCCGGGGGAATATCACATTTCTTTGTATGTCGAAGATAGTCGAGGACAATTTGATGAACAACATGTCAATATCACTTTGCAATCCAGCGTTCCTCGCTTTGATCAAGATTCATTAGAACTCAGCAGTTTGAAGTTTGTTACTGGGCAAAAAGCAACACTCAAAGTTTCTGTGATTCTTTCAGATGCGGATGGAACCACACAAGATGTGAGGATGAACATCACCTTTGGCATGCAAAACTGGGAAGCCCAGATGCAACCGACAGGCGTAGATGGCCGTTGGGAAGGCTCTATAGAATGGATACCTCAAAAGGAGGGTTTGCCATTTTTGAAAATCATTGCAACCGATGGTGAAGGACAAAATGCAAATGTGGATATCATCTCAAGAACGCTTTCAGTCGAAGACGGCGAGGAATCATCCTTCAGAACCATTCTCATTGCCTTGGGCTCTGGGCTGTTGTTAACACTCCTTGTCGTGATGTTCGTTTTGAAAAGGCGAGCCAAACTTGCTGATATTGACTCAATGATATCATGGGATGCATTTCGAAATCCGCAACAAAAAGAGGTTCCAGATTTGGACGGAAACGATGACGATGAGAATGAAATCTTACCGGCAATGGTCGATTTAGATCAATTGTAATTTCATTGCTCTGGTAAATCCTTCTTCAATGAATCCGGATTAGAATCACGTCCGCCCCAAGGCGTTAATGTTCGATGAAGACCGAGGCGTTTAGCGAACAAAAATTTCAAATTTTTCCAACCGTCTCCCCATGTATGAATTTCAGCATCTCCGACACGGGGTCGATAAGGAACTGAAATTTCAACAGCCTTTTTTCTCCCAAGATGCTTCCTTGCAAGTATCTTCATCTCTTCTGAAAGTGGCATACCATCATTTGTTGGTCTCATTTTTTCGTTGTTAAAAATTGATTTCCGAAACACCCACATGCCTGATTGGGAATCCTTGAAACCGTATCCAAAAAGGACGCGAGCTGTAAAAGAAAGCGCCCAATTTCCAAATCCATGAATACCCGACATCGACCCCTCTTCTGCAAGAGTAAGCCGGTCACATGAAATGAAATCTAAATCATCATCAAGTAATCGTTCAACAAGTTTTGGAATCAATTCTGCAGGGTATGTGCAATCTGCGTCCAATGTGACGATGATATCGTTTTTCGCAATATCAAATCCAGTTCTGTAGGCTCTTCCGTATCCTTTTCGGTCCTCTAAATGAACTCGAATCCCCTTGTCAAGTGCAATCTTTCGTGTTGCATCTGTTGAGTTCCCATCGACAATCATAATTTCGAGGTCTTTACACCATCCTCGGGGAATTGAATCAATGGTCATTCCAATTGCTTCTTCCTCATTTCGTGTTGGAAGGAGAACGGTCACGGACACTGGAAGAACTGCGGCCATGACCTGTGCAATGCATGTATTATATTGAATCAATGCAAGAATTCTAGGTTCTGTTCGATGTCAATCCATTGGTTTGAAGGCTTGAACACTCTCCCGTGGAATGTGCATATCGCCATCGTTGCAGGAGAATATCCGCCTCGTTGGGGGGGGATTGGTTCTGTTGTCTATCATTTAGCAAAACATTTTGTCGACATCGGACACGAAGTTTCAATCATTACAAGAAAACACTCCTCGGCCATTCCATCCCAAGAGGGCGTCAAAGTCATTCAAGTTCCATGGACGCCATTGCCGATGGCTTTTACCAGGTCGTACGGAAAAAATGCAAAACGTGCACTCGTCAAACTCCATGAAAAAAGACCAATCGATGTGATTCACGCACATCTCCCACTCGTTTCCTGGACAAGGAGGGAGTACCGATACCTACAGAGGAAGATTGCACCAATTGTTTCCAGCCTCCATGGTTCATGGCTTGGAGAACGAGAGGGAATCCGTAGAGCAGCATCTGCAAAGGAGTCTGCGATTTGGAGAAATCCCAACGATACAGCGATTTTGCTCACAGCAAAATGGTATGCACGATACGAGCGAGCAGGAATTCTGGAATCGGCCATGTGCGTCGCAAATTCTCAATCGACAAAGAAAGAATTTGAACAGTGGTACCGCCCTACACCCTCGTTTTCTTGTGAGGTCGTGCTATGGGGTTGTGACCATTTGTTCTTTCGCCCCCCAAATACAGATTATGAAGAAGAACAACAGCGGCATGAAGAGATTCGTGAGTTTTACAATTGTGGCGATGAAGATGCTCTTTCATACTTGCCGACCACTCAAACACCAATGCTCCTCGCTGTTGGTCGATTGGTCGCGCGGAAAGGATACATGACCCTCCTGAGGGCCATGCCTGAAATCATCAGACAGCACCCTTCTGTTGTTCTTGTCATTGTTGGAAGAGGCCACATGAAAAAATCCCTGCTCAAAGAGGCGAAAAAATTAGAAATTGAATCATCAATCAACATTCAAAGTTCATTGTCATTTCAAGACTTAGCACAGCACTTTCGCTCTGCTGATCTCGTGATTTATCCATCGTATTATGAAGGACAAGGTCTGATACCTCTTGAATCGTTGGCAAGTGGGACACCAGTTATTACAGTAAATCAACCTCCACTCACAGAAATGATTGACCAAAGTGTTGGGGGTCTATTTGAGATGGGTAATCCAGATGATTTAGCTCGAGTCGTGTGTTCTACGCTTTCCAATGTTGATCGAGGGATACAAGCCCAAAAAGGTCGCCAACGTATTCTTGACAACTACACCTACGAGCACAATGCAGAAGCGTTTGAAGCGATTTTTAAGAAGGTGATTTCAACAACTCAAGCAGAATGAAAAAACCGAGCTCTTAACTTGAGATAATGAATTCGCATCCACAACCTCACTTTGTTTCGAAGTGATATACCAAGTTTGGTTGAGAAGATATCGCCAGAACGTCGAAGCACTTCTTCGAAAATTTGCACATACGCATCCATCATGATTTGTGGCTGAATGCGGGCTCTAGGTTCAAGGAAGTCAAAGAGGTGTACCGCTGATTCTTGATGTCGACGAACAATATCGAGGTATTCGACAATAAATGCTTTCCAGTTTTGCATCTTTGCCAGTTTTGGGTTATGCAAATCTTTTACATCGATGTTGTATTCTGCGAGCACCCCCACAGGAAGGTAGATTCGACCCCGCTCAAGGTCTTCGTTCACATCCCGAAGGACATTGATAAGTTGCATTTGAATGCCAAGGTCAATGGCATGTAATCGTGCTGACCTGTCCTCATATCCATAAATTTCTATGAGCACTAAACCAACGGCTGAGGCAACTTTGTAACAGTAGGCACGAAGTTCATCCCAAGTGTTGCATTGCACATGAAAGAGATCATCTTCCATGCCTTCAAGGATGGTTTCAAAGTCTTGAAGTCGAATAGGGTACTTTGCAAACACATCTTGAATTGCAATAAACACTGGATGTTCATCTCGAGTAATTTTTTGCTGACTTGCCTTGATGAGATGCTGTCGAATGAAGACCAAAGCCATAAGTCTCGAGAAATGAGTTTGTTCATCATGAGCTGGAGATTTACCTGCGTGGATGCCTCGAATGATACTATCACGTTCTTTTGTAGCAATCATAAGTTGTTCATCAGCCACGATCGAAACCTCTTCGTCACCATCGACGATGTCGTCAACCCAGCGACAGAGTGCATAGACAGCGTGCACTGCCTTCCGCTTGTCGGTGTCCAAAGCTGAAAACGAAGAAAAGAATGTTGTCGACGCATTTTTGCAAATGAATTCACATTGGGCATACGCTCGGTCAAGTTCAATTTTTTTCATGTTCTTCACCTCAACTACTCGAAGGAGCAGGATTTCCTTCTGGGTTCTTGATTTTTTGACTGTTTGCAGGTCGAGAACTCTTTTTCCTACTCTCAAACCACGTAGCAACGCCATTCCAATCTGGTTCAATTCCAAAACTGTCGAGGATGAGTTTTGCTGAAATTCTTGCGGATTCGTAAATGACTGGTAGTCCGCTGCCTGGGTGTGTGCCGCCTCCAACCAAGTACAAATTTTTGATCTCATCAAATTCATTCTTTGGCCTACGCCAAAGCATCTGGTCAAGTCCATGTGCAAGGTTAAACACAGCACCGCGGTAACAATGTTCTCCCCAATCATCGGGTGTGATGATCAATTCGGTGGCGATGTGGTCCCGAATACCTTCGAAGCCGAGCTTGTCTTCGATTTGATCGAGAATTCTTTCTCGAAAAGCACCTTTTTCTTTGGACCAATCGATGTTTTCGTGAATGTGTGAGACAGGCACCAAGACATAGACCGTAGAACATCCATCCGGTGCAAGTTGTGGGTCCGTAACACAGGCGTTTTGAACATAGACAGAGGGGTCATCCCAGGTAAGTCTGTGATGCTTTTCGATATCTTCCAAATTATTCACATAATCTTTTGACGCATATATTTGGTGATGTGGCAAATTGTTGAATGTTTTATTCACCCCGAGGTACATCATGAATGTGGAGCAAGAGTACTTTTTGTGGTCAATTTTTTTGTTGGACCATTTCTTGCGGACGGTATCTGGGAAGAGTGTTGTCATACCTTGAGCAAAGTCAGCGTTCATCACAACTTTGTCTGCGTAGAAACCTCCGTTTTGAGTTCGAACCCCAACAATCTTCTTTCCGTCCATGATGACGCCTTCTACAGATTCACCCATTCGGAATGTTACGCCCAAGTCCGTCGCGATTTCTGCCATTCTCTTTGAAACGCTACCAAGTCCACCAAGTGGATGGAAAATGCCGTACTCATACTCCAAAAACGCGAGCATGGTGAAAAGACTTGGACAGTTAAACGGCGACATACCCAGATACTTTGTTTGGAATGACATTGCAAGCATAAGCCTGTCATCATCGAATAATTTCATCAAATCTTTTGCTACGGTGCGTTGAGGCCGCAACACCTTAGCGACTCTAAAAGCTCGCTTTGAGACCAAATCAGTAGGGCCATACCATGGCTCCTGCAGGCAAGCACGTGATTTATCGAGTTTTGAGCGATTGTCGAGAACATAACGTTCAAACGCTTTTGCATTCTTTTCTCCAGAAAGGTCTGCGATACGTGAACGCATTTGGTCCAAATCACTTGTGCAATCCAAAGACCCACCTTGACCAAAGATAAGTCGATAATTCATCTCAAGTTTGTGAAGGTTCAATTCTTCATGTGCATTAAGCCCTATGGCCTTGAAAATATCTTCAATGACTTCAGGAAAGTGAAAAAATGTTGGGCCCAAGTCAAATTTGAAGCCATCCCTTTCGAATACTTTGTTTCGACCACCGACGCTTTTCGAGCGCTCAAACACGGTGACATCAACGCCAGATTTTGCGAGCAACAAAGACGCAGCAAGTCCACCGGGGCCAGCTCCGATGATGGCGACTGATGGTTTTTTGTTGATGGTCATGTGTATCACGTCGTTGAATTTGGTTTTAAAGTAGGGTTTTGTTCCATCTTGGTTAAGTTGGCCTGAAAGGTTGGAGGGATAATTGTATTGACGTCAATGAGTGAAGCAAATTCATCAAGATATGGCCCCATGGAACTGATCAAATCGACGTCAGGATAGCCTTTGAGAACCATTCCGTCCATGTACATCAGTGACCGAATGATTGGAAACGCTTCTTCGCCAAATGTACACCCAGCAAGGACGGCTGCTTTGACGGTCTTCATCATCTGCTCAGTGAGCGAAACCTCGCTTACGGAAGTACCAACGAATCCATCGTACAACTCAAACATTGAATCGTAATACCGCTTGAGTGCCTTTTCGGAAGGTGGAGTTCCTGCCATGGTCAACATCGCATCAAAAGCGTTCTTCAATTCTCCCTTAGCGAGGTAATAGAAAAATCCGAACAATGCGTTTCGGACATGCTCTGGTGCTTCACATATTGCACCCGTATCAATGAAGGTGAATGTACCGTCATCGTCCATCATGGCATTTCCTGGGTGCAAATCACCATGAAACGAGCCAATTCCAAACATGTATGCGCCGTGGATGCGGAAGAGTTCCAGCATGTCATCCCAAGTCATTGTTTTGGATTCCAAACGCTTTTCGAGCGTTGGTGCGTTGATTTTCTCGACAACGAGAATTCGTTCGTTCGATAATTCCTTCCAAATTTGTGGAAATCTCAATTTAGGCATTGGAAACGTTTCCTTGTATTCGTGTGCTATGGATTCAAGTTTCTCTTTCCCTGAAATTTCATTCATGAGATTGAGTTCACGAAGTGTGTAATCTTCGATGTGTGACAGCAAGCCAATCGGGTTTCCTACTTTCCTCAACTTTGGACGAAGGAATAAACCGATACGAATCCATCTTTTCATTCGTTGAACATCCTTCCGGAAGGAACGTTCAAAATCTGATTTGATGATTTTGACAACGACTTGAGTCCCATCGTTGAGTTCGGCATTGTGGATTTGGCCGATGCTTGCTGCGGCAAACGGTTTTTTGTCTATAGAACGAAAGTTTGAGAGAAAATCTTCATTTGAATGTTTGCTCAAAAGTTTTTGAGAATCTTCTTCTGGAATCGTTGCTGCTCTACTGTACAGTTGTTGAAGCTCGATACACCGCTGCGGCTCAAGGAGGTCTGGGCGGAGGGCAAAAATTTGGCCCAATTTTACTGCAAGCAGGCCCATGGACTGGATTTTCGCGATATTAACAGGTTTTTTCCCTGTGACCTCACGGTAAAAGCGAATGAATGTGAGAAGTTTCATGTTTACAAATCACCTTTGTTGTATTTGAAGCACCGTTTTATTTATTCAGACAACTCTCGAGGAGGAGTGCTTTGGCGGTGGATGATGTACCTCCAAAAATCGTTTTTGTCATTGGTGCCCTTTACTCTTTGAATGACAATGTTTGATTCCTTTGTGAATCGAGTAGCTAATGCACCTTCGATGATTCCATCATCCATTTCCCACATCGGTAGAGCATCGACATCATCCACAGGTGGGTGATTGAGACCAACTCGGACATAGAAGTCAGGGTCGACCTCATAATTGAGTGATCCTAAGCCAGCGTATTCCCACCAATCCATCATTTCATCGAGAAACTCAATATCGTTTTCAATCCCTCGTAAAGAGAAAGCAATCTCTTGTCCAACGCGATTACCAATTTGACGCAGCATCCTTGAAATATCGATGCCCAAGACCTTCAAATTGGATAATTTTCCTTCCGAAAGTTTTCTTCTCGCTTCGTTGACTTCGTGACCAGCAGCAAAAAAGGCGTCGGGGTCGAACGGAGTATCCTCATCGGGTAATTCTCCGTCAAAACCTAATGCTACTGAGACATTCTTCAAAAATGAGCCTTCGCCAATCGTCAGTCGAAGTGGGTCGTTGATTTGGTTTTCAGTGAACCTTGCAACAGCAGTTTCAAACGAAACAGCGCCTTCCCAAATGGCATCGATAAGGTTGAGATGTGCCTCTGTGAATGGACCTGATTCGATGATCAATGCCGCATCATCCTTGCCTCTGCCAACTGGATTATCCTCGATGTTTAGATACTGGACAACTTCCTTTTGGTCCATCACAAATCCGAGGGAATCCAACTCGTCAGAGTGCCGAACTTCGATCCCGTCGTGAAGTTCGTTGAAAAATCGGATAGTTCTTCCATCGAGATGTGTAATGATTTGAACCACAACTCCTTTGATTGCCGCTGTGTTGACCGCCTCTAGAGCATCAGGATTCCTACAAAGGTGGAGAATTCCAAATTGACCGAGAAGAAGAATGAGTCGTTCTTCTGCTTCTGTAGCCATCTTTCGGAGCCTGCTGTAAATGTGAGCCCTTTCTTTTAGAACTGCGAATCGAGGGTCATCAATGTCCCTTCGTTTCTTTTCGTAGGAAGGTGCCTCGTGGCTAATGTTCTTTGAAAGGTCTTCAAAACCCTCAACCAGGCGGCCCAATTGTTTCTTTCTTGCCTCGATGATGTGTTCCATGGCTTCGTCAACAGTGAGACTTGAGAAGAGCATTGGTCGGTCTGCTGTAGCTGTAACAATACCCATCTCTTGCAATCGAGACAGACTATTGTAAGCATCCAATCGAGTCGTATTGAGTTGCTTTGCAAGTTCTGAAGCTTTCATTTTTGGATTTGAACCAAGGATCATGATGGATCGAACTTCACGTTCGCTGAGACCCGCTTCCATGAGTAATTCTTGCCACATTCATTCGCCCCCAGTTACAGTTGAAAGACTTGAGAGTATGTTTGCGACGTGTTTTCTAGGTCGAAACAACCAATCATAGACGTATTTGATTGTGTTGTCAGGCCCAATGATGAACGAGGATTTCGAAGGAAATTGACCGATGTGAAGTGGTACATTGAACGCTTGTCCAACCTTGCGTTCCTCATCGGCAAGAAGTCGGAAAGGCAAGTCGCCCAAGGTCTGCTTGAATTTCGATAAATCCTCTATAGAACCTGGCCCTATACCTACAACCTCACAACCCGCCGATTTGAAAAGTTCGTATTGTTCTTTGAATGTTAAACAACCACGTTTACATGTTGGTGACCCGTGGCGAGCGTAAAAGAACAAAATTCTCCACTTGCCGTGAAGTTCACTACTGTCAAACATCGAACCATCGTCTGCTTGCAAAACAAAATCCGGTGCTTTTTGGCCAATGAGTTGATTCATTTTTTTTTCCCCTATGGTCTACAGTAGGTGACCCATACGCCTTGCTTTCGTCCTTAAGTATGTTATGTTTTGCTTACATTTTCCTACAATGATTGGCACTCGATTTTGAATTTGAATCCCTTGCTTAAGAAGTTGTGAACGTTTGTCTGGGTTATTTGTCATCAGGTCAATGTCAGTAAATCCGATCGATTCAAGCATTGTAGCAGCAAATTCGTATGTTCGCCCATCTCCAGGTAAGCCCAGTTCAAGGTTTGCATCGAGGGTGTCAAATCCCTCATCTTGGAGGGCGTAGGCTTGCATTTTTGCAAACAATCCAATTCCTCTTCCTTCCTGTCGAAGGTAGACGATTGCTCCTTTGCCGTGGGATTGAACAGCTTTCATCGACGCCTCTAACTGAGGGCCACAGTCACATCGCAAACTCCCAAATGCGTCACCGGTCAAGCATTCGGAATGAATTCTTACCAGAGGCAAAAGGTCATCATCTCCTTCGAGGTAGAGTAATGCATGTTCCTTGTCATTGACTGAATCGTAAAAGGCCCGAATTCGAAAGGTACCGTGCATCGTGGGTAACAATGCATCGGCATCAACTGAGATTTTGTGTAAAGTTGGCTGAATCATAATGTTAAGTTTTTCAATTCAAATATAAACTCTCGTCTTTTACCATTAAGGTGTTAAACTGTTGTATATAAACTCTTGATGATTTTATAACATTATGACGACACTGGAGTGCGACTTAGGCGTTGCGTCACGTGTTGTCAAGAATGGACAAATTCTTCTTGTCCAAGAAGCTAAAGGCCCATTTGAAGGCATGTGGGGTTTACCTAAAGGCTACGTGCAGCCCGGTGAGACACCTGAGAAAGCAGTACTTCGGGAATTGAAAGAAGAAACTGGTTACACAGGGCAGATCCTAGGACTCGCGGGAATCAGAACAGCTCATCGAAGAGGGGAACATGCAATTTTTTTGACTTTTGACGTTGCAATCAATGATGAGCAACATGAACACGATACTTCAGAAATCCGAGATATTCAGTGGTGTTCTCTTTCGGTTGCTAAAGGATTACAATTCATTTCGGAAACAATGTACCAACTTGTTCTGCACGGATTGCTTGACAAACAATCAACGATTCCCGGTCTCGTACCTTTATCGAAGCAAGGAGAGGATTACCATGTGTATTCATGTGACAACGTACTCAAATTATCAAAGGAGGTGCATTTGTGATTTCAGAGCACCGAATCCGCCGTTTTGGCATTCAAAAAGAGACAAGTTCCTGTGTTGTGTATTGGATGATTTCAGCACGACGAACCACCTTCAATCATGGATTAGAGCATGCAATCGATTGTGCCATGAAAGAAAATTTGCCGCTTGTTGTGGTTGAACCTCTTGCTCTGAAACATACGTGGACCACCGACCGCTTTCATACATTTGTGATTCAAGGGATGCTTGAAAATAAATCAGCGTTTGAACATTCAGGAGTCACCTACATTCCTTATGTCGAAACCAAACCAAAAGAAGCGAGTGGACTGCTCAAGGCTTGGATGGAATACGCAAAAATTTTGGTCATTGATGATTATCCAACGTATCATCCCAAGAAGGTTGTTGATTACGCAATTTCTTTCAATTCATGCGAAATTCATTGCGTTGATTCAAATGGTTTCATCGGCATGCACTCTGCAGGTCGAGATTTTACTACTGCATACTCCCTTCGAAGACATTTGCACAACACAATTCTCGACCATATGCAAGATTTCCCACTTCGTGCACCACTCAAGCAAGCTCAAGGACTTCCGATGATTGAGCATTCTAAGGTTGAGGAAATATTTTCGGCATCTGAAACTCCAATCACCCCGTATGAATTTTTGTGGCGAGCAAGTCAAGGTGACGACATAGGAAGAGAAGCGCTTTCCGTTCTTTCCATCGATCATGATGTACCACCGGTTCCACACCTCAAAGGTGGACAGAAAAAGGCACATGAGTTATGGGTGGATTTCTTTGAACACAAATTGATGAAATACCATGAGGACAGAAACCATCCTGAATCGAATGGAGCAAGTGGATTATCCCCATACCTTCATTTTGGACACATCGGGGTACACAAAATTCTTTCTGATATTTTTAGAAAACAATACTGGGATATATCAAAAATTCAACCTCCAAACGATGGCCGGAGGTCAGGTTGGTGGAATCTCCCCCATCCGATTGAAGCATTTCTCGATCAAATTATCACGTGGAGGGACCTCGGTTTCATTCATTGTTCAAGGGACCCATCCCACACATCGTATTCATCCTTGCCGGATTGGGCAAAAACAACATTGTCCGAACATATGACAGATAAGCGTGAATATATTTACACCTTTGAGGAATTCGAAAATGCCGAAACGCATGACGACTTATGGAATGCTGCACAAAATCAATTGAAGACCGATGGAATTATTCAGAACTATCTTCGAATGTTATGGGGGAAGAAGATACTCGAATGGACGCCTGACCCTCAAACAGCAATGGAAATTATGATTGCCCTTAATGATAAGTGGGCATTGGACGGAAGAGATCCAAATTCATACACCGGTATTGGTTGGGTGCTTGGAAAATTCGATAGGGCATGGAATGAACGGAAAGTATTTGGAAAGATAAGATGCATGACCACGCCTTCAACAAAGCGAAAGTTTAGTACTAAAAATTATATTCTAACCTATTCTAGTGAAAATGCATAGTAAAGGAGATTATACCATGCCTACATTTGTCCATGAAGCCTCATTTCCTTTCGCTCAAGAAGAAGTTTGGAATTGGTATGATGGTTATGGGGCTTTCTTACGAATCATGCCCGAATGGGAAGGCCTCAAGCCTGTCCAAGTGGGGGCCCTCAAAGACGATGAAGAAACTAAATTCAGAATAAAATTAGGTCCTTTTCGACCTATGTGGGTTGCTCGCCATCATGATGTTCGACCTGGCGAGTCGTTCTCCGATTCTATGGTGAAAGGACCATTTGGTAAGTGGGACCACACCCATGACATTCAATCGATTTCTCAGACCGAATCAAAGGTTGTTGATTCTATAGAATGGAAACTACCATTCCACTTTTTCACAGGTTGGACTTCATTTCTCACCGTGGCACCCCGACTCAAGAAAATGTTTCGATTTCGTACCGACAGAACTGCGAGCGATGTAGCCGCAATTTCGAAGACCACTCACCTTCCAAGAAAGAAAATTCTGGTGACAGGTTCCACAGGTTTGATTGGAACTCAATTGTGTGCATTTCTTGAGTGTGCAGGACATGATGTTCATCGATTAGTTCGGCCTTCGACAAAGCTACCAAAAACAGTACGTAGAACACACGTCATTCAGTGGAATGAGGCAACAGGGGAAATTTTGGATGGCGATCTCAACGGATTTGATACTGTTATTCATCTCGCAGGAGCAGGAATTGGAGACAAGCGTTGGTCGAAGAAACGTAAAGCACTCATCCGCTCGAGTAGAGTTGAGACAACAAAGAGACTATGTGAAGTGTTGGCCCAATTAACCTCGCCTCCCCAACAATTTTTGTGTGGTTCTGCAATAGGATTTTACGGTAATCGTGGCAATGAAAAATTGACTGAGGGCTCATCGATTGGCAATGGATTTCTACCCGAATTGTGTCAAGAATGGGAACAATCCACCCGCCCACTTCAAGACATGGATGTGAAGATTGTGTACTTGCGAACTGGACTTGTGATGACGCCAATGGGAGGCATCATGAAGCGGCTTTTATTACCGGCGAAATTTGGTGCTCTTGGCCCTGTAGGCAGCGGTAAGCAAATGCAATCTTGGATTTCACTCGATGATGAAATATACGCCATTCACCATTTGATGATGGATAATGCATCTGAGGGCCCCTACAATCTTACTGCACCTCTGCCCGTTTCACAAAAAGAATTTGCTAAGAACCTTGGTCGAGTGCTCAAAAGGCCAGCCTTTGCCCCGCTCCCAGGTTTTGTAATTAAGATGGTTTTTGGAGAAATGGGAAAACAACTTGTACTGGATGGACAAGAAGTGTATCCAGAACGTTTGATGGAAAGCGGTTTCGAATTTACACATACATCCCTTGAATCCTGCTTTCGTCACTGTTTGGGAATGCAAAAATAATATTATTCATTTTGAATAAAACCATCCATTTCATGCATTCTCATGAGTATTCGCATAGAATATTTTCAGGACCGACAAACAAGAGGCATCCATCAGAATATTCAATTTGAATAACATCATTTGTGGCAATATTGTGCAAACCTTGAGAACCGATAGTCAGCGAAGCATTTGATAAAGGATATTTTGATCCATGAAGATTGATTCCGTTGGCCACATGACTCGTAAAAAGTGAAAATTGGGCGCCAGGGTGAATGCAAATTGAATATTTTCGATGAGGCAACATGCGTAAGATTGTCGAATCGGGCGTGTGCGCCCGCATGAATAGTGGATGAGCAAACATGATGAGGTAATTCGAGAATTCATGTTGAATATCTCCTCCTCGTACTCCAAAAACAACAATCTCCGTGTAACCCTTTTCCTGAGCGAATGAGAGTGCTTTTTCAAAATCGTTTCTATGTTCATCTTTGTCTATAAACATCGCTGACGCAAGATTTGTTTGTGAGGTACTATCAAAATCTCCGATCACGATGTTGGCTGATATACCAATTTCATTTAATCTATCAAATGCCCCGTCGCATGCAAAGACCATTGAGCAAGACTCAATCTCAGTCTTGAGAACGTCAATAGGTTCGAGGTCGCTATTCAAACAAATGATTGCTTTTCCACCGTTCACAACCTTGGGAATATGCACTATGTTTTAGAGAATGCAGTTCACTCTTCTCCTCATTTAAGGTGATAATGTCTTTGAAGGTCATGAGGTGTGTATGGTATATGACGGACCGTTCCAAGTTGAAGGTAGAATTTCTTACAGCGGTTACAATCGTTCTACTTTTGACCTCAGCGTTGCCCTTGAACAACATTAAATTTGACCAATCATTGTTCAAAGAACAAGAAAACGAGAGCCAAGAATCATCACAATTTCAACAACAGAATGGCAATGGTCATGACCTTTCTGGCGATCTCTTAAGCATTGACGGTCTGATTGATGCTCTTGTTTTGGAGGAGTCAGCGCTTGATTCATGGAAACAACTTGAAGTGCTTGAATCGGTTGAAAACCAATCCATTTCGTTTAATTATTACTTGCATCCATCTGAGAGTGTCCATTATTGTTGGACCCAATCCAATGGTTCAGTGTATTATGCTTCGCAGAGTCCTCAAGGGGCAGTTTCAGTTCTTCATGTCGACCATACCTCGCCCTACCCTGAAAATCAAACACCAGTTCGATGTGCAATTAGCCTTACTCAAACAAACTTGCCTCGAATAATGTATGGTGATGGAGACGATGTCAAAATTGCGAGGTACTCAACTTCTGATGATTTTTTGGCTTGGAATTTGAGCCACTTCTGGCACAAGCGAACCATTCTAGAGGATGCATACCCTGTTGGATTTGAAATGACGATGTCGGAATTTGGAACCATGTGGGCTGTGATGTTGACCGAGAGCGGAGCCCTCAAACAAGTGAATTTCAGTAAAGCATTTTGGACGACAAAAACCCTTGATTCTGGCCCAGTTGGAAGCGAAATTGAACTCCTCAAAGATGTTGATGGAGTGTACCACATCCTCTATTCTAGAACCGATGAAGGTGAAATCCGTCTTTTGAGAATTGATGGGGATGAATCATCGGTCCAGGTTGTGAGTCGTGACATAACGAATTTGGAATACATTGGTATGGGGCTCGACTCAAATAACATCGAGCAATTAGCAACCACTTCGACCACAACCGAGGGATACAAAATTCAACTTTTGCGTTCATTGTATGGGCAACGTCAGGGGCGCCTCTCCCCTCAAGCTGTTGACACTATTGCTTCAGATGATGACAGTTTGTTGACCCATTTTTCTTTTGGTGACATCAATGGAGACGGCTTTGATGATATGTTACTCTCTATGCCTCATGCGGATGACGGGTCGATCAATTCTGTTGGTTCGATTCAAATTTTCCACGGGTCAATATATGGATTCGAATCCTTGCCAAATGTCACACTCACAGGAGCAACAGAAAACCAAACCTTTGGATACACTTCACTCCTCAACGACCTCAACAGTGACGGTTTCGACGATGCGCTTGTGTCAAGCCCAGGTGGGCAGGGCTTCTTCTCTGTGTTCTACGGTTCAGCCGATGGTCTCAATCAAAGTGCAGCATTCACAATCAATGGCACCGAGAACGAATTTTTTGGTTCAGATGTTGCTGTTTTAGAAACAAATTCAAATACAAAATTTATTGCAATCGTTTCAAAAGATGCACAGACTGAAATCACAACAAGTCTCACCGTACGGGGAAAAGTAAGCATCTATAAATTCGAGTCCGGTGTACTGTCATTCCAAAGAGAAATAACCCAAACCGGGAACGGTCCACAATTTGGTCGTACCATCGAAGCATGCGATTTCAATGGTGATGGTTTTGATGAACTTATCGTGAGCAACTCTCCAAGTTTAACCTCAATCAACGGATATTCCTCGGTCGAGTATTTCAACGGTTCATCCTCTGGAATCGATGGTACACCTCATTATATCTTGGAAAGCCTTGTTCAAGGCAAATTGTTTGCCTATTCTGTTACTTGCCTTGGCGACGTGAACAACGATGGTCTTGAGGACCACATCATTACTGAACCATACAACCAAACAGGTGCTTACAATGCAGGGAAACTTTGGCTTTACTTTGGCGACCAAAACCGGTATTCTTCAACACCAGATTGGACCTATGTTTCTGATGTTGCAAATGCACAAATTGGTCGACACATTATGCCGATTGGAGATTTAGATGACGACGGATACAGTGAACTCCTCATTTCTCAACATGCTTCACTCTCATCAGGACGTATTGAGATCTTCTTTGGTAACGGAAATGGCTACGAAAGTGAAAGTGAGTTGTTCATTCAAGGCCAACAAAATGACCAGTCAGGGTTTTACTTGGGAGGAAATTTCGATTTCGATCGTGACGGACTTTGGGAAATAGCTTACGGAAAAATATCAAACCAAGGTGGAACCAATCATGTCGAGGTGAGCATTCATTCGAAGCGGGAATGGGAATCTGTTTCATTTGAGTTCGATGGAACATTACAATCCATTGAACTCGGAACCTCTTCAAGAGCTGAAACTTCAATCATTCATCAACACACCGATGGAACAACGTCCACCATAAGTCAATTAGAACATATTGACGACGGTACCAGCTCGGGCCAATGGATATCCCAAGAACTGCTTTCAAACATTGAAACTAATTCCATTTCTTCGTTCACAGTGACCTCGTCGGGTAGACCGATGCTTGTTTTGAGTCAAAATTCAACATCTATTCAACTCCATACATGCGAAGGTTCGACCGCCTTACACAAGGACATTCTCACGAGCGGAACCATGGGTCAATACCTTGGTTCTCATCTCGACAGTCAAGATGAACAGCACCTTGCCTTCACTTCAGGAACTGGAAATCAAATCTTCTACACATTTGAAAATCAGGGAACTTGGTCAAGCGAAATGGTTGCTTCATCCAAGATACTTTCGAAGTCAATTCAAGTCCACACATCTTCAACCAATCAACCCTACTTGGTATACAGGGATTCATCAGCAAAGGATATCGAAATAGCAACAAAATCCTCCTCCTCTTGGACAATTGATACGTTATCTCCTAATTTTAATGTCACCAGTACCCACTTCGCCTCTGCAATGTTATCGAATGATTCTTTGATAGTAGCAGCTTTGGTCAATGATGGCTCGACCACAAACCTCACATTATGGTATTGGAATGAATCGTCTGTTTCATCCACTTCGTTGGCTGTTCTGCAAGATAATTCTGCAAGGATTGAGCTTTCTGTCACCTCAAATCAAACCATCTATCTATCGACACTTACAACTGGTGGAGCACTTTCATTACATTATCGCTATCCAAATCAAAGCAATTGGAGCACGCATGTTCTTTCGCAACCACCCGCCTCTTCGACGGGTTACCAAATTGATATGGATTCAAACGAGCACCTTACCTTGAGTGTTCGTACCACGAATTCAGTGCACGTGTATGCATTGGAAGATGGTGAAAATTGGACGATATTTTCGCATGCATTGGTTGCGGCCACTTCTGGTGCTTGGGATCTTGTTGTGACACCTACGCATTACATCATGTTCACGACCTCACCTACAACTTCGAATTTGATGTGGCATTCGATTGGGCACAGTGTCGCTTCATCATCAATATCGAACTGGAATTCAATAGAATTCGGACTGCTTCAAATTGAATCAAATACAGATGCTGAGATTGATTCTAATGGAACCATTCACTTGTCGCTATGGGATGAGTTGAACGACGATGTTGAAGTGTTGAGAATTTACGTTGACCAAGACAGAGACCATGTGTTTGATCTTATTGACGAATTCCCAGAACTCGGTAATCAATGGAATGACGCTGATGGAGATGGCTACGGAGACAATCAAAAAGGCCCTCTTGCGGATAGTTGTCCAACCACGAGTGGTGGTTCTTCGTTTGTCATTTTTGGATGTGCAGATTTTGAGTCTGACGGGTTTGCTGACTCAATTGATGCGTGCAACCAGAATACAGGGACTTCTTGGATTGATAGGTATGGTTGTGCAGACACAGATTTTGATGGATGGTCAGATAACACTTTCCTCTATTTCTTTGGTGATAAGTACGTGGACAATTGGAAACAAGCCATTGATTCAGATGGTGATGGTTTGGGAGATAATCATGGACCGGATTGTTGCGATGTGCATTATCCGTGGGGCGAAACGTACCGTTTGGACGAAGGAGATTTATTCCCATACCTGTGGACCCAGTGGAAAGATACCGATGGAGATGGATTTGGCGACAACGACTCCGACTCAGTCTATGGTGACTATTGTCCATGGGATTGGGGAGCATCTTGGCGAGATCGAAATGGATGTCTTGATACCGATAACGATGGTGCAAGTGACCCAACCCTTAGCGGGGATATATTCGAGTGGAACACAACGCACGGTGCAGATGTTTGGCCACAAGACCCGACACAATGGGTTGATACCGATGGGGATGGTTATGGAGATAACGATTCACAAGGGGCAACAAACCCCGACCATTTCCCCAACACCATCTCTGCTGCAAACGATACAGATGATGATGGCTTCCCCGACAACTGGACAGAATTCTACACATCTGACGAATTGAGTGACAATAGTGACGGCCTCATTCTCGATGATTGTCCAACGGTTTGGGGGAATTCTACGCGAATTTTGTTCGGTTGCCTTGACTCCGATGGAGACTCATGGCCAAACTCACTTGATGATTTACCATTTGAGCCTACCCAAAGTGTAGATTCAGACGGTGATGGTTTTGGTGATAATCCGAATGGTAATCTTGCAGACGAGTGCATCAATGAACCAGGTGTTCTCGACGGTACAGACGGTATTGGTTGTCCAATTATTGATGCAAATGATGATGATTCAGATGGCGTCATCAACACTAGGGATTTATGCCCAAATACACCAACCGGTGAAAGCGTCAACTCCGATGGTTGCGGGGCGTCCCAGTTGGATGACGATGATGACGGTGTTTCAAACGACAACGACCTTTGCCCTGAAACACCCACCTCTTCTTCGGTTGATTTGGATGGATGCACCTCAGAACAACGCAGTCTAGATTCCGATGGTGATGGAGTTGTTGACATTGAGGATGATTGTGAAGGAACTCCAAACGGCGAAGATGTCGATGCAAATGGTTGCAGTGAGTCACAAAAAGATTCGGATGGAGATGGAATACCAGATAATCTTGACGCTTGCGACGATACTCCTGAGGGATACCCAATTCTTGCCGATGGGTGTACGGATGACGTAACACTCAATCAAGGCGATTTCGATGGAGATGGATATTCTGGAGACTACACGTTCGATATCGACAATGCAACAGGTTTGCGCATCAATCAATCTGGTGATGCATTCAAGGCTGACAGCACCCAATGGTTTGATACAGATGGGGATGGCTATGGCGATAATCAAGCACCAGCAAAGAAACCAGATGCTTGTCCTTTGGTGTGGGGCAATTCTTCGGTTGACCGTCTCGGATGTTTAGATTCAGACGGTGACGGTTATTCAAACCCAAACCCAGATGAACCTTGGGTCGAAATTCACGGTGCAGATGCGTTTGAACTTGACCCTACCCAATGGGAGGACAAAGACGGCGATGGATATGGTGATAATGCAACAGGCAACAAACCTGACCTTTGTCCGAATACAGGCATAAGTTATCTCAATCAAGTGGATGAAAATGGTTGTGCTCCGAACGAACGCGATTCGGATAACGATGGCGTGCTTGATTCTCGAGATAGTTGTCCGAATGAGGCCAAAGGCCCCGATGGCTTTTCAGACGGTTGTCCTTTGCCAAAATCCCAAACAGATGAGGAACCAACAATGATCTTAGGAATGTCACCTACATCCTTTGCTGCTATTATCGGCGGGGCAATAGGAGCTATCCTTTTGATTTTGGTCGTCCTTCGGGTTGTCCTTCGAGAAAAAGACGATGACGATGATGAGTATGATGACTACGATGACGATGATGATGAGAATGATGTTTTCGCCGCCCTCGATAAAAAATCTTCACGCCCCTCTCCTTCAACACCAACAAGAAATCAAAGTACACCGTCGAGGACACCAACATCGCCGAGTCGTGGCCCAACAGCAGGGCCATCTGGTGGACCGACGGGTGGGCCAACAGGCCGACCGCCAAGTGGACCTTCTGGAGGACCTCCTAGTGGTCCTACAAGAAGTCCAATAGCATCCAGTCCAAGTCCAACTCAATCAACTCAACGGGTGGCGAAAAAACGGGCTCCCGTCACTCAGGTTGAGGACTCGAAGGCAAAGGTGAGAAAGGCAAAAATCGAAGTAGACCTTGATGTCTTTGAAGAAGGTCAAGAAGATGATAGAGATGCTGCAGTTGATTGGATTGTCGGAGCCATTTCCAACGGTGAGGTTGAAAGAACGATGCTGTTGCAATTGCAAGAAACAGGGTGGACAGCAGAACAGTCAAGGGCCATCATCAATTTAGCAAAAAACCAAATCTAATCCGTTCGCAAAAATACATCACGCATATATCTTACATGAGTCAGGGTTGAAATATCGAGAGGGGATATAATTGCCGGAACAGTCTGACTTTGCTGCATCGATGCCTGTTGGAATTGATGTTGACGAAGCTGCAGCCTATTTTGGTGTCATCGAATCATCCGACACCCTTCACTCGATGTTGGCTATGGGACAACGTGAAGCTATCCTGAAATTCTTTTCGATATTGTCCGATATCGTTCTTCTTCCGGGCGATTTCAATTTTGAAGCCGCGAGTGAAAGAATGCAATGTGAAGGTGGTGAAATTTACTATCTGGTCTCAGGTCATTTGGGCTTAATGAGTATGCAAGATCCGCTTTCAAGATTTATTGGGCAACCTGATTCCATGGGCGAAAGCAGTGCCGCAGACAGTTCGTTATCGGCTGATGAGAAAGAAAAACTCAGTGGGCTCGCTGATCCCATGCGTCTGATGAAACTCCTCGCTGTAGGTTACTCAACAGGTGGAGAGACCGAACTCTCAAAATATCTTGATTTGATGAAAACATACATCGATGAGCCTTCAGCATCAAAAACTCAACTCCTTTCTATCTGTGACGAACTTGATGCAGCCCTCGACATTGAAGGACATATCTTACCACTTCCAAGTCTTGCAAGTGGCTCAGCAACCGCATCAACGATTGATACGACGCTCAAAATCGAAGCAACTGAACCCGTCATTTCAGTTCCACAACCACAAGTTGAAACTCCTCCAATCTCCGTACCTTTACCAACCCAAGAGACTCCAAAATCAAGTTCAACCAATGTCCCATTACCATCGAGTCCGAGGGTGGAATTGCCTAAAGTCGAGGTAATCTCCGCCGAACCACAAAAAATCGAATCTGATAAACAAATGGAGAAAGCAACCCAAGATGCCTTTGCAGGTGCTTTTACCATCGGATTGCATGAAGAGCCAACACTTCAAGAAAACGATATGGATGATGCATCAGAAGAAGATTTGCTCTCTACTTTATCCGAGGACAATGATGTGCAGGAAGACGAAGTTGAGCATGTGATGACATTTGAAGACCCTCTTCAATCCGAAATCCAATTTGATGTGCAACTCACTGAGGACCAACCTCAACAGGAAGAAGAATTTGTCAGTGCTGCCGAGCGATTTATCGCAGCTGATACTGACGGAAGTGGTGCCCTTTCTGTTGAAGAATTAGCTGAAGCCACGGGCACAAGTTTAGAAGAGGCAACTCGACTGCACAAGGAAGCAGATACCGACGGTGATGGTACGGTATCCCTTGGAGAATTTGTTTCATCCGAGGCAGGACAAAAAGCACAGAATTTACCTCGACCAATCGCCCCAGTGCGAAAACCACTCGGTGCCCAACAAACTGGCCAGCCACAACAAAGTCCACCCGCTCAACCACAACAGCAGCAACCCCAACAGTGGCAACAGCAACCTCAACAACAGCAACCCCAACAATGGCACCAACAACCCCAACAGTGGCAACAGCAACCACAACAGTGGCAACAGCAACCTCAACAGTGGCAACAGCAACCCCAACAGTGGCAACAACCACAACCAACGATTCGTTCTGGAGTTTTTTGTCGAGGGTGTGGAATTGGATTAGATCCATATTGGCGATTTTGTCCAGTCTGCGGAGCCCCAAATCAATAATTACTCGATGAGAAATGTTCCTTCTCGAATAATTGGAGTATCATCAAGCCACAGGTCAGGAGCTTTGAGCACACCAGGAATATTTAATCCGACTTTTGTGTGACGACCGATGGAAAAATAACACGTTCCAAGGCGCTTTTCATCTTCGAGGACATTTCCTAATAATCGAGCATTTGCATTCATTCCAAAACCAAATTCGGAAACGATCCACACACCATCTTGTTCCTTCGACGACAATCGACGAGCAGCTTCACCCAATTGTTGACGTAAATGTGCAGCGACAGCACCGCCTTTGATATCTGTGATGCTACCTTGTTCTACGGTGATAAAAATTGGTTCTTCCACGAGGTTCGCATCCCACGACCCATCGATGACTATCGTGCCATTCATTGTCTTTTCACGAGGTTGAATGAAGATTTTCCCTGCAGGAAGGTTCGTGAGCATACGCGGTCTGTTGCAAATTCCATTATCATCGAGTTTCCAATCTCTCCAATTGACTTCAAAGGTTATGTTTGTACCTGATTCTGATTTTACATTGACAATTCTTCGACGGCGAAGAAGTGAACCCATGTCTCCAATCGTCTTTTTCATATGTTGAAAATCGGTTGCCATGCCTCCATGAATGAACATGTCAATGGTCATTCCTGGCATCGTAGCTACCCTTGCTCCTTCACGAAGTGCTTGCTTGACAGCAAGAGTGTGTGTCAAGGAATATTTTGTAGGTGCAATCACAACTTGTTGCTGTCGCATGAGATTCGCAACAGGCGAAGGCGGTTCTTCACCGTGATGTCTTCCCTTTGGCATGACAATCAGCAGAACACGGTCAGAAAATTTTGAAGCAGCATCATGGAGAGATCTTCCAATATCCGTTGTTGTTGGGTCACAAACAATCAGAATGTTTTCACCTCGTCGAAGGTCCATGCAAGTTCTAATGACCATCTCAGATCTCAAATGCATTAATTCTTCAATCGTAGGTTCACTTTCCTCTTGCAAAACTTCCTCAACTGAATCGTCTCGCGGGATCGTTTCAGCAACGATTGAATCGATATCTTCGTCTTTTATGTCGGTGGAAACCTCGTCTTCATCCTGCTTTCGCTTGGATGGAGGCACCATGAACATGCTACTTGCCAATGCCTCTTCAATGTGTGTGTAATTGAATGAGAAATTGGTATTTAATTTGACAATCTTGGTTGGAAAATATCTAATTTGATGAGCTCGAGCCGAATTCATGAGTACCTATGCTGAATTCCTACAAACAACCGAAGATATCTTCCGACTCTCGGCACTAGCAGGGCATCTTGGTTGGGACCAAGAGGTCTTAATGCCTCAAAAAGGCGGTCAGGCGAGAGGAGATATGATGTCCTGGCTCGCTAAAGAACGACATCAGAAATTGACGAGTGAACGCTACGGTATCGTTCTTGCTGAACTTGAACAAAGTACTTCGCTCACACGAGATGAGGAAGCAAATGTTCGAGAAATGAAACTCGCACACGACAAAGCGAAGGCACTGCCTGTCGAATTTGTATCAAAATACGCTCAACTGCGTTCCAATGCATTACGTTCTTGGCAACAAGCAAGGACAACATCCGATTTTTCTTTGTTTTTGCCCCATTTAAAAGAACTTGTTGAAATGACCAAAGAGAAGATTGCCTATTATCCGCCCACTCAAACGCCATATGACGCATTGTTGGATGAATTTGAATTTGGAATGAAAGTGTCGGACTATGACCCGCTCTTCGCAGGACTTAAAGCGCGCATCGTTCCCTTACTTCATTCGATTATTGAAGCGAAAACCAGCCAAGAACAACCTCAATTACCCGTAGGTATGACATTTTCTATAGAATCTCAAACAAATTTTTGCAAACAAGTTTCAGAGCGAATGGGCTTTGATTTTGAAGCAGGAAGGATGGATCAATCAACCCATCCATTTTCATCGGGATTGTGGAAAGGTGATACAAGATTTACAACGAGGTTTGATGAATCCGACCCATTTTCTTGCTTGTATGCTGTGATGCATGAGACCGGACATGCATTGTACGAGCAAGGGCTACCTCACGAATTTGCGTATTGCCCTCGAGGAAAAGCAGTCTCTTTAGGCGTTCATGAATCACAATCACGATTTTGGGAAAATCAAATCGGTCGCACACCATCATTTTGGAAGGTCGTCCTTCCTGTTCTCAAGAAGGAGTTTCCTTCTCTTCCCGATTGGGATGCACATACCCTCAATAGAATCGCCAACGATGTAGAACCTGGATATATTCGAGTTGAAGCGGATGAGGTGACGTACAATTTACATATCATGATTCGATATGAAATCGAAAAAAGAATTTTCAATGAAAATCTACCACTTGAAGACATTCCTCGTGTTTGGAATAGCATGATGAAAGAATGGTTCGATCTAGATGTCGAAGAGGATTCGAGTGGCTGTTTGCAAGATATTCATTGGTCCATGGGGGCGTTCGGATATTTCCCTACATACACCCTCGGAAATCTGTATGCATCCCAACTGCTTGAAGCCATGACAGAGAAAATAGGTGACGTTACAACGATTGTTGAATCGGGTGATTGGTCGCCAATTCTTGAGTGGCTTCAAGAGAATATACATGAAAATGGAAGTTTATTTACGCCTTCCGAATTGATTGAGCGTGCGACGGGTCGTCCACCTACAGCTGAACCATTTCTTCAGTATCTCGAAGAGAAATATTCTCAACTCTACGGATTAAAAGTTTGACCAAGGATCCATAAGTAAAGGTTGACCTACTTGGCCAGGGGAAACCAAAACACGTCCTTTTTGTCCAGTTTGTTGGCTGCGTTCAAACACAGGTATCCCACCAACGATTGTATGGACTGGCCATCCGACCAGACTGATACCTCGGAATGGATTCCAGCCCACTCTTGACCATGAAGTTTCATCCTTCACCACGTATTCTTGTTCCATATCGACCAGAACGACGTCACCATCAAATCCAATCGACAATTCACCTTTTCCTTTCATGTTGTAACATGTTGCAACATTCTTTGACATCCATTTCACGACATCTTCGATAGTGCATCTGCCAAATTTTGCATGCGTCAACATCACAGGTAGCGATGTTTCGACACCTGGCATCCCACTAGGTGCTTTTGGAAACCCGAGTGCTTTCGCTTCGAGTGTATGTGGGGCGTGGTCTGTAGCGATGCATTGGATTGTACCGTTATGCAGTGATCTCCACAATTGTTCAAGGTCATGTTGGTATCGAATTGGAGGATTCATCTTGAGGCGTGTACCTTCTCTATCAACATCAATTTCATTGAACGTTAAATGCTGAGGCAGAGTTTCGGTTGTAATATGCGCCTCAAGGGACTGTTCTGGCAACAAAGAGGTTTGCCCAGCAAGCCATTCCGCTTCTATTCCACTTGTGAGGTGAAGGATATGGAGGCGATGTCCATATTTTTGTGCTAACCGTACCGCACGTTGTGTTGCAATGAGTGCGGTTTGGTCGTCACGCCATTGAGCATGTGCGGCAATGTCTGTACGTTGTTCAAATTCAACAAATCGAGTCGAGAGACGATGTTCATCTTCAGCATGGACTGCGATCAGCCCACTGGTGGTCCTGAAGATTTCATCAAGTGCATCTTCTTCGTTGACAAGTAAGTCACCTGTTGATGAACCCATGAAGACCTTGATACCACATATTCCAGGATGAGAAACAGGATGATGTTCGTCACCAACGCATTTTTTCAATTCATCCACATTATCGGGAGTTGCTCCAACAAAAAATCCAAAATTATTGACGCATTTGGACGATGCACTTTCAATTTTTTCCATCATCATATCAAATGTTGTGATGGAGGGAACATTGTTTGGCATATCAAGAAACGAGGTCACGCCACCAGAGACAGCTGCGAATGAACCAGACTGTAAGTCCTCCTTTTCGGGCTGGCCTGGGTCTCGGAAATGACACTGTGGGTCGATCATTCCTGGGAGCAGAAACAACCCTTCTCCATCGATGAATTCTTCATGGTCTTTTCGAGTGAGAAAGGCCTCTGTTTCGATTTCAACAATGACTCCGCCCGAAATTCGTAGGTCCCCTTTGAAACGACCTGTAGGTAACACCATGGTTGCATTTGATATGAGAATATCACCTTTCATCTGGTTCCCCTAACTAATCTCGGATATCTTCAGCCTTTGAACCTCTCGTTATACTTGTATGGTAAGAAAAACATGAGTTTAAATCTAAGTCAAGATAATTACCATCTATGCCACAATGCAATATTGACGCTAAAGGAAAAGCTGTTCGCCTCTTTGGTGGTATTTTCACCTTATTGGTTGCCATTCTTGCCGTAGTACTGATTCAATTTTCAGTCATACCATCCGATACGATAAGTTGGTTTGGTGTAGCAGGAATGATGATTGGAGGTCTCTTCGCAATCTATGAAGGACGCACCGGTTGGTGTGCTCTTCGAGCGATGGGTATCAAGACCCCACTATGAACGTTCAGCGTTCTTTGGTCGGAAGGCAGGTACAACGTCGTGGTTCATGTCCATGTACGGGCCCCCAATTAAATCAACGCAATATGGAACTGCCTTCCATACTTCATCGATTGTTTCACGAATGGCTTTTGGCTGTCCTGGTAAATTGAAAATAAGGGTGCAGCCACGAATTCCCCCTACTTGACGGGAGAGAATTGCCGTCGGGACATACCGAAGGGAAATCGACCTCATTTGCTCGCCAAACCCGTCAAGAATTTTGTCACATACAGAAATTGTGGCTTCGGGGGTCACATCTCGTTGAGTAGGGCCTGTGCCACCTGTTGTCACAATAACATCGCAACCAACCTCATCAGAGAATCGAATCAATGCCTCTTCAATTTCATGTTGTTCGTCTGGAATACATGCATAATGAACTGTTGCAGGGCTTCTCAACGCTTCTTCAAAAAACGACAATATCGCAGGGCCACCTTTGTCCTCATACACTTGAATTGAGGCTCTATCGCTAATGGTAAGAATTCCAAAAGTGCAATGGTCTCCTACGGTTGTCTCGACACCCTCGATGTGCGAAATCGACTCCATTGCCTATCACCTCACTGGTCGCCATATTTTGCAGTGATGTCCGCTTGAAAATTATCGAGAAGTGTATCTTCAAACAACTCGGTCTGACGGCGCATTTTCGTTGAACGAATGTGCAGCACCGCCATCAAAATAAACACGATAATCATAATCGGAATAACTGCCTCGAGTTTGTAATTGTGCATGAATTTAACAATGCCCTCGGCAGTATAGGCCCAAGTAATGGATGCGGCTGCTCCACCGACAAATGTCGCTGCTAGAACTCTCATAAACTTCATTCTTGAGAGGAGTCCCAACATTGCACCAACCAACACACCTGAAGCCATGAACGGAATCCACACAAAGACAATCAAGCCCCAAAAACCCCATTTGTTGATCATTTCACGCTTTTCGTTGGCCATGTATTCGACAGTAGAAAGTGTATCGCCAAGAAATTTAGTTTGCAACATTCTTCCTCCAAGACCATCTTGCCGGGCAACAGCAACAAGTCTGTCATCATCTTGATTGGTCGTTCGACGTTCGATTCTTCCTGCACCTGACCTGTCAGCAAGTGTTGAAATCTCATTTCTTGTTTTCACCACCAATTCTTGACTTCCAAGAATATCTTCGTTCCTGTTTGAAATAAAGGCATACAATTCATCCTTGATGTCTTCTGAAGTCTTCTTAAATCTAAAAAATGCTAACCGTTGCATCGGGCGATAAATAACTGAAACGAAAACGATTTTGTCATCGCTTGTTACAATCGCACCTTTCATGCTCAGGTCTGCCCTACGTGTAAAAAAGAGGTCAAGACTATCACGTACATCATCTTCAATCCTTGATAGGCTATGAAGTTCAGAAAAGAATGAAGAATAATCTTGGTCACTTGAATCCTCGTCAACAGACCCAATGCCTACCCCCGAATCGAAATCAATCAATTTGCTTTGGCCAATGAGTTTCACCGTCAATTGGACTGGTTTGAACACGCGAAAGAGGGCAAATTCCTCAAGAATTTCTCTCAAAATTTCTGCTCGGATATCTTTGCTATCTGTTAGCGTTCCCTCTGTGTTTTGATACGCGATGAGAATATCGACAGATAATTCACGAATTTGTATTTTAAACAAGTCCCAATCGATATTGATGTGCATACGATGAGAGGATGTTTCAACAATTTGACGCACCAATTGTTCGATGTGATTTCTTGATAGAATATCGTCAGTATCCTGATGGTAGACTTTGTACATAATCGGGTAGAGAATCAGCAAAGAAATCACGGATAGAGACAAGGAAATGAAAGCCATCCACCAAGCAGGAACGCCGGCTGCACCTCCGGTCAACATGGCGGTTTCTCTTCCCCCACCAAGTTCAGCACCCATGAGTAAATATGCCCAGTCACCTAAATCTTGAACGGACCAACACGGTCGGGCCCCGGCGTCGGTGATTCGAATGTCCTTGGATTCAGAATTATCAACAAAGGGAAGGAACGCAAAGGCCTTCTTACTAATATCAACCTCAAAGGTTGTGGTTTTGTTAAGCTCCAAAATCAACGAACCATTGACCCAGTCCCTTTGATCATAGACATCGACGTAGAAACGTAGTTTGTATTCTCCTGAACCGAGTTCGTTGTATGGGGCTTTGAAATAAGCCCTACCATTGGGGTTATCGGAATAATTGACGACCTTCAAACTTGTATTGGTGTGATTTTCAACCAGGACATCTTCTGCATCTTCAAATGTTTCAAAAATTGAATATTTCATCAAAGCAAAACCTTCGGGCAAATTGTGGCCAGAGATGGAGAACAATTCTACGTCGGGTCGTAAATAGACTTGGAGCCAAGGTTCATCCGTGATTTCGAGGCATTCATCCCCACTGTCAAGAAACGTCTTTGATGCAGCGTGGTCAAAGGTTGTTGAATTTCCAAGCATGCCTGAGGACATTGAAAACAGGAGGAGTGCAAATAAAGTTCCATAGGTAAAGCCACCAAAGAGAACATAATCTTCGATGTTTGTGAGAAATCGACGGCCACGACCGAGACGACGTTGTCGAATTTCTGCCAACTCCTTGATGGCTTTGTCCTTAATCTTTGAATCAACATCATGACCATCTGTGCCGCCTTCATCTTGGACCTCGGCTTTGGCCATAGTTGACCGAGTTAGAAAGATGCACATGAATCCTTTCATGGCAATTTATTGACAAGGAAAAAAAGTGGGTAGGGCCGGACTTGAACCGGCGACCTCAGCATCTTCAGTGCTGCGCTCTCCCAACTAAGCTACCTACCCGATGTCCTTGCGACAACCCTCATCATTTCAATGCTTTGCACTTG
>JAYODQ010000056.1:0-8923 GCA_038106355.1 Candidatus Poseidoniales archaeon | reverse complement strand
TTTCATTCGCATTCGGAATGCCATCATCGTCCCAGTCATCATCGAGGACATCACAAATTCCATCTCCGTTGAGGTCAATTGGAATGTCTGTTTCATTGAGTGAGTCAGTGCCACAGGCTATTTCGTCAAGGTCATCCCAGCCATCGTTGTCGTCATCAAAGTCTTCTTCGAGGACAGGATTGCTCGTGGAGTTCACACCTGGAACCAATTCATCTGGCTTACCGTCGCCATCAGTATCTTTGGAGGCCGACGGGTCAAGTGGGAATGCGTCTGGTCCCGCAGTACAATTGCTCGTCACTGGTGATTCAGGTCCATCACAGACACCATCACCGTCGGTATCTGGGTTGTCAGGGTCTGTTCCAATCGGAAGGCCTGTTTCGTTGAGGTTGTCGATACCGTCGCCGTCCATGTCGAGGTCGTCACCATCACAAATTGCGTCGCCGTCCATGTCCTCGGGAATGGAGGTTGCATTCTTCGAATCGGAGTTGCAAGCCTCCTCAGAAATATCTGGGTAGCCGTCGTTATCGTCGTCATCATCTGCTTCAAGCCCACCTTCACCATCTGGGTCGTCGTCTGGATACATATCGCCGTCGGTGTCGAGTGGGTCGGTTGGGTCATGCGGGTCTGGGTCAGGGCCTCGGCAAACGAGGTTGCCAAGTCGGTCATAAACTTCGGAGGCTGGACCGTCACAGAATCCATCGCCATCGGTGTCTGGGTTGAGGGGGTCTGTTCCCGTATCGCCTTCACCGTTCCAAATGCCCGTATCGGTTTCGTTCAAGTCAGGCAAGCCGTCGTTATCGTCGTCGAGGTCTTCAGTAAGACCAGGTGGGCCACGGATTGAATCCTCGTTGCCGTCGTAATCGATTGGTAGGGTATCGGGGTCGCCATCGCCGTCAGTGTCCTCGAGCACTTCGATGGTGAAATCCCATGAATACGAGTTTCCATTCGTGTGGTTTGCAAAGACTGTGAAGGTGGTGTTACCAATGGTCTGGGTTGGCGTTCCTGAAATCACACCGGTGGCAGGGTCAATCGACAAACCGGCTGGGAGACTTGGCATAATTTGGTAGGAGAGCCCGCTTCCAACATAATAGGGTTGAACATTCGGTATCGCAGTGTTGTTGACTGCGACAACGGTTGGCGTTGGACCGAATGGAGCAATGTCTGGACCTGCGGCACAAATGCCTGGCACAGCGTTTGGACCGTCACAGATTCCGTCGTCATCAGTATCGGGGTCACGTGGGTCTGTACCTGTATTGTTGCCATCAAGATAGAATCTCGTATCGGTTTCAGCTGTATCGTTGTAGCCGTCACCGTCATCATCCAGGTCCTCTTCAAGACCAGGCGCTGATCGGATTGGGTCTTCTGAACCATTGTAATCACCGGGCAAAACATCGGGCAATCCATCGCCGTCAAGGTCGTCGAGGACTGAGAGATAGAACGTCCATTGAACACTAACGCCGTTGCTCAAATTTGCCCACATCGTGTAAGATGTGTTTGCCATGACCATGTCTGGTGTTCCCCAAATTGAGCCGTTGCTCGCATCGAATTGCAGCGAAGTGGGGAGCGATGGTGAGAGCGAATAGGTCGCCCCTGATACGACGAAGAAGGGGTCGATTTCTGCAACTGCAGTGTTGTTGACAAGAACGATTGGTGTAGCAATGACTGGAGGCCCTGTGCTCGTATCTGGGCCTGCAATACACACACCGGCCACAGCGTTTGGACCATCACAAATACCGTCATCATCAGTATCGGGGTCGAGTGGGTTGGTGCCTGTATCGCTTTCATTCACATAGGTGCCCGTATCTGTTTCGTTGGCATCTGGGAGACCGTCGCCGTCATCGTCATCGTCCGCAACCAGACCAGCAGTTGGTTGGTCGTTTGTATCGTAATCTTGTGGTAAGTCGTTGGGTAAGCCATCTCCATCGTAATCAGCAAGACTCTCGAGGTTGAAGTTGAACGTTTCAACGGCCGAGCCATTGTGTGTTGCTGTCACACTGAAGGTGGTATTCGCAAGTGTTCCATTGACCGCACCGGTGATTTCGCCTGTTGCGGAATCTATGGACAGACCTGAAGGCAAGGCTGGTGAGACCGTCCAAGTGGTCGTGCCGTTCAAGAACGGTGGATGGAAGCCGATGGGGTCAATTGTCACGTTCTCAACAACCGTGTGTGGATTGTCAGTATCAACCGTGAACCACAAGTCAATCGTCGTGTTGTAGGCGCTCTGATTGGCGTAAATCGTGTACGTCTGGTTGATGGCATAGACCGAAGGTGTGCCGCTGATCGTACCACCCGAGATGCTCATGCCAGCCGGCAAAGCAGGGTGTGTTTCCCATGTCACGGATACCGTGGTCGTGTCAACGCTCGGATTTCCAACAGGAATTGTAGTGTTCCAGTAGTTGTAACTCGAACCGCTCCCCAATCCATAATACTGTCCTATGCATTCTATCGTTCCGGAGGCGTAAACTGTACACGTGAAACCACTTCCAGTCCCCACTGCGATGGCGTCTTCTGTGGCATATGGATTACTCACAATCGGAGTACCATTGTAGCTTGTTGTACGTAACGGATACCAGACATATGCGTAGTCTTTATTTGAACCCCAGCACTTCGTCGAGCCGTTGTCAAGTACAGCGCAAGTGTGCCCCCATGTTGTTCCCCCGGATTTGATTGAAGTATCAATGGCAACGGCCGAGCGTCCTGCCCCAAGGTCGACAAACTGGGGTGTAGTTTTGCTGCTATGGTCGAGATATCCTTGGCCCAATTGGCCTTTACTGCCCGCACCCCAGCAATACACAGAACCGTTGTCGATAATGGCACATGTACTTGTGTCACCAGCCGAAATGGCTTGCGTCGTGCTGCCTGCGGGCATACTCACATACACGGGTATGTTGGCATTATTGAAAATCGAGCCTCCATCACCGAGTGCACCCTGGGACCTCATGCCCCAACACATCGCAGAGCCGTTGTCGAGAATAGCACAGCCATGACGGTATCCGATGGAAACCGAAACAGCCGTTCGTCCGGTGGGAAGGAGAACGTAAGAGTCGCCCACTTCTTGCGGCGTATCGTTATTATTGCCATCACCATTCACTCCGTCGCTACCACTTCCTAAGCACGAAATGGACCCGTTATCTAATAGCAGACAAGTATTTCGTTCACCGACAGACACGTCAATGACTGTTCGCCCTGAAGGTAAATCGATGTATTTCGGTGTGTTTGAATTTGGTGTAGAACCACGTACGGTTCCCCAACAATACAACGAACCGTTTGTTAGAATGGCGCATGTTCCATGTTCGCCATTTGAGACAGTTGAAACGGCGGCATCAAATCCAAAGTCAACCCATACAGGTGTATTGACATACGAAGTCCAATTTCCAACACCAAGCTGCCCGTCGCTGTTCTGGCCCCAACACATTAATGATTGGTTCTGCAGAATGGTGCAAGCGTTTTGGTATCCAGTTGAGATTTGGCGGTTACCAAACACCGTCGAGGCTGCATTCACGTTGGTTGATGAGGTGTAATTGAGCGTGATCGGCGTCATCGCTTCGCCCAAATTGAGATGCGCGCCATCCACCGTTGAGGTCAATGTTCCGAACGGACTTACGGAGAGCCAAACGCTTGTTTCAAACGCCAATCCTTTGATCGTAGCACTGATGGTGTATGTTGCGTTGTTGGTCAAGGCCGTTGGTGTGCCGCTGATGGTACATGTGCTGCTGTTGATCGACAGGCCAGACGGAAGTGAAGGTGAAGCCGAACAGTTACTTGCACCCGTCACTGGAATGAGGCCACCGACATCAAAGAGCATCAAAGTTGATGTATTCGTCGGTGATAATCGGACATTTGACGTTCCTCCATTGTTCCACCCTGTGCCATCCCCGATTGCACCGTACCAATTTTTACCCCAACATCGCATACTACCGTTTTCAATAAGCGCACAGGTATGATAGGCGCCTGCGCCAAGATTGGTGACATTGACGCCAGTGCCAAGAGCTACATCTGTTGGTGAATTGCGTTGAGTGGTCGAACCATCACCAATTGCGCCGTTCGTGTTTGCACCCCAGCATTTTACCGTTTGATTGATCAATAAAGCGCAGGTGTGACGAGCACCCGCCACAATTTTCTTTGCAGCGATACCAAGTGAAGATGTTTGGGTTGGTGAGGATTGAGCCGTTGCAGTTCCATCACCGAGATTTCCATACGAACCTGAACCCCAGCACACCACGCTACCATCGTCAAGAAGTGCACAATAATACATCTGACCAGCGATGATATCAATGGCAGTTCGCCCTGCCCCAAGTGAGGCTGTTTGGATAGGTATAGTGGTAAAATCCGAAGCACCCGTTGTTCCATTTCCAATCATACCATATTGTGAATTCATCCCCCAACAGGCCACTGAACCGTTGTCAAGAACTGCACAGGTTCCAAGGTCGCCCGCAGCGATGGCTGTTGCTGTGCGCCCAGAGCCAAGCGAGGCCGTTAATACAGGCGAGTATTGCGAAGTAACATTGCCATTACCCAATTGCCCATACTGATTTTTGCCCCAACATGAAACCGATCCGTTATCAAGCAAGGCACAGGTGTGCGTGTAGCCTGCAGAAATTGCTACAGCGGTTCGTCCAGTTCCAAAAGAGGCGACCAGCGTTGGCGTTGTTGTTGGCGAGGTCGACGTTGAACCTGTACCTAATTGACCCTCGTGATTCTTCCCCCAACACATAACCGAACCGTTATCCAATAATGCACATGAATGGAATTGCCCTATCGTCACTGCAGTTGCTGTTCGACCTGTTCCAAAGGATTGAGTGAGATGTGGTGTGGTCTCGTGAGTCACATTGCCATTACCAAGTTCACCATTGGGATTATAGCCCCAGCAAGCAACTGACCCGTTGTCAAGTAAGGCACATGTATGGAAATCACCACCAGCAACGGCGCCTACTTGTTCATCACTGATAAGGGTTGAATTTGCGCTAAAGGTGATGTTGGTCATCGGAGTTTGAAGAATAATGTTGGCCCCCTCAATGTTGGGCACCAAATCAAATGTGACCGCAACGACCGTGAGAATGATGTTGGCTGAGGCAGAAAAATTCACGCCATCCACGGTTGAGTTCGCATAAAGAGTGTATGTTGCACCATTCACGGTTTGCGTAGGCGTTCCTGAAAGTACACCTGTCGAACTCACCGTCAACCCACTGGGAAGGGCTGGTTCAACCTCAAATGTTGCGCCATCAGGGGCGACTGTTGGTGCGAAGGTGAGTGGAGAGCCTTGAGTGCCGTTCACGTAGTAGTACGTGCTTCCACCAGATACAACCCCCCCTGAGAAAAGGAAACGGAGAGCTGAATCGAGCGGAACAGGATCGCTGGCGGTGGTGGAAAGGGAAGGCGCTCCATCGTTATTACCGTCGTGACAGGCAAAATCGCCGTTCAAATTCTGATTTGAGGTTGACGTTCCAAACCAGTTGAATGACGGCGTTCCGTTGCGGTCCATGTCATGGTCTTCAAGCACGTCCCAAGGCAAAATCATGGTCAACAAGTAATCATCATCTCCGCCAAATGAAGAGTCTGCAACCGATGAGTTCCAGTAATCGCTTGCTGGGGTAAGTTCAACCGATACGCTGTCTGCGGAATCGGTTGGGCTATCGGCAGTTGTTGTGACGGTGTTGTTGTATATCTTGAGAGAATCTGAACCTGAGCCATAGTATGAAACAAGGTGTTCGTAGGTGCTTTTGTTTCCATCGGTATCAAACTCCATGCCCCACATGAACGATTGTAGACTTGTTCCTTGGCTGTTGGTAGGTGTTCCATCGAGACGAAGTTGAATAAACACAGAAGTCGCATTCGATGCTGTTTGTACGGCAGGGTACGATGCGTTTCCAACGATGTCAAGAGCGTCGTTGTTCCCGTTGTCGCCCTGAACATCGGACATGACTTCATACCCGCAAGTCATAGCAGAGAAGGTAAGTCCACTTGGTAGTGCAGTTGATTTCGCTGGCACATACTCTTCGTCGAGTGTTTCATACCACGGATTGAGGATGCTAAGGTACCCCACTTGAGCCATAAAAATCATCATCAATGAAAACACAATTGCGTTTCTTGTTTTGACATATGCTTCGCTCATATTGCATTGCATGATGTTCTTCCTCAAATATCTTGACACAGTTATGAGAGGGGAACCTTGATTTTGGCCTAAATAGTTTGAAATACCACTTATATTCCTATCATGAACGGTTAAGTCATGGCTGAAGGGTTAAGGTACCTCCAAGTTTTTGTTTCGGTTGAGCAAGGTAAAGACTTGCCAGGAGCAGATTTGACGACCCTATTCGACAGGGTGAGTCTCATCACCCCTGATTGTATTGTCTCGGATGAACCATGTTATGTGTTTCAATTTGAGGGAGATTTTTCGAATGGCTACGATTTCGCCATCCAAACGAACGCAACAAAAATCGTTCGGGTCTACAGTGTTTCGGATACAGAATTGATCGCATCCTGTATCCTTCATGGACCGATTCCAAAACTCATCCATAACACTGAGGGTGTATGGCTTCAAACCCCGAGTACTTTGCTTCGAAAAAATGGACTTATGATGACGGTGCTCGGCACAACCGATGGACTCAATAAGATGAGAAGAGGGTTAACCAATCTTATTCCGGGCGACATTAAACTTCGTATCACCAACAATACTCGCGCCGATTGGGTTGCCGCTCCCCATCTACCCGACCGACGAAAAGAGGTGATTGATTTGGCCGTCGAGATGGGTTATTATCACACGCCGAGGAAATGTACGCAACGAGATATTGCTTTGGCGATAGGTGTGCGTCAGGGGACTGTTGCTGAACATCTGCAATCGGCTGAAGGCTTGATCATCAAATCATGGTCGGAGCAAACTCAGTAAAGCACAGCCATGCTTTTGAGCATAAGACCTGCGAGGAGAAGAAACATCAATCCTCCAAGCGTTCGAAACATGAGTGTCCCTTTTTTCTCATCCTCGGCCAATGCGACCATTTTGCTTCCAACAAGGGTCCAAAGTGTCATGGCAATGAGACCCCCTGTTATGGTGATTGAGGCGATGGAAAGCACACCTTTCAACCCCCCACCAAAGCCGTCCAAAGCCTGAAGCATGACGGCTCCCACAAGTGTCCACTCTTTGCCGTTGAGGAATTGCATCATGACCCCTGTCTTGAATCCCAATCGAGGAATGGTGGTGGTATTGAACAGATTTGAGTAGGTTTGCAGTTCTTGGTCGATGTGGTTTTGAGTTGCCCATGGTTGGAGGGTGAAGACCTTCAATGCGACGAGCATCAAAAAGAGGAGACCCATGATTTCAAGTGCGATTTTACCGGGGTGATTTGGGTCAATGTGCATGACCACATACCCAGAGATAAGATGAACGATGAAAAATCCGAGTGCCATGCCACTGATGAGCGAAATGTTTGCCCTCGGCCCATGTACGGAACTATGAACAATGCATGTGATATTGTTTGGACCAGGCGTGACCAAGCCAACCGCCAACAAACCGAGAACAATATACAGGGAATGTACATCCATGCATCAGCCCTCAACTTCGGAATTTATTCGGATTCTTGGCTTAAGTTCATTTCCCCGTCGAGCATCGAAATTTTGTACCGAGGCATGTAGCGAAATACGAGAAGGGCTGCAATGAAGGCAATACATGCTGACACCATCGCAGACGTTGTCATACCCTCCATGAAAGCGACTCGTGCTGAGGCAATGAGTTCCCCGCCCAGTGGATTTCCTTGTTGTAAGAGTTCGGCTCCCATTCGCATTGCGGTGGGGAACGATTCCGAAGTTGGTGTTTCAAGCGTGGGGTCAAGCCCACGAGGAAACGTAAAGGAGCGTTGGTAAAATTCGTTGAGGACTGACCCGCCAATGGCAATACCAAGCGCACCACCAATCTCCCTGCTCGCATCGTTGGTGGCCGAACCGACGCCCGTTTTATCCGAAGGAATTTCTTCCATGACGAGTTCTGTTGAGGGTGCCATTGTCAGTCCCATCCCAAGACCGAGAATGAAGAACATGAGGGCAAGTCGAAGGTATTCAGTGTCGACGGAGACGGTTGTGAAAATAAGCATACCAACGGTCACAAGGCAGAGACCGCTCCCCACGACTCGATTTCGTCCGAATACATTGACGAGTCGGTCGCTGTTTGCAGCAGCTGGCATCAAACCAAGAGGTAGAGGGAGGAAGCGAACTGCTGCTTCGAGTGGCGTGTTTCCCCGCACGAGTTGGAAGTGGAGCATTTGGGTGAACATAAAAGAAAACATCACGAAAAATGCAAGGCTGATGGCGAGCAGACCGGTTGAAAACCCTTTGTTGCGAAAGAAATCGAGTGGTAGCATTGGATGGTCGTTTCGCTTTTCCCACCAGACAAAGAGGCCGATACATACCACGGACATCATGGCAATGCTTACGGTTTCGACACTTGTCCAACCAAGCCTTGGGGCTTCAATAATTGAATACAAAAATGTCGACAAGGCGAGGACAGAGAACAGCGCTCCGACCAAATCAAGTTTGGTTTGGTTTTGGTCCTTGGACTCTGGGACAAACAACAAGCCAAGCACAAGGGCGAGCATGATGAAGGGGACATTGATCCAAAACACCATTTGCCAATCATAGTGCTCAACAGCCCAGCCACCAACAAACAGACCAATTGGGGCTCCAATTCCAGCCATCGCAGCCCAGATACCTATCGCCTTACCGCGTTCGCTTGCTGGAAAGACATGCATCACAATGGAGAGTGTTGCAGGCATGACAAGTGCTGCTCCAATGCCCATGAAGGCCCTCGCTCCAATGACATCGGACGAGGTTGATGCGTAGGTTGCTGTCCAAGCAGAAGTACATCCTACGACAATGAGCCCGAGTTGCAAGGCTCGTTTTCTGCCGAAGCGGTCGCCAAGAGCACCCATGGTGA
>JAYODQ010000012.1:0-50018 GCA_038106355.1 Candidatus Poseidoniales archaeon | reverse complement strand
GGCGTTATAGTGATAAACCCCACTTTGCTGGACGAAGCATAGGTGGTTTTTGTGGGTATTCGAGAAGTCCGAAAAAGTGTTTCTGAGGCCGCAGAAGATGCTGAAAAAAGGCTTGAAGAAGCTCAGAAAAATGCTGAAAAGAAACTCGCCGACTCAAGAAAGAAGGCATCCGAACTCGTTGCGAAAGCGCATGAAGACGCTTCCACCGCATCTCAGGCTACAGTAGAAGCAGCACGCACTTCTGCCTTAAAAGAAGCAGAAAAAGTAAAGAAAGACGGTGCAAAGTCCATCGAAGGCATTCAAACCTCCTTTGAAAAGAACAAAGATAAGGCAGTTCAAACCATTATCGATGCTGTACTAAATTCGTGAGTGATTGAAATGTTTGGCACTGTTGAGATGTCAAGGATGACGCTCGCAGCGACCGTTGATCAAATGGATAATGTCCTCAATGAATGCTCAAGGCTAGGTTGTGTCCATATCGAAGACTATGTGAATTTCGAAGATGGCATTGAAGTTGGCAGAGCAGTTTCAAATGATGAAGCCAACAAAGCGAGTGCATTACTCGCTAAGGTGAGGGCTGCACGATCCCATTACAAGCCTCATAACACCGAGGGGCCAATTTCTGCAAAACAATTGCGAGAACTCTTCGATGGTGATTTTACTCACACCGTTGATGAAGGTCTCGAGTACGCTACAATCGTCCGTGACAATCAGTCTGAAATGGCGTCGATTGAGGAACAACTGGGCATTCTTCGAAAATTAGAACCACTTGGCATCGAAATCGAACTGTTGGTTGGGACTTCTCATATTGATATGTTCGTTGCTGAGGTTGCAAAAGCCAGCAAAGCTATGGCAGCATTCGCAGGTGTGGGCTCGGACATCCGGGTCGAGAGTTATGCTGGAGTTGTGGTCGTTGCATGTGCACCTTCAAAATCAACAGAAGTGCAAATGATTCTTGGAAATTTAGGAGCTCGACCGTTGCAAATTCCATCGGGCACCGGTAAACCCTCTGAAATCATCAAAGAATTATCCTCTTCCAAGGCAGAATGTGAGAAGAAAGTCGCCTCTGCGGAGTCCAAAGGCGATCAATGGGCTTCAAAGAATGGCCGATTGCTCGTTGCAATGGATGAATATTTGACAAGAATCGATTCAATCAATACCGCGCCGACAATGCTCGCTGTTTCCGATATGGCTTTTGTCCTCGATGCGTGGGTTCCCACAAATCAAGCATCATACGTACAGCAAGCCCTCAGTTCGTTTGCATCGCATATCGAAATTGAAGCACACGTTGATGACCATCATGGCCACCACCATGGTCATCATGAACCAACACCTCCAGTAGCCTATGAAAATGGATCTGTATCCAAACCATTTGAACTCATGGTTGACCTTGTAGGCCGCCCTAAATACGGTTCTATAGACCCCACCTTCTTCATCATGATGACCTTCCCATTCGTGTATGGACTTATTCTTGGCGACTTTGGCTACGGATTGATCATCTACCTTCTCGGTCTTTGGCTCGGTTCAAAACCATTCGCCGTTGACCCCGTCGCTAAAAATGGAATCACCATTCTCAAGTGGATGGGAATTTGGTGCATTATCTGGGGACTTATTTTTGCTGAAGGGTTTGGATTCGTGTGGGATAATTCAACAGACCACAAAGTCATCCCGATTTTAGTTCCGTTGTATGACTGGACCTCTGACAATATCCACTTCCCTCACTTTGTCGTCGACATTCTCAATCTTCACCACCTCCATGTCCCATTCCACAGGGCAGATGCAGGCCTTGAAGACTATGTCTTGCTATCAATTTACATCGGTGTAGCACACCTTCTCTTCGGTTTCATCTTAGGCTTTATCAACGCATATCGTGCTCATGGATTTGGTGCAGCATTCTTTGAGAAAGGCTCCTGGCTTCTCATCCTCATCGGCGGATTCTTCCACGCAAGAAGAATGGTTGCCTATGGTGGAGACATGTTTGAGTTGTCTCATTGGTCTGCGATGGTCCTTGGCGGTATTGTCTGTCTCATTATTGGACTTGCAGTTTACGAAAAGTTCGGTTGGGTTGGTGGCCTCATTATGGGACCAATCGAAACATTTGGGCTCCTTGCAAATACGCTCTCTTACCTTCGAGTGATGGCAGTTGGTGTCGCTGGCGTCAAAATTGCAGAAATTTCAATTTCACTTGGCTGGGAAATGATTGTTCATCCTTCGAGTCCAGTCATGATACTCGTAGGCATCGTCTTATTCGTCTTTATTCAGGTCTTTGCCTTGGCACTTGGATTGCTCTCACCGAGCATTCACGCCGCCCGTTTACACTTTGTCGAGTGGATGGGCAAATTCTATGACGGCTCCGGCCGTCTATTTAGGCCACTTGGTGGCAGAACCCTTCACGTGGAGGGTCAATCATAGTCCATAGGACACATAAAAAAAATGGAGGAAAAAAATATGAAAACAAACACAATGAAGAACGCAATACGAGCATTGATCGCATTGTTTGCAATCACATTGATTGCACAAGGCGTCGCTGCAGAACCAGCTGAAGGAACATCAGAAAACTGGAACAACGGTTTGTACGGCAATGTCGGTGTGGGCTTGTCCCTCGGCCTTGCTGGCGTTGGTGCAGGTATTTCCCAAGCTGCAATTGGTAGCGCTGCTGTTGGTATGTTGGCTGAAGATGGTTCCAAGTTTGGTACCGCACTTATCTTCACTGCATTGCCAGAGTCTATTGTGATTCTCGGTGCACTACCACTCTTCCTATGAGTGAATCAACTCTCTCGACTTTGGTTGAGTGAGTAAGGAGGATTGAAGATGACACTTGAACAAATTAGCGAAGATGTGCGCAAAGAAGCAGAGGCGAAAGCGTCGGAAATCGAAGCCACTGCAAAAGCCGAATCGAGCAAAATTCTCGATGCGGCAAAGAGTCAGGCTGCCGAGATACTTTCCAATGCTGAAGCAAAAGCACAAAGAGAAGCAGAACAAATTGCACGTGAAGTCGTTGCAAGTGCCCGCCAATCAAATCAAAAAGACATCCTCATCGCAAAGAGGGCTGCGCTCGATGCAGCCTACGATATGGCAAAAGCATCCATTTCGGATGTGAAAATGAAGGGAAGAGAATCCCTACTCAAGTCATTGGTTGCAGAGGCAAAGAAAGTAGGAGGAAAAGGATTCGTTCTTCATCCTGCTGATGTTGATAAAGCAGTTCTTTCCAAGAACTCTGGGGATTTTGAATTAGGCGATTCCATTTCTTGCATGGGCGGCTTTATTTTGACGTCGAATGATGGTTCAATTTCGTTTGATATGAGGTTTGATACCTTGCTCGAAAGAGCATGGTCTGAACATTTAGCATCGACTAACACAACATTGTTTGAATGAGGAGAGGAGCATGAGAGGAAACACAGCGTATGTTGCTGCACGAGCAAAGTCTCGTAAAAGCAGTCTTGCAGATAAAGCAAGATTGAGGCAACTCATTCGCCAATCTCCAGACCAACTGACAGTTGCAGTTGGTGATATGGGGTACCGAAATGAAATTGATTTGTACGCTGGAAAACTTTCAGGTGGCGACTTGGTTGAAGCTGCCCTCACACACAATTTGGAGGTTGAACTTGTTGAGATTCTTCGAATGTGCAATCCAAAAATTAAGCCATTGATTTCTGTCTACACCATGAGGTTCGAATACCAAAATGCCAAGGTTGTTTTGAGGTCGGTTCTCAATGATGTTGAAATTGACAAGGTAAAGCATTCAATTTTGCCTGCCATCAATGATATCAATACGCCTTGGCTTGCCATCATCGAGGATTCGGACACGCTTCGAAATGCGGCACTTGCCATGAAGAGGAAATCATTTGGCCAAGCCCTTGCAAAATTACCGGAGAATGCTTCCCTGTATGACTATGAGGATGCTCTTGATCGACATTATTTCAATGAGGCACTCAAAGCCCTTTCGGGCTCTGACCAGGCAACAAAATTTGCCCGAAAACTGCTCGCCCTTGAAATTGACCACAAGAATATCTTGAACATACTTGAAGCCAAATCTGTCGGAATCGGTGGGGATACCTTAGCGAATTCACTTCTCACAGGTGGAAGACTCGTCCCCCCACGTTCATTCAACACTGTCACTTCAGGAGGTAGAGATTCTCTGCTTGATGTGCTTCGCTCTAACGGTCAATTCGATATGGCTGAGTTCGAAGAAAAACTGAAACAATCTGACGGACGACGAAGTCTTGACCCAATTGTAACATGGTTCAAGCAACGAGAACATGATTTCATGGCAAAGATGAGTTTTCTCCATCCCATCTCCGCTTTGCCAATTATACATTATGTAGCTATGAAAGTCGAAGAAGTCAATGATTTGAGAATAATCGTCCGTGGACTTCTTGCAGGTTTGCCTGTTGAAGTGATTGACGAACACGTTTTATGAGGTGAAAAAATGGAAATTGCAGTCGTCGGTTCGCCAGAATTCACCTTGGGCTTCCAGCTTGCTGGATTATCTGAACTTTACAACCCCGATAGCGATGAGGAACTACACTCAACGCTCCGTGGTTTATTATCAAATTCAAGTGTTGGTATTGTGGTACTCGACTCATCCATTTTACCAACACTTCCAGACAGATTGCGAGAACAACTCTCTGCATCTGTCTCACCAACCGTCCTTGGAATTGGAACTGAAGAGGACACAACCTTGCGAGAAACCATTCGTAAGGCAATAGGAGTCGATCTCTGGACTTGAGAGAATAGGAGGAAAAAACATGAGCAATACAGGAGCAATATACAGAATATCTGGGCCGGTCGTTACCGCTATTGGAATGAAAGCAGGTATGTACGACGTGGTACGAGTAGGACATGAAGGACTGATGGGTGAAGTCATCGAATTACACGGTGAAAAAGCCATCATTCAGGTGTATGAAGATACATCTGGTATCCGTCCGGGTGAACCAGTTCTCAATACTGGGGAAACTCTGTCGGTCAGTCTTGGACCAGGTCTACTCACCCAAATTTACGATGGAATTCAACGACCTTTGGCTACCCTTGAGGAAGTCATGGGTGTTTTCATTACTCGTGGTGTTGACGCTGATGCCTTCGACCTTCAAAAGAAGTGGACCTTTGAGCCAATTGCAAAGAAAGGCGACGAGGTCACTGGCGGTGACGTTATTGGCCATGTACAAGAAACCGAAACGATTGTTCACAAGATCATGGTGCCTCCTACCGCATCTGGAACAATCAAATCAATTGAATCAGGTGATTTTAACGTCACTCAAACGATTTGTACTCTTGAGAATGGAACTGAAATCCAAATGATGCAGAAGTGGCCGGTTCGAACACCACGTCCTTACCGCCAAAAGTATGCGCCAGATACCCCACTTGTCACAGGAATGCGAATTCTCGATTTCTTGTTCCCACTCGCAAAGGGTGGTGCAGCAGGAATCCCAGGCCCATTCGGTTCTGGAAAAACTGTGACTCAACAATCCCTCGCAAAGTACTCTGACGCTCAAATTGTGGTCTACATCGGTTGCGGTGAGCGTGGAAACGAAATGACAGAAGTTCTTGACGAGTTCCCTCACCTTATCGATCCAAACACAGGCAAGCCTCTGATGAACAGAACGGTCATGATTGCTAACACATCGAACATGCCTGTTGCAGCACGTGAGGCATCTGTGTACACAGGAATTACCATCGCTGAGTACTTCCGTGATATGGGCTACGATGTAGCATTGATGGCAGATTCGACATCTCGTTGGGCAGAAGCCATGCGTGAAATTTCATCTCGTCTTGAAGAGATGCCCGGTGAAGAAGGATATCCTGCATATCTTTCTTCAAGAATTGCAGAATTTTACGAGCGAGCCGGACGTGTCGAAACCTTGAGCGGAAACGATGGTTCAGTTACCGTGATTGGAGCGGTTTCACCACCTGGTGGTGACATCTCAGAACCTGTATCACAAGGTACACTCCGAATTGTGAAGGTGTTCTGGGGACTCGATGCAGGTCTTGCACGTCAGCGACATTTCCCTGCGATCAACTGGCTGAATTCATATTCACTGTACCCACAAAGTTTAGACCAATGGTTTAGAGACAACATTGCTCAAGATTTCCCAGAAATCCGAACACAAGTAAGTGGTCTGTTGCAAGTCGAAGCTGAACTTCAAGAGATTGTGCAACTCGTCGGTTCCGATGCACTCCCTGTTGACCAACAACTTACCCTTGAAGTTGCTCGTATGATTCGAGAATTCTTCCTTCAACAAAACGGATTCCACGATGTCGACGCCTTTTGTGACATCCGACTCCAATACAAGATGGCAAAAGCAATTCTCACCTTCCAAGATGCAGCTAAGACTGCAATGTCAAGTGGCGCAGCCCTTGGTGATGTTGTCAACGTTCAAGGCCGCTCAGATTTGATGAGAGGTCGTTTCGAAAGTGGATATATTGACACAATTGAAGGCATGGTCAAGGAGATGGTGTCTCAAATTGAAAGCACGGTAGGTGGAAATTAGAGGTGATATGATGAGTGGAAAAGAATACAGAACAATTACAGATGTGAAAGGACCTCTTGTCTTCTTGAACAAGACCGAACCAGTAGCCTTCGGTGAAATCGTTTCAATTCGCCTTTCAAATGGTGACATAAAAAATGGACAAGTTCTTGATACCTCGGATGATCTCGTAATCGTCCAAGTTTTTGAAGGAACAGCAAGTATTGACCGTGAGGCTGGCGTCACCTTCATGGGTGACGTGTTCAAACTACCTGTGAGTACCGACCTCGTTGGAAGAATCCTCGATGGTGCTGGTCGACCTCGTGATGGTGGTCCAGAAATCATCGCTGATGAAAAAGCCGACATCATTGGTGCTGCGATTAACCCGTACAGCCGACAATCTCCTCACGATTTCATTCAAACCGGAATCTCCGCAATCGATTGTTGTACGACCCTCGTTCGAGGACAAAAATTACCAATTTTCTCAGCATCAGGTCTACCACACAATGACATTGCTCTCCAAATTGCAAGACAAGCTAAATTGAAGGGTTCCGATGAGCAATTCATTGTGGTATTTTGTGCTATGGGAATTACCGCTGAAGAATACAACTTCTTCAGGTCAGACCTTGAACGAACTGGGGCCCTTGAGAATGCGGTATTGTTCGTCAATCTCGCTGACGACCCTGCCGTTGAGCGAATTATTACACCACGTCTTGCACTGACTGCGGCTGAATACCTTGCTTTTGAGAAGGATTACCACGTTCTCGTTATTTACACTGACATGACAAACTACTGTGATGCACTTCGACAAATTGGTGCAGCACGTGAAGAAGTTCCAGGTCGACGTGGTTACCCGGGATACATGTACACTGACCTCGCAATGTTGTACGAACGTGCAGGTATTGTGAAAGGAAAGAAAGGTTCAATCACACAATTCCCAATTTTGACCATGCCTGGTGACGACATCACCCACCCAATTCCTGACCTATCAGGATATATTACCGAAGGTCAAATTGTGATTAGTCGTGAATTGCACCAGCAAGGTATCTATCCACCGATCAATGTCCTTCCTTCGTTGTCTCGATTGATGGGTTCGTGTATTGGTGCAAAGACAACCCGTGAAGACCACAAATCGGTTTCTGACCAAATGTATGCAGCATACGCACAAGGCCGTGAACTTCGAGGTTTGGTTGCCATTGTTGGTGAAGACGCACTCAACGAACGTGACAAGCAATTACTCGACTTCTCAGGTGTGTTTGAAGATAGATTCCTTCGACAATCACGTGATGAAGACAGAACAATCGACGAAACCCTTGACCTTTGCTGGACATTGATGGCATCAATCGATACGAAATATCTCGTACGATTGGACCAAAAGTGGATCGAAAAATACCATCCTGAAAACCGAAAGTGAAACCCAATAGGAAGTGAGCAGCATGGCTTTGGATATCAAACCAACACGCAGCGAACTTATCAAGCTGAAAGCAAGAATCAAGCAAACAAAAAACGGTTACAATCTTCTGAAAATGAAGAGAGACGGACTTTTCCATGAATTCCGTCAACTTCTTGCAGAAATGATTGAAGCAAAGCGAGATTTGACGAAGGCATACCAACTTGCAAAGCAAAGAATAGACCTTGCCAATGCAATCGAAGGTGGCCTTGCCGTTCGTGCTGCAGCAATCGCGAACTCAGCACATCCTGAGGTCGAAGTTGAACGACGAAACATCATGGGGGTTGTCGTTCCTTCAGTAAGTGGTACAAATCTCAAATCAACTTTTAGAGAACGTGGTGTAGGATACATTGGTTCATCGCCTTACATCGATGAAGCAAGTGATTCGTTTGGCGAACTGATTGAAAAAATTGTCAAAGCATCTGAAATGGAAGCAACTCTGAAGAGATTATTGCAAGAAATTGAAGCAACCAAAAGAAGAGTCAATGCGTTGGAGTTCAAGGTCATACCAGAACTTAACGAGGCAAAAGTGTTTATTCAATTGAGGCTTGAAGAAATGGAGCGAGAAGAAACCTTCCGACTCAAGCGATTCAAAAACAAATAATTGTCGCTGAATTTGAAAACCTTTGAATCGTTGGTTTCTTCATGGTTGCCGATGACAGCATGTCGTAAGGGGAACATAGCATGGTCAGGGATTCATCGGAGGATGCCCTTGAAGAATTCATCCTTGCCCATCCTAAATCATGGACTCAACATGAATTGCTTGAAAACATCGTCGCTCGATATTTTCACATCCAATCCAAGAAGGGGGGGCGATGGCCAACCTTTTCGATTCAGTGCAAAGAGGAACATGATAATTCAGATCTTCTCCATGAGTCACTCAATCATCACCTCTTTAAATTGGGATGGATGTCGAAAATTCTTGAAGATGAACCATTTACATTGATTGTTTTTCCGACGCCAGAACGACAATTTCCCTCAGTGAAAACCAAATCTTTGTTTTGGATAATTTCCTTCTGCACAGTTTTGCTCGCTGGCAGTTTGTTCCTCGAACCTAGGGTTCAATCATCTTCTGATAGGATGATTCAGAGTCTATTCTTCTATACAGTACCCATCATGTTTGTTCTGATAGTTGCAAATCAAATTCAAAAATCAATTGCTAAAAAATATGGAGTCCGACTGGGTCCTATTTTACCAATACCAGACCCTTCAATTGTGTTATTTTATTTTGGTATCTTGCCAAATTCGCTGCTTCTTTGGCCATTCGGTATCTTGTTTTTACCAACATTGCCTAGAATGGATGCAAGACCCTGGCCAAATCGATATTCATTGGGAATTTCATCAATAGCAGCCCCGGTTGTCTTTTTTGTTTCGGGATGCATTAGTTTCTTGATGGGCCTCCTTCTCACCTTGGATTTTGTCGCAGTCCAATCCACACCTTATGTCATTCAACCACCGCTTTTCATTGAGTTTTTGAGTCAATTCTTTACATCAAGTAATCCAAGTGTGCTGTACGCATGGTCACATCCTTTGATTTATGTCGGGATGTTTTTCCTTCTTCTTTCATGGGTCCTTCTTCTCCCAGTACCAACATTCCCTGGGGGTCGAATTATGATATCCCGCATGGGCATGGTTGAGGCGAGAAGTTCGAGCACCCAGACTTTCTTGTTGCTTATATTTCTCGTATTTGCTATGCTCTATGATGTGTTTTCATCGTTTGGCATGTGGTTTTTGATTCTTTCAATATGCCTACCATTGATTTTCTTTTACGGCAGCGATTTACGAAGCCCTTTTATCTCAAACGAAATTTTGGAATTAAACGATTCACAGCACAGAAAATTGGGAACTTTTTTGCTATTGATATTTATTTTAGCATTACCCAATCCGATGCCATTAGGTTTGAATGACTCATGGGATGATCCATTGATTTTACATTCAAGTGAACTTAATCTTGCCACATTACTTGAAGATGGAACTTGGGTCTCGACAACACAATTTGATGTTGAAAACCCATCCGCAATTGAACAGCGATTCATTCTTTCTGCCTACTTGAATCATGATGTGAATTCATGGAATATGCAATGGAATTGTGCCGGTGAAGACACGTATTCACATGATGGTCAAGGCTGTGGTGCAGATGTAAAGCCTGGTTATATCCACCGATTTTGGCTTAACCTCACTTGGGATTCTATCCATACGCCCTATGCTACCGAAGTCATTTTTGTGATTCAATTTAACGAAGATGTTCAATATGTATCTGAATCGTTGAAGCCCTCATCATCGATGTACACCTCTGATACGTGGATACGAAATTCAACCGTTGGCAATGAACAATGGTGTACACAACTCCATGCAAGTTCAATACATCAAGAATTGTACAACATTAGTATCGAATATTTATCCATCGAAGATTTTCAATCCGATGCTCTTCGAATTGACGGCGTTTTATCCAATTCAACATCATTCGAAAAACTTCCAGATACAATATGCATGAATGGTTTGGATGAACTCATTTTTTCTGTGACCAACCCCACTTTACGTATTAACAATCAAACATTTTCCCCAATGTATCCACCACTTCGTTCGTTGGAGATGATCATTCCAAGCGAAGGATGGCTCCTTTCAAACGTCAATTCTCGGCCGTGGGGGTCGTTCTTTGAACCAAATCACATTTTGGCAAATCAGCAAGAGTGTCCAGTCAATCCAGTGGTGGGTGTGCCAACCCAACCATCTCAAGGCGATTGGGTATGGAACGCAAACATACGACCAATTGCACGAATTCCAGACATTGAAAACGCGCCGAATCTCACGTTACTCATCGAACCGAACACCCCCATCTCGATTTGTGATACTGCCTACAACCCACATCCACAATACGAAATGAATGTTGTCGAAGGACCAGAATTGCTTGTTCAATGGCAAGGTGGAACCACCCGACTTTGGACAACACCATGGTTCGTTGGTCTTCAAGGGACCTTTTTTGCCTCCGAAAATGGAAATATTACCATACATAATCCAAATACAGAAGAAATACCATTTCGTCTTTCAATCTCTGGTGATGGCGAGGGATGGGTACTTCCTGAAGAATTGATTGCAAATTCAACACTATCACCAGGTGTTCATCACTTTCAACTCACTCCGCCAACCACACCATACTCAGCATTTTGGTTAAGTCACCAATCAGGCGAGGTGGTTTTTCACTTTACCAGCTACAGGTGATGTCATGAGGATCTCAATTTTCGGGGTAGGTTCCATAGGTGGCGTTCTTGCAGCTTCTTTGGCGCAATATACTGATGCAGCAATTCACTTGCACGTACGAGGGGTTTGGGGTTCAAAATTACTCATCCATGGTCTTCAAGTTGAAGGGGAATCTTCCATTTCGGTAGATCCAAATTCTTTCGATTTTTCTTTTGATGAACATGATTTTCCATCGTCCTTGGAACACACCTCTGATGTCGTTATTATTTGCTCTAAAGCACCTGATTTGGAACAGATTCTCCCTTACGTCGTATCCACAAGAAAGCCGAATGGCATAGTTTGTATTCTGTCCAATGGACTTGGACTCGTTGAAATTGCTCGGCGGCACTTACCTCCCGATGCAATCATGTATGCGACGACGACACATGGAGCATATCGAGAAGAATTCAAAATAATGTGGGCTGGTAACGGGGCGATTCAACTTGGGGCCATGAACTCTGCAGTACACCAAGATACTGTGGAACAATTCATTTCAATGCTTGACCAAGCACGTTTGAATCCAGAGTTCAAGGAAGATGGTCGTGCTATGATTTGGGAAAAAGCACTTTTGAATGTGAGTATCAATCCAATCGCAGCTCTCACAGGGAAAAGAAATGGTGAACTCTTGTCAACTGAAATTTTCCAGCATTGCATGAGCGTTTTCAAAGAGGCTGCGACCATTGCTCGTTATGAAGGCATTCAGGTTATGGATGAAATTCATTTTGAAAAAAGACTTACACACGTCTTACTCTCGACATCTGAGAACCAATGCAGTATGCTTCAAGACCTCCATTTTGGACGTAAAACCGAAATTGATTTTCTTAATGGAAAGGTAGTAGAATTGGCTGAGAAGCATGGCATTCCAACCCCATTGAATGCAATCTTGACATCTATGGTTCGTTCTTGCCATCCATAAGGTCGATATTGAAATGAAGTCCACGATTGGTGGTTTGTTTCAACGCATCCTCCACGACAAGTCTGCCAACCTGTACTAAATTTCTCAATTCGATGAGGTCTCTTGTTGGTGTACTTGATTCCCATATCATTCGAATTTCTTTCTCGATTAATTCAACTCTGCGTTTTGCTCTATAGAGCCTTTGGTTGCTTCGGACAATGCCAACTTCGTCGAGCATAAGGTGTTGCAACGACCTCAAATCATTTCTCAAAGGGGCATGTTCCTTTAATTTTTGAAGTCCATCAGCACGCCAATCGGGTAATGTTTGGATGATTGAATCATCTTTGTTTTCAAGAATGTGAGAGGCTGCGTTATGGGCAAAAACAACTGCTTCGAGTAAACTGTTTGATGCCAAACGATTTGCACCATGCATCCCGGTGCAGGCCACTTCTCCAATGGCATACAAAGATGGTATTACGCGTTCTGAGTTGTTCAAAAAAGCTTGACCGAACTGGTTCACTTTGATTCCACCCACCATGTAATGTGCTGCCGGAGCGATAGGAATAGGATCGTGGCCAAGCCGAAGGCCAAATTCCGAAAGATGTTTACTCACCGTTGGAAATGCATCATTTAATTCATTGGCATCCAGATGCGATGTGACCAAATAAACACACGCATCGCCAGTCCGTTTCAAAACGGTGTCAATCGCCCTTGCTAAGACATCCCTTGTCGCTAGTGAACCAAGTGATGAAAATTCTTGAGTGAAAGAATAAGATTCTGGATGTACATCGTCATTGCTCTGTTCGGTCCATCGTCTCAAACCTGCTGAGTCTAGAATGACAGCACCGTGGCCGCGTAAAGCCTCGGTCACGAGAAACGGTCGGCCTTCTTTCAGTATTGACGCAGTCGGATGAAATTGTACGAATGCCATATCCTTAATTTCAGCCCCAAATCGATGAGCCATGGCGATGCCATCACCAGTTGCCACATCGGGGTTGGTTGTTTTTTCCCATAATACTCCCACGCCACCAGTGGCAAGAATGACCACATCTGAGGGAATAGTGTGAATTTCTTTTGAGGTTTGATTGTAGCACCACAATCCTGCAACGCCTTCTTCGGGTACGCTGTAGTTTCTGCGAATGAGGTCAATAGCAAGCGTGTTGGATAGAATGTTGATGTTGGAGTGGGCTTCTGATTTTCGAATTAAGGCACGTTCAATTTCTTTTCCAGTGGCATCCTTTGCATGAAGAATTCGGTGTTCACTATGCCCTCCTTCCCTGGCGGTCGAAAAATCACCCTCTGCTGTTCTCTGAAAATCAACACCTAGAGCAATGAGGTCTCGGATTCGTAGATGAGCTTCCTTGACCACCATTTCGACTATTTCAGTATCACAGTAGCCATCACCAGCAAGAAGGGTGTCATTGATGTGTGATTCAATTCCCTCTGCGTTGGTTGTATCCAAGATTGCCGCAATTCCACCTTGGGCCCAATTGGTGGAGGAATCCTTCGCACGTTTTTTTGTGACGATTGTGACCATATGACCTGCATCGGCAAGTCGAAGTGCAGTAAACAATCCTGCAATTCCTGAACCGACGATGGATACACGTGACATTGCAGTGGCTCCTTATCAAACCGGCTTAATCCTCAGTTATCTCATTTATCGTGAAAATTCAACAATGAAAAATTGCGATAATTCTAATGATTGTATACGATATCGATAGGCATGGGCGCAAAAAAGGGACTCGGAACCATCATTGGCGGGGCCATCGTAGCTTTCGTCGTCCTCAACGCCCAATTTGGCATGATTGCGCCTCTTTTCATTGAAAATTCAGAAGGATACAAAATCGATGTTGTGTTGCTTGCAGACCCAAATTGTTCATTCAAACTCATCGAAGAAGCACTTGAGGTTTCGGGGGCATCCTATTGCCTTCAAGAAAAAGGCCAATGGGAAGGAGCAGATTTTATGATGCTTGCAGAGGGGCTTATTATTTTGCTTGCAGGAAGGTGGGAATTACCACAACACAAACGCTGGGCTCAAAGAGTTCGGAAGGTAAGTTTTGTTACGGGCATTGCATTATTTTCAGTTGCCATTTTGGACCGGATGAGTTGGTTGCCCCATGCAGCAAGTTCTGAAGGTCTAGCAACATTGTTGCCTTTCAACATTCAACCATGGCTATTGCAAATTTGCATCGCTGGATTAGGCTATCTCATGATAAGGGGCCCAAAATATTGGGACCCACTTGCCTTGCAACAATCCAGAGAAAAAACACTTGTGAAAAGAGATCGAAAAGAAGCCTTTGCTCAGGCATTCTACTCCAAAGATGATAAAACCCAAGAGAAGACCAAACGACGAATAGATCGATCTAGCCTCCTTCAACAAGATCAAAGTTTGAAGATGAAGAAAAGAAGACAGGGCTTACTCGTGATGGCAACTTGCCCGTATTGCAAAGGTCAGGGTTGTAAGAAATGCAATCAATTGGGTGTTTTTTGAAGGTCATCGGCGTTTGATGTACCCCATGGAAATCCATGTGCTCCGGTCATATAATTCAAATTCTTTAAATTCTGTCAAACCTCGGTGTTGGAGGTAGGCCGAGAAAAACCTTCTCGGTTGGAGGGAATGGGATTGTATCTAAAATCTGTCGAAGTGGAAAATTTCAAATCATTCAAAGGTGAAGTTTCCATTCCACTTGACCGTGGTTTCACCGCTATCACAGGTCCAAATGGGTCAGGTAAATCGAATTGTGGAGACGCCATACAATTTGTTCTCGGACCAAAGTCGAATCGTGTGATTCGTGCTCAAAACGTAAAAGACCTCATTTTCAACGGTGGAAAGAACTCCAAGCCAGCAAGGCAATGTAAAGTCACCCTCATCTTTGCAAATCCAAGAATGATTGACGGAAGAAGACGGCTTGCCATCGATTTCGATGAAGTGGAAATGACGAGAGAAGTTCGTTTGACTTCTTCGAACAATGCTATCACTACGTATTTGCTCAATGGTGAAGAGAGTTCTCAAAAATCCTTTCATCGTCTTCTCACTTCCGCAAATGCCAGGCCAGATGGTTACAACATTGTCCTTCAAGGGGATGTCACAAGTTTAGCCAAAATGACAGCAATTGAGCGCAGAAAAGTCTTGGACGGCGTAGCAGGTGTCACATTGTACGATGATGAAATTCGAAAAGGAAGCAAACAACAGGAAAAGGTCGAAGCCTACATCGAGCGAATTGACTTGCTTCAAAAAGAACAAATGACACGATTGCAAACGCTCAAAGAGGAAAAGAAAATTGCGGAAAAAGCCAAAGAAGTCATCGATTCAATTCACGAAACAAAGAAATTGTTGTTGCAATCCAAATACTTGACCTCAAAAAATGAAGTTGAGTTCCAAGTTGAAGAGCGACAACGGTATTATGACTCCGAGAAAAACCTTCGAAATTTGCATCTTGAAACAATGAAAACAGTTCAATCACTCGACGATCAAATTGGAGATTTGCAAAGACAAATCAATGAAATTCTTGGTGGCGAGGATAACAAAATCAATGCAATCATCCAAGATTTACATGTGAAGATTGCTCGAATTGTCGATAAAGTGGATTCACTCAACGAACAATTTGATGAAAACGCTGCCGACCTCCATTACGTCGAAGATGAATTGGTCGGTGCACAAAAAGAATTGAATGATTTCACAGCCGAGTTATCTGCAGCAGAGACTCTATTGAAAGAAGCAATGACTCAACTTACAGTGGCTCAACAAGAAAAAGGTCAACTCGATGGTGCGCTCTCGCAGATAGGGCAGCAACATCAATCGTTAGCCAAAGCATTGGATGATGCAGAATCAGCGGTAGAGGTCGGTCTTTCCGATGTCCAAAAAGCCCAATCAGAAGTAGATAAAATTGCAACTCAGGTCGAATTACTGCACGAAGAAATGGTGAATTCAAAAGCTGACCTTGAACAATGTCAAATCGCATTGGGTGAAATTGAAATCCAAGAAGATGAGTTGAAAGATGAAGCCCCTCAATTCGATAGAGAGGCCTTATCGAAGCGCCTAGTTGAAGCTCAAAATGCTGAAGCAAAATTGGTCGAAGAAATAGCAATTATTGAATCAAAGTTACGAGACTCAGAACGAAAACTCTTCACTGCTCGGCAAGAAATGGAGTCAAAATCTGGTTCGAAAGGATTGGTGGGAGGAGCAAGTTCAGTCATTACCGCAAGAGATAAAGGTGAATTGTCAGGCATTATTGGAACAATTGCAGAGTTATGTGCTCCCAAAAACCCTTCACATGAAAACGCTCTTGGTACAGCTATTGGCGGAGGTATGACCTCAGTGGTTGTCGAGAGTGATGAAGATGCTGCTAGAGCGATTCGCTGGCTCAACGAAAAGAATGCGGGTCGAGCCACATTTTTACCACTCAATAAACTCACAACCACTCGACCATTAGGAAAATCACTTATCGTCGCCAAAAAAGAGGGGGTCGTGGGTTTTGCACATGACCTTCTTGACTTTGATCCTCGAATCGAAATTGCAGTACAATACGTTCTCCGTAACACCCTCATTGTGGATAGCCTTTCCACAGCAAGGAAGCACATGGGGGGCGTTCGATTGGTTACCTTGCAAGGTGATGTCACAGATGCTGGAGGTGCAATGGTAGGTGGTTCAAGCAGGAAATTACCAGTAACTTTTGGTGGGAAAATCCAAGGTGCCTCTGAAGTTGATAAATTGACTTCTGAAGTTGAAAGGCTTCAACTCATGGCAGACACTGTAACTGCTGCCCTCAGTGAGGCAAGGACCATTCAAAACGAGGTTCGTCATCAAATCAATCAGGTTGTTGAAAATGATTTCACGGAACGAGTTCAAACTGTTCGTGCGGAAAAGAAGCAGATGAAGCAACAACTCACCCACTGCCAAGCCAAATATGATGGCCTTGAGAAACGATTGGAAGGATTGCATGTGCAAGCGGAGAGTGCGCTATCGAACTTAGATGTTGCACAACATGCTCTGGGTGAACGAAAACAACAGAGGGAACATGCATTTCAAGCATTGCAAGATGCAAGTCCCGAGCAATTGCGCAATCGAATTCATGAAAATGAATTGTTGCTCGTTTCTGCACAGAGCCAAAAGACCCAAGCAGAATCATCTTTGGAAAAAGGTGCTACCCATCAACTCATTCTCCAACGCAGAGTGGACGAGTTGAATGCAAGGAAACAAAAACTCAATTCGTCCCAAGACCAAATCCAAATTGATATCGTAAGTATAGAGGATGAGAAAATCACGCATCAAAATCAACTCGCTATAAAAGAACAAGAACGGTCCGAATTCTTATCAGAGCACAAAGAATTGGAAGATTCAAGAATGGAGCTTGTCGAATTAAGAGGCCAGAAAAAGGTATTGGCTGAACAACAAATTGAGCAAGCAAACCAACATCGGAGACTCGCAGACGAGATTAATCGGACGATTATGGACCGTGTTCGAGAACGTGATGAAATGCTTGAAGCAATGTTGGAGGATGGATTGTCGGAAGATGATTTGCCTGACAGTGTTCCGAATGTAGGTGAACTGGAGCGAAAATTACGCTCACTTGACAAGAAACTCGATGAATTTGGAGCAGTCAACATGAATGCTATTGAACAATACAATGATGTCCAAGAACGATTGAATCTCATGAAGGATGATTTTGCTTCGTTGCAATCTCGTAGAAAAGAGCTCATTCAGTTGACAGAACAACTTGAAGCCCAACGAAAAGACAGGCTCCTCAAAGTCCTCAAAGAAGTCAATAAAAACTTCAAAGAGGCCTACAAAATACTTTCAGACGGTGGTCGAGGAGAACTTTTCCTTGAATCACCCGAAGACCCATTCAAAGGCGGGCTCGAATTGTGGGCTCAGCCTCGTGGAAAATCAGAGAAGGTCAATCGTCACCAACTCTCCGGTGGCGAGCAATCGATGGCAGCGCTTGCACTCATCTTCGCCATCCAAGATTATGACCCTAGTCCATTCTATTACTTCGATGAAGTTGACCAAAATCTGGATGCGTACAACGCCGAGAGAATTGCAAAGATGTGTAGAACTCGTAGCAAAAAGGCACAATTCATCATGGTTACCCTTCGTAAGGTGTCATTGATGCTCGCAGACCATCACATTGGTATTACACACGGTGGAGATGGATGCAGTCGAAGAATACTCGATTTCGATAGAGAACGTGCTATTGAGATCGGAGAAAAGCACTTTGTTGAATCTCCTGAAGACGCTAAAATCAACGAAACCCGAATTCATGAAGCAGAAATTGTCGAATCTTCAATGCCAAGAATTCCCGAAGAATTACCTCCACCATATAGTCTCGGAGGACTTCTCTCCCACATGAATGAGAGTAGGGAATCAGGTTTGGGGCATTTATCCGAACGTGCAATTGACATGACAGAAGAAATTGAAGAAACTAGAGAATACCTTCAATCGTTGCAATCCGAGGAACATCAACTCGAAGAAGATGGTGAAGAGACACTAGAAATGAACGAGCAAGAGTAGAGGTTGATACGATGGAAAAGCAAGCAGCACTTGACCGCTGGTTCCTTCGCCAAGATATCATTGAGAAATTGGTTGCAGTTGGAGAAGATACTGATTCCGCCTCTGTTTTTTCTGACAGAATCATGGCATTGGCGGCCTTAGAGGAAGCAGAATATCAAACACTTAGCGATCCATTTGACCGCTCAGTCGCTTTGGTTTTTTCTTTGGTCCAAGAAGAGCAATTTAATGCCTGGAGCATTGATTTGGAATCGTTCCTCCGTGAGTTCACCATTCGAGTGAAAAAAGAAGCAGAAACCCTCGATTTACCTGCATGTGGTCGATTGATTCGAATGTCATGGGAGGTTCTCCACTACCAATCATCTGCCTTGTTTGACAAGATTCAATATGTTGAGGAGGAATATGAAGACGAAGAGCATCATTTTACTTGGCAAGATGAATATGTTGATGATGCTTACATCTTTACTCAAACGATCTTGGAAGGCAAAGGAGAAGAATTTTTGCCACAATTTTTTGACAGTCGTGTTCGACGACAAGAGGGACGAAACGTCACACTTGCTGAACTTCTTGCGGCATTCAAGGATGCTGCCGATGATGCTGATATGATCAAACAAAGAGATGAGATTCGATTGTTGAACAAAGCAGAACTCGACCAGTATCTTAACAATGTGGATGGTCGAATACACAACGAAGACTTGGAAGGTGATATTCATCGTTCTTGGCAAGCCATTCGAACTGCTTCTCAGCATTCGAAGACAACAAAAGTTTCCATCGATGAAGTTATAGAAGGGCTATGCGAAGGTATTGAAGAAAACGAAGATTCACATCTTGAAGCAAAGATCAGTGCGTTTGTTTCAGGACTCTTTCTAACGCACCGAGGTTTCATTTCTGTCTCGCAGGATAGTGAGTCAGAACCTATTTACTTTGAAGATTTACATCCCAAGATCGAAGATTTTGAACAAATTCAAGAATTGACAAAATCATTGATGGACGATGCTTCAGAAGAGATTTCAAGCAACAAAACTGGCCAAGAACTCTATCTTGAAAAATTGGCTTTACGAGCAGAAGAGCATCGATTAAAGGACGAAAAACGTAGGCTCAAAGAAAGAACCAACGCAGAGGAAGAAACCGAAGAGAGCATTCTTGATGAAGACTGGCTGGTGGAATAATGGAATCGAATGAAGAAATTCCATTGGAAACTTTGCTTGAGGCGACAATGTTTGGTGCAGGAAGGTCGATGTCGGTCACTGAATTATGTGAATCGCTTGGATACGACCAAGAGGAGATGCTCGACTCATTGAGTGCCTTACAAGCCACGCTTAGACGTCGGAGACACGGTGCTTTGCAACTTTCTGAAATTGGTCAAATGTGGGCGCTTGAAGTCAAGCCATCTATCACGCGACTTCTACCAAAGGATGTAAAGACAGATTTGCCGCAAAAATTGTTGAAAGCAGCCTCTCTTATTGCTTATCATCAACCAATTTCACAATCTAGACTCGTTGAAATGCTTGGCCCCAAAGCATATGATTATGTTCGTGAATTGGCCCAATCTGGGATGGTTGACCGAAGGAAGGACGGTTTAACTCGCCGGTTGACAACCACTCGAAGATTCGCTGAACTGTTCGGATGTCCTGAAACCGATAAGAAAAAAGTTCGTGAATGGTTTCGTGCCCAAGTAAAATCTTCAGGAATACTCGATTTGATAGAACAGGAACACCTCATCTTGCAAGAAGGTGAAGACGTTGAAGGAGAGGATTAGTCCTTTCTCATTTGTTCGAGCAAGTCTTGGACGAGTGATTGAGTAATTTGCTCCTTTTGAGCGTAGATTCGTTGAACCAGTTCATCAAGTTCCTCCTCTTTGGCACCAGAAGTCATCGCCATATTTTTCACATGAAGTTTCATATGTCCTTTTTGAATTCCATCAGTAGCAAGTGCCCTCATCGCTCCGAGGTTTTGTGCCAAACCCGCACAAACCATGATGCTTGCAAGTTGAGATGATGTCGAGATCCCGAGAATCTCCAAGTTTGCCATCGCCACAGGATGAACTTTTGATGCTCCTCCGACAATACCTACCGCAATCGGTACCTCAATGCTGCCAATGAGGTTGCCTGTACCATCTGTGTGCCACTTTGTCATCGATCCATAGGAGCCATTGATTGCAGCGTAAGCGTGGCACCCCGCTTCAATTGCTCTCCAATCTTGACCGCATGCGATAGCAATACTGCTAATGGCATTCATAATGCCTTTGTTATGTGTAGCAGCCCTATGAGGGTCTCCTTTTGCAAAAAGATAGGCTTCAATGACCTTTTCGATAACCTCCTTTCCAGATGCCTCAGTGCCGTCTTGGCTCATTTCTAGTGGGGTAAATGTTGCCGTAGCTCGAGCTAATCGGTCAGTTGCAAGGTTTGATAATATTTTCAAGTGTACTCGGCCGCCGGTCATGCTTTCGATGAAGGGGGCTATCCTTTCTGCCATAGAATTGACTGCATTTGCACCCATGGCATCCCTACAATCGATGTGCAAATGGACGATGAGCATTTCAAGGCCGTCGACGGTGAGTCTTCGGCAGGTAACATCTTTGCACCCGCCTCCTAATTCGATCATTTTGGATTCCGTATCGTTGCATCTGTTCATGATGTCTTGTTTTGCTAATTCAATGCCTTGAATGGCCACTTCAATATTCTCAAGATCTAATATTTGCAATTGACCTATCATCATTGGAGAATCGACGTGAGTTTGAAATCCACCAGTTGACCTACATCGTCTTGCTATATTTGATGCTGCTGCGATGATACTTGATTCCTCTACACAGAATGGAATCACATATTCTTCGCCGTCGATGATAAAATTAGTTGCTATACCAACGGGAAGTGCCATCGTTCCAATGACATTCTCTATCATGTTGTTGGCTTTATCTTGGGATAATCCATTGATGCCATCATATACCAAAAATCTGGAGGCGGGGATACCCGTTTCTTGGGACAAAACTTCTCTGCGCTCCTCAATGGATTTGTTATACAAACCAGGAATTCTACTGTTGTTGACGGGCAAGTGTCTCTCCTCAGTCCGTGGTGAAGGTCTTGTCATTTCAAGCAAACGGCACATGAATTTGAGGCGAATTAACGCGTTAACATTGTGTTAATAAAGTGTTAGTGACCCGTTAAAATATATTTTTCCCCCCCCGCCCGTCTCTCTAATAACGCTTCATAACACATGTGTTCGGCCATTGTTCCGATAGAAAGAATATATACTACAATTGCCGATGGTAAGATATGGCAAAAATATGGCATCATCTTAACTTGCCCCAGGTACGCCAAAATCCATTTTCGATACGGCCCCTGTCCTCAGCTGATTCTGACCTATTTGTGGGGCGATTTGATTTGCTCTCCACGCTCAAGCAATTCATTCTTCGTAAATCATCTCGGTGGATTCTTTTGACCGGGCCATACGGCTCGGGGCGTTCATCACTTGTTCGTTGTCTCGAACCTGTCGTATCCTTATCAGCATATATCGATCATTTGAATGCTGCAAACCCTGGTCAAAGCCTCCTTCAATCGATTTATTCACAATTTTTCCAGGCTGACCCACCTCAAACCAGAAGGGAATTATCGGAGGCATTGGTGAATGCATCGTATCGCTCGGACAGAGCACCGCTCATCGTACTTGACTTGCAATCGGGAGATTCTTCTTCCCTCCATGTTGCATTGAGGGACACAAGCGGCATGTTAGAGCGTTCTCAAGCCCTCATCATCTTGATTTGTGACCAAAGGCAAAGGCAACAATTACCTCAAGAACTTCTTCAACCGTTTGAAGAAATCACATTATCTCGTTTTGGTCCCGAAGAGGTCATTCAACTTGTATCAACGCGACTTGAAACCGTTGGCTTTCCAAACCACAATATTGGCGTTGATGCTGCAAATGAAATATTGGAAGCAACTGACGGCTATCCAAGGAGCATTTTGCAACTTTTACGGAATTTTGTCGATGATCAATACTTGGGAACAGGACATGAGGTGTCGTATGTTCAACAATCGAGTGAGTTTGATGCCCGTCCAGAACCTCGGGACGAACCGGATATGTTGCATAAATTCATGCATCAATCAAACCATGGGATTGAACATAGTACATCGATTGAATCGGATAACGGCGAACAAGATGAATTGCAATCAGACATCATCGATGCATCCACTCCATGGTACGAACGAGATTCACAATTTCCTGTGGTCGATAAAATTGATTTCGATTTAAACCTTGACGATTTAAATCATGACCGAATGGAAGATGAGCCATTACGAGAATCGCCTTCAGTAGGTTCTTTTGCCCACGAGATACAAGAGCCACCCCGAACATTTTCTGGTCCGTTCAAAAGTTTGAGAAGTAGAAACATTTCTGCAATGGATGAAGCAAAACATCTTGATTCGGAGGAAACCATTCTTGAATCGGACGAAGAGGTTGAGCTTTCTATCTCCACGCAGCATACGCTTGATGGCAATGAGACGGCAGTAGACCACGAAGTTCAATTCGATGAAGAGATATTGCTCGATGAAGTTACTGATGTTCATACGCTCCATCCACATGTAATTCCAAACGATTCGTTTGAAAAGAATCAAATGGAACTCATCATTCAAATGTTATCAAAATTACTTCCATCTGAGAATTCAAAAAGCAATGAGTTACCTCAGAAGGTGATTGATATGTTAACCCGCCACAATATGCCCCGTCTTGGACGTCGTCATGAATATCCGCTCAATGGTGTGGCATTGCAGAAATTATCAGGGCCAGAGGTGTATGTGGTTTCCATTGCCAGCAAACGAATGTTTTCTCCATCGGATGAGGAAATGCTTGAACATCTGAACATCAAACGTTCCCGATTATCACAAATTTCAAGTTCGTTGTTGAAGGCAGGAATTTTAACATCCAGAATGGTTGGAAGAAGTAGTATGTATACGCTTACTAATGCCGCACGGGCACAATTATTGATTTGGTCAGAATCTCAAGGAGGCATTCTAGAATGACATGGAAAATATCGTGGTCATGGCAAGCGCCATCAAGAATTGCAACGATACTTGCAATCGATGAAGGCGTCATTGTGAGCTCCGGACTGCAATTAAATTTCTTAGATGCCAAAGGGAACCCTGTTTGGTCAACACATGTCCCCTTCAAAGTTCACGGTCTTGCGGCCCAATCGAGTCACCTTGGTGTGCTCATGGCCCACGGATTTTACATCTATTCGCTCACGACGGCAAAACAAGTCACAGAAGGACGAAGCACGCCAGCAGGATTCAAAGAAATCATGGCAAGGCCGGGAGGAGGATGGGTCCTTTCTTGTCGAAAAGGCCAACTTCATTTGTTTTCACCTGAAGGTAGGGGCATTCGAAGGGTGGAGAGTGGACCTGTTCGCCGTCTGTTGGGCTGGCTCGATCGAGAGCATCTTTTGTGGCAAGACAACGATGGAATCATATGGTGTGGTAGGCTGACTGATGAGAATAAGAAGCGAAAATTGGAGGAGAGAACATGGAGTTGGATTTCCTCATTGCATGATGGACGCCTCCTTCTCCAAAGTGGAGACGGTGCGGTTTGGGAGGGTGTACCTCACCCATTTGGATGGGATAAACTTGAATGCATCGAAAAAATGTCCATTGAGCCTATGAATGCTGTAAGAACTGGTGATGGATGGTGGACCCTCTCTCTTGATGGAGAACTCCACCACTTAGGCGACTTTGACAACCAGAATCAAGAGACTACAATCCTTGGAAAAGAAATGGACTTAGGAGATTTGCTTTCTCACAATGTTGGAGATTCAATGTTCACTGCCACAAGGGATGGTTTGGTCAGGAAGTGGTCAGCTCCGCATTTGTTCGATGTAGAAAGGCAAAGCCGATACAAAGCCGCTGCAGACGCGGCCATGGCAAGGAATTGGGAGGAACGACGTCAAATGTTCGTTCGTGCACAAGAAGCAGAGGATGTTGGAAAAGTATCGCTCGCCATCGAGTTGTACGAAGCCTTGGGACGAAAGGAGGATGTGAGAAGGTTGCTTTCGAAACAAAAAGGGGATGATGTTGATGATTGAGGCAGAACTAACGAAGCAACGCCTTGATCATTATCTCAATCTCACCAAATCTGCACGAGAGAAGGTGAGGGCAATAGAACATTTGACCGTTCAACAGCAAAGCGATGTTCAAATTTTACTTGAAATGGCTGATGCCTACATTTCTGATGCTCATTATTTCTCTGACCAAGGCGATTACATTCGTTCATTTGGTGCCATTAATTATGCCCATGCCTGGATTGATGCAGGTGTAAAATTGAGATTATTGGATGGTCAAGGCGACGACGTCCTTTTCACATTGCCTTGAATCAAACAGAATCAACAAGATGGAGTCGGTGTCCTTTCCTCACCTCTAAGATTGGTATATTCAATTTGTACGCTCTTCTTTTGAGTTCGACATCAACCGTTAGTAATGTGGCTTGTTGAGCCACTGCAACTTCGACAAGCAAATCATCCGTATGTGTTTCAACCATGGTCGAGGTATCGACGATCAATGCTTTGTCCTTGAGCATGTCAAGAAGCAACACTGATTTTGAAATTTCCTTCGACTCAATGAGGTGTTCTAATTCATGTAAGACGACATCGAGGACAACCCATTGTGGTTTTCCAAGAAATCGCTGCGCTTCATGGTCGATATTTATTCCCGAATTTCGACATGCAACCCAACCACAGGCGTCAATGAGCAGTGATTGCACGTCAGGCACCGACCTTCATCATAGGATTGTACCGTATCCGATAAGTCTCCATCGCGAACCCACACGTCGAGAGAGGGAAACACGTTGACCAACTTCGGCACAAATGGGTAGGCGTAATTCAAGTGATGCTGTCCCTTTCTCAACATTTCGAGTCACACCAACCGAAGTTGCTGTTGCGACATTGAGCATCAACATCTCATTGTTTCGAAGAGGTTGAACAACCTCAGCGGTGCTTTCGTTACCCGAAACCATTTTTTCCATGAGATGAATTTGGATTTTCACCGTGGAATGAAGCGGAGGGAGTTCATCTTTCCTTGCCACAACTTGGCCAGAGAGGTTATCTGCAGTTGTAATGGCTGGGTCAAGCAGTGTTGCCATTCCGCACAAACCTCCAGCGTGCATTGTTTCAAGGCTATTGCCTCCGCCTTGAAGCGAAGAAATCACAGCAGGAATTGGCTCCCAAGTGGATTTATTGCCTTTCTCGATCTTCTTGCCGGGTCCAATCACAATCTCATCGCCAACTTTGAATTGTCCTTCAACGATACTTCCGCCAATGACGCCGCCTTTGAGTTTACTCGGTCTTGTCCCTGGACGATTGATGTCGAATGAACGAGCAACATACATCAAAGGTCGTTCTTCGAGATTCTTCTTTGGAGTCGGAATAAATGTTTCAATAGCATGGATGAGGACATCCAAGTTGACATCATGGTGGGCCGATACTGGAATAATTGGGGCTTGTTCGGCAATTGTACCTTTGAGGAATTCCTTAATTTCACGATAAGATTCTAATGCCCGTTCTTTCGAAACGAGGTCAATTTTATTTTGCACAACGACAATGTTCTCGATGCCTGCGATTTCTAAAGCCATGAGATGTTCACGAGTTTGAGGTTGTGGACACTGCTCATTTGCAGCAACCATTAACAAAGCACCATCCATAATTGAAGCACCAGTGATCATGATGGCCATCAATGTCTCGTGGCCAGGAGCATCAACGAACGATACAACACGTTTCAACTCGGAATCCACATCAGGGGAACCATCTGGTCGACGGCCTGTGGGGTAGTATTCACCTTCTTTGGTTTGGTAGAAGGCAGTGTCTGCATACCCTAATTTAATTGAAATTCCACGCTTTCGTTCTTCTGAATGTGTGTCAGTCCACACACCTGACAAAGCCTGTGTCAATGTCGTTTTGCCGTGGTCAACATGGCCAACAAGGCCGATGTTTACGATGGGTTGGGTTGGAAGCGATCTGGACATGGTCCCCTACGCTCCTCGATGACCCTCTCGGTTTCACTGAGTCTCCCCTTCAGGTGCAGATTGGTTGAAGATTTCATCGAGTTTTTTCTTTCCATGCTCGACGACTTTCAAATTGATTTGGCGAGTGTCTTGAGTGACTGTGTTTCCTCGAAATGTTCTACGCTTTCGCATTCCTTCTGGCTTTGTTCGAATTTCGACTCCGCCACCTTTCTTCTTCTTGATATTCTTCTTGATACCTTTGTATCCTGTGGAACGTGTCACAAGAATTGATTGTCGTGAGCCGCCGTCGAGGTCTTTTCGCATTGGAGTTCCGGTTTTATCGGATCCTCCGGTGATTTCAAGTTTGTATCCACCAAGGTTTTGTTCACCTTCCGTGGTCACGAAAAGTCCATCGACGATATCGCCAATTCTCTTTCCAAGAACTTGGGCATGGTTATTGCCAATTATCTTTGCAGAGTACGATTTTCCATCATTTTTTGGGTCGGTATCATTGACGACTGCAATGAATTCCCCACTTACTCCTCGTGCCATACGCTCACCTTACAGGTTTTGCCGACTAACGACCCGTATTTAGCCCCTCCGCACGATGTTAGGTGACTTCTCTAACGCAATCGCTTCGGAATGAGCATTTCAAGTCGTGATGCAATATCAGCCGGAAGGAAGTGTGGCATCGTAAGATGGGTGGTTCTTCCACGCCCATCTTCGACGGTTGAAATTGTCGACACAACGATTTGTGTATGTTCTAGATGTTTCACATACTTCCACATGGTGGTATGGCTTTTTGGTTTTTGTTCATATTCTTCACAGATGAGATGATACAAACTTGAGACGTCGCCCATGGTCATCGTAGGTGATTTCTTTAATCGTCGACAAATGGCAAGCAAAGTCATCATTGCATGACCACTGAGGTCATCAACATGGTCCATTTTTGTGGATACATTGTACGCAATAAAATCTGAAGATTCATGCACATCTTGGATTGTCAAATATGGCGGAGTCACTCCGTCTTGGCGAAATTCACATCGCTCAACAGCTGCGTTGAGGTACTCAATGACACGTCGAGCATCACCACTCGGCCCGGCTTTTTCGGCGATGAGATGGATGACATCAAAGTCCCATGTTCCTTCGACGAGTCCGATTTCGGCACGTTGTAATGCTATGGCTTCGAGTTCACCGACAGTGTACGGTGCCGCTCGTATGTGATTGGATTGGCCTAAGCGAGAGAGCACAGCCGGCTCAAGAAAGTCAAGCACCTGCTCTTGGCTGATCAAAATAAGCGATACTGAACCGGTTCTTCTTTGGTCTTCATCGATACGAAGTAAATGATACAATAACTCATCGCCAGAGCGACGAAGCACATGGTCAACTTCATCCAAAACGACAATGAGGTGAGACGAGGTTCTATCGAGTAACTTTCGGATGCTATTGAGAAGCTCCCCAATAGATAACCCTCGGTCGGGATGGCCAGGGTCCAACGTATGGACGATCCGCTGAACAACTTGCATGCTGGTCGAAGCATTTCGGCAGTTTATATGGGCACTACGAATTGTTCGTTGGCCTGCAAATTTCCGTTGTACATCTTCACAAAATCGACGAATGAGGACAGTTTTTCCACTTCCTACTGGGCCTGTGAGGACGACTCTACCGCTTCCTTCAGGTTGAGCAATTGTGGTAAACTTCGAAGCGAGTTCACGCTGAAGCTGCTCTCGCCCTACCAAAACAGGTGGTACGAAGTCATAGTTGAACGCATCCGCGTTGTTGAGTATGATTCCTGCGCCGATGTTGTCAAGATAATCTGTCATCTCATTCCATACTCATGGCAACCGTTCTAAAAGATGCGCATACGAAGCCAAAGAATGAGGTCTATTCCTTCATGGAATTTCATCGAATTGATACCCATGTTCCCATTGTTTTTCTCCGAGGGCAACTTCAAGTTCAAATGGCGTAATGAGTGGTTTACGATATCGCACAGCATCGTCGATGGCGATACGAGGGCAAGCGGTATTGACAAATGCGTCGACTGGGTAGAAATCTATGAGGTCGGGCCCAATATGTTCCAGAGCCAAAAGATACCCTTTTTTACCGTGTTGTTCAAGCAATTTTTTCATTCGGAGAGCGAGTGTTCTTCGCATTTGACCTGGTTTTTCACCGATGAGAATTCCAAATGAATGTGCATCTTGACACGACATAATGAGTCCAAATCGTTGTCGTAGAATCCTTTCGATTCGCTCCAATGACATTTCTTCGGCGTCTCCTGTGTAAGGGTCGAGCATTGCAAGTGGCTTACCTGTATGAAGCACGAGGCCAATTGGGTGAAAATCACCCGAACCTAAAAACAGATAATGGCCTATAGAAGCGTCATCTCCGCTGTAGTTGCAACCCAAAACTTGACCAGGAAACGATAGACGAGCACCTCCGATTGGGATTGTGACATCATACCCTGCCTTCTCAAGCCGCTCGACAAAATCTGGAAGAAGATGAAGGTGTTGAATTGAACCCACCAGACCAAGTTTTGTATCTGTTAAGGGGGCTAATCGACCAACTGCATCCATGAAACGTTCTTGAGCTTCTTCATTGCTGAGTGATTTTTGTTCTGTTTGTTGTTGGAGTCGATGTTGTGCCATCATCCTGTGTTGTTCAAGGAAAGGTAAAACTGGCGTCAATTCGGGGTCACCATCGTACGTGACGTTGATGAATTGAGTAGGCATACCCGAATCGATATTCATTTGTGAGTGTCCCATGTGGGCAACAAGTTCGACCCCCATCAACTTCATTTTGTCGTGCACCAAGTCGCAAGCACCGTAACAGGGGTCAGCAGCTAACACAATTTTTGCACTTGTTTCACTTTCAATTGTATCCATCATTTCAAGTGCTTGCATTTTCAATCCCTCTGGCACTTGAAGGGCAACAAGTCGATGGTCGTTTGATTGAATTTTTTCAATGAGGTCCTTGAGTTGAAAGTCATGTCTTTCCATGTCCATAACAATCAACTCAGTTGAGAATGTGCACGCGACCTTCGATCATTTCCACTTGGAGAAGTGATTGGAATCGGATTTGAGGATACCTTTCTTGGAGCATTTTCATTCCGTCTCCTTTTTCGACCACGGTGAGTACCTCACTTACGATGACATCAGCCTTCAACAGCCCATCGATAATTGCAAACAAGGTGCCTCCCGTCGAAATGACATCGTCAAAAATTGCGATTTTTTCACCCGCGTATACATCATTAATGTACAAAGATGCCTTCGAATAGCCGGTTTGTTGCTCGATTTGAATTTCCCCTTTCATTCCATATGGTCGCTTGCGAATAACGGCAAAAGGCAAATTGGTGGCCATACTAAGAGGGGCAGTGAGAGGCAATCCCATGGCTTCAATTCCAAGCAAAACATCGATGTTCGGCCAATCTGCACGTGTTTGAACCTCCTCAATAATCTCTCGAAGGACCTCAGCAGGTAGCCTTGGCACGCCATCGGTGATTGGATGAACGAAGTATGGATAACCTTCTTTCCAAATAATTGGGGCATCGAGTAAACTCTGTCGCAAAAAAGAGAGATTTTCACCGGCCATACACGACCGAGAAGCAAGTTGTGTTTGAGTCTTCCCTACAACTCTGAGATGTGGTCAACATACTCATCTGGGTCAAGAAGTTGCTCCATGTCAATCGAATGTGGTTCCAAGACGATAATCCATCCATGGTCATATGCAGAGTCATTGACCAAATCTGGATTGATTTCGACTTCTCCATTCACTTCACGAATAACTCCAGAAAATGGCGAAGGGAATGATATCTTTTCTTCTGAGGTCCATATTGAAAAGAGGTCGTCGCCCTCATCCACTTCGGTTTCAGCCTGTGGCAAGATCACACGCAATACTTCACCAGCATCAAAGGCAAGAAATTCGCTCACGCCTATCATTAATTTGTCTTCTTTATCTTGGTACCAAAGGTGATCCAATGAGTATTTTCTGTTGTGAGCAACTTGGAATTCAACATATTCAAAATCTTCGTCCATAGGCCATCTGCAACGCCGTATAACAGGTGGTATATGAACAATGAGTTTGGCATCTTCGTTGTATTCAATCAAACGGGTTAAGAAACACCGTAGCATGCAAAGGATTGGTGAGACTTTGAATTATGGAGAAACCGATGAACAGCAAATGATTCGAGAAATGGTGCGTGACTTCGCTGAAACCGTTCTCGTTCCAACCATTGAAGAGCGAGACGCTCACCAGATACCACCGTCGAAGGAATGGCAAGCATTTCTTGAACTAGGGTTGCAAGGTATCACCATATCCGAAGAATACGGAGGGATGCCAATCGATGACATTTCTGAAGCCATCATCGTTGAAGAACTAGCGAGAGTAGACCCTTCATTTGCAGTCATGTATTGCGTCCATGTCGGTTTGTGCTCAATGACAATTTCCCTTCATGGGGATGATGAACAGAAATCAAAGTATCTCCCGCGACTTGCAGCAGGCGAAGTAGGGGCTTACTCACTTTCAGAAGCCGGAGCAGGTACCGATGCTGCCGCAATGACATGCAAGGCCCAATTGACTGATGATGGAACGCATTACATTTTGAATGGGGAAAAAATGTGGGTGACTAACGGTGCCCAGGCAAAAATTCTCGTCCTTTTCGCCAAAGATGTTGGTCATCCCGATTACGGTGTGAAGAAGCACGGAGGCACAACTGCATTCATCGTCGAATCATCGTTTGATGGATTCAGTGTAGGAAAGAAAGAGGACAAACTTGGAATTCGTTCCTCCGATACATGTACTCTCGTGCTCCAAAATTGCAAAGTCCCAGTTGAAAATGTGCTGAAAGGTTCAGGCAATGGATTTCCGATTGCCATGAATGCACTCGACAACAGTCGTATCGGTATAGCAGCACAAGCTCTAGGCATAAGTCAAGGTGCCTATGAAGCCGCATTGCAATACTCCAAGGAAAGAGAAGCATTTGGCAAGCCAATCGGCCATCATCAAATGATCATGGCTTATCTTGCGGATATGGCAACTCGAATCGAGGCTGCACGACAACTTGTTTACAAAGCGGCTTGGACAAAGCAACAACATTACGAGGAAGACGGTCCTCGACATTCAAAGGAAGCCAGTATGGCGAAATTATTTGCTGGGGATACGGCAATGTGGGTGGCTGAACGTGCCATCCAGGTGCTTGGAGGATACGGCTACACCAAGGAATTCCCTGTTGAACGCTTCTTTAGAGATGCAAAAATCACTCAAATTTACGAAGGAACCCAGGAAGTACAACGAATTGTCATTAGTCGTGCAATCAGCGATTGATCAAATCTTTTTGAGAATCAATCGATGTCTTGCGAGTGACCAAGACATTGGTGTGCACAAAATCGCAAGGCTTTTGTTGAGCATCACTTCATGTTCATCACCGATTGGGAACTGGATTTCAATTTCATGATGGTCTTGTGAATCGGTTCCGATGAAGGTGGTTCCTCCCTTGTATCCTTTTTCTGAAAGTAATGTGGTTTGTCGACTGAGCGGTATGAATTGAATAGAAAATTGTACATTTGTTTGTTGAATTTTTTCTGAATAATCACGAGATAATCGACAATGTTCCAATTCGTTCAAAAAATCGCTGAGGTTTGAAGGAGTAGTATGAACGACACCCTCCTCAACACCGTCTTGCACTTCCGCTTCAACTTCAGCAAGAGGTTCTTCAACATCCTTCTCTTCTATTTTTTCAGGTCGTTCGATGAGAATCTGAACAGAATCACGAAGTTTTGGATTTGACGAATCATCGTCAAACAGTTGAACCAAGTAGTTTCCATCTGGAAACTCATTTTGCACAAAAATTTCCACCTTTCCGTCCGATGATTGATCAGGCAAGAAATATTGAGAATCGTTGTACGGTTCATCAGAACCCATTTCAAAAAAGCCTACCCACGCGTCCTTTTGATACGGGGGGTTTAACAATACTATTTTTATTGAATTTCCATCTTCCATGACAGACACGTGAAGGTGAATTTCGGGTACTGGAGCTACCGCAGTATCTTCCTCAAGGACTTCATCCTTTCTGAGAAAGGAATCTGGTGGTGCAACACCCAAGGTGGACAAGAATGCGTAATATTCAGTCAGCATGATGCCTTGACCTGGTTCTTTGCCCATAAAACGAAACAATAAATCACTCACCCAAGCAGGTGGTCGTTCATTGGTCAATTTGAAAATGAGATTATTGAGTTCATCAACTTGAATGATGTTGTCTTTGTTCTCATCAGCCTCGTAAATGAGTGTTGATGGGTCATATGTACCATTCATGATGTTGTCTTTGAAATTTTGATGAAGCAATCCCGCCATTCGATTCGAAGATGAAATGGATTGAATCCGTTGTGTTGTTTGTTGAACCTGTTGTTGAAAGACAGTTTCCAAATCGATGGATGAAGCACTCGTCATGACTCTCGTACCACGCTAGGGGAAGACATTGAAAAATATTAGGGCATGGAGAATCAATCATTTCATTCATTCACATTCGATGGCCAGACGAGGATAATCACTGATGTCAAGGTAAGTCCAATCGAGTTGAGCCAATTCAAGCATCATTTGTTCTTTTGAATCGATATCTTTCTCGATTTGGATTTTAAAAATCCATTCTTTTAGCCTTCCTAACTTGATTCCTTCTGGAACACCTGTTGCCGACATGATATCATTTCCAGTTAAAATTGAATCCCGTTGACTTTGACGAGGTGATAATGATGTTGCGATTTCAAGGGCGCGCTCTGCGTGCGATTCATGAATACATCTTGAACCGTAAATTTCCACATAGGCCTTCGAAAACGCCAATTGAATTTCAAGGAGTGCCATCATGTAGTCAGCATGGAAATGTCGTAAAATTCGCAACGATTGAATTGAAGGTTTTGGAGAACAACCGAGGAGGGTATGAAATTCCAAAGTCTCCTTTCTCTCAAGGTTTGATGATTTATAATGCTGCAGATATCGTTCGAGTTGTGTATGGTCAATGTTGGAGCAAAGAACAGCAAATTTTTGCATTGTTGTAAGTTGATCAACAACAGAAGCCATACAATCAAGAATTTTTTGAGAGGGTGGTTTTGAAGCGGAAAAAATGTGTTGATATACACCTGAATCTATCATTTGAGGAAGAATAGCCAACCACATATCTTTATCGAGAATTTTTTTCATCTCAGACCACACCCTTTCAACGGATAAATCTTTGATTTTCGGACTTGATAATCGAATGGCTTGTGCTAATTGCTGGTCAAACTGGAAGAGCACTCCCTTTGCTGGACACAAAAATCGAAATGCCCTCAAGACCCTGAGTGCATCTTCATTGCACCGTTGCAATGGGTCTCCAACCCCTTTTAATATGCCACGACGCACATCAAAAAGTCCGTGAAAAGGGTCATAGATTTTCTCCAAACCAACGTCGATAGCCATTGCATTGATCGTAAAATCTCTTCGTTCAAGGTCTTGTAGAAGTGAGGTTCCCCATTCTACATGCTCAGGATGGCGACCATCACGATATGCCCCCTCCGTTCTCAATGTTGTAATCTCAACGAGAACCTCCCCCTTAAGGGTGAGGGTACCAAATTCAATGCCCGTCGGTACGGTTTGATTACCGAATAGGTCGATGACCTCATCAGGCGTTGCAGTGGTTGCTATATCGAAATCCGAGGTTTTAGTGTTTGTGAAGATATCCCGGACACAACCGCCTACAAGCCAAGCACCATGTCCTTGTTCTTGCAGGATTCGAACCACCTCAAGGACTCGTTTCGGCATAGAGTGGATTGCTTGAAGTGTGGCATCATCAAGGTGATCACCTACGAAATCCGCATGAATCCAAGCCATTGTACTGCCCTCGCCTTATTTGCCTTGTCACCAACAATAGAAAATGAATTATGCGGTCTCATCTTCGCCAACATCATGGATTACGATGGTGAGGATGTTGTCTTGGTTCCAATCGAATGGCTCAAACCCCATGAAGAAATCAAGGAAAGCAATGTTGAAGCTTTGTTGCAAATGACACAAAAGTGGGGTGGTTATACAAAGCCTCTGATCGTCGACAAATTGACTGGAGCAATTCTCGATGGACATCATAGATATAATGTTGGACTAAGATTACTACTTCGAAATTTACCCGCCATTTGCGTTGATTATCTTACCGACCCGAGAATTAGTGTTGAAACTTGGCCGGCGAGTGAATACAAGGAAATTTCAAAACAACAGGTTGTTGAAATGTCGCTTTCGAATCAAGTTTTTCCACCCAAAACGAGCAAGCACACCCTCACGTTTGACATTCCGCCCATCTTTATTTCTCTCGCAGTTCTTCAAGATTGAAGGGATTCTAAATATCGATTCCAATGTTCATTTTTTCCACCTTGAATGGTCCATGATTGAGGAGGTTGCGAGGGAATTTCAACACGAATTTCATGTGTTACTCCTTCGGTAGCATAGAGAATATTCACCTCTGAATTTGCTTTTCCTTGCAAAATCGAATCGACCGATTTCATTGAATGGCATCGTAAGGAGTCAATGGCTAAAATTTCATCTCCAACTTTCAAATGATGACGGAGGGGTGAATTTTTCAAAAATCGTTGAATCTCGAGTTGGTGACATTTTTGATTTAAAGCAACACCTATCCAGCCATGTTCGGTTTTAGGTGAATCTTTGTGGACAATCTTTCGACCGAAGTATCTCAATGCTTTATCTAATGGTAATGGCCCAGTGTTTTGGACAATGCTTCGAATGAATTTGCCCATACTTGCTCCCCCTTCCATGGATTGAACTGTGCGGATAATATCATTCAAATCAATTCCTAATCGATCAGATTCCGGGTAATCAAGCGCGTGGCGTTCGCACAAGATTTTGAGCAAAAGACCAACAGTGGATTTACCTTTTGACCTTCGTTGAAGTTCAGCGTCGATACACAAGATTGCAAGTTCTCCTTCAAGATAATAAGAAATCTGCCGTTCTCTCGAATAAGGTCCACTTCTATAGAGGTGAATCCAAGCATCATGACTTGCAAGTTCAAGTGATTCATGGTCAAGGCCATTGAGTTCAAAATGGCGTTTCAATTTCTTCTCAAATTCTGCGATCCAATCCGATTCCTTCCATGCACCTGAGCGAATGCATTGCATATCCCCAATCCAAGAGGTGCAACCTTCAAACCACCACAGTAAGTTGGAGTGGCCTTCTGTTTGAAGGTTGTAATCATGGAATGATTTTGGCCTTAATCGTTTAACGTTCCACTGATGGACATACTCATGCGAAAATAAACTCAACAAATCGCGGTACAAATCCTCATTGCCAGGTAGTAACGACTGTCGTGGCATCATGGATGTTTGTGAGTTTAAATGTTCTAACCCGCCCCTATTGGCTTGAGTCAAATGCAAGACGGTGAGGTAATCTCCCCACGGTTGAACACCAAATAAGGCGTGATATTCCTTAACGATTTTTTCACAATCATCAAGAAATCGATTCACCATAAGGTCATCAAAATTATAATTTCCGCTATCCCACAATTTGAAATGGTGATTTCTTCCATCGATATTTCTTGTCAATGTTTTGTTTGCATTGGCCTCCATAATTGAATCAAGGAAAACATCTCTGTTTGGTGCTGTGAAGATCCACGAATTCAATGTGTTGGATGACATAGATTGTACAAAATTCAGCTGGGTTGCAGGTTCCCAGGTTTTTGGGAGGTGATATTGAATCTCATGTTTTTTATTGAGTCTTTCAAGGTCTATACCCTTTGTAGGCAAAAACCATGTGTATGGAGGCATCAAATGCAAATGAGTTTGGTCGAGGTGGTTTGAACGAACACTCAACTCGAGGCAAAAGAGCGAATATGAAATAATAATTTTTTTCTTCTTTTTGACGTTAAAAACAATGAGAGAATCAACATTTCTTCGTTCAAATTTCAAATCTCCACCATCTTCATCAGCGACGGAGATATCAAAAACATGTTGAATTGGTTCTCTTAGAAAATATGAACCAGGTACCCATCTTGGGAAAGAAAGATGAAGATTGCTCTGAGTAAACGGAGCATTCAATTCTAATCCAACATAAAGATGATGTGTCTCTGGTTGTTCTGCTCGAATAAAAAAAGTAATCCCAGAATCCAACATTTGTTCTCTTTTCGTGCTTATGTGTGGCCTTCAATATACATTCCGCCTGCATTCCTCGTTGGTTTCTGAGAAGAAGCACAATATGTTCGAATTGCACATGAATACTTTGAATGAACAATGATTTTTTTTGCACAATTTGGAAACAATTCTAAACCTCAACCAAAAGCCCGACTCATGACAACTTTTGTCATCGATTCAAATTGCTTCATTCACATGGGGACATTTTCAAAAGAAGTCGTCGTCAATTATTTGATTCAATCCAACCTACAAATGCACATCACGCACGGTGTTATTGGTGAAATACAAAATGTAAGATTTCAAAGAATTTCAGGACAACCCAATGTTTGGCAGACACTTGAAGCAAAAATAGAAGCCCACGAAATCGAGGCGTCTCAAATTCATGGCCTTGCTGAGATGATAGGTGAAAAAGCAGCCCCACAAGATGTCGACGTATCTCTACTTGTCTTATCGAATACATTGATGCGAGAAGACCACGAAGTTCATTTGGTCACGGATGATTTTAAACTTGCAAATGCAGCAAATGCACACAACATGGTCTCGGATGTGTATCCACCATCAACATTTTTTGAGCGATTGCATCGACTTGAATCTGGAAAGGTTTCGAATGAATTGAAAAAGATAGCATGGAAAATACGCTCAGCAGAAATGCGATATGCAATTAGTCGAAAAGATACCTACAACATACAAGAAAAACTAACTTGGCTCATCGAATCACTTCTTGACCAAGACATCGTTACTCAAGAGAATGATTCGATTTCTTCTGATGAAAGTGGGTCAGAATTATCTGTTCGAAAAATAGTGCAACATCTCAACAAATATACTCGAGGTGGAGACCTCAAGTCATCAGTTCAAGAGCAGATTCAACATCTTTTCCCCATATGTTCACACCTTTCGTTGCTCTACGATTGTATCGATGTATTCAATGAAATGAATGAAAATTTTGACCAACGATCAGCGTTGAATCAACTTCGTGTAGAACTTCACAAAGTGTATGAAAATGTTGCATATGACCTTACAACACTCACTGGTCAAGACTTACAAATTGTTCAACAATTTACGTTTAAATCATTTACGAAAGCCTACATGCTTGAAGGATTGTTATCTCAAAACGAAGGTGAAGCACAGCAATCTAAAAATTCATTTTCAAAGGCACTTTTTTACACCAGTCTACTCGACGATAATAACACTGAATCCAAAATACTTGGCTCCCTTGCAACAATTTATATCTCAATGCGAGACTATGAACAAGGTTTGTTTTGTATTCAAAAGGCCATTGCCCTCAACATACAACATCGTCCAACTCTGCTGCAAAGGCACGTGCTCCATGCGATTTGCTTACAACAACTCGGTCAGTTTCAGCAAGCATCGACATCGATACAACACGCAAAACAACTCCTCAATGAAGACATCAAAGAAGGCGCAAATGCTTTGTATCGCTTGGGACAAACATTGTTGTCTCTCAACGCCCCCTATCTCGCTGTTGAATTACTTGATGAATCCATTGAATGCTTTGTTCAATGTGACGCTTGGCCAGAAGAACTGTTTGAATATTATTTGATAGCCATACAACGATGTGACGATCTTGGAGATGTGAATGTCGAAACGATTCGTGAATTGCTGGATCAAATTTTCGATCAATCAAATGAAATCGAATCAAAAATTCAAGAGAAATTAAAAGAAAATCAATGAAGTTAAACTGATCTAAACTATCGTACCATTCGATGCATGCATTTTGGCATCGACTCAATCAAGCTATCAAGCAACTCAGCCTTTTCGATTTGATAGCCCAATTGGTGCAATGATGTTGTTGTGTTCGTGTCCAATCCACAACCTTGTACCTCTTCGACTCGCCCGGTCGGTGTATGGTAATTAATGGTAAATCCATGGCGACTCACCCAACGCAAAAATGACAAACCAATACTGCAAATCTTGTACCCGTCAACCCAGACGCCTTGCATTCGCCCGTCTCTTGTCCCATTGATTCCAAGGAGAGAAAGAGATTCTATGACCCACTGTTCAATCTTGAAAATAATCATTTGAACGGAGCTCTCCTCCTCCAAATCCCATAAAAAAATCGGGTAAACGACGAGTTGACCAGGACCGTGCCAAGTTAATCCACCTCCTCTGTCGACATTGAAAGTAGGGTAACTAAAAGGAGGTTGTTTTCCTTCATTTCTTGCTTTGGGTCCAACGGTCACAACTTCTGGATGTTCAAGAATCAGTAATGTGTCTTCAATCTGCTGTTCGATTCTATCACGTTGCATTTGGCGCATAAGTTGGTCTGCTGAAGCATAATCAACGATGTTTCGAACATCGAGATCGACCAATCGCACCTTTCAATTCCCCCCTTGCTCAAAATTGGCCCGTTGAACCAAATCCGCCTGTGCCTCGATCGGTTTGACCCAAATGCTCACGCTCTACCTCGACAAAGGTTATTGTCGGAACGGGAGCGAAGAGTAACTGAGCAATTCTCTCGCCTTTTTCGATGACGAATTCATCACCCTCGCCGATGAAAGAAGCGAGGACTTTTAACTCTCCACGATAATCCGAATCGATGGTACCCACCCCATTTGGGAGCATCATTCCCCGTTTTCCAAGCGATGAACGGCATCGAATCTGGCCTTCCCAACCAGTCGGAATTGCTACTGCAAGCCCAGTTGGTATCATCACTGTAGCATTTTTTTTCACGGTCGTTGTTTCGAGTGCATACAAGTCCCAGCCAGCGGCTTGCTCAGAACCTTGTGTCGGAAGGATTGCGTCGTCATGAAGTTTTGAAATTTGAATATTCAAGTGTTCTCGGCCCATGATTGAGTGAAGTAAAAACCCCGATTGAACTTTTTGATGAAGTAAATCGATACCGACTTCTTGAAATTTGATTGAAATCAATAGTTTCTATGGAAAATTGTTATTTTTTTAAAGTATTAAAAAACTGAATTTAAAGTAAATTGCATTATTCAGTACTCTGTTTCCTCTTGGAAACAAGGGTTCAAAATGAGTGGAATTTTAATTCCGCCATGTGCAAGAAATATAAACCCTACACGATTGAACAACAAATCCGTGTCGTCGGGAGGTGAGAGACTATGGTGATGGACAAATCTTCATCGGATTCAAACGTTGAGATTGACCTCTCTCAAGAACACATCGAGCCGATGCTACAAGAGAATTTAGATCGTTTCGTATTGTTTCCAATTCAACACCATGACATATGGACAATGTATAAACAGGAACAAGCCTCTTTCTGGACAGCAGAAGAAATAGATTTAGCCCAAGATAAGAAAGATTGGGAAAATCTCAACAACGATGAGCGACATTTCCTCAAACATGTTCTCGCTTTTTTTGCCGCCAGTGATGGAATCGTCAATGAGAATCTTGTCATGAACTTTTCAAATGAAGTTTGTTGGCCTGAAGCACGTGCATTTTACGGGTTCCAAATCATGATGGAAAATATTCATGCAGAAACATATTCCCTTCTCATTGACACGTACATCGCAAATGAAAAAGAAAAAGACCATCTCTTCAAAGCCCTTGAAACTGTTCCTTCTGTTCAGAAAAAGGGTGAATGGGCGATGCGTTGGCTTTCGAGAAAGCGAGGTTCATTTGCAGAGCGGCTCGTTGCATTTGCAGCCGTCGAGGGCATCTTCTTTTCAGGATCCTTTTGTGCAATCTTTTGGTTAAAGAAGAGGGGCTTAATGCCGGGATTAACATTTTCAAACGAGTTAATTTCAAGAGATGAAGGATTACACTGTGATTTCGCTTGTTTACTCCACAACAAACTGCTCCGAGGAGCGGGTGAGAATGTGATTCGCAGAATCATTGCAGAAGCAGTAGAAATTGAAATTGAATTCGTAACCACTGCATTACCGGTGAATCTCATCGGTATGAATGCAGAGTTAATGAAACAATACATCGAGTTTGTCGCGGACCGATTGCTTGTTTCTTTGAATTGCTCGAAAATATACAATTCGAGCAATCCATTCCCCTGGATGGAGATGATTTCCATGCAAGGGAAGACCAACTTCTTTGAGAAGCGTGTGGCCGAATACCAGAAAGCTGGTGTGATGGATGGAGCATCTCTTGGAAGTGTGCAACAAAGGTTTTCTGTAGACGAAGACTTTTGAACCGCCCGCGAACAAAGAGCGTTGTTGCGCTCAACTTGAACAAGAATCGGTGATAAAATGACCATGCAAGTAATCAAAAGAAACGGTACAAAAGAAGCAGTCCGTTTTGATGCAATTTTAGAAAAATTAACCAAACTCAGCGAAGATCTGAACACCGATTGGCTCGACCCCGGCCTCGTTACTAAACTTACGATTGAAGGACTGTACGATGGAGTAACAACACGCGAACTTGACATGTTGGCCGCAGAAACTGCAGCATCTCTTACCTCGCAGCACCCCGATTACAGCCGACTAGCAGCTCGGATTTGTGTTGATGATTTACATAGATCAACCAAAGGAGTTTTTACAGATGTTGTTCGAGATTTGAGGGAATACATTGACCCCGAATCAGGTAAGCACGCCCCACTTATCTCCGAAGAAATCTTTGACATCGTAATGTCAAACGCCGAAGCCTTCAACAACCATATCGATTACTCAAGAGACAATAATTACGATTATTTCGGATTTAAGACGCTTGAACGCTCCTACTTGCTACGACTTAACGGCGAGATTGCAGAGCGACCACAAGATATGTTGATGCGAGTGGCCGTTGGTATTCATCATGGAAATATCGAAAAAGCCCTTGAAACATATGATTTGATGAGTGAAGGATATTTCACTCACGCAACGCCAACGCTCTTTAATTCAGGCACTCCAATGCCACAAATGTCTTCGTGTTTCTTGCTCACAATGCAAGATGATTCTCTCGATGGGATTTATGACACCCTCAAACAATGTGCTCTCATCTCAAAATCAGCCGGGGGCATAGGATTATCCATTCACCATATTCGTTCACAAGGCTCATACATCAAGGGAACAAATGGTACTTCAAATGGCATCGTGCCTATGCTGCGAGTGTTCAACGATACAGCACGTTATGTCGATCAAGGTGGCGGCAAGAGAAAAGGATCAATTGCGATTTATCTTGAACCATGGCATCCGGATTTGCTCGATTTCTTGAATCTCCGCAAGAATCACGGAAAGGAAGAAATGAGAGCGAGAGACCTCTTTTACGCACTTTGGACACCTGATTTATTTATGCAGAGAGTTGAAGATAATGCTGACTGGTCATTTTTGTGTCCAAATGAATGTCCAGGCTTACAAGACACGTATGGGGAGGAATTCAAAGCACTTTATGAGAAGTACGAGTTTGAAGGTCTCGCACGAAAAACAATGCCTGCTCGAGAAGTGTGGGATAAAATCGTCGAGGCTCAAATCGAAACCGGTACCCCCTACATGCTCTACAAAGACGCAGCAAATCAAAAATCAAATCAGAAAAATCTTGGGACAATTCGTTCCTCAAATTTGTGCACAGAGATCATCGAATACACCTCAAAAGATGAAGTTGCGGTTTGCAACCTCGCTTCTATTGCGTTACCAAAATATGTGAATCTTGAAACCAAAGAATTTGACCATCAACTGTTGTACGATGTGACATATCACGTCACAGGAAATCTCAATCGAGTCATCGATGTGAATTATTATCCAGTCCAAGAAGCTCGAAATTCAAACATGCGCCATCGCCCAATCGGTCTTGGCGTTCAAGGTTTAGCCGACACTTTTGCGATGCTCGGCATGGCTTTCGAAAGTTCGGAAGCGAAGAAATTGAACAAAGAAATTTTTGAAACCATCTACTATGCTGCTTGTGCATCGTCCAAAGATTTGTCAAAAATCGAAGGACCATATTCATCGTTCGCAGGTTCACCAGCCAGTCAGGGCATTCTCCAGTTTGATTTGTGGAACATGAACGACCACAGTGGACGATGGGACTGGGATGGACTCAAAGCCGAAATCATGGAGCATGGAATGAGAAATTCCCTGTTATTAGCACCAATGCCAACAGCTTCGACATCCCAAATCCTTGGAAACAACGAATGTTTTGAGGCGTTTACCTCGAATCTTTACGTGCGAAGAACATTGTCAGGTGAATTTATCGTCCTCAACAAACACTTGGTCAACGACTTGATTGCCGAAGGTATCTGGAGTGTTGAACTCAAAGACCAAATTCTCATTCACAAAGGCTCAATCCAAGACATTGCCGCAATCCCAGATCACATCAAAGAAATTTACAAAACCACTTGGGAAATTAAACAAAAATCAATCCTTGAAATGGCAGCAGACCGAGGTGCATACATTGACCAAAGCCAATCCTTGAACATCCATATGGTCGATGCAAATCCTGCAAAAGTATCTTCCATGCATTTCTATGGATGGAAATTAGGCCTCAAAACCGGTATGTATTATTTACGAACCAAAGCAGCTGCGGATGCTATTCAATTCACCGTCGAAGCAAAAAGCAAGGAGGACCAAACCGTGAATGGGCTTGCCAATCGTGCTGATGAAATTAGCTCGATGGATGCAATTGCATGCAGTCTCGATAACCCTGACGACTGCCTTTCATGTGGTTCATGATTTCAAATTGAAATCAAGTCGTTGAATTGTTATACCACTTGGCATGTAGATCTAACCATGGATTCGGTTGATGAGTACATCCATTCACTCCCCGATGAGAGAGCAGAAGTTATTTCTCTCCTAGTAAACATCATCAGAGAACATTTACCCGAAGGCTTTCAAGAACAAATTATCTACAATATGCCAGGTTGGGTAGTACCTCATTCCATGTATCCACTCGGATATCATGTCGATCCGACTTTACCACTTCCATTCTTGAACCTCGCATCTCAAAAGCATCATATTGGCTTGTACCATATGGGAGTTTATTCTGACCCATCCTTGCTCGAGTGGGTCAATCAAGAATATCCTAAACACAGTACGACGAAATTGGATATGGGAAAAAGCTGCATTCGATTCAAAAACATGAAAAAAATACCCTTTGAATTCATTGGAAAATTGTGTTCAAAAATGACGCCACAAGATTGGATTCAACAATATGAATCCAGCGTGAATTGTTCACAATGAATCATGAGCAAGCGATGCAACTGAATCACGTAAAGCCGATTCAAACTACGTCATTCGCATGGTTATTCGAATAGCTCCTTACAATTTATCCAATTTGATGTTGTTAGGCAAAATTTAATTAATTGTTACTATGAAAATCATTTACTCTAGAGTGTGAGAAGGTGAGTGGATTCGATTTGATTGTTTGTTCATGTGGTGAGGTTTTCCGTTCTGCAGCAGCATTAAACGCGCATTTGCTAACGTTCGAGATGGTAGGGACCATTTTCCAACAGGGCATTCTTGATGATTGAAAAGAATTATCCAGAGGGATTGCAATGCGGATATTATTGTTTATATTGTTACCAAGTCTTCTACTTCTCCCTTCAGATGAGGTGTTTGGTTCATCCCACGGAATAGAGGGATATTCTGAAACGGGTTGTACTTGTCATGGATCCAATGCGGGTAGCGATACCTTCGTTGAAATTATTGGCATTCCCGAAAACTTTACTCATGGAGAAAGATATGATTTGACAATCATTCTTTCAGGGGGCCCTCCTGAAGCAGAACAAGGTCACAGAGGAGGATTCAATCTGAAAGCATCAGATGGAGAGTTAGTATCCAAAGATTCAACAACATATGTCACGGAAGACGGCGAGATTACTCATGAACACTCCGGAGCCAATCAGCGTACTTGGCTTATTGAATGGATAGCCCCTTACAAAGAGAATGATGTACAGTTTACGATAGCTGGCAATGTTGTTGATGGAGACCATCAACCCACGGATGGAGATGATTGGGCCATTGCAAGTTATGTTTCTTACGGAAGTGAATTAGAGTTGTCAGACCGTTTGTCTCAATATTCGACTCTTTTAATTCTGATTTTTCTATTTGGTTTTCCGATTGCCTTATTGCTTAAAATTAAAAAATAGTATTCGCTTGATTAAACTATAATTTTCACTTTTAGCGCAAGAAATTTCCCACCCACTTCACTGGCATGCGTATTCCTCTGAATTAACATTGTAATGCACCCCCGCCTATCAAAGGTTCATGGCAAGGAAAAAAAATTCCAAAGTTCGTTAATTTATCGCCCTTGACCCAAACACTGTGGCCAGTGGGCTTCTTCGTGTGTTTTTTCCAAGTCCATTTTCTTTACACGGCTGGAAGAATTCCAATTCGTGCAAGTCCAGCCCAAATTGGGTCGAGGAAAGCAGGGAGGAATCGGTGTCGTAGATAGACAGCTGCAGCGAGTGAAATTTTCTGAACTTTGTTGAGTTTGACTCTTGTGGTAAAGACGTCGCCCTGTTGCTTCTCAATTTGTCTCAAGATTTTGTCGTAAAAAGCGATCATGGCAGCAGGGGAATATCGTGTTCTTCGTGGAAGGAGCGGTAGCAATTGCCTTGCTTCATCCAAGTACGTTCGAGCACGTTTTGCATAGTGATGGCAGTATGGTTCCCAGTGCTTGTTAACCACAATTCGACCATCCAATTCTCCAGCGGTCATTTTGTTGCGTTCAAGTTCATCGAGTGGCAAGTAAATTCGATCACGTTGGATATCTTCCCCAACATCACGAAGCACATTGGTCAATTGCATGAAAATGCCCCATGATTCGGCGAATTTTTTAGCACGCGGGTCATCATACCCATAGATTTCGATGCACATCAAACCAACGACTGAAGCTACCCTGTAGCAGTAGAGGTAGAGCTCCTCAAACGAGCGGTACCTGTTGTGGTAGAGGTCATCTTCCATTCCAGTGATGAGGTCGTCAAAATGTTGCTTCGAGATATTGTATCGCTCGACGGTGTCTTTGAGTGCTAAGAAGACAGGGTCAGTTGAATACACTTCATTGTAGCACGTTGAAAGTTTCTTTCTAAAGAAAAACAATTGTGAAATTTTCTTTTCATAGGCTTCAGTATCAATGATGGTTGAAAGGTCTTGAAGATTCTCAAGTTGTTCTCGATATTCGACTGCTTCTGGGTCGAGAGCACCTTTGCTTCCAGGGAAGCGGTCGCTCCAGTCGCCGTCAGCAATATCATCTGCCCTTCGGCAAAAGGCGTAAATGGCACACATGGCGAATCGTTGCTCATCAGGAAGATACTTGAACGAATGATAGAAATTACCTGCTTCTCGCATGGTTAATTCTTCGCAGTATCTGTAGGCTAACTTGTAAAGTTCGGACGGTGGGTTTTCGGACCATATTGGTGCATCAAGGTGAGCAAATGGGTCGACGAGTTCATTCTTTTCTCCAACAATACCGATGAATTGAGCACCTTCTCGAATCGCTTCCATAGCAGTTACGCTCACCGCCTTGACAGCATCCTTTGCGAGTGTGACACCAGCCCGGAATCGAGAAAGTTTGGTAGGCTTTGATGGTTCGGACGCCACCGTAGAGCGTGCATTCCCTTTGAGAGGGAAAAGCAAGTCCAAAGGTTTCCTGCGTTCTAACATCCCGACCAAATTAGCCTATCCGTTTTCCTTTTTGATTCCTTTCTTTCTCTGAACAACACCTTGCACGCAAAAGGCTGGCTCAATTTTTGGTTGACATTGAAGCAATTATTTCTTTGAAATTTTTTTCCATTTTCGCTTTGCATAAAAGAGCAGTCGTGCTTGTCGAATTTTACTTACTTTTGGTCGTTTGCTCCAAGTATTGTACTTTTGTTTCCGAATCGATTTGAGAATTTCTTCGCCACCAAGGGTGAACATTTCGAGGTCAACTGCGAGGTGTGGGTCGACCTTGGTCCACAATGTTTTGCCTTGGTCAAAGAGTGCTTGAGCACGATCCACTTCGTGCTTCAGAATTGAAATCCATCGTTCGTCGTATACCATATTTTTGTAGTCCTCGGTGGTATACTTGTACTTCTCCATTGTTTCAAGGGGCACATAACGTCGGCCTTGAGCCAAATCTCTTCGAATATCTTGCCAATGATTTGCTAATTGCAACGCTGTACATGTGGCATCAGATATGTTTCTCAATTCTTCATCATCATGTCCGTAGACATACAAAAACAGATGCCCAACTGGGTCTGCAGAATGAATGCAATATTCCTGAAGTTCCTTCCATGTTGAATATTGCAATCGTTCTTGGTCCCACATAAACGCTGTAATGAGTTTTTCATAGGGTTCGATGGGAATATTGTAGATTTTTGATGTATGTGCTAATGCAATTAAGATGGGGTGTTGTGGTTGCCCTGACCAATGATCTTTGTGTGCAATGCGTAAGTCTTCAAGCCATGCCTTCAAAAGTTGCATGCGTTGTTCAGGAGGGAAAGGGGCATCATCGCCCAAATCATCACCATATCTGCAAAAGGCGTACACATTCTGGATATGTTGTCGCACCTCAACGGGTGTGAAATGATTGGTGATAATGAAATTCTCATAATGTGCTTTAGCAATTTTTTCGCAATACTTTTGTGCATCTTGAAGGTTCTGGTGAAGGCCCCAACCAGCTAATTTCACATGGCCATCATCGATATGGTGCTCACCCCAATCAAATTTTTCCGACATTATCACATCCTCCACTCACTGATAACATCGTCCTTTCGTGTGGGAGGATTGGGCCACCCATTCCAATTTGAATCGGGATTCCAAGGTATGCCAAGGATATTGGCTGCTGCGGCGCAACCAGAGCGAACCGCTCCCTCCATTGTGCTTGGCCATTTTGTTGCGGTGTAGCAACCCGCTAAGGTAATCGACGGATGTATGTGATGTGGCAATGGCCTCGAATCGTAGGTTCCCGGCCGAGCTGCGAAAGTTGCTTTAGGCATTCTTACCACGAGGGTCTCAACCGGTAAGTTATCTTTGGTTTCAGGAAACATACGACTCAAGACTCGTTGTAATTCAAGCAAAATCTCATCATCCTCCATTTTCAAGAAAGCATCTGCATGGCTGACAGGTACGGACAGCCATTGAATTCCAGGGGATACAGGCTCTTGCAATTCATGATTTCGATTAAACACCATTTGAATCAGGGGTTCACCAAGCACCGCAGAAAATGCAAATGTTTTGGGTGCCTTTTCACCTCTATAGAATGCATGTATGCCCATCAATGCTGTGTATTCGATTTTTTCAAACAGGGTTAATTTATCTTTTGATGTCGAAAGGATTGAACCTGAAGACTCCAGTAGTTTTCTTGTGATATGTGGCGGGGTAGCTAATATTGCATTTTTTGCATGATGTACCTCGCGATTTGTGCTGACTGTGCATTCTCCTAATGTGTCAACCTCGATGCTGTTGACCGACGAGGAGAGGTAAACCTTGACACCAGCTTTGTTAAGGGCGGTCATGATGTCATGTTGGAAAATATGGGAGAGATGGTGTTGAAAACATGCCACATCAAATGCTTCATTTGATCCAAAAATCCCAGTTTTGTAGAGCATACATCCTTGTGCTGCACTGGCTTCTTTCACATCGATATTGAGTGCAGCCAAGATGAAAAATCCCCAAAATTTTTCTATGGAATCTCGTGTTTGTCCAAGTTCAAGAAGCCAATCATAAAAACTGATGTGATCAAGTTCCCATACCTCCTGTTCAGTCATTTTATCCAATTTTTTTACAACTCTCCGCATAGCAATTTTATCCTTGAGACTCAAAAATGGAAATTTTAACATGGACCCAACCATATGATTTGGTGGACTCAATTTTCCCGATTGAATTGATGCAAATTGTTGAGTTGTAGGGTCAAAAAAAGGCAAATTGGTTTTTCTCTGTATTTTCATTGCCCTCGAAGCATTGCAACGAAGCAAGAATTGGAAAAAGCGGGAGTAAATTCGAAATGCAGCATGTTGACAATTGTCCATTTGAAAGTTAAGTCGAGGATGCTCGACGCTCGCAACTCGGCCCCCAAGAAATCGCCGTGCTTCAATGAGAGTCACTTTTTTACCAGCATCGGCAAGTGCGAGGGCACTGGATACACCAGCAAGTCCGCCCCCAACAACGATGACATCAACGCTTTCCATCGACTCCCACCATTAAAAGCCAAAACGAAGGTTTAGAAATAGTCATGGTTAGAGAAGGTATGGTGGGTCTTTTTCTGGTCTAATTATCACAATGCTTTAGTCTAAGGAGTTTGACCAACGAACAGGGGAGGGCGAAGCGTGAATTGTGGCTCATGTAACGAGATGATTCCCGATGACAGCATGTTTTGTCCTGAGTGCGGTGCACGACAAGATAACTCAATTGCTGGGTCGTTCCAGCCTTCAATGCCTCAGCGTGATTTTGAACCCGTAGCAGGAATGAACGCAAGAATGCAGCAAGAAGCCAATATGGGGGCTTTTCCCAATATGCAACAAGACCAATTTCAAAACATGGCACAGAATATTCAACAAAATCACAATCTGCCTCCCAATATGTATCAACAACACCAGATGGGTTTCCCAAATCAAAATATGCCGATGGGTAATCCAAACATGATGGGTCGACCTCAAAATGTCGTTCCGATGAACAATCAAATGATGAATGTCCCCACATCCCAACCTTCTGATTTGCCGAAAGGAGCACGAGGGCCGAGCCTTGGCAGCGGGGCAGTTCCCCTTGGAGTTAGAGACCAATTTGACCCATCTCATTCTGGCGGTACCATGATTGCTCACAATCCTGAAGTTTCACAAACGGACGCTATGGTGAATCGACTCGCTGAGGCAGAAAGGGCGGTGAAAGATGAACGTCGATCTCAATGGCTCAATATGAACCAGAACGCTGCAACAGATGTGTTGTCAAGTCTTGGGGGCGATATTCCTCAACACTTGAAGAGCAAAGGGACATCCGAAGTGAACGCTGCACAAATTCTGGCCGGGACGAAGGCCGATGATTCTCCGAACGATGCTTTACTTCGACGAATGGCTGAAGTTGCATCGAGAAGAGTGGCACGAAAACGTGGCGTGGCTGTCGAATCCCCTCAAGTAAAACTCGTTGATGACATTCTTACGGTGAATCTTACCTACATCGATGACGGGAGAGTCCTCGATACACCTGAAGATTTAATTCAAGCCTTTGAACAAGCTATCCAAACAGAAATTGCCCTTAAGGGCTACGACTTTACTGCTGAGATTCACCTTTTCCGAAACAAAGATGGCAAAACAGAAAAAATTGGTGAAGGTGATTCCGAAGAAGAAATGTTTGCATGTGAAATGTGCGATGGGCTCGTCAAGGAATCCGACCCGAAGTGTCCTCATTGTGGTGCAATGTTTGAAGAAGAAGAACCTGAGCCTTCACATTCACCTCCAACAAGAGGAGGTGGCCCTCCTGGCCCAAGCAAATCAGGTGGCCCTCCTGGCCCAAGCAAATCA
>JAYODQ010000055.1:0-9314 GCA_038106355.1 Candidatus Poseidoniales archaeon | reverse complement strand
GTCGAAGGTCCGCCTTCTCGAACCCTTTGAGCATCTATGAGTAAATGTTGAACTTCACCTTCGCAAATCTTCTGCCAATGCTCAATTCCGATTTCGCTGCTTTGAAGGGCTTTCGTAAGTTGTTTTGTTTTTGAATCAATGTTGCGCCTCTTAAATTCCTTGTCAATGTATTCTTCATGCAGTGTTTCATTTTCCTCAACCATCAAGAGCATATCTTGATGAAATTGTTCAGCTTGGTTAATAAGTTCGACAGCTTGTTTGTTGAGATTTCTAAACTCATGAATGAGCGGTTGAGACGACGCCCGGTCTTCGACCCACTTTTCATGTTCACGTATCAGCCGCTTCATCTCGTCATGGATACGACCTTCTGTTTTGTGATCTCCCCAATTGGTTTCAAGTGTAAATTCCAATTGTTCGAGTTTTTTTTGCAATTTTTCCTTCTTCCATTCGGGTTCTGGATTTTGATATCCACCTGCGTCATCGATTTGTTCACGAAGAGTACTTGCTTGCTCAAACAATTGTTTTGCTTTGGCCTGAGCTTTGTTTCGCGAAGCCTTGATTCGCGCTACTTTTTCGTTGAGTTCATCTCTTTGTAGCTTTGCCTCGCGAGCAATGTCTTCCGCCGTAGTTTTTTCATCGATTTTGGCGTCGAGTTGTTCCGGTATGGCCTCAGCAAGCCGTTCTCTTCGATGAAGAATCGCTTTCGCTAATGCTTCGGGGGTAATGGCGAGCAACTTATCGACTTGCATAGCACCCCGCCGACCCGTCAATGTTCAATAAAGGTGGCGTAGTCATTCAAATAAGGGTGAAAGTGAAGAACCTCAATTTGAGTGGTTCATCATGGCGGGCAGACCAAGCACCTTTGCGTGGTTGAGCTCCCTTCTTTTTGCTGTACTCATCGCAAGTCCATTCATTGGTTTTGCTGCTGCACAAAACGGGACACTTTCCATCAACTTGGAAAGTGTCAATCTCAATGAGTTTGTTCAAACAGAATCATCAACGGTAGAAATTTGGTTCGATGTCGTTGAAGATACGGGTCTCGAAGCGAATGCCACCGTCGAAATTGAGGTTCGGACCCTTGAAGGCGGAGTAAGTCAAAACCATACTCATCCACTGTCATTGCAGCCATTTTCTTCAGTCAACATTTCTCAAGATTTGACATCTTTGCCATTTGGATTTAGTATTGTGAATGTGAGTCTTTATGGAGACGTGGGAATGAATTCTTCAAATCCATCGCCTGGAGTTCTTTCTTTCGAAAGAACAATTCAGAGGCTCCGTCCAGTGAATATCTCAATCGCTCCGCTCTCAGCAATTTACTTTGAATCAATGGATGATGCATACAATTCAACAGGGAACTCCTCTCTGGCGGATGGAGACTTTTTCCAAGCGACCATTCCCGTTTTGAATCAAGGAGATTACAATTGGAGTGGCCATATTTCTATCTTTTTTTCGGATGCATTGACTTGGAATTACACCTCCGATGAGTTGTTCATCGAAGGTGCATCGACGCTCATATTGAATGTGTTCTCACCTGAACGTTTGAATGAAGGAACTTTGTATTGGAATGCCAGTCTTTCAAATGTTTCGGATGTGTTGGGTACTCATAGCCGGGCTGGAAGTGAAACTGTTATGCACCCACCCCTTCCAAAAATTGAGATGACGCTCAATGGTAGCGTTTCGAACTTTACAGCAGGGGAACTCATCAATCAATCGATTTTAATCGCAAATATCGGCAATAGCTCATTCAATGGCACGGTTTCTTGTGAATTTGATCATGAAGAAATACATGACCAAGCAATACATCTCGTTGAGCAGTCGACTGAAGAGATCACTTTCCAATTCCAAGTTAAACCGGGCATCCTTCGATGCAATATCGTTGGGTCTCGTGTTGAAGCAGGTTCGAATTTGGACATCATGATTCATTATAATATGGAATCAGCCATTTTTGAAATCGTTGGTGATGAACAACCTTCTGCAGTTACAGGACCTTGGAATGCGGGCGATACCTATCACGCCTCGTTGTTGATTCGTAATGTAGGGCCCCAAACTGGGCATGCACTTTTGAAAATGGAGATTGATGGCGTAGAATTTTTTGGTGATGAACTTGAATTGTTACCAAACTCCGCAGGTGAAGTCGATATCGAATTCGTCCTTCAAAACTTTGGAGATTTTGAAATAATTTGGGAACTCGCAACTGAAGATGGTGCATTTATTGGTCAGAACGATGGTATCATATCAATTGACGTGAGTCCACCCCAGACCTTAACCACAGAATTGAATTCAGTCATCTGGAGCGAAACCAAAGGGCTTTCTTTTGAAACGAAAATACACTTGGAGGACGGCTCTCAAAGATTCGTCCATGTATCGTATGGCACATTTACAGGTACTGTCGAAAATCAAGTTGGTGAATTTGAGATTTTGCTAACTCCAGGAACAGTCTCGATACCGTTGAGCGTAGGTCAAGAACCATGTGAGGGTGTTTTTGTAATTGTTACACCTATCGATTGGACAGCCGATGTCAGTCGGTCTGTTGCTATGGAAGAATTTAGAATCGATGAACCGATCTATAGAGTTGAATTGGACCCGCTCCTTTTACCTCGAAGACCTGTGAAGGGCGATGTTGTCGAAGTTGAGATCACCTTCCAAACCATTGGGTATTTTATTGAAAAAAGTAGCACTTATTCCATTTTAGGTCCTGAAGGTGGCGTACTTTTTTCTGGACCTGCACCAAATTTACAAGATTCAACCCAAAAAAGTACTGTGTCGCCAGAATTCATTTGGCCATCGAACGATGATGTTACCTTGCGTGTCATTTGGCTCGTAGATGGAAAAAGGATCGAAACCTCGATGTCCTATCAATCAGGGGAGATGGTGCTCGAAGAGCAATCAACAGAAATCCCACGACTGGAAATCTTTTACGGAATTCTTCTTGCAGGAGTCATCGTTTTCGCATTGCGTCTACAACACAACAAAGGCAATGCAATCACCAACACTAAAAAGAAGAAACAGCAACCGAGAGGAGGCAAAGATGATGCATCATATGACCGAGATGAAAAAAGAACAATTCATTGCCCAGAATGTGCCAGGCAACTTCGAGTTCCAACCACATACGATGGGAAAGTCAGATGTCCAGATTGTGAACATAGTTTTGAGGTTGAATCATCCTTGGAGAAATCTGAGGTTCAAGAAAGTGTGAACCAGAAGGATGAGATTAAAGAGGAACCTATCGTAGAAACATCCGATGGAAAGAAGGAATTATCTTGTCCAGACTGTGAACGGACATTGCGTGTCCCCCTTTCGTACGAAGGTTCTGTTCGTTGCCCTGCTTGCAAATGTGTGTTCAAAGCGACGTGAGGTGAACCTATGGTAGGCCATTTTCAAGAATTTGAAGATGAATACCTTGAGATGATGTATGAATTTTATGAACATGATGCATCAATACATGTTCGAACAGGAGCACTTGCAGAAAAATTGAGTGTTTCGCCTGCTTCTGTGACAGAAATGCTCCGCCGTCTTGCAAGCAAGGGTTTGGTTGTTTATACCCCTTACAAAGGTGCAAAACTCACCGATGCAGGTTTAGAACACGGTCGCAGAATGAAAAGGCGTCATCGACTTGCAGAGTTACTCCTGGATATATTGCCCTTCACAGGTGATGCACATGAAACTGCGTGCAGACTTGAACATGCGATTGATGATGACCTTGAATTGTGCTTGTCATTACTGTTTTCAACGATATCTGAAGACCCGAGTGGAAGAGAAATTCCTGAACCGGATGAACAGATATTACGTCGAATCAACGAAACAGAGCAACAATATTTTCTTCTTTCACAAGCTCCACAACGTCGCCAATGTATTATTTCAGCCACCTTTTTTTTACCTCAGCAAGCTAAAATCCTGAATGAACAAGGTATTAACATCGGGAGAACATTGCAACGGATTGGTATGTCCGTTCAACTTGACGAAGGTGATTCTTGCGAATTGAACCACGACATATCCTCAAAAATTGTAGTGAAACTCGTAGATTAGAGGTGGAATGCTTTTCATATATTTGGGAGTGGTAGAGGTATGAGCGATTCGGATTCCTTGCAAGAAACCATCTCATCAGGCTCCGACAAAGATGCCTCACCAGGATTTCGACTCTCTGAACAAGTATTGCACGCTATCGACCGTCAAGTGATTAGTTCCGGATTGCGTCTCATTATTCTCATACCTTGCGTTTCGATTTTTGTCTATTTCATGGCTTGGGCATATCAAGGTGCTTCTCCACAATGGTGGATTGACAGTATTCAGCCCACAGTGAATCTCACATTTGCAGTTACCAATGCAATATTATGTCTTATCCTTCTCACCGGTTATCTCTTTGCGATCGGTTTTCATCGATTTCGAGTTCGCCTTTCGTTGCAGACATTTCACAACAGGGTCGAATTTTACAAAAATCAACAGATGTCCGTCGAGTCTCTGCATGGCTTTGATGGATTAGATTTCCATCTTCAAAAGTCAATGGCAGGGCACACTTGGACATTGTTATATGCTCTCCTTGCCATTCTTTTGTTGCTATTTTCAATCGTATTTGATATCTCAAAAGAATATGGGAATCTTGCATTGTTCACCTCCTTTTCATTCACTATATTATCGATTGGACAACACCTCACAACACGTAATTCGAATTTCAACATGGTTGAAAAAACCGGCCTATTGATGGCATATTCTCCACCTGTTCACCCATCGACCCTTCAAATGGTGTTCAACGATTTGCTTCGAACCCATATGGACCCATTGCTGAGAGCAAGTTATGATGAGTACATTAAAGAAGTTGAATCTGGATTCAACAAAAAGATCGATAGGAAATTCGGGCGAGAAAAATTTCTCATTACCTTGTATCGTCACGCAAATGGTCTTGATAGGAAAACAATGCGAGAGGAGTTAGAGGAAGTCTTTACGAAAGACGGCCTTGATTATGTTCTCAATAATGACACATTTTCCCTAGAGGTTTGGTTGGCACTTTTTCAAAAAGTGAATCAATCATGTCCGGCTTTTTTCCGTATGATCGATCGTTTGAAGCAGGATTTGGAATCGGGACGAGAGTCAGCATTCCCAGATTTAATTTTTGAAGTCGATATGGAAAATGTTGTGACTACGCATGCGAATCTCTTCACCATGATGCACAACCTTTCAGATCAACCAAGAACGATTGTCTATCGAATTCAAACCCCGAATTTTGAACCACGGGATGTAGCCCTCAAGTATCGCTTGTCACCGGGTGAGAAATACTGGTGGAGCGACAAACCACTTCCCTTAGCAGCCGAAGGGGATGATGATGTGCTTGGCATCATGTCTGGATTGCTCAAAGACGGTACAGTTGGATGGCAAACCCTCCTTCCAAAAGGCAAAGGCGACGCAACAGTATCAATTCGTCTGGAGGAGGAGGATGGTGAACTCATTCTTGGTCGCCAAATCAATGTTCGAGTGCGAACTGAATTCCGCCAATGGTTGCGCCAATCTTCATCCATATTCGCCTTCGTTGTAGGTGGCATAGGAGTTTTGTCCAGCATCTTCATGAGTTTGTATTACTTATTTGGCCAAATTTGAATACATTATGCCACCCATAGAATTGATAATGTGGATATTGTGGAACTGGCATGGTCCGTGATGAACGCTTTGAGCCTGAGAGCGAAAAAGCACTTCGAGAAAATCTCTATTCTATGGAAGCACGAGTCCGAAAACTTCGAGATACTCGTAACAACTTCAACACTGAAGCAAAAGCCGTGGCTGAACAAAGAAATTCAATTCAAAAGCAGTACAAAGAACACCGTGAAAAGCATGATCTCCTCCTTGCTGAAATGAAAGCGTTACGTGCGGAAATCAATGTTCACAAGGAAAAGCGAAATGCTTTGCAAGCACAACGTAAAGACCTCATCAATCAATCCCAAGGCCGTAAAAAAGAGAAAGGAGAAAAGCAAACTGCTTCTGCAGAATATATACGACTCAAAGGTGAAATTGCAAATTTAGAATCCACATTTGAAACCACATCGGTCAGTAAAACGCGCGAAGATAAAATCATGTCCGACCTAAAACGGATGAAACAACGCGTCGACGAATTGGAACCAGAGGTTGGGAAGTTTGAGATGGTCAAGCTTGACCTTTCGGATATTGATGTTGCAATTAAAACGTTGACAGCTGAAGCCGATGCATCTCATCAATTGATGTTGGAAGTTATTGCAAAAGCTGATGAATTGAAAGTCGAACTTGATGACTCTTTTTCTCATCGCGATTTCTTAAAGGCTGAAGGTGACAGGCTCCACGAAACATCCGTTGAACTCAGAGAGAAAGCAAATCAAGTCCACGAAAAAATTGACGCAATGATGGTCGAAGTGAACCAAACCCGCGAACAACTCAATCTGTCCCAACAAGAACGAGAATCATGGATGACCGATCATAACAAAAAAGTGAAGACCGAAATGAAAACCGGTGCTGAATCAGAAGAAGTTGCTTCAAATCTTGTTGATACACTACTTTCTCAAGGTACACTCATCATGGGTGGTCTTGGAATGAGTGATTACAACACCGAGAACGTCGCAAAACCGAAGAAAGCAAAGAAGCCAAAAGTCAGTGTTGGGGCAATGAAAAGAAAGTGAGGCCCAATCATGCTCGGCATTGTCATGGCCGGTGGAGAGGGAACAAGACTTCGGCCACTCACACTATCGAAACCAAAACCAATGGTCACACTTCTTGGTCGACCAGTGATTGATTTTGTTGCCTCAGCACTCGTGAGGGCAGGTGTACATGAACTCGTTGTTACAACAGGCTACCGGGGTGAACAACTCGAAGAACACATTCGCAGCTGGAACACACTCTTTTCAATCCCATCAAGGGTTAATCAAGAATCGACGCCAATGGGTACAGCAGGCAGTGTTCGATTGCTTTCCGATGAAATTCATGAAACTTGCATCGTTGGTTCAGGAGATTCAGTTGCGTCGTATGAAATCTCATCTTTACTCGAAGCTCATAAAACATCAGGGGCGAAAGTGACGATGGCGTTGTGGGAAGTGGACGATCCCACACAGTACGGTATCGTGGGGCTTTCAACAAAGCAAGATGGTGCAATGACCGAAGGTTTGAACGAAGGCTTCATTACGAAATTTGCTGAAAAACCAACCATAGAACAAGCGTTTTCAAAACTTATTAACGCTGGATTGTACATCATAGAGCCCGAAGTCTTTGACCACATTCCATTGGGAGTGAAATACGATTTCAGTAAGAATCTTTTTCCTCACCTTCTTGAAATGGGTTGGCCAATGTATGCAAAAAAGGTGCAAGGACTCTGGTTTGATGTGGGGCATCCTGAAGAACTTCTCAAAGCACAAACAGCACTATTGCAAAATACAGAATATCTGCCATTTATGCTTAAGGACGGGTCTCATCTTGAAGACCAAGGATACAGCCTTTCTTCATGTGAATCAGATTCAATTTCAGCATCGTTTATCGATGAAGGTTGTAGTATTGCTGCTCAATCAACACTTGCTCATTCTTATGTCATGAAAGGAACCAGCATTGGAACAAATTGCAATATTCAATCCTCAATTATCGGAGAATGTTGTGAAATTGGAGATGATGTTCAATTGACGAACTGTGTGGTCGGAGATGGAGTCATGATCCCAACTGGTTCGTTCCATGCCAACCAACGAATCCCACAGATAAACTCATAGCGCAAAATGAATCGTTAGTCTAATAAAACACCGGCAAGCGGCCGAAATTGAGCATCATGGCTGGACAACGACGATACGACCGAACTTGGGAAGAGATTGAGGCAATGCTCGAAAGAGCAGAAGAAAAAATGCATCAATGGAAAGACTGGTATGAAGCATGTAAAAAAGAAAAAGATACTGAAGGGATGAAAGAGGCTGCCCGAAATCACAAGGCACTCGAAGGTGTCGTAAAAACACTCAAGTGGACCCTTGGAGAGATTGGTATTTCCGACCCTCTCAACTAATTACCAACCACGTTCATCGAGACGAACCTCAAGTGTTTCAAGTTCGTCCCCTTTCATTGGCACACCTTGCATCATCCCCATAGCTTCGGCTACCTTACTAGGTTCATTGTAATGAGCGGTTGCTAACACAATTGCTTCCGCCATCGTTTGAGGATCGCTTGACTTGAAAATTCCAGAGCCAACAAAGACTCCATCCATGCCCATGTTCATCATGAGAGCTGCATCAGCTGGTGTTGCAATACCGCCTGCTGAAAAAGTTACAACTGGAAGTCGCCCCATGGAATGAACATCTTGGAGAATTGATTTGATTTCATTTGCCATCTCATCATCAATTGGTCCAAAAGGTGTCATGGTGTGACTTCCTGGAAGTTCAGAATGCTTGGAAAGCACTTTAAAACGCTCAATAATTTGAGAGGTTGCAATGTCAAGTCCACTGTCATCAAGCGATTGGATTTGATGAATTTCTTGGTCGATGATACGAGCATGAGTGACAGCGGCGACGACATTACCCGTTCCCGCCTCGCCTTTTGTGCGAATCATGGCAGCACCTTCGTAAATTCGCCGAACCGCTTCACCCAAATGTGTGGCTCCGCAAACGAATGGAATCTCAAATTCTTTCTTGTTGATGTGAAAAAATGGATCCGCAGGGGTGAGTACTTCAGATTCGTCAACCATATCAACGCCCATGGACTCAAGAATTCTAGCTTCAGATTCGTGGCCAATCCTGGCTTTTGCCATAACGGGTATCGAAGTTGTTTCGATGATACCACGAATCATATCTGGATGACTCATTCGAGCGACACCCCCTGCTTTTCGGATATCCGCTGGCACTCTTTCCAAGGCCATGACGGCAACAGCACCAGCATCCTCTGCTACTGCTGCTTGTTCAGGGTTCACCACGTCCATGATGACTCCGCCCTGTTGCATTCTCGCAAATCCACGCTTGAGAAGGTCACTCCCTCGACGGAATTGTTCAAAATCGGGCATCATCTCACCTCTTAAAATTTGACCATGTGTCGCTGATTTCGATTGTCAGCCTACTCGGTTAGTCATCTGCAAGGACAGGGGAGTCGCCTTCTGCGACTGGTGCATCGACAGCTTCTGCGGCATTTCTTTCAATCCACTCTTCCTCGTTTGCAGGGACATCTGTATCAGCAAAAATTGCTTCTACTGGACACTCTGGAATACAGGCACCACAATCAATGCACTCGTCGGGGTCGATGACCAAGTAGGTGTCTAATTCTCGGAATGCTTCAACTGGACAAACAGCAACGCATTCTTGGTATTTGTGGTTCACGCATGGAGATGTAACAACATGTGGCAT
>JAYODQ010000011.1:0-50995 GCA_038106355.1 Candidatus Poseidoniales archaeon | reverse complement strand
TTCATCCCTTTCGGTCAATGTGGCCTTCGATTGCGGCCGTACCGTGGTGTCAGACCTCATTGCCTTTAGGCTCAGCCCGATGTTGCAGGTACGGTATTCTTTGCACGAGATGACACTTCTTGAAACCATCGGATTTTTTGACTATCTTGTTGAATATAATCGGAATAAAAAGTGGCCAATTTCTTCATCTTCATTCGAAAAAGATGAAATTGAAAATTTCGGCCATCGTTGGACTGGTTTTGACAACCAGCCGAGCAAGTGATGTGTCGTACAACGAGGAATACCCCCGCTCTCCTTTGCAAGGAGGATGAGATGGAGGTCGTTCAGGTGAGCATTTTTCGTATTGATTTGAGACAGAACACGTTCTATTGTGCTCATATCAATCGTTCGCAGTTCAAGTTCTGAATTGATTTTACCAGGAATCGTTGACCTTATTGTAGGATGACCGAGAAGTTGAATGGACCATGGAATGTCTTTGTTTGCAAGCCAATCCCTCCCAGATTTGCTTGATGAAAGAAATTGAAACCATGCATTTGCATCCTCTCTCCACCAATCAAGTGGAAACAGTTCGATGCAGTTTTGAATAAACTCATTGCTCACTTGATTTTGATTGGTTTGGTGATACTGCAACCATTGGTTGAGCAACCTATCTTTTCCTGAATCAAAATGTTGCATGAAAAGTTTATAGAGCATTCTTTTTCGTTCCACGTTTGATTCAAGAACATCTGAAGAAAACAGTGCCTCTAAGACATATTTTGTGAACACTGGAGTTTTCATCCATGCCTCGAATGCTACATCTATCATTTCCTGGTAGGATTGCTCGATGAAATCAATGCAATATAATGTGAAGCCTGCTGCAAATTCTTCGTGACCATGTTGCAAGGTTTCGTATAATTTCAAAAGAAACATTGGACTATTGATGCATCGAAATTTTATTTCAATCATCATGGCCTCTTGCCATGACTGGCCTCCCATCGTTGCGCTTTTGAGTAACATTTCGTCTGACAGCAATTTCATATCAATGAGCTCAATCCATCCTTGTGGCAGTTGATCTTGGATTCGTTCGAATCGTTGTGAACGTTCGTGCATCGGAGATGCAATCCAAGAGGCTAGAGGTTCTTGCCGTTCAATGGAATTTGCAAGGTTCGAATCCCCAATCGGATAACTTGCAATTGCAGCTTTCAATGTAGGCGTTATTGTTTCAGTATGAAGTTGAGAAACTTTTGATTCTTGAGGAGCCAGATTTTTTTTCATTTGAATGAGCATTTCTGCATTTTTTGGAACAATGAATGAACCTTCATTCAAGTGTTGTTCTTTGAATTGGTCGAGATGAATCGAAAACACTCCACTGCGTGACACCTGAACTTCCAATTCTCCAATGCGGGAAGAGGGTCGAATGATGACACTTGCGTTGTTTATTCTTTTTGAATCGACACGTTTTGTGATGATCGCCACGCAATGTTGTTGTGAAAGACAACGGTCAAGCAGGTCATCATTTGGAAAATCCAAATTCCATTCAAGAATCCATGGTTGCGATGAATGCAAGAGATATTCGGCAACCGCCCTCAGTCCACGCTCGTTGCATCCAGATACCGAGAGATGAAGCGAATCTTGGTTATCAAATTCCACCCATTCGACATTTTGGAAATCTCTTCTCAGCTCCGTCAAGCGTTTTGATGGCCTACCTTTTCCATCTTTGCTTTTTGTCAGGAGGTCCTTTGCTATTGACTCTACCTTATCGAGATTCAAACGAGGATGAACCAATTTTACCCACTCAACAAGAACCGAAGAAGGCATTTTAGAAAATGTGGATTGAATCTGAACTGCAGTGTTCGTGTGGCGAGCGAGTTGTTGAATCATCAATTCCCGTTCGATGGACGAAGGAATCGTTGCAAAAACGCCTCTTGTGATTCGATAAGGAATTTTTTTGTCGATTTTGCCGATTTGATATTCGCCCAAAGAAAAGATTGGGATTTCAGATGTTGGGAGAGTTGCGGAAAACCATTGCTTTTCACGAAGTTGTTGGTCGAAGTTTTCATGGACGATACTGGCCCAAGCCAGTCCAATTTTTTGAACCGGTTCCTGAAAATCGATCAGCGTTCCTTTCACCGATTCGTTTGGTGTTGTTGTAGAACCATCTGAAAGTAGATGCCAAGAGATATTCGAATGGAGGATTGAAATCCAAGTCCCCCCGTAGTTTCCATTGGAATTCTCATCCTGTGTTGGCATTCTCAGGGCCCTTAGGTTTGGAATAAATTGGAGGTTATGAAGGGGAGGTTTTGTGTAACCTATCAAGACTTTTGACCCTTCACTTTTAATCACGAGGGCATCCATTTTTTTGTCAAATTCACCTATTTTTGCTCGAAGCAAATGATGAATCATGTCCCCTTTTATGCGATCCGTACCTTGGGTCGTCAGCCTTAGAAACGCCCCGCGAATGCCGCTTGAATCTTCTCTTTGAATATCGCCAGATTCTCTTAATTGTTTACAACCGAGCGACATATGTGGTAATTTCATTCCAGTTAATTCTGCCAATTCTGATACTGTAGCAGAACCATCCATTAAATGATGCAGAATTTTCCTATGTGTTCGGCTGCGAATTGCGCGAATTGTCATAACTCTGCCACTTTCGATGTATGGATGCTGTAAATTCAAAGTATATATAAGTTAATTAGATAAATAGTTACAATTAGTTACACATTTCCTTTGGAAAAAGTAGAGGATAACTTACATTATTTCTGGGAATGTAAAAAAAACACCGATATTTACCACAATTATGTAACAACTTCGTTCGTAAAGAGGGTAACGGTTATATCAGTAGCCTCGCTCCTTCGTAATATCAGATGCTGTGGTAAGGAACTGGTAAAATTAAGAGGAGGAGAGTAAGATGAAAACAACACGAATTCGTGAAAAAATCAAGAAATATTTGAATGACCGACCAAGGAACACAGCAGAAATTCTTGAACACATCAATTCCTCCATGCGCCACGGGACAACCAGCCAACAACTTGGAAATGTCCTTTCCAAAGACAAGGATATTGTGAAGGTTGGTTACATTAAGAGATCTGGAATTTTATCTGGTGGATACGACATTTGCGAATGGGCAACTCGAGATTGGGTCTCTGAACACTGTCCTGAGTGGGTCGAAGGTAATCCAATCATCTTGGGTCCAGACGGCTCATTTACCACTCAATTTGATGACGAATCGTGATGGAGCAACTTCCACGTACGTTGCTCTTGCTTCGAGGACCTACATGTTCAGGCAAATCATTTTTTGTTCAACATGATCTTCAAGACATTCGTGTCAAGAGTGTGTATTCAACAGATGATTTTTTCATGATTGATGGTGAATATATTTTCGATTCAGACAAACTTTCGCTGTATCATGAAATGAATCTTCGTCGCTGTGTGATGGCCATGGAGAAACTCGAACCATTCATTGTCATCGATAATACTCATCTACAAGCTTGGGAACTCTGTCCATATGTTCATGCAGCAATGAAGCATGGATATCAAATTCAATTACAATCCATGCCAAAACTACCACTTCACATTCTTCAGAAGAGAAACTTGGAGCGAGGAAAAAAATCTGGGAAATTGATTCCAGCAGAGGTCTTAGCTCATCACCATTCCATCTACAATGAGGAACTAACCCTCGCCGAAATCGTTCAGTATTGTCAAGACCAGGACAACTGAATTCAGTTACTTTCGAAGATTGCCATAGCCTCGTCAACCGAAGCACCTGCACAAATTATGGCATGACATGCTGCAGTCATTCGAACAGCTTCTTCAGTAGATTTTTGATGAATATTTCTTCCAGTAGCAGCACCCCTACATCCAGAGATGTTCACTTGGTCATGGAGGCGTTGAAGGAAATCTCGTGCTGGTAAAGATCCACCTCCAGAGCAAATGATACCGGTGCGACCGGCAGCCTCGACAGCAACTCTGAATGATTCAGGTTGCGTCATACCCTCCCAGGCTCTTGGATAATTCACCTTGGCAAAATCTGCGCCAAGACATGCAGCAACTCCAGCAGCACCTGAGATAAGTTGTGGATCTTTCTCATCCGTTACTGCTTTTCCTCTTGGATACATCCACACGACGGAAATCATTCCAAGTTCGTGTGCTTGGCGAATGAATTGGGCCGCTTCTGTGAGCATTTCATGCTCATACTCGGAGCCGATGTAAATGGTATAACCGATGCCGACGACGTTGACCCCATTGTGAACTAGAGACATCACATCGTCCATATCCCACATCGACTGGGAAAGAGGGTCGCGTTGGCTCGTAGGCACAACATGTGATTTCGAATTCAATTTCACCAAGTATGGGATATCTGGATAATCTCTTGCGTACATAGAGATGAGACCAAGCTGTCCAGCCAAAACTCCGACGGTGCCTTCTTGGGCTGCTCGAGCACCAATTTGAAACAAGTGATGTGGGTCATTTGATGAGAGAGGAATCTTTTTTCCTCCATCGTAAAAATCGTCATTTAAGTGTTCAATTTTTTGATCACAAGCAAAGAGATTCATTGACCCAGTTCCGCAAGTAGCGGCCCTCATGTTGTCGAGGTAGGTTTCAATGAGTTCATCTGGTACATCTGCAGGAACTGAAACGTTCATTTCTCCACCTCAGCACAATCATTGACCAGTGAAATGTGCAACACGCTTTTCGACGTAGGCTGCAATTCCTTCCTTTGCATCTGTGCTGTTGAAGAGTGCTGCTTGAAGTTCACGCTCCAATGCAAGGTGGTATTCAAATGGAATTTCAGGTCCAGTTTGACATGAACGCTTGATGTTACCAACAGCTTTCACTGCTTTATTTGGTAATGTAAATTGAGAACACCAATCCAAAACATCTCTTCGGAAATCTTGTGCAGTACCCTCCCAAATGTGATTGATAAGGTTGAGTGAGTGGGCATCTTCAAAGGACCAAAGTTCACCTGTGACCATCATTTCAAGGGCCTTGGCTTTTCCTACAAGTCGGGTGAGCCTTGCTGTTCCACCAGTTCCAGCTAGAACGCCAAGGTTGATCTCTGGGAGGCCGACTTTTCCGGAGTTCTTCCGAGCGATTCGAATATCGGTTGCCATTGCGATTTCCAAACCACCACCAACGGCGTGACCGTTGATAGCACAAACCACCAATTTCGGTGTTTGTTCAAGTCTTGATAGGGTTTCGTTGGCGTGAAGACAGAAATTATATTTGAAGCCAGGGGTAACGCTGTTCAGCATTTGAATCGAAGCACCTGCTGAGAAAAAGGATGCTCCGTTCCCCGTCAGGACAATGCAGGTTACATCATCGTTGAATCGGGCACGAACGATGGCTTCATCTAAATCTCTCATCATTTCATGAGTGTATGTATTTGGGGATCTATCACTCGATTCTGAAAGTGGTTTTCCCGCAGAGTCCGAGCATAATTCAATGACAGCGATGCCATTTTCAGTTACACCATAATTTACGAGTTTGTTTGAAAGAGGTTCAAGTTTCAATCCATAAAGGTCGCTCATGATATTCTCCACATTGACTAATGTTAAGAAGAAATCGCACAGGATATTTGTGAATTAGGAACTGTTTTCTTCTTCAAACGACACATGGCCACCCTTTTTTCTATGGTCGTCCCATCGTTTCTTGACCCGCATAGCATCCTCAGAAGGTTCCCAAACATCACGCGGTTTCGCATTTCGAAATGGCATTCTTCGTACGCCTCGACTCATTGCTGAGGTGTCTTTTTCGAGCATGAATGGTTCGATACAATAATACAGCATCGTCTTTAGAATTGTCGGGCGAAATAAATTTGAAATCCAACGGAGGCCTTCACCACTCTTTTTTTGGTCGTTCATCCATTGCCGACACATACGCTTGAATGTTTTATCACCAACTCGATTCATCAGCCATCGATTTGTAACGCTGGTTCTTACATAGGGCAGAAGTTGTTTTCGAACATCCTTTTCATAGTCTCCTTGGCCGAGGATGTCTCTTGCTGCAAGAACGCCAGACCAAACCGCCATCCTCATTCCAAAGCCCCACATAAAGTCTTGAAGACCGCCAGATTCCCCAACGTAATATTTACCATCAACTTTGTAATGTTTGTTAATGGTAAAATCGCCCTTTCCACCGACTCTTTTCACGGGTTCCATGTCGATATTGGGGTAATGACGTTGATACCAAGCAATTGTTTCATTGAGGAATCTTTCTGATTTTTTCTGTTTTCGCCATAAACATGTGCAAATGAGCCCAACCCCGTCGATGACGATCAGATAGGAGTACGCACCGGGTGCCAACTTATCGTTGAGTTGAAATGCGATGATGTTCTCATGTTTGGTGTGAAAAATTTCGCCGTACGCAACAGCGGAGGTATTTTTTGGTCCACAAGCGATGATATCTGCATTGGCACTATCAATTTTTGAGTTGTAGTGAAGTTGAGCACCCGCTTCAAGAGCCATTCTTTTGAATCCTTGGTCGATGGTATGGGGGGATGTTCCGCGTTCCACAATACGATAAGCGACGCCATCGGTTTTGGGTTGTGAGATTTCATCATCGGGGTGAATTAGGTCAATGACACTGAATTCAGTGGCCTTGAATTCATTGGTATCAAATCCCCATTCTTTGAGTTGGTCAAAAAAGTCAAAGGGGTAACTCCAATTTTCTAAGGCTTGAAAATCACCATCGAATCGAGCACCCGAATCTGCTCGAATGTCGTGAACATGCACTTCTTTTCCTGCTCGAGCTAGGAGGGTTGCAGCTGCCAATCCGGAGAGTCCAGCACCCATGATGGTGATTGAATTGTCTCCGCCCATGGCCATGGTAATGAAGCGAGAGGTTTGAATGATGCGTTCCCTTCGCATCATTGTGAGTGGAAATATCATCGTCCTCGAGGCCAAAGATTCACTTGATTCAGATGCACTTCTGCGGCAGTTGGATGTAGCGGGGTGCGGGGCTATCGTAAGTTTCCTCGGAATCACAAGGCCACAAGAGGGTGAACACGAAGTCTACCGTTTGGAATTTGACGCATGGGAGGATAAACTCTCAGGAGTCCTGTATGAACTAGCGAATCAAGCAATCGAAGAATTTGGTGTGCTTGCTGTTGGTCTAGCCCATCGAATTGGAAGTGTTGATGCGAATGAACCGATTGTAGCCATTCACGTTGGTAGTGCCCACCGAAAAGAAGCATTCTTGGCTTGTGAATGGCTCATAGACACATTAAAAGTACAAGCCCCACTTTGGAAAAAAGAAGTGACTTCTGCAGGAAGCGTTTGGAAGGAGGGATTAGGTTGACTGGAGATACACCAATCAAGATTGAAGCTGTGGTTCGAATTCACGAAAAAGAAGTGTTGTTTCGTCAAGCAGTTGCTACTGGACTTTTGACATTGCAAACTCAAACGAAATCTGCCATCGAACAAGGCCATGTGAAGAAAGGAGACGTTTTCCAAGCATCAACCATTGCGGCTATTCAAGCTGTCAAAGAAACTCCTCGAATCATCCCACATTGCCATCCAATTCCGATCGAAGGTGTTCAGGTCGATTGGGTTTGGGAGGGAGTCAATCTACGGTGCACTGTCACCGTTGAAGCCATGTACAAAACTGGTGTTGAAATGGAAGCTCTAACTGGCGTGAGTGCAGGTCTGCTTTGTGTTTTTGATATGGTCAAATCGCTTGAAAAAGACCAGCATGGTCAATACCCAAGTGCATCCATCAGCGGTATTCATGTCGTTTCAAAAATGAAGAATGCACTCGATCAAAAGTGAAGTTGCTCGTGAATGTTTTGAACCGTTGAGTTCATGGGCATCATGTGTTTGGTTGAATCATGGGAACGACCTCGGACCTGAGCGAAGCATTCCTTCACGCCGTTGAACAGGCTGCTATTGCTTGCGGCCAATGGAAAGGAAAAGGGGATAAAAACGCTGCTGACCAAGCAGCCGTCGAAGCCATGCGTCGATGTTTTGACGAAGTTCCATTCGATGGACGCGTCGCCATTGGCGAAGGGGAGAGGGACGAAGCTCCTATGTTGTATATCGGTGAGCCACTGGGTTCGATGGTTGGGATGCCCAACGCCACTCAAATCGACATCGCTGTCGACCCACTTGAATGCACCAACAATTGTGCTTACGATCGACCAAATGCAATAGCAGTCCTTGCTGCAGGGCCACGCGGTTCACTCCTCCATGCTCCCGATTGCTACATGGACAAAATAGCGGCCGGAAAAGACCTCGAAGGTCATCTTTCACTCGAAGGTGATGTTGCTTACAACTTAGAACAAATTGCCCATGTTCATGACAAACCGATGAGTGAAGTGAAAGTGGTCAGTCTCGACCGGTCCCGACACGACGACCTTTTCCGAACGATTCGAAATGTAGGAGCAGACCTCCACCTCCTCGGTGATGGGGATGTATCCGGAGCGATATGGGCTGCAAAAAAGGATGGCCCATTTGATGTGTTGCTCGGCATTGGGGCTGCTCCTGAAGGTGTGATTTCAGCAACAGCGATTCGTGGTTTAGGTGGGATCTTCGAGGGGCGACTCGTTTTCCGTAGCGACCAAGAAGAAGCAAGAGCGGTTCAGATGGTTGGTGATGATCTGACGAGGATTTGGTCGGCAAAAGATCTATGTCGAAGTACGAATTCAATTTTTGCAGCTGCTGGTGTGTGCGACGGTTACTTGCCCGGTGTTGAATTTTCAGGACATACAGCAACGACCACATCAGAAATCATTGATGTTGAAACTGGAACCGTTCATCAAAGAGAACGAACACACTCACTTTAAGTGACGATTATGGCTCAACAAGTACGAATCGAAGTTCGCCTTCCTGAAGGTCACTGGGCTGGAGATGTTTCTCGTCAGAATCCATCAGGCGTTCTTCGAATCGAAGAACATATGCCGTTGTCAAAAGGAAGAGGCATGGCACGCTGCTGGAGTGATATCGACATGAGTGCTGCAATTGAGGAACACGTGGGTGTTGATTCAAGAAAATCACTTTCAGAGCAGCATTTTAGTGTTGAAATTGTTGCTGGTGGGGGAGGGTTCCTCAAACCTTTGCGTCAAGCCGGGGTGGTACCCCGAACACCCTTTGAAGTGAGAGATGGTTGGGTAGAATGGCTGATTGAATCATCCAAAGAGAACCTCAAAGAAATGTTTCGATTATTTGACGCGGCGTCGATTCCTTACAGGCTGCTCTCCACTCGCCACAATTCAAACAGACTGCTCACGCCACGACAACTTGAGGTGTTTGAATTTGCCCTGAAGAAGGGGTATTATGATGTACCTCGCAAGATTTCTCTTTCGGAATTGGCCGAACAGTTGAGTGTTGCTAAATCTACATTATCAACCCAACTCCAACGCATAGAATCGGGCGTCATGTATGCCTTCAAGGATGACATCCGCAACCAAAGCCCCTAACATGTTCGTGCGAACATGTTCGTAAAGAGTATAAGGAGGACCCGTCCCTCCGAGATACATGGACAACCTTCCACAAACATGGGATGAATGGATTGCAAACTTCAATGACTGGCAAGACCGAGTAGGATTCAAGCGAGAATGGTTGGGTGACTTCGACCTCTCAATCCAATTCGATTGGGATAGGGCAGGTGAAACCATCGAGTTTGGCGATTTTGAAGGACAACGAAAATGGGAACGATCACTCCAAGTGCCACATCAAAGCATGCGTGATGCCCTCGTGACATTGATTACAGTTCAAGGGGACACGGAATTTGCCTCCGTCGAACAACAACGCCATCTCCTCGCGACTGCTCCTACCGATTACGACAGGTACGCAGCAGCTCGCATTATGGCAGAAGAACAACGCCATGGTTGGCAAATGGCTTACCTCCTCATGACCTACTTTGGTCAACAAGGTCGAAGAGAAGCACAGAAACTGCTTGAAAGGAATGCTCAGGATGGCGACCGACTGCTCGGTGCCTTTAACCGACCAATGCCACATTGGCTGGACTTTTTCTGCTACACCATGTTTGTTGACCGAGATGGTAAGTTCCAACTTGGTATGCTCTCTACCTCAGCGTTCAAACCGTTAGCAGCCTCAATGGGCCCAATGCTCAAAGAAGAATCATTCCATCTAGGAACTGGATCCAACGGACTTCGAAGAATCATCAAAGCAGGTGTTATTCCACTCGATATGCTTCAACGATACATCAACAAATGGGTGGCAACAGCCCACGATTTGTTTGGTGTTGATGAATCCTCTTCAGCCCATTGGGCCTACGTGTGGGGCATCAAAGGCCGATGGGATGAGCGTAAGAAACTCGATGAAGGCGTTGACGTGGACAAGGAGATTTTGAACGAAGAAGCACGCGGTCATTACCATGATGAAATCGCTGGCGAAATCGAAAAATTGAACGGATACCTTCCTGAGGGAGCAACTCCGCTTTATGTTCCTCATGAAAACTTCAATCGAGAAATTGGTGCCATGAAAAGAAAGCGATTCAACACCGATGGTAGTGAATTCACAGGAACCGATGAAGAATGGCAAGCCTATGTGTATGAGCACCTTCCAACAGCGGAAGATGAAGCAGCTCTCATCGATTTGTTCAAGCAACAGTGGGTTGCAGAAAAGCCTCTCACTCCAAAACAAATCGAATCAGGTATTGGCGCAACAGCATAAGAGGTGAGCCAATGATTCCCGTTTCGCTCTACGGGATGAACGTAGAAATGTGCGAGCGTTTCTACGATGTTCTACCATCGCTTGTTGAAGATGCCTACGAAGACGAATCTTACATCGATTCGCTCTATGCGATCCAAGACCAGCGAAGCATCGAACACATTCGAATTGCAGATGTTTGGGCCAAAAGAGCACCTTACGCGTGGCCCGAGGATGTGGAAACAGAAGTAGAAATGGTTCTCAAAACAGTTTCATATCCTGATGTGGCCTTGCTCGAACACCTCCTCACACTTGACGATGTCGATGCACAACGGGTTTCAGAATGGATGCACTTTTCGACAAATGTTTATCCAATCTATTCTGAAAAAGCATGTCAAACGCTCACAAACATGGGATTGCCAACCCCCTACAGGCCAGAAGATATTGCAAGTTACGGCTTGTATGTATCTCGGATAGAAGGGTTAAAAATTCACGCCCCTGCCAAAGGTTTGCCTGAAATTGGGCTTCCTCGGTCGAGGATGATTCAACTCGGCCTGGAGCGTTTTGTATGAAACATTTTTTTGTTCATCTCAAACTGTTTCTCGTTGCTATGATTTGGGGCTTTGGATGGCCCGCAGGACGGGTCGTGGCTCTTGATGTACCTCCTGTTTTTGCAGCATGGATTCGTTATGTGATCGCTGTTTTTTGTTTTATCATTTACATTAAATTCGCAGGGAAATGGTTGTTGCCATCCAAGAAACAGTGGAAAGGCATTTTTTTGATTGGATTTTTTTCCACTTTCCTTTACCAACTCTTCTTCATGTTCGGAATGGGAAAAACTGCAGCAGGTGATGCATCGTTGATGATCACCCTCAACCCTCTGTTTACCGCCGTCCTTGCTTCGCTATTTATTCACGAGGCATTCACGAAACGACACGTCCTTGGGGTTGGTTTCGGTTTTACCGGCGTTGCCATTCTCTTTTTTGCATCGCCCAATACTGATCTTGATACCGTTGAGCGTTGGCTTGGGAATGGGTTCATTGCTTGCGCTGCGTTATCTTGGGCAACCTCTTCGATTCTGATGAAGAAAGTCATGATGGGCGATGAAGATGATATTGGATTATCACCATTGATTCTCACAGTGTGGTCATCCGTGACTGGACTCTTGTTTCTGACACCATTTGTTGCCTTTGAAGCAATCCAGAGTGGATCCATACACTCACCTTCAATGAATGCATGGTATGGCATTATTTTCTTGGCCCTGTTGTCAACGGTTGTGTCTTACGTTTGGTATGCAGATGGAATTATCAAAATTGGTGCGGGGAAAGCAGCATTGTACGTGTATCTCATCCCTCCATTCGGCATTCTTGGCGGCTATGTATTGCTCAATGAACAATTAGGATTCTCACTTTTGGTCTCATTTCTTCTGATTGTCAGTGGTGTAGCAATCGCACAAAGTGAGAAGCATCATGAACAAGAAGATACCACAGCAGTCCATGGCGATTAAACGAGTGACAGTCATCGGTGCAGGAACGATGGGTGCAGGGATTGCTCAAGTGTGTGCCCAAGCAGGTTGGCAAACGACATTGTTTGATGCCTACCCCGAAAGCCTTGCAAAAGGTCTGCAACGTATTGACGCATTTTGGACCAAAGGTATCGAAAAAGGCAAGACCACTTCCGAACAAAAAGAACAATGGAATGCTCATCTTTTTTCATCCCACGAAATGGAAGATGCTCTTTCGACAGCCGATTTGGTCATCGAAGCCGTGCCTGAACTTCCAAAGTTGAAACAGGCTGTGTTTACCGAAATGGATGAATATGCCCCTCCTCATGCGATTCTTGGTACCAACACCTCCTCCTTATCGATTGCAAAGATAGCAAGTGCTACACAACGGCCAGACAAAGTCATCGGTATGCACTTTTTCAATCCCGTCCCCATCATGGAATTGTTGGAATTGGTTCGACACGATGGAACCAGTGAAGAAACCATATCGGTAGCGAGACAGGTTGCAGTTCAGATGGGAAAAACCCCTATTCTTGTCAAAGACATTCCCGGATTTGCAACGAGTCGTCTTGGCGTTGTGCTTGGTAATGAGGCCATTCGAATGCTCGCTGACGGTGTTGCGAGTGCCGAGGATATCGACACAGCAATGGTTCTTGGGTATAAACATCCCATGGGCCCACTTCGGCTCACTGATTTAGTTGGCTTGGATGTTCGTCGTGATATCTTGCTCAATCTTCAACGTTCCTTCAATGATGACCGTTATGCTCCACACCCTCTTCTTGAACGCATGATCAACGAAGGCAATTTAGGCAAAAAATCAGGCCAAGGATTCTTCAAATGGTAGAATCTTGTTTTATCATATATAAATTCCAAGTTTTACAATGGACTTGATTCAGTACCCTTATATCCCATGAAAGGAATATTGACGATTGGGATTTGATTGAATACAGAAACAGTTGCTCACTTTTTTTGCAGAAATGACTTGACACCATCTTTGAACTCTTGAGTGATTCCAGCCGCTTCAATCAAGGTTTGTTCATGTTTGAGGTGGGTTTCAAAGTCATGATCAGCGAAGACATGCAACAGATGTTTTGTTGCTTCTTTGGTATGCTTTCCCCATTGACTCCAATGCCTGGCGAGTCCAATAGCAGTGTCGAGCAACGCCTCATCATCTTCGACAAGAAGATCGACAGCACCATAATCCCGTGCTTCTCGACCACTCCAAATTTCGTTTTGGAGAAAGAATCGTCGCGCCACTTGTTCACCCACAAGTCTTGGTAACAGCCAAGTCGTTCCTCCATCAGGAGAGAGGCCCATACTTGCGTAAGCAGCAGCGAGTTTTGCTTTGGATGAAGCGACTCGAGCATCGCAGGAGAGGGCTAAGCCGAGTCCTCCACCTGCTGCAGCTCCGTTGATGGCAGCTACGGTAATGGTAGGTGACTGCCTCATTTTGATGAGGAGTGGGTGGAGGATACTAGTCAAGTCACGAATTAACTGTGGTGCTTCATTGGCGTCAATGGACGCTTGGAACGCATTGATATCTGCCCCTGCTGAAAAAAACCGACCTTCGCCAGTGATGACAAGTCCTTTGACCTCTTGGTCAAGAAGGGCAGAACGGATAGCATCTGCAATGACCGGCATGGATTGTCTTGAGAAGGATTGACTCGCAGATGACCCAGTAAGTCTGAGCAATCGAATGCCGCCGGAAAGGTCTTCGGTGTGGACCGTCATGAGTATCCCTCAAAGTTTGACATTGACATTTTTGACTCGAGTGTAAAACCGCAGTGCTTCTTGACTTTGTTCAACACCTATGCCCGATTGTTTCCACCCTGTAAATGCAGTTTGTGGGAATGTGATTGGGTATTCATTGATGGACACCATACCACAATGAAGGTCCCGAGCAAACTTGTGTGCTCTGCTTAGGTCGTTGGTCCAAACACCATTCAGCAAGCCGAATTCAGTGTTGTTTGCCATGGAGAGTGCCTCACGATCCTCTGAAAACTTTGTCACGGAGAGAACAGGTCCAAACAGTTCATCTTGGAACAGGAAATGTTCGGGTTGTACGCCTGTAACAACGGTTGGCTCCATGAAACTACCCACACCATCAACACTCTTTCCTCCGAGCACAAGATGACCACCCTCCAGAAGACCTTGGTTGAGTTTGGAAAGAACTTCGTCTCTGTGGGATGGATGCACTAGACTTCCCATTCGAACACCTTCTTCCATCCCGGGTCCAACTTTCCAAGCTGATATTTCGTTGCATACCGCGTCGACGAGGGCGTCATGAACCGATTCATGAACGAGCAATCTTGAGCCAGCCCAGCACATTTGACCGGCGTTCATGAAAATTCCAAAACAAATCGCTTTAGCAGCATGGTTCAAGTTGGCATCGTCAAAGACGATGTTCGCACCTTTGCCCCCAAGTTCGAGGGTTATTGGTGTGAGATGTTGGCTTGCTGCTGCCATCACTTGTTTTCCAGTAGGTACTCCTCCGGTGAGAACAATTCCGTCTATTCCTTTGTGCCCAGATAACTGGTTTCCAATGTTAGAACCTGAACCAGTGATAACTTGTACAACATTTTCTGGTAGGCCAACCTCTGCCTCTTGCATAGCCTTGAGCCAAGCGAGCAAGGACAATGGGGTCCAAGAAGCAGGTTTTGCAATCACCGTACATCCTGCTGCAAGTGCTGGTGCGATAGAACGGAGAGCGAGTTGCAATGGAAAATTCCACGGAACAATGTGAGCTGTTACACCGAGGGGTTGCCGAAGAGTATAATTCAATCGAGCCCCAGGAACAGGAATCGTTGAGCCTTCGATTTTATCGCTTAAACCAGCAAAATACTCCAATGTCCAAGCACCGTATCGAATTTCTGACAGCGCTTCTCTGAATGTTTTTCCATTGTTTGTGGATTCGATGACGGCGAGATTTTTCGCTTGTGCATAGGTTGCTTGGGCCATTCGGTTGAGAACTCGACCTCGTTCTGCGGGGTCCATAAGCCCCCATTCTTTTGATTCAAACGCCACTCGAGACGATGCGATACACTCTTCAACATCCGCAGATGTTGCTAAGGGAATGGTGGCAATAACCTCCGTTGTTGCTGGATTGATCACTTCGCTTTTTTCGCCATTTGATGCGTAACGCCATTGGCCACCTACATACATCATTTCATCGTTCATATACCTACGAAGAAGAGTGACTTCAAATTGTCATCGGTCGAAGTTGATGCCCTCATCAAAGGATGGTTGAACCATTTGCCATTGAAGGGTCAACGTCAAGCAGTCGAACAGTACCATCTGGTTCCAAGGCACCGAGTACGAGGAATTGACTTACAAAGCCACCAGGCAACATCTTTTCCCCTAAATTGATGGCACCAACCACTTTTCTGTTGATTAATTCTTGAGTGGAATAATTTGTAATTTGTGCCGAACTTTGTAATGTGCCTACCACTGGACCGAAATCAACCGTTATTTTGTACGATGGTTTTCTCATTTGATGATAGTCCTCAACATCAATCACAGTGCCTGTTCTCATATCAACGGATAGGAATTGCTCAAACGAAATCATGTCTTTTCGTTCACATTTGTCAGGTGCGTAAGGTAACGAGTGCGAATCAATGGTGTGGGCCATGGTTTTGGCAACAGGGATTCATGTTTCAAACTTGAGTTTTCAGGGGTGATTTGCATAATCCTCATGTGCTCATGTGCACCATGAGCATCATGGCTGTGAAGGTTGGGCTGTCTGATGCATCCCCCAAATCAAGTTCAGTCAAGCCTCGGTTGTTGCTTTTGGCAGGGTCAACAGGAACAGGTAAATCTACTGCATCCATCAAAATAGCTGAACGTGAGGGATTTCATAGAATTGTATCAACCGACAATATACGTGAAGTACTCAGGTCGGTTGACCGCGATGAAGCAACCCCTGCACTTCATCGTTCTTCGTATTCGCTCGGACCGTCAAGAGAACCAGTGCAAGATTGGCTCGAAACTTGTCAAGTTCTCGAAGAGGCGATTCAAGCAACCATAGCAAAATCGAGAAGGGAAGGTTTTGATTTGATCATTGAAGGTGTTCACATCGTGCCCAGTGAACGTATTTTGAGGACGTGGACCGAATCAGGTGGAATCGCCATGGGTGTTGTCATGGTGGTGAACGACGAAGCATTGCATCATCAGATGTTTGTCGACCGTGAAAAAAATACCTATCGAAGGGCAGAACGCTACATCGCAAATTTGCAACGAATACGAGCCATTCAAGAAGGGCTCATTGAACGAGCAAAAATTGCAAATTGGGCAATTGTTGACCCACATCGTGTGGACAATGATGTGGAGCGAATCGTCACGTTGTTTCGAAGAAAACAAGCGGATGAACAGAGCCTGTCGTAGATTAAGAAATGGTGATGGTAAATTCGATATCGATTTGCATCATGACGTGTTGGTCGGAGACGCCTAACTCACCAGTGACGACCATTTGGTCACCACCGATCGATGTTGATTCAAAATCCAGTAACTTAATTTCAACACCACGAATCTCGCCATGGTGAAGCAAATCTTCTTGTGTTGAATCAAGGGCAAGGATGACTGCTTGGTCAGGGTCAACTCCTGCATCGACCCAAAGATTTGTTCGTTGTTCAACCACATCGGACAAGATGTCAACCACTTCGCCTGTTGTGTCGAGTACACCGTCGGAGGTGGGTTCGTGGGGTAGGGTCAAACCAGCGACTTTTACGCCGAACACCGCCATGGACAACAACGACATCAAGAGCACAACTCCTGTAGCAAGTAGCATTTGTGCAACTTCATTATCTTGAAGATGATTCTGTTTTGAACGCATCAGGCACCACCGCCCCGACTCCATACTCCGAGTGTAACGGTCCATACGTGCCCATCGACGTTGAGGAGCCGATGGACGCTGATGGTGTTTCCATATGGGTTACCAATTGTTCCATAAGGTACCGACATAGAACTATCTTTTGCTAGCCAGCAATTTGCTTCTTTTCCTGATGCAATAGCATTTTGCAAAAGAGCACATGCTTGGTCATGCTGTTCTGCTGCAAGTAATTCGTGGAGACGGCTTTCACCTTCCACAGTTGCTTCTAGGCCGAGTCCGTAGTTGAGACTATCTTCGGCAGCAAGTTCGAGGGATGCATCAAGCGCCACGGATTCAGCATCTGGAACTTGAACTCGAATGAGAAACGTGGCTGACATAAAAAAGAGCCAGAAAAGTGTGAGCATTTCAAGAATATGCACTTGACCTTCATCGTTTGACCTCAAACATCCTCACCCCCAATTAATGGGTTGAGGAACGAAACTGCCGGAGCCAGGCGATAGACTTGGAATTTCAGTAACACCGATGAGGTCATTGGAGAATGCGATAATGTTGAAGACCATGAGGGCAACAACAATCATCAATCCAGACTGCTTGAATCCAGCACTAAATCGGCCCTTAGCCATCAATCCAGCCATTGAACCGTTGCCCATAGCTTGCATCGTCACACCATAATAAAATACGGTAAGGAAAAACAGTGGGTCGACATTTCGAATCGACATGTTTCCAATGGTTTGTCCGCCACTGTCTCCGCCTTCCTCTCCACCTGAATTTGAATTTGCAATCGCGGGAATAAACACTTTTGCAAGAACGACAATCACACCAAGGAAAACGAAGTATGAGGTCCAAATAACTGCAATGTATGAACCAATTGCACGATTTCGTTCAGCCTCAAGGAATTTAATTTCACGTGAGTCATTTGCTGCGGTGACGAGAATGTCCGAAATCTTTCCACCCGCTTTGTCCGCTTCTTGAATGAGCGTAATGGCTCTCTTGATGAGTGGTGTACCTACACGTTCAGCAAATTGATGAATCACATCACCAAATTTGATACCCCAACTGAGTTGGTTGGACATCTTTTTGACTTCATGATTTAATGCACCGTATTCCGACGTTGCAAGGGTTTGAACAGCGACGGTCATGGAGAGGCCACCTTTCCAATATTCAGCGAGGTCTCGTAGGAAATCAGGGAATTTCTCCTCCATCTCGTTTTTTGCTATCTCTACTTTTTCCCAATAATAGGATGCAGGGAAAATAAGCAAAAAGAAGGTTAACCCAAAGAAATTGAGGAAAATAGTTGGATGAACTGATGTGATACCAAGGTTGAGGCTTGGACCAATCCATAATGATTTGTTGTTCATATTGGTTGGAATACCATCGAAATAGTGAATGGTCATGTCGAAACTGACTTCGTACAGAGGCTCACCTTCTCCGTTGCTCAGCACAATGAACTCATACATATCTCCGGCCTCGATGGTTTGAAGTGTGATTCCACAATCTTTTGACTGGCCTACTGTTCCGTTGTTGTATGCTAAAAGATCACCATCAGGTGAACGTATGGCAACGGTGTAAGGCGTTCCATCTTTCGCATCTATCGTGCAATTGAGCCACATCGGTTGTTCAACCACAACGCCTCCTGTTGCCTCGGGTGGAACCCCTGGAACATTGAAATTCTGAGCACGTTTTGAAACCGTTGTCCAGGGTTCTTCGGTTTCCCAAACAATGACATCAGCCTTGTCTTGAAGGATGTTACAGGACTGATTTGCCGCATACGTTGGTTTTTGATTGGACCTAAAGTAATCGCCCATCGAGGCACCGGTGACAGGGTCTTTAGCGGTGGCACCACAGTATAAATTGGTAAACATAGGTTCTCCATTTGCTGTAGGAACGAAGCCTGAATTTGTGATCCAAAATAAACCACTTGAAAGACCGAGGATAATTGAAAAAAACAAGATGATGTAGAGGCGAGTGAGTGTTTTGTCGTCCTTTGGAAGGTCGAGTTCGACAATAATTTTCTCCTTCTTCTTCGCCACGTCGTCACCTCACATCTCCTGCTCTTTACTGCTGGTGTACACGAGAACAGCATATGCTACGTGGATGAGCGGAACGAATCCAAGAACAATGAAGTAAAGCATACCTTCTGACATTTGAGCCCCTGAACCAGAAACCCAAAACATGATGACGAGCATGACAATCAAGAACAGAGGCATAGCCACGGCAACCACAATGTACGACTCGGCGAGAAGTGCAATGGATTCAAGGAACAATTGCAATCGTGTTCGATTTTCACGCATGTAATGTTCGGCACGATTAAGGAAGTACAATTTGAGTTGACCTCCTGCTGTAAGCGTACCAATCATGCCTTGGAAAAATTCGGTTAACCACACCGAAGCGGCTCGGTCGACGCTCATTCGCATCGCTGTGATCAGGTCATAACCGAGAAGGGAGACATCTCTGTACACCATAGCAGCATCGTCAGCCACATCACCATAGATGTCTTTATTCATCGCTAACGATTTGAAAATTTTAGCTGGCGTGGCGTTTGCAGCAGACATTGCAGCGGTATAGGACGCAGCGTAAGGGAGGTATTTTTCAATCATATCCGCCCGTCGCGTCACTTCTCTTGTTGCACCACCAATGTTGTATTTGTAGGCAGCATATGGAACGATGACTCCACCAATTAAGATGATGACATACTTGAGGAACACGGGAAAAACTTGCAAGCGATAATCTGGACATCCTTTACCGGGCAGGGATTCATCAACAAGATCGGCGTTCCAATATTCCCAGTCCCAACAAGGGTCGATGGATGCAGGGTCTTGGATGCTTTCATAAAACGCAATGACGCCAATATCTGGAATGAAGAACAACGAGACAAAACCCCATGAGATAAACATGACAACAATTGAAGTCATAATCACCGTAGCCATGTACACCTCAGGCATCATCGGAATGGCACCTTTGACAAGACTTTCAGACAATTCTTTGTTTCGCCTTGCTTTCTTTTTGACAAATGGACCGACCACCCTTGTGCAGATGCGTTGCCACAATGTCAATTCCATGGTCGCACCGCCTTACTTATCGAAGTCCATCAACACGTGCCATAATTTCATGTGGCCTCACATAGTATTCTGTGACGATTTGCGACACTTGGTCGGCTTTACGAATATCATTGAGAACCATCCATTCAAGAATTCGCTTTCGGGTTCTTAACTCTCTACGCATTTCTTCTTGACTGTAGTTGATCTTGACCATGATTTTTTCCAACACATACGATTTACCACTGAACACGAAATCATCAGTAGAGACATCCCATCGAAACACTTCGTTGGTGATCACTTCCATGGTGTTCGGGTCAATACCTACAATTTCGACAAGTTGTTTGGTTCTTCGAACACGTTTTCCATTGATACGAGTTTGAATTTGGATAGAACATGCTTCAAGTGCAGGCAGAAGAACACGCGGAATATCGATTGGCTTGTTCTCCAATCGGTGCACGAGTGAAGGTACCGAGTCTGCGTGCACTGTCGAATAGGCACAGTGGCCGGTGGCCATCGCTTGGAACAACACATATGCTTCAGCACCACGAATCTCACCCACAATGATGTATTCTGGTCGTTCACGAAGGGCTGCTTTGAGCAATTCGAACTCACCGATGACACCATCCGTAGACTCACCACCGAAACCTTGTCGAGTCAGGCCCGGAACCCAATTCGGTTGTGGAATGTTCACTTCACGCGTTGATTCGATGGATACAATTTTCATTTGCCATGGGATAAATACACACATTGCGTTGAGTGTTGTGGTTTTACCCGATGCGGTACCGCCGACAAACAGCATTGGTACTTCATTTTGAAAGGCAATCCATAGGTAGGCGACCATTAACGATGACATGGTTCTAAATGCTACAATATCTGCAGGTGAAAACGGGTCGTCCTTGAACCGTCGAATACAAAATGCTGAACCTCGAGTTGAGATTTCATGGCCCAATTTCATCACAATTCTTGACCCGTCCATCAACGTAGCATCGAGCAGAGGCTCAGCCACTGAAATGTGTTTGCCACAACGCTGTGCCAGTTTAATCACATACGATTCTAATTCTTCATCGGTCTCCCAAACCACGGTGGTTTCCACGGATTCAAACTTCCTATGGTACGCAAAAATTGGAACATTGGTACCGTCAAGAGAAATATCTTCAACGTTGACATCGTTCATCAAAACATCCATCAATCCATATCCTATCAAATCACGTCGAATGTAATAGAAAATCTTTGATTTAGATTTTTTATTGATTTTCATTCCGTAGGATTTGATGACCTTATCCATTGCTGTACGAATGTATGATTCAGGGTTTGCGTCGATATCTTCGATGTTGGCGGTGAGTGAACGAATGAAAATGTCCATGATTTCATCGCGTTGTTCTTGCTCCTTTTTTGTCATTGGAGGTTCAATGATTTGGTAAATGATGTTGAGCGTCTGTTTATCACGAACAATTCGTGCAAAAGCATGAGGTGGCATTACGGGGTATTTGTCGAGTTCATCGTATTGTGCTTGTGGCTTTTTACGTCGTTGCTGTGCTTCACCTTTTTTCCTTGCCATGCTGACGCCCTCCCCTAACCATGTGAGTTCACTCAATACCCGACTATAACACTTAGGTGTTGAACTTAAGAAAGAGGGGCTGAATTTCGCGAATTGTTCAATGTTCAATGGACCCTCTAAACAAAGTCAACCATGCTGAAACATCGTTTGAAAATTGTTCGAGAGTTCCATTGTTTTGGAGCGTTACATGAGCGTTGTTCAGGAGTATATCGAGGCCCCAACCAATTTCTCGGGCATTTCGTTGTTCAAACTCAATTCGACTTCCATCCTCTGACCTTCCTCTTGATTGAATTCGTTCAAATCGAATGTCTTCGTGAGCATCAATGGCCACTGAAACAAAGTGTTGACCCCACTGCTCCGCAAAAACATCGTATTCATCGGTGCCCCTCATACCCTCAATCAGGACAATTTCATTCGATGCAAGCAAGTCATTGACAGCCGACACCAGGCGAACAGCAAGCACATTTTTTCCAAAGGTTTGCCTTAGGTCGTGAGCAACTTCACCAAAAATTGTTGGCGATTCTTCAAGTCCACGAAGTGTGACTTCTCTTCGCACCATGTCCCCCATGGAAAGAATTGGAATGTGTTGGCGATGTAAAATAGCAGCAAACTCACCTTTTCCCGAACCGGGCATACCGCATACTGCTACGACTTTGCCCATGAGAATCCCTGTGGCTTTCAGCCTTTGAAAATACCTCAATGATTTCATTATTCGATTGGTTCACACCAATCTGGAAAAATCGCCCTTATATTCTCAAAATACTCTTCTTCTGTTCCTAAAATTAATTCTGAATACACAACGCATTCCGATGGAACAACCTCATTTGTTTGATTTCCATTAACGAATTCGTATGGTGCTATGATGAGCAATTTATCATCTTCTGTATCATAGATGATATCGTATTTCCACGAAATATTTACCAATTCATCTCCCACAATATATCCAGTCACTAAGTCACCATCAACAATAGACCAATCTATGAGATAACCCGTTGATTCATTTATTGTTCCATCTGGGTAAAATGAAACTGTATCGTTAGGGTTATACCACGTTCCAGTTATGTCATCTTCTTCAGCCAATGAAGAAGCCCAAACATACAATACCCCTGACAAAACAACCACAAGAGCTATGCTGAATACGAATAAAATCAAGATCATTGGAATATTTATACTCTTTTTTGAGTGTAGATTAGGTGAAACCATTGCAGTTTGTTGGTATGTTAGAATTTGCTGTTGCTGGGGATATTGTGGAAATGTATTGCTCATCACTGGATCAACATTGGGGTGATATGTTGGACTATGATTTAAGGAAAGGACATCACTCTGAGGAAACTCAGAAACTGGCACCCAACGAGAACCATTCCAAATCCAAAAACCATCTTTACTTTTTGTACCGAGTTCAATTGGTAACCATTGGGTTCCATTCCATTGAAAATAACCATCTGGGCTAATTTCACCAATTTCCACATGTCCCAAAGAAATTTTTTTGTTAATCATATTTTCGTAGAACATTTTGTTAATTTGAAAATTCGGCTTTGCCCCAACGTGGATCCATAAGTTTCCAAAGGAACGCCGAGGCGAACAGCAAGAAGACGGAGATGCCGATCATACCGAAATAGCCTTGTTGCACCATGGTTTCGTCGTACATTTGTGCAGTTGCTGCAAGGCCTCCTTCTGATGCTCTTTCCCACCAGTTTCCATAGAGCGAAACATCACCTTGAGTAAATGAAAGTAAAAACAGACCGAGCAAAGGAAGGACGGTACCAATCCAAAACCAAATCATAATTGAAGCATCAAAGATGGCTCTATTGGGTCGCAAGCCCATTAAAAAAGCGGTGAGGGCTACAATGTAAATCGAATTTGCAAACATCACGATGATGCTTGTTGGAAGTGAAACCCATTCTTCGAGTCTCCAAGCCATGAGGACAATGAAAATAAGCGAAATCCACGATGTTGCAAGGAAGTAGACCACCACCTTTGCCCGAATCAAATCAGGAACTTTCATCGGAAGGCCGTTCATGAAATCAGGAGAATCAAGAATGGTAAGCCATGAATAAAAATTGAATCCAAAAAACCCGAGAAATGGAGCATAGGAAAGGAGATTGATCGGAATTGGTGCTTCTGCAAAATCGATGAGCCATGCCATTCCGAGAAGCACAAGCAATGGAATTGAATACGAGACGGTCATCTTTTTGATGGATCCACTCCGAAATAAATCAACAAATTCCTTAGCGACCAGCAAACGAATAGTCCCCTTGCCCAGGAAACCCAATCGATTGTAAGCAGGTGTAAGGAGGTCACCCTTTTGAACCACATGCACATCAAAATCATCGCGAATCAACAAGGAGGCGACACCTCCTGTGATGATTGCAGTACCGAGTGCAACAACAAGTGGGAAGAGGTGTTGATGTTCTTGGATGTACATACCCCATAAGGCATAATCTGAGTTCACGATCCCAGTACCAACGCTGAGAGCAAAGACAACGACGGCGAGAGGAGCGATGAAGGTGTAAGGTCGACCAAGCATCCAAACAGCAGAAATGAGGAACGAAACAGCGAGTCCTTGGGCTAACGTCGTCACCATTGCAATCCATGTCCAAGGTAATGATTTCCACAACAACGGCGTGTTGACTCCCCCGACACCATCGAGAAGAATCCCAGTCGCCATGCCAAGAATAATCGGGGTGAGAATCAACATCACGTAAAATGCCAAATCTTTGATGAAGTATGCGAAATGAGCAATCGAATTTGGCAGTGGAAGCAGGGCTGGTGAGGCGAGAAGATAATTCTTGGTGGCGGTTCGTTGCACAATGGCATCTCGCCCCATGAAAGCGAATGTCCCCATGCCGAGACTGAACATCAGAAGTGGTGCATGAAGGCCAAATCTCAATTCATTCCAGGTGAAGGTCTTAGCTTCAATATCACTGGTCTGAGCTGCAGAATCGCCAACCAGAAATTGCAAACCAATGGTCGCAATGGTCGTTACGAACATGAGCATGAGTGGAAAAAGAACAATGTGACGTTTTTTCGCAAACTCTAAGCTTTTTCTTCGTTCTTCGTGAAACATCACTTTGAATGTTGCATGAAAGGCAGAGAGTCCTCGTAAAGGTTCCCGAACGATTTGACCTCCACTCGTTGTACCGAGCGGAGACTTTGCAATTTGAGTCTCAGGCACATCCAACCAATCTCTTGATTCGATGTAGGTGTTGGACACGGTCATTCCTCCGAATCGTCTCCGGATTCTTGACTTCGCTCGACGTCTTGAATCGATTTTCCTACGAGCCGAATAAATACATCCTCGAGTGTTTCTTCTTCAGTGAGTTTCATACTTTTCACGGTTCCTGCAGCGAGAACCTTACCATCGTTGATAATCGCCATTCTGTTGCACAATCGTTCCGCCATCTCGAGAACGTGTGAACAAAGGAAAATTGTACCGCCATCTTTGACGTGCTCGAGCAACCATTCTCTGCATTTTCGTTGATAAATCGGGTCGAGATTCGCAAACGGTTCATCCAAAAACAAAAGTTTTGGTTTGTGAATAAAAGCACTTGCGAGCATCACTTTTTGTCGTTGACCTTTTGAAAGGTCTTTGCACATCGTATCCCTCTTATCCTCAAGTCCAAACCACGTGATCCAATCGGCAACGGTTTGTTGGAGGTTGTCAACACCGCGTAACCTCGCTACAAATTCAAGAAATTCAACGGGAGTCAGAAAGGAGGGTGGCGACTCGGATTCGGGAACAATGCCAATGTTTGCCTTGACTTTCTGAGGGTCATTGACGGCATCGATTCCAAGAATTTCAATATGGCCTTTACTTGGTCGGAGTTGTCCAGTGAGTAATTTGATGAAGGTGGATTTGCCTGCACCATTTGGTCCAAAAACCCCAAAGAACTCGCCAGGGTGAACTTCAACATTGAGAGGATGAAGGGCAATGAAATCGCCGTATTTCTTTGCCATGTCCTTTGCTTTAACAAGTGGAAGCGAAGGTTCAGGCATACAAGGTCGAAGGCACCACAGGTTTTGATTTCTCGCATTTCTCCATCTCAAGAAATCGGTGGCATGATGAACTGGCTTGGTATGCGATGAACCATGCATCCTCCGAATCATGAAGCAGTTGCATTTGAGAAGCACGAAGTCAATGAAACATCTTGCTTTGCACTTCTTACCATATCACGACCAGAAAAACTCAATGCCCTCAATCAAGAAGTGATGACAGCGTTGGTGGAGTATTGTGCTTTTATTGAGAACGACAAGAGCATTCGATGTGTTGTCATCACAGGAGCAGCTCCACCAATTGCCGAGGAAGGTCAACGTCCAAAACCACATGCCTTTGTTGCAGGTGCTGATATCACTGAATTCGTCAATAAAACAAGTGCTGACCGCCCAATTTTCCCTATGAATGGATGGGAGGCCCTTTGGAATTTATCCAAACCTACCATCGCTATGGTGGATGGTTTCGCTTTAGGTGGCGGTTGTGAAATAGCATGTTCTTGTGACCTAAGAATCGCGTCTAACCGGTCAAAATTTGGCACGCCAGAAATTAATCTTGGCTTGATTCCAGGGGGTGGAGGAACGCAGCGACTTGCTTCACTCATTGGGTACGGGAAAACAATGGAAATGGTGTACACCGGAGAGATGATTGATGCTTTTGAAGCAAAGGAAATCGGTCTTGTCAATCATGTTTTGGAGCCGAATGAATTGCAGAATTTTACCTTTGATATCGCCACGAAAATCGCAAGCAAATCGTCCCATACGTTAAGCATCGCAAAGAAAGTCATTCGAGCCGCACTTGATGAAGGCATAACCTCTGGTATCAAAATTGAAGAGGATGAATTTGCAAATTTGTTCGATACCGAGGACAAGAACATTGGCGTACGAGCCTTTCTCGAGCGAAGTCAGCCAGAATGGCAGCACAAGTGATCATCACTCTTTGTTGATGCTCTCCCTTAACGCTGCAAGTTGGCCAGATGCTGAAGGAAGGGGAGGCAGGGGCAGGGGTTTTCCATCTGGTCCAATAAGTGGGGGTAGAATTTTTCCGTCTGGGCTGATGAGTGGGGCTTGAAGTCCTTCTTGACCCTTCTTTTCGGTAACGGCTTCAAATCCTACGTCCAATGGAACACGAATTCTGAGAATGTTATGTTCGTCCAATCGCACAAATGTACTCCCATACGTGTGACCTGGTTCCAATTGTTCTGGTTCGTAGTGAATGGTAAGGCCATGATTTGGTTCCTTCAAGAGAGCGATGATGTCCTCTCGAACATCTGCATCATGCCATTTTTGAGTTGCAGCAGTTCGGATGTCAGCGAGTTGGTTTCGACGCCTCACTTCAATACGTTCCCTAATCTTATCATGACGTTCTTTTCGTTCTGTGACGCTGACTTGGATATCCGCTTCTTCAAATGTTTCAGGGCTGACCTCGACGACAAATTCTTCAGCAACGTGGACTTCTTCAACCTCAACAATGACCTCATTGTCTTCATCTTCTTTGCTCTCTCGAGATTCAATTGCGGCAATTTTTGCCATTTTTCGTTCGCGTAGAGTTTGCCCAGTTTCAGTTGAATTTGTGATAGGAGCTGGTATATCCTCCTCTTCTTCATCGTCGTTTTCTTCCAAACGAGCAACGCTTTGGATGGTTCGCTGTTGCGGTCGAGGTGCTTGTATGGGTTTGGATTGATTTCCAAGAATCACCCAAAAGAAGGCTAAAGCACCGAGAATTGAGATGAGAACCCACTTGTCGTTGTCCGTGAGATGGCCGGCGCTCAAGTAATAAAGAAACACCGCAATGAAGGCTCCAGCGATGATATTTCGAACTGCACCCATGCGTTGACCTTCCTTATCTATCATGTCCGACGATGTGACTTTATTTATTGTTCACCCTATCGATAACTTTTCGATGATTTCCTTGATGGCTTTTTTTCGATGACTAAATTCATTTTTTTGCTGCGGTGAAATTTCGCCAAATGTTGCACCATGAGTACTGTGCATGCCACTTTGTCCTGGAGGTAACGAATGTCCAGTGATGTCGAGGTCGTTTGGAATGAACAAGGGGTCAAATCCAAACCCATGTTGACCTTTCTTTTGGGTCGATATATATCCTTGACATTCACCTTTTCCTGTGAACAACATGTCGTTGAATCTTAACATCGCAACGGCTTGAAAGGATGCGCTCCTCAATGAACGCAATTGAATTGGATTTTCGCTTTCAAGATGCGAAAGCAAACGAACAATTCCATCAAGTCCGATCGTGTCGAAAACATACGAAGAATAAATGCCGGGAAAACCATCCAATGCATCGATGAACAAACCTGCATCTTCGACCAAAACATTTGCAATCTCACCCTCTGAACGAAGGAATGATTGAACTTGGTCCAATTTCGATTGTGCAACCACTTCAAGTTGATGATGTTGAGGTTCAACAAACGCAAAAGTGGATGGGTGAAATTGTTTGAGTTCGACATCAAGAGTTGAGAATGCCAAGGTTGCCTCTTCGTATTTGCCACGGTTGCCTGTGACAAACCAAATTGTTTCCGGCATGGAGAAGGCTGGAGGTATCCTATTCTTGAATTGGTTCCTCTTTTTTGCCACATTCTTGAAAGTCCGTCTTGAATACCAACGACATATGAATTCTTACTTCATTGTTGCCATTGGAGGGGCTTTAGGTGCCGTTTTGAGGTTTGGCGTTTCAGAAATGATGGAACATCAACCGTTTCCTCAAGCCACCCTTCTTGTGAACTTGATGGGGTCAATGCTCATTGGTATCAGTGCTGTGGCCATGAGCAATTCGACGCTTGGTGCAGAAGGTGCTTTGTTTCTTGTGACTGGTCTCCTTGGGGCATTCACAACGATGTCCGCATTCTCATTGGAAACCGTCGAACTTATTGACCAAAAATTATGGTCACAAGCCTTACCTTACGTCGCAGTGACAGTAATTTGCTGTCCTTTGATGGCATTTTTGGGTATGAAATTTGGTACGATGTTATTTCCATCGTAGCGTCACCTCTTTTTAGGTTCGAAGCTTAGCAAGATTGAGTGAGATGTCAACGAATCTGATTACAACATTAAACGAAGCCCTTGGTTGGGAATTGCGAGCCATCAATATGTATGCCCATTTTGCTGCCATTGTTCGTGGAATTCACCGCATTCAATTTTCACCGATGTTCCAAACAGAAGCAGCAGAATCTCTTGCACATGCCGACATTGTTCGCAGGGCCATTGTCAAATTGGATGGAATGCCGGTCACCGAGCGAAACAACACACCGATTTCAAACAGCACATCGTATGTTGACATGCTACAAAGTGCACTCGAAACCGAAACCAAAGCAGCTGAACTTTATGGGCGGCTCCTTGAGATGTTGGGGGAATACAACGACAGCGAATTGTTCGATACTATTGAGCAAATTTATCTCGCAGAATTGCGTTCGATCGAAGATTTGAGACTCATCACTTCGAACTAATTATTTTGGAACCGAAAGCATTCGTTCCAAGGCGAGCATTGAACCGTGTTGAATCTCTTTTTCGACAACGATTTGATTTGGAATTTCTCCATCCACGATACGTTCGAGAACATCCATCAGGTATGCTGGATGAATCATGTACATCGTCGAACATGGACAAATTTCACTGTCAAGACACTCGATATGTTTGTCTGGGTGTTCGTCCGCTAGCCTTGCGACCATGTTGATCTCTGTTCCGATTGCAACCTGACTACCTGGTTGCAACCCCTGTACAAAGGATCGAATGTATTGCGTTGAACCATATGCATCTGCCTTTTCAACAGTTTCCTTAGGGCACTCAGGATGAACCACAACAATGCCATCCGGGTAGCGTGAGCGGAAATCTTCGATTTGCTCAGGCGTAAATCGCTTGTGTACAGAGCAAAAGCCGTGCCATAAAATGATTCGAGGTTGGTCAGTGCGGTGACTCCAACCAATGCCTGGTGTCCACGTTGGCATAGCATCTTCTTCGACGCCCATTGCAAGCCCAGTATTTCTTCCGAGATGTTGGTCGGGGAAAAAGAGCACAGCACCTTGTGCACCAGCCCGGTCAAATGCCCATTGCAAAACCCCTTCAGCATTTGAGGAGGTACAAACAATTCCTCCATGCCTCCCAACGAAATCTTTCAAGTCTGCACTTGAATTCATGTAGGTGACTGGAACGAGATAGGCTTCATCGTTTTGGGCAAGGCTTGCAGGGTCTGATTTAGAAATTGGGTCGAGCAAGCCGGTGTCGCTTAGGATATCGTTCCAAGCAATTTCAACATCGACGAGGGTGGCCATATCAGCCATCGAGCACCCAGCACGCAAATTCGGTAGGATCACAAACTGTTCATCCGAGGTGAGAATATCAGCAGATTCAGCCATAAAATGGACACCACAAAAAACGATGTATTTTGCAGATGATTCTGCTGCTTTTTGGCTCAACATGAATGAATCCCCAAGAAAATCTGCATGCATGACGATGCTATCACGCTGATAGTGGTGACCTAAAATCAAAAGTTGGTCCCCCAGTTGTGCTTTGAGTTCAGAAATTCTGTCTGCAATCATCCGTTCTTCATCCGACATCTGTGTCGAAGAAAAATCAACAGAACACATGGGCAGAGTAACAGTCATCTTCTTCATCAATCCGACAACCTCCTCCTTTTTGAAGCAGTTCCCTCGCACGTGGTTCATCAAAACGAGAAATCTTTAGTCAAAAATCAGGCATAGATTTGAAAAGTGACCTTGAGAACCGACGAATATGCCCTTTCATGCGGATGAACTCGTTCACCTCGGTGCAGAGGCTGAGGTATGGAGCGGTACGTGGTTTGGTCTCAAAGCCATTCGTAAGCAAAGGCGAAACCGAAGTTGGAGGCACCCGGACCTCGATTATCAACTCGGCATTCGTCGTCTCATCAGTGAGTGTCGAATCATGCTCAAATTGAGCAACAACCATTTCCCGGTTCCAGATTTGTACGATGTCGATGTTGAAGGTCAGCGTATGGTGATGGAATGTATTGAGGGAACACCATTGATTCACATCCTCAACGCTGCCGATGCTTTGGATGATTCACTTGGGGAACTTCTTTTTGAGACTGGAAGAATGATTCGGTCCTTGCATCGTTATGCAATTACACACGGAGACCTTTCAACCAACAATATGCTCGTGAGAAATCATACGATTGTTTTCATCGATTTTGGACTTGCTGCTATTGAATATGAAGTTGAACGCTTTGGCATCGACCTCCATGTGTTGGACGAAATCCTCAATGCGTCGCACCCTCATTTGGAGGATGCGATGGAACATGTCATCAAAGGTTATCTTTCATTCGACGTTGAACACGGCCAGGATGTCGAACTCGATGGCGGAAAAGTTCCTACTGCCCAAGAAGTCATCAATCGATTGGATGAGATTCGAACGAGGGTTCGATATCACGGTTAATTATCGATTTCGGTGCTCTTTTTGCCGTTGTAAGACATGTAAAAACACGACGATCACTGCAAGAACGATTCCAATTTGCAACACGAGACTTGAATATATTCTTAGCGTTGGCTCCCATGAATGAACTTGAACCGTTGAGACGCCCTCATCATCAGTCTCGACATAGACGATGTGCTGTTCGAGAACTTGAGGTGAATGCTGGTCTAACGTATCCACTGTGAGTACGTTTGAACGATTTGTTTCAAAATCAAGGTAATACAATTCAAAATCCATGTATTGGTTTTGAGGTGATGTTGGATTCAAATGGTCCTTGGCAACCCAAGCGAGTCGACCAAAGCCGAGGGCAGGCTCGGCTGCTTGATACTTGGGGTTACTGACCAGCCATTGCTCAGAAGTATTTCGGTCGAGAAGAACCAAACGGTCAGTTGCAGATACATTCACAGTGACCGCAAGATGAAACCTATCAAAGGTCATTTCAACGATGGTTGCATTCACCAAGTCGACAGGTGTACCCCATAATTCCAAGAGTTCGTCTTCAACCATTGGGGCACTTGCGTTGATAGCATAATCGCGATGACCATTGATGCCAATTTGGGATATGGAAACAATTGTTGGATAGTTTGCAGAGACGTAAGCGATCTCATTTCCCATTGGTTCGTACACTACAATATCTGTGATGCTATTGAAATCTCCATTGAGTTCATTGGAATCAAAGGTCATGCCTCGAATTGTTGAATTTTCCATGTAGGTGAAAGCATAAGCTGATTCCAATTGAATGATATGCAGGTCTTTGGAATTCGATACATTAAACGTGTTCACAATTGTACCATTCATGGCAAGGTCGAAAATCGTGATATTCTCCAATGTTGACACTCCAAGGAAATGGTCTTTGATGCTAAATGATGTATTCAGGTCAATATCTAAATTTTCAAAAATCATGGGTTCGACCTCCAAATCAGAAAGGTTGTGAACCACCAAGGAGACAAGTCCACTTCGATTGTCTAAGGTCGCTAGCCAACCGTCTGCAGCAACGACCGCTTCTGGTGCTTGCACACCCTCAGCTGGCAAGGCTTGATGTGTCAAATCGTAGGTCACAACCGCAGCAGTAAGGATGAGGATGAACACGGCGATTTGACCGGTCTCCTTGGAAGATGGGTGTCGAAAGCGGACTGATGTAGCCTTCAATTTACCTAGCAAAAATGAAACCGCTTTTTTTGGTTGCGTTAATACGGTGACAATTCTCGAATTGATCGTGCGTTCGTCAAAAAATTTCCACCACCCATTGGCTGTTTTATCAGCCCAAGAAACTGCTACAGCAGCGACCAACATCCCTCCTATGATATCGAGGAACCAGTGGATTCCAAGATACACAATGGTAAAAGCGGTGAGAATAATGTAAGCAAGAACCGTATGGCGATATCGTTTCCATCGATGATCATGGTCAAATCGTACAAGGCATAACCAAACGCAAAATGGAATTCCAATGTGGAGGGAAGGCATTCCGTTACTAAACGGGTCAATCCTTCTGAACCAATCTGCGATTTCTGGGGTGAGTGAATAGGCAATCGTATCCATTTCTGGAATTGTTTTTCCCGTCACCTGGACATTGAAAAAGAGGTAAAAAGGAACTGCAATCAAGTAGACGTATGAAATGGAAAGGGCAACCCGATCTGCCATCCATCGATCATCAAAATATGCAAAATAAAAGATGGAAACATAACATATGAACATGAATCCAACCACATAGAAATGTGTGAGGAGATGACTTAACCAATCGGCTTCGAATGTTTGTTGAACCCATAGCACCAAATCACCCTCGATAGCCCAAATATAGGGTGTCATATCGAAGCCAGCACTCGCCATGAGAATTCTATCGATTTGGTCCAAAGCATCCTTGGCATTGTAAATAATGAACGTCATGAGGATGTGAATCCAATATCTTCGAAAAAAATCGACGAAAGAATGCAAGGTCAGCCTCATCCATTTTGGTTTGTAAAATGGTAAAAGGAGGACACCGAGGGCCAAGGCTGAAATCAACCAGGTGAGGTAGATGTTTTGCATCTTGGTGCCTCCTTGAAAGTACGAAACGACTTATCTTCATCAATGCGACGATGAATTGAACCAATTGTTTTGGATTTACCACGCACCGTGTACATACGGCTTCCCACGGTCAGGGTCTCTTCCATGAGCCAAATCCCAAATTCTTTCGAATCGATAAATTCCACTTGAACATCCCTTTGTCCATTCAAAGGATAATGCATAATGTCCCACTTTTTTTACCGATGGCTTCTCTGAACGGAATTTTTCTATCTCCCTGCGAAGTTCCATACTCGTTGCATCTTCGTTTCGCATTGGTGAACATTTGGCGCATGGACATGCATGTCGTAGATCGTCGTACGAGATGGTGTAGGAATCCCCCGAATCATAGGTCACGACCATATTGTGTTTTTTCCGCTCAAGGCGAATCATTGCAGGAGGTACTTCCATACAATCCCTCAGATAATTTCCAAGTTGTCGTTGCTACCCGATTGCAAATGAGTTTGGATAGCTTCAACGACTTTTGCGAATGCCTTGGCTGAGGCCCCATTCGGGTCGGAAACAATTCGATGAACTCCATCATCACCGCCTCGTACAAAACCTGGGTCAAACGGTAGTGCTCCGAGGAATGGAACGCCAAATTCTTCAGCAGTTGCCTTTCCTCCACCTTCCTTGAAGATGTCCAGAGTGACGGAGAATCTTCCCTCGCCATCGGCTGTCGCTTTGAACATTTTACCTGCAGGACCAAAAATTTCGACTTCCGTATCAGGTTGGGTTTTACCTTCGATGGTGTAACCACTCATATTTTCGACAATTCCGATGACAGGAACTTTGATGGATTGAGAGAATGAAATGGATTTACGGCTATCTAAGAGGGCAACTTGTTGAGGGGTCGTCACGATAACCATCCCATCGATGTTTGGAAGTGATTGGGCGACGGTGAGTGGTTCATCTGAGGTTCCCGGTGGGAAATCAATAACAAGATAGTCCAATTCTCCCCAGTCCACGTCACCAATGAATTGCTGTATAGCACCAAGTTTGATTGGGCCACGCCAGACGACTGGTGTGTCTTCGTTTTCAAGCAGAAATGCCATACTGATGACTTTGACTCCGAGGTGCCCCTCTGCTGGCAAGATTCTTTTATTTTCGACTTGGAGTTGTTTTCCATCAAGTCCCATCATTTTTGGTACGTTTGGTCCAGTAATATCGATATCAAGAATACCGACTTTGAATCCTTGCTGAGCTAATGAGAGGGCCAAACCAGTTGATACGGTTGATTTTCCAACCCCGCCCTTTCCTGAGAGCACCATGATTTTATGCTTAATTTTTCGACCAATTTCTTCCATAGCCATTTTTCGCTTCATTTGAGCATAAGCCTGCTCCATTTGCTTTTGTTGTTGGGCCGTTGCATCTTGACCCTCCGAAGGTTGCCCAGGTGTATGAATCGAAACCGGTGAATCGGACATGGTTAAGCCAACAGTTCAGCCTACTTCAATGCGTCTTTTCATCCACGTTCACTTCCAGCCAAGGCACGCGAGTTAGAAATTGAAACCAAATGCCATGAATGATGGAGGTCAACACGAAGGCAACAATACTTGCTTGCCATTCAAAGACCATGTCGGTGTATGCGTAAGCAATACCGACAGAGAGTGGTAGACTCATGAAATAGCCAAGCAAAGAGAGTTGACGTGCATGCGTCAGCGACGGTGCATGTGAACGATTGAGCCAAACAAGAATCGGTCCACAAAGGAATGTCATCAATGTGACCATCCATGCATCGAGTTTGAAAAGAAGGTCAAGGTTGTACACTGCAAAAACGATGTGGAGAACAAAACCTACGCCATAAGCGAGCAAAAAAAGGAGGGCTGATTTTCCATGCATCTCAATTGATAGCAACGACTGGGTTAACCTTGATAATATGTGGTGGTGTGGAGTAATCATGCGATTTTATTTCGTTTGTGTTGGTAATACCTGCCGTTCACAAATGGCAGAAGGCATTGCTCGTTCCATGGGACATGAAGCCGTTTCTGCCGGGACTCACCCTGGGGAGCGGGTTGCCAAACACGCATTGGAGATACTTCACGAATACAATGTTGACACGACGGAGATGAAACCTAAGTCCATCGATACGATTGATCCTACAGGTTTTGATTACATCATCTCGATGGGTTGTGGTGTTGAATGCCCTAACCTTCCGATTCAAGAAGATTGGGGACTCGAAGACCCAGTAGGTCAACCTATTGAAGTATACAGGAAAGTTGCTCAAACGATTGCAACTCAACTGCATCGATTGACTCAGGGTTCTGCTGATTGAGGGAAGTCGCCCTCACCTTTCAGAGAAATGGTAAGGACGCTTACCATTCGTTCATGACCTTCCTCGCTCATGACTGTTTCAGAGTCTGATACGATGCCAGAGATTTCGACGAGTTCAGGAAGTTGTTGAGCGATAATTCCGTGTTTTCTTTTGCATAATTCAGCAACATCAACCGCTCGACTGATGTTTGCACCTCTTGCAACTAAATCAATTTCAAGTTCACCTTCTTGCATGGCCATCAAAACTGCACGTATGTAAGAGTGAAGTGGCTTTTTTCCGATGTAAACAACTCGGCGAGTCATCAAAATCCCCTAGAAGCCAAATGACATGATATAGGATATAAGTTTAAGTGTTCCTGCTTCATTAAATTTGGATGAGGTTGTCTGTCACATGATGAGTGAACAGTGCGAGTGCCGGGACTCGAACCCGGGTTTAGGCGTTGGCAACGCCCAGTGATAACCACTACACTACACTCGCTTCGATTGCCCGATTCAAATGGGGTATAAACGCTTGTCGCTGGAGTGCTTTGGTTACTGGAGTCCAAATCTATCTTCTTTTTCATGTTCATCTTTTCTACCCTGAAGCAACATCAAGCCGATGACAATCATTGCAAGAGCGAGCACCAAGCCAAACACATAGAAGATTGCCGTTGACTCAGATTGGGTTGGTACAACACTTTGCTCATTGAGCACTACAATTGCAGAATTTGAAGATTGAGAACCATAGACATCGGTGGAGTAAATCAAGAGCTCATAGGTGCCAATCGGGGTAGCATCTCGAATTGATAGTTCAACAGAATACAAACCATCTCCTGCTACTTTGTCTCCCCCTCGTTGACCATCATCGTACATCGAAACACGGTCATTCCCCCCAAGTGGAGTAAATACGCCCAACTCAATCAAGACGGTTGAGATACCATCTGGATCAAATATTTCCACCTCCAAAAGCATCTTGTCATTCAGTTGTTTTTCTAGGGTGAGGGTGGTTGGTGAAATCCTTGGGGGCTCGTTTTGGATGGTCACAAATATTGGTTCGATGCTTGATGGATTTACTGCATGTGGTCCAAACAATCCGTCCTCGATGAAGCCGAGTGGATACCACACCGAGACAATACTTTGTGTTCCTTCTCCATCGATCATCAAGAAGGTCAACCCTTGTTCCCCAGGGTTCATCGAATATGGCATTGCAACCATAGCTGTCCAAACTGCCCCTTCTTGATTGAATGCAATCAAATCGCCCCCGAACGCTCTCATGTCAATGGAAACGTTGGCAACGCCGTGTCCATCGTATGCTTTGAGATTGATGACGGTCGATTTACCTCGCTCCAATGTCGCTGGTAACATTTCATAATCAATGATTCTTGGACCCTGATTCTGAATTAAAATTGTGCCTATTTTGATATCGATGGCGTTAAACGAGTCGGTTGCTGTTACTTCAATTGGGATGTCACCCAGTTCAAGACCTTTTGAGACGAGGGTTGTTGTAAAGACATTATCACCAATTTTCGAATCGCCATCCAGCCCTCTATCGTTTAATTGAACAACGCCAAGTCCTACATTGGTCAAATCAACTTGAACATCTCTCAAATTCCATGTAAGGTCGGTAACCTCCACCTCTAGATGGCCTATCGAACCACCTTCGGCAACGACAAGGCCTTCTCGAATTCGAATCTCTTCAATCACCGGAGGGGTGTTATCATCGCTACCCACAATGGAGGGCGAAAGGATTTTGTCGAGGTATTGTGATTCTGTGAAGATATTTTCTTCACTTTCATTCTCCATGATAAAAAATTGGCGGGTGGTGTTGACGAGTAATCCACTCAGAGGGCCTTCGACAATGATGGTACCGTATGCAGAACCATCAGGTGAGGATTTGTTTCCATATGTCCCCATCCAATCGATTACAGAAACCAAATGGGTATCCCACACTTCATTTCGAATCGAATTGACGGTCACATACAATGTGGCCTCTGATTGTTTGTCGAGGACGAATGTATCACCAGGGGCAAGAGGAATTGGCATAAATCCAGTTTCTCTTGATGCGGTTAAATTTCCAAGCCCTTCTGCTGGCTCTGGTTCAACAGGTTCGCTTTTGATCGGACTTCGTTCTGGATATTCATCCCCACTTGATGGGTTTGGACCGGTTTCATCCCACTTCAAGCGAACCGTGCGGTTGTCCCAATCGGCTTGGACCACTTGGAAATCATAGGTGTTGTTGTACACTTGACCCATATCCGAAGAACCAAACCACGAGCCGCCTCCGATCCCTGAAAGGTTAAACCAAGATTCTTGATGAATCACATTGACCAAAAACATCTCCCCTGTTGCGTTTGCTTCGTTGCGTTTTGCTTCAATCGTGCGTAGAATTCCAAAGGTCCCCTGCACATCCCCGCTTAATGTTCCGTCAACATGTAGGTCGTCAATTGTTGTTGATCCGTTGACGATTTTTTGGTGAAAGTCAAGAATCGTTCCATTGACAACAAGGCTTGCATTCTCGTCTTCGTCTTCGAGACCAAATGTACCATCGCCTTGAATTTCTTCGAGATGAAGCACTCGAACGCCATTGACCCATCGTTCTGTTGCGATGAATTTATTCAATTCAACATCGAGTCGAGTTCCGTCGTCGATGAGCACAAAATCGGCCATTGCTTCAATTTGGCTATGTTGCATTGTTCGGAGCCCTCCTTCGTCTAAATATTCCAAGACAAAGACTGAAATTTCACCATCAATATTGAGTTGACTTTGGTCTTCTTCTTGGCTGACTGCAAGTGTTCCAAGGGCTTCGAGTCGAAGGTATTCGTGAATTTGTTCATTCAATAATTCCCTTTTGAGATATGCCGATGTTACCTGTGCCTCAACTTCTGTCTCCAACCCAGAATCGTTGGTAAAGAGCCAAATCGACCCATCTCCACTTGCTTCGAAAATTTGGGACAGAAGACTTCCATTGAGGGTTGTTTCATTTTTCCAAATCGAAGAAAAATTGAGATCGAGAATTGTGGAATCTGCATCCGTGTTTTCAACACTCCACAATCGGCCAGAACCAAGTTCCCACGAGGAAAGCGTATCTCCAATGCGTTGTTGCCATCCTTGGCCTTCAAACGTCAAATTAAACACCTGTGGTCCAAATTCATCCGAGTAATTTTGAGCCATTGACCATGTAGTTTGCAACGTAATTTCGTGGTCATCGAGAGGTTGATTCCAGATGCCAACGACAAAAGCCCTCGAAGCCTCAACTGGGGGCGTCAGTTCAACTCCGTCTTTTGATTGAACCCGAACTTGGATTTCCACTTCGTCCGACCATTGCAATGTTGCATTGGTTGTCACGTGCAGGGTGCTCTTGTTTTCAACGGTGCTCCATTCAAATTCGAGTTCAGGAAACACAACACCTTCGCCCGATTCAATGGATATGTTGACTTCACTTGTGTATTGAGAATCGTCTTCAAACACAATGCTGTATTGTTGTTGTCCATTGGATTTCCAAGCGACCAAAATTTCTGGTGACTCAACCATGTGGTTATCAGAGGCGACTGGAATACTTGAGAAAATGAGGGCCAAAAGAATACCTAACGTTAGATATTTTCTTCGCCTCATAGCAGGAGGTTGGGATGGTCCTGTTCAAAGGTTTTGTATTGTGGTATCAAAAATCGAGGATATATCCAAAGAGAAGTGGTAAAACAATTGTCGCATCACTTTGAATGTTAAATTTCGGCGTTTCAATCCCTAATTTACCCCAAGTAATTTTTTCGTTCGGGGGGGCACCAGAATAACCGCCATAGGAGGCGGAAGCATCGGTTATCTGCGCAAACCAAGACCACAGGGGAACATCACGCTCGAGGTCTTGATGGAGAAGTGGTACCACACAGATTGGGAAATCGCCCGCAATTCCGCCCCCGGATTGAAGGAATCCGAGTGGTGTAGAATTGTTTTCATAAAATTCCACCAAGGCCATCATGTAACCAATTCCACTTTGAACACACGATTGGGAAACTTTGCCTTCCAAGCATCTAGCGGCAAAGATGTTGCCCATCGTCGAGTCCTCCCATCCTGGTACAAACAAGGGAATATTGCATTCAGCTGCAGCCAAGAGCCATGAATTGTTTGGGTCTGCTTCAAAGCTGCTGACCAAATTTCCTGAAAGGAGCAACTGGTAAAAATAGTGATGTGGCAATCTCGACTCATTCTTTGAGGTTGATTCTTGCCATGCTTGAAGTAAGTGATGTTCGAGTTTTCGAAAGGCTTCTTCTTCTGGAATACAAACATCAGTGACGCGATTGTAATGAGCATTCAAAAGTTCAAGTTCATCTTCTGGGGACAAATCACCATAGTGTGGAATAGGCTTGTAACTGTTCTTTGCAACCAAATAAAACAGGTCTTCTTCTAAGTTTGCACCAGTGCATGATATGCCTGCGATGTGCCCTTTTCGAATCATTTCGGATAGGCTACGTCCAATTTGTGCTGTACTCATAGCCCCTGCTAATGTGAGGAAAATTTTGCCACCTTGCTTCAAGAAATCATCAAGGGAATGTGCAGTTCTTCTGAGCATTCCCGCGTTGAAGTGGAAATAATGTTCATCGATAAAGCGACGAACACTCATTTGATCACTCGCCGTTGAGGAATCTCTTGTGATATTCCCTGTTCATCAATTTGATCGATGGTATCAGTTCTGATAGTGAAGCGTGAATGTAATCTGCGATGATGTTTGGATCGGTTTTGCCGCAGGTGAAACAGTCGACTGCAAGCAATCCTCTGTCTGAATAGCAGTGGGCTGACACGTGGCTCTCATCCAACAAAACGACGGCTGCAAAACCTGGAGGCGACACCGTGCCATCAAATTCTTCGACGTGAGAATGAACTTCACGCGCAGGACTTTTGGAAACAGCATTTTTCAGGACACTGAGCATAAATTTGCCAGTGTTTTGATCCTCAACGAAAAATTCCGTGTAATCGATAAAAACATGAGACCCTTGATTTTCCACGCAAACCACCACACAGCCTTGCGGCAGGCGAGCGCGATTCGGATTTTAACATACCGATGAATTAGACCCCGGTCCAAGAGCCAAAAAATGATGACTGAGTGGCATTTTTATTAAAATTAACATTTTTCGAACATTTGTTCCAGAACCCCATTTTTCGAGCATAACAATGGCCGCCAATTATTTTGGTTGCAAGCATTGCAGCAGTAAATTCGGTCAGAGGCGTGTTTCCCTGAGGCACGATTTCATTGACATCCGCACTGATAATTTCTGCATTTGGATTCGAAAAGAGCGTCTCAATGGTCTCAACAGCTTGCCAAAATTGCAATCCGCCAGGAACGGGTGTTCCTGTGGAAGGAACGAGTGAACCATCAAGACCATCGATGTCGATGGTGAGATGAACTGGCCCATCAATGGCTTTCAGCATCTCGATCCAAGCATTCCAGTGCTGTGCTCCACGAAACGGATGTTGTGTATCTCTTGCAAAAAACGTCGTAATGTGTTCATTGGCTTGAATACACTCATATTCTTCTTTGGAAAATGCTCGAATGCCGACCTGCATGAGTCGACCAATGCCCATGTCCACACTTCTCGAAGCGGCACAAGCGTGCGAAAAAATTTCTCCGTCAAGCTCCGACCTCAAGTCTGCATGAGCATCGATTTGAACCACAGTGAGTTTCGAAAGGTCACCCATAAGGCTCGGATGTGATTTGAGGGCTTCTATAATGGGTGGAAGTATCCCATGTTCACCACCTAAGAATAAAGGAAAAAGTGAACCATCGGTATACTGCCTGGTAAAATCGACCATTTCATCGAGTTGCCCCCTCAACGTTCCGGCTGTCCCTACCCAAGGCAATGGCGTGGATAGAACGAGATCTCCTGGAATATCTTCGCCATACAGTGGGTCATACAATTCAACTTGAGCACTCGCCTGAACACACGCCTTTGGTCCTAACGCCGTTCCAGAACCGTATGAAGTGGTGAGTTCGTATGGAAGTTGTACGACGACAATGTCGGGTTGGCCATTCCGTACTTCGAGGTCAAGAAATTGAAGTACATCCTCTCTCTCGGCCATGTTGTCCCGCTCATGCGACTGCTTCTTGAGATTACCTATGGCGTGTTACATCAATGCAATGAAAACGAATAGTTAATAATGTATGGAAGACAATATACAGTACTGTAACGGGGAGAATATTAGGGGGATTTTCATGGGGATGACACTTGATGAATTAACGCGTGCCATTCAGCAGCACATCGATCTTGAGATGGAGGAAGATGTCGCAAGAGGAATGGCCGAACATGCATTGGGATTTTTTGGATTTTATAATCGAATTATTGACAACGCACTTGAACCAACGGATAGAAACCTGTTTTACATGTTTCAAGACTACGATTTACTGACAACGGAGTCTGAAGAAACCACACTTTGGGACGGCAGAGAATGGAGAATTCATTATTGGAAATTCAAGCCGGACCTCAAAGAACGAGTGGAATCATACATGCAACGAAGTAAAAAGTCCGAAGACATTGATCCTTACGCCGATGTGTACAGTACTGGTTCAACATCGATTTGGACACGTGAGTCTGAAAAGATTGTCAATCCGAATGCATTTACTTCGGATTGGTGACGAGGATAACCTTCAAACTCATCGCCGAAGTGGAGATGACATGAACCGAGTGGCAGGATGTTTACTTGTCATTTTGGCACTGAATTCTTGTTCAATGACCGTGCAGGCACAACCGGACATCGTCGAGGAACATTGGTATCATTCCTACGCCACTCTCACGGTCCAAGTCAACGATTGGGCAGATGATTATCCTGACTTTGTTCAACTTGTATCTGCTGGTCAAACTGAGATGGGTCGCGAACAGTGGGTCGTACAAATTTCAGATTGGTCGGTTGACGCATCAAATCTAACTCAAGCAAAGACCATGGTGTACATCGACGGGGGCCATCATGGTAACGAACACCTTGGAACGGAACTCGCTTTCCTCGTTGCTGAATATTATATCGAAGGTGCAGCAGCAGGCGATGCAACGATTCTGGAAGTTCTACGGACTTCGGAAATCCACATCATGATCATGCTCAATGCTGATGGAAATGATTTCGATACTCGTTGGAATGTGAATCAAATTGACCTCAATCGAAACTACGACCACATGTGGTCGGAAGAGGAGACTCGTTCAGGCCGAGGAGGTCCATTTTCTGAGGCAGAAACGAGAAACAATGCTGACTACATGAACCAGTACATGAAAGACGCCGATTTGTATGTGACTATGCACACTGGGACTTGGATCCTTGCATATCCATGGGGTTGGACAGGCGATATGCCTGCGGATTGGGAAATGTTTACTCACATCGCCGATACTATACATGAAACCATCGACGATAGTTTGCCAATTCGAAATGCGAATGCTGGAATTTACCCTACCCATGGAACATCGAGAGACTACGGATATGGCGTCATGGGATTCCCCACCTTTACTTTTGAAACCGACGATGAGCAATGGTTGCTCGGCACCATTGAACCCTTGTCAGAGCGTATGGCGCTTGAATTGGATGTGATGAAATATTTGATTGAAAATGCGAATATGTGGCGTGCTCATCTGAGCACCGAAGAGATTCTCATCGAAGATGGGACCTTGACAAGTATTGTTTCGAATACAGGGCATGCATCAACAATGAATGCAACATTGGTTGCATCCAATTCACTCGGTGAAGTGGTTTGGAGCAGTGAAACATTTGCCGTGAACGCAACAAATTCAACTTCAATTCGTTTCGAGGTTCCAGAAAACGTGACTTCATACGACATTGATTGGTCATTTGAATATCAAGTTCGCGTTGTCGACGCGAGTCGATTTGTTACGGAAAGCATCTCATCGGACATCTTTTCTTTCACAGAGCCAAAAGACGATGGCTTTCTCGTAGGGTTTGGTGTGTTCAACGCACTCACAACGACCCTCGCCTTTGTTGCAGTTGCTGCCTTGATTCGTAAAGAGGGAGAAGGCATTGAAGGAACATGTCAAGAAATAACATGCGAGAATTGAAGAGGGTCATGCCAATCGGCTTTTGGCGATACCATGGAAATTAGCGCAAGTTCAGGAGACAACATCAACGGCACCTTCGTTTACCTTACCTACGAGGGGGACACTCAAGTACACGATGGAGTACAAGGTGTTCCTCAATCATTGAAATCACAAATGAACCATGTCCTCTCGAACAACGAATTCGATTCAAAAGCAGGTTCAACGGTGACGCTTCTTGGTGGTGAAGGTGGCAAAGCCATCCTTCTCGGCCTTGGAAAGAAGAAGAAAAAGACCGCCCATGGGGTTCGTGAAGCGGGTGCTTTGCTTGTATCGGCGCACAACAAAAGAAACGGCACGGAATACACGGTCAACATGCACGGATTCTCAGCGGATGATGTCCTCCTTTTCGCAGAAGGGGCAATGCTCCGTGATTATTCATACGACCTCTACAAATCCAAGAAAAACGATGAGAAGCAAGACCTACGAGTTCGATTGAATTGCGATGACGATGCCCTCAAGGGCGTTTCAAATGGCTTAACACGACTTGAAGCCATCACAAGCGGTGTCCATCTTTCAAGAGACCTTGGAAACTGTCCACCAAACGATATGTATCCTATGGAATTTGCAACCAGAGCAGAAGCTTGGGCGAAGCAATACAACAACGTCGAAGTGAACATCATTGGCTACGAAGAAGCCGTACGATTGGGCATGGGCGGTCTTGTCGGTGTTGGAAAAGGCTCTGACAGGAAACCATGCATGGTTATTTTCAAACTCAATGGCGACAAGAAAGGACCTCACCCCGTCCTTGTTGGTAAAGGGATTACCTTTGACACAGGAGGCATCTCTCTCAAACCAGGCCCATCTATGGATGAAATGAAGTACGACATGGGCGGTTCAGCCACGGTCTTCGGAACGATGCAAGCACTCGCTGCAATGGGATACGAAGGCAAGGTTGTCGGCATCACATGCATGGCAGAAAATATGCCATCTGCTTGGGCACAACGTCCTGGAGACGTCATCACCACACTTTCTGGTAAAACCATCGAAGTGCTCAACACCGATGCTGAAGGACGCCTGGTCCTCGCTGACGGCCTTTGGAAGGCTGGGACAGATTTCGAGGCGGAATACATCATCGATTTCGCCACCCTCACAGGTGCCTGCGTTATCGCACTTGGACACGAAGCGACTGGACTTTGGTCAAACGATGATGACCTCCTCAAGAGGATTCAATCAGCAGGCGATGATGTTGGTGAACTTGCTTGGCCTATGCCACTTCTACCTGCATTCGAAAAAGAAATGACCGATTCGCAGATCGCAGATACCCGCAATTTGGGTTCTGGTCGATGGGGTGGAGCAAACACCGCTGCAGCATTCCTCAAGCAATTCGTTCCTTACAGAGATGAAGATGAAGAAGAACAAGTGCCTTGGGCACACATGGATATCGCTGGAACATACTGGGGTGCTAAGACCAACAAAATGGTCGGCCACGGAGCCACAGGCATTCACGTTCGAACCATGGTTCGATTGATCACAGGCGAATAAATGAAATTATGCAATTTGAATATTTTAATGAAATATTCAATGTATGGTTGGGAATAATTATGTCAGAAATCAATACGAAAGAACCGGTTTTTGCCCCAACAAATTCACAATGGGTAACAGAAGTGATTGAACTACGAAAAGAGGTCGATGACTTACGCCAAAGGTTGGATGAACTGCAACAAACACCCCAAAAAATAACCAGTCGAAAGCAACTCAACTATGGGATTTTATCGGATGCAATATTAAGGTACACATCATTCGTGTGTTGCATTATTTTTGCACTCGTTGCCTTCGAAGAATTTGAATTTCTTTTTATTGCGTCTCTCCCCTCACTCGTCTGTTATTTGCTTTTCAAGTTTGTAAAACCCTTCGAAACGTTTGAGCGTATGGGGCAAATGGAGAAGCGGGCGTTGGCGCTTCGAGCCGATATTGCACTTGGATCCATCGCAATTTCAATTTTTTTGATATTCATCCTTTCGATTGAATGGAGCGATAATTATTTCAAAAGAAATTTTGAAAATTTTTTATGGTTTGCAATTCCAACAATTATTCCCGCCTTTACATTTTTTCTTCTGCGTCCGTTGAACAAGCTCACGGTAGCACTCACGACACCACATCATTCTACTGAATGACATCTTCAAACCTTTCCATTGAACGAGAATTCGTTGCGTGCTTAGGTTTATATGGGCTGGGCATTTGGCACTATACAACCGATGGTTAAGTAGTGGTGAAGAAATGGACTCAAACGACGACTGGGAAGAACAAATTCTCAATCAATTGGAAAAAATGTTTCAACAAATGGGCATTCCAATCAGCAAAGAACAACTTCGTGGATTCATTCGTCAATTCCAAGACCAATTCGATAAACTCGGCATTGACCCTGAAAAAATTGCCAAGGGGGATGTCAATTTCAACTTCGATCTCTCCGACATCACCAAGTTGTTCAAGAGCGGCGAATCGATAGATTCCATCCTCAAAAACCTCGGAGTAGGCGTTCAAGTTGATGCCGCACCTGTTGAAATTGATGAACGTGCCATAGAGGGCGAAGAGGTCCTCAAGTTACCCTCTGATGATGTGTACCTCGAAGGATGGAACATGTCTGTCACCGTTGATTTTGCTTTGAAAGGTGATTTGGAGCCAGACCAAATTGAACTCGAACTCATTCGAAATGGCTCTCAAATCGAAGTTCTCAAATCGACACAATCGAAACCAATTGCCCGAATTGAGTTACCCCATCCATGTGACGACGTCGTGGATTGGACCCTCAACAACGGCATTCTTGACATTACCCTCAAACTCACCCCTCAAGGCTCGGCCTTGGATGAAGATGACCATGAAGATGACCAAGATGATGATATTCCACCCGCTTCTGATGTTGCCGTTGACGTTGCCGACGAGGATGACGATGACGACGATGATGACGGTGGTATTCCAATTTTTTAGGATGTGAAAAAAATGAGTAAAGTGATAGGAATAGATCTAGGAACAACAAACAGTTGCGTTGCCACCATTGAAAACGGCGAAGCAGTGGTCATACCCAATGCAGAAGGTGCCAGGACCACACCGTCGGTGGTTGCGTTTGCAAAGTCTGACGGTGAGCGTTTGATTGGTGTTACTGCAAAGCGACAAGCGGTTACCAATTCTGACCGAACCATCATCTCGGTCAAGCGACATATGGGAACTGACTGGTCGGTCAAAATCGATGGTACTGATTACACACCACAAGAAGTATCGGCGTTTATTTTGCAAAAACTCAAGGCCGATGCAGAAGCCTACCTTGGGCACGAGGTCAAGCAAGCGGTCATTACCTGTCCAGCGTATTTCACCGATGCACAACGAAAGGCTACCAAGGATGCAGGTCGAATCGCTGGGCTTGAAGTTCTTCGAATCATCAACGAACCAACAGCAGCAGCACTTGCATATGGCGTTGAAAAATCGTCCGATCAAACCATTCTCGTCTATGACCTCGGTGGTGGAACTTTTGATGTATCTGTACTCGAGATTTACGAAGTTGATGGTCAGCCTCAAATTGAAGTGAAAGCCACTGCAGGAAATAACAAACTCGGTGGTGACGATTTCGATGACAAAATTATCGAATGGATGCTTGCTGAATTCAAGAAAGAAACCGGCATCGACCTCGCCAAAGACAAGCAAGCCATGTCCCGACTCAAGGAAGCTGCGGAAAAAGCAAAAATCGAATTGTCAGGAACCAATCAAACCCAAATCAACTTACCATTCATTTCAATGGCCGATGGACAACCTGTGCACTTGGACCTCGCTCTCAGCCGAGCCAAGTTTGAGGATTTGATTTCAAAACTCATCGAAGCGACGATGAAACCCACTCGACAAGCGATGAAAGATGCTGACCTCAAGAAAGGTGATGTTGACAAAGTCTTGCTCGTCGGTGGTTCAACACGTGTGCCAGCTGTCCAAGAAGCAATTGAGAAAGAAGTTGGAAAATCACCCTACAAAGGTATCAATCCCGATGAAGCCGTTGCCTTGGGTGCTGCTCTCCAAGCAGGTATTATTGCTGGTGATGAAAGCGTTGGTGACATTTTGTTGCTCGATGTTACCCCACTTACACTTGGAATCGAGACGCTCGGCGGTGTCATGACCACGATGATTGAGCGTAACACAACCATCCCAGCACGTCGTTCGGAGATTTACTCGACCGCAGCCGACAACCAGCCTGCTGTTGAAATCCACGTCTTGCAAGGTGAGCGAGAGTTTGCAAAGGACAACATCACCCTTGGTCAATTCCAACTCGTGGGTATTCCAGCCGCTCCACGCGGTGTTCCGCAAATCGAAGTCACCTTCGATATCGATGCCAATGGAATTGTCAACGTCAGTGCCAAAGATATGGGAACTGGTAAGCAACAATCGATCAAGATTGAATCCAGCACTTCTCTCTCAGAAGATGAAATCAAATCTAAAATTGCTGAAGCAGAAAAGTTTGCTGAAGACGACAAGAAGCGAAAGGCCAAAGTCGACTTACGAAATATGGCTGACCAAGTCGTGTACCAAACTCGCCGAACCCTTGATGAGGCCGCTGATAAACTTGATGAAAGTGATACAAACCCGGTCAAGAGCCTTCTTGATGAATTGGAAAAACTCGTTCAAACCGAAGATGGCAAGCCAATCGATATCGATACCATGGACGATGCGGCGATTCAAGCCAAGGTGAAAGAAATCGAAGAATCCATGCATGCTGTTTCCACAAAACTCTACGAAGCAGCAGCAAAAGAAATGGCTGAACAAGACGGCAATGCCTCTGCATCATCAGCTGATGACGGCGTTGTCGATGCCGATTTCGAAGTTGTTGACGAAGAAGATTGAGACTGGTTATCAAGCGAGTGCCTTATGGCATCAAGTTAGGTGGCCTGACCTATGAGCGATGTGTCGTTTCTCAAAGAAACGTCGAGAACCGCAGGTCGCGATGCTCTTCGAAAGAACATCAATGCAGCCATCGCCCTTTCTTCGGCCGTTCGTTCAACCCTTGGGCCAAGTGGACAAGACAAATTGTTGCTTGATGACCAAGGCAGAACTATGGTGACCAACGATGGTGTCACCATTCTTGAATCTGCACGGGTTGAACATCCCATTGCAAAGATGCTGATTCAAACCTCATCAACCCAAGATTACATCGCTAGGGACGGAACAACAAGTGCTGTCCTCTTGACCGCAGAGTTGCTACAAAATGCTTGGCGCCTCATCGAACAAGACATTCATCCCTCCGTCGTCATTCGAGGATATGCTTCTGCGTTGAAGCATTGCCAGGGTGAACTTGTGAATTTTGCTTTTGATGTCACGCCTGAATTGATGGAAAAAGCAACCATCACCTCCCTTGCAGGTAAAACCCACAAAGCAGTTCAATACCACATCGCTCACCAGGCCATTCTCGGCTCAAATGCGGTGAAGGAACACCAATCGGGTGAGGTCAAATGCGACCCAACACGTGTGAAAGTTATCACCCAAACAGGAGGAAAAATGACCGACTCAGAAGTAGTGAGCGGACTGGTTCTTGCGAAGAAACCACTCTCGCCAAAACTCCCAAAGAAATTGCAGAACGGAGTTATCGCCCTCATTGATGGAGGAATTGAACATGAAAGTAACGGGCTTGACATGAAAATTCAAGTCGACAATATCGGTGTTCTCGAACAATTCCGAAAGCACGATCTTCAACAATTGCACGAGAAAGTCGATGCCATCATCGCACTTGGTGTCAATGTGATCGCATGCCGCGAGGGTATTGATGATGCACTTCACTCACGGTTTGTCGATGCAGGTATTCACGCTTATCGCCGGGTTGCTCGTTCTGATTTGGATGTCTTAGCTCGTGCAACGGGGGCCCGATTGGTCCACCAAGTCGAGGATTTAACAGCAAGTGACCTTGGTCAATTTGAAGAATCCTCGACCGCTCAAGAAGGCGGAGTAGCACATTGGATTCTTGAAACAAAAGGCGGAGCGGCAACATTCGTCGCTCGTGGTTCAACCGATGATGTGGTTGCGGAAGTGGAGCGATGTTTTGCCGATGCCCTCGGTGTGGCATGTCAACTCGTTGAAGAGCCTGCCCTCGTCGCTGGGGGTGGTGCGACCCATGTTGCTTTGGCACGTTCACTGCGAAGGTTAGCAGAAACCATTCCCGGCCGAGAACAACTTGCTATCGATGCCTACGCAGACGCCCTTGAAGTGATACCTCGAATCTTAGCCGAAAATGCAGGCCTTGACCCGCTTGATATTCTACTTCAGGTTGTGGCTCATCAAATCAAACAAGAGCAAGGTGAAGTGTATGCGTTCGACATGGAGGGTAAAACACTTGCAAACATGAAAGATGCCGGCATTGTCGAGCCACTACGAATCACTCGTCAAGCGATTGCAGGGTCAACTCAAGCGGCCATTTCTGTGCTCCGAATTGATGATATTCTGTGGGCGAAACAAGAAGCTGTCATCCCAGAAGGCATCCTCGATGAGGATTAAGCATCAAATTCAAGAACGATTTTACCACAGTCACCTTTGAGTGCTAATGCGTGTGCTTCCTTGAATTCAGAGAAGTGCATCTTGTGGGTAAGGATGCGTTCCACATCGATGAGGTTTCGACTGAGTAAATCGTGCATCGTCTCCCAAGTCGACCACATTTTTCGTCCATTGATGCCTTTGAGGTGGATGTAGCGAAACACAATTTCATTCATATCCACAGGAATTTGTTCTTTGCCGTACACCGAAAGCACATTCAGGTAGCCACCCATTCTTGTGGTCTTGATCGCATTTGAAAGTGCGACGGATGAACCTGAAAATTCACATGAATTGTCCACACCACGGCCACGTGTCGCATCGAGAATCGATTGTTGGACATCATCACCTTTGCCGAGGACGAGGTCGGCTCCAATATGCCTTGCAATGTCCATGCGGTACTGATTATCCCAATCAACAGCGATGACCTTGGTTGCACCCATCGCTTTTGCAGCGTTGACAGCGAACAACCCAATCGGTCCAAGGCCATGAATGGCGACGGTTGCTCCTTCGACTGGCCCACCAGTGAGGGTATGGATGGCGTTGCCGAGTGGGTCTTGAATTGATGCAAATTCAAGCGGAAGGCCAGGCGGTACATGCCGTGCATTGACTGCTGGTACGGTAAAATACGGTGCGAATGCACCGTTGGTGTGCACACCAAAAATCGAACCGTTCTCGCACACGTGGGCATTGCCTTCATCGCAACGAGGGCAATTCCAGCAGGCCAAATGGCATTCTATGGCCACAGCGTCACCGATGCGATGTGAGGTCACCTCAGAGCCTACTGCAACGACATGTCCACTGGTTTCATGGCCGGTAATCGTTCCGAGGGGAACGTTTGCAGCACTCCACTCGTCCCATTTCCAAATGTGTAAATCTGTTCCACAAATCGAGGTTGAGAATGTTTTGACAAGCACTTCATGGGGTGCTGGTGTAGGTACTTGGTGCGTTTTGAGTTCAAAACCGTCGTGCGTTCCCGAGGCTTTGGTCCACGCGTCCATGTGAGTGGGAATGTGAATCATGAAACCGCCCATGTATGGTTTGCACGCGACGATTTTTGATACTTCGCTATCCATGAAACGAATGAACACTCGAAAATCCTTGATATTTGACGGGAACTTTCATGTAATACGGGCACCCGCCTCAAATCCCGTTGGTAGTACAT
>JAYODQ010000010.1:0-51117 GCA_038106355.1 Candidatus Poseidoniales archaeon | reverse complement strand
TCAGCGAAATTGACATCGATGCATTTCTTGAGATGCGAAATGATGGCGCATCGCTTGTTGTCATCGATGTGCGAGATGAATACGAAACAGCTGGGGGGTACCTCGAAGGTGCGGTGTTGATGAGTAAAGGAATACTTGAGCGCGATATCGAGAAACTGAACATCCCTGATGACGCGCGAATTGTGTTGTATTGTGGAGGCGGTTATCGAAGTGCTATGGCTGCAGTTTCGATGCAAACCATGGGTTGGACCAATGTCCATTCCTTGTGGGGTGGCTGGAGAGCGATTACTTCAGCACAACTTCCTACGTGTTCAAAATCGCTTGAATGATTCCTCTTCATCAATGGACAGACTCATAAAGGGGAGTTTAATCGGCGAGACGCTGAGAAGTGGTGAATACTATGGTGCAAGGTCTCTACCAACATGTTCGACAAACATGGAAGCGCCCAAAGGATGCTATTCCTCACATGCACAGGCAACAGCGAATGGCTGAATGGCGCCGTGAACCTGTCAACTGCAAAATCGACCGACCCACTCGCCTCGACGCTGCTCGACGCCTCGGATACAAGGCCAAGCAAGGCGTCGTCCTCGTCCGAACTCGTGTCCGACGTGGTGGACTTCGCAAGGGTAAAGTTCACATGAAGCGAAAGCCATCCAAGGCTGGTATTACAAAAATCACCATGGCGAAGAACACCCAGCGAATTGCTGAAGAGCGTGTGAACCGCCATTTCCCAAACCTCGAAGTTCTCAATTCGTACTGGGTTGGCCAAGATGGAAAGCACAAGTATTACGAAGTCATTCTCCTCGATACACACCATCCTGCTATCGTCAACGATAAGCAACTCGGTGTCTTTTCTGGTGCAAATGGCAAGACCTCACACAGAGGCCGTGCTTACCGTGGTATGACCTCATCAGGAAAGAAGGGTCGTGGTTTGTACAACAAGGGGAAGGGTGCAGAACAACTTCGCCCATCTTTGAAGGCAAACCGAAACCGTGGAAAGTGAAGTTGGATATTTCCACACTTTTGAATTCACAAATAGCGTGAATTTATTGATGGTCGTCATTTTGCATTGTTCATATGGTGCAAGGTATCGAGTCTCTCAACCGCTGGTCGGGGCTTGATGTCTATCTTCCAAACGGACGTAAACTCGGCATCGTTCACGACGCTGTCATCGATATTCAATCGTTGAAGTGCACACATTTGTTTGTCAAAGATACCCCAGACGACCTCGTCGAGGGGGGAATACACCTTGCCGTTCCTTGGCGTTGGATTCGAGCCATCAACGACGTTGTTATTCTGCGATGGTTTCCTCCAGTGAGGATTCCAAGAGATCCATGAGGAAGAACCATGGCTATTGAAGCACATATTTTGGGCACATCTTCTGCGCGCCCAACCGCAACCCGAGCTGTAAGTGGGTCAATTGTCGTGACCGACGAAGGGAATTTTGTCATTGATGCAGGTGAAGGTTTCCAAACACGATTTGCACAACAACGAAAATGGCTCAAACAGTACGATGCAGCATCATCCATTCGTCCTTCCAAAATCAACGGAATTTTGCTGACACATGGCCATCTTGACCATACATGGGGTGTGTTGCCTTGGTTGCAATCGATGGCCATGGACGGTCGAAGCCAACCTCTTGCCATTGTCGGACCGACGAGCAGTACCGTGGTTGATGCCTTGATTCAAGGCGAGATTCCAAAGAATGTGTTTTCTGTGGACCTGTATCAGCAGTTCGCTTATTGGATGTCAATGGTGAATCACGAGCAACCCCTGCCTTACCAACTGGAGTACCTTCTCGGCGACCCTGTAAGCCAACGTTGGGTTCGATTGGACAACACAGGACGGGGAACGCTTCTTGAAGCATCCATAAGTGAATTTTTTGGACTCAAGGACATCGAAATCGAAGCCTTTCCGACCATTCACTCGGTCCCTTCCTGTGCTTGGTCCATCACACAACACCAACGTCGAGGAGTTTTTGATAGAGTAAGGGCTCAAGAACTTCGTCTCAACGAGCATCAAAAGTCGAAGTTGTCCGCAGGTCATGATATTGAGCACGAGGGAGCATTGTTGAGCGCGGAATCTTTTCGAGGGCCACCAAAGCCGACACTCAGGATGGTCTTGTCTGGTGATACTGCCGAATGTTCACCTTCTCTCTCGAAGATTGACGCATGTCATGTGCTCATTCACGAGGCAACCTTCATCGACGAACAGAAGGAGGTTGCCGATGCTTTTCTGCATTCGACGGCACGAGGTGCTATGAAAACAGCACACAGCATGAACGCTCAAACGCTATGTTTGACCCATTACAGCAATCGTTTTTCTGAAACCGATGTCTCAATCCAAGAGGCTCAGTCAGAGTGTCCTGATATTGTCGTGACAGCAGCGGACGACCATGACATAATTTGTGTTGATGATGCTGGCGAAGTCGCCCACAAACATTGGAACGGCAATGGCTGGGAGAGTTGAAGCAGACGAGCAAATATTTGAAAGCAAAAACGACGAAGCCACCTTCATGCGAATAGGCGTAGCCACCCTTATGGTCGTGATGTTTGCCTTTTCGGTCTTTTCTCCAATCGCTTCGGCGGATGGTGGGCGAGAGGCACCTACCTGCACCTCCTTGCAAATCGCCTTTATTCCATCGATTCTCGATGTTGACGATGGAGCATGCACCATCATTGAACTCGGTCAACTCGAATCAGGTACGGTGCATGAATTTGAATTCATCATTGTTGATGACGCACTCGACATCCTGTTTTTTGATGAAAATTCGATTCAAGTCTATGAACTCGGTCAGTCGTACAGGTCAGCATTTGACCAAACAACATCAACAGAATCAGCAAATGGTTCGATTGAATTCCATTGGAAAGTACCTCCGTCCATTACTTCAAAAGAATGGTTCATTGTTCTCGATAATTTAGCCCATGACGGAGATGGTGGTCAAGGCGACCAAGGTGGTGCGACCAGCAAAGTAGGCCTTGAGTGGCAGCAAAGTTCCGATTCGTATTGGACACCGTTTCACAATCTAGTCAAGGTGAACAACGACGAATTCGCTGTGCTTCTTACCCCAAACGATGCAAAATACGATGCAGGTACGGTCGTTGTGATCTCGATGTGGAGTCTTGACGGCGTTGGCGATCTATTTATCCAAACATCATCGATGCATTCCACCTATACAGCAGGTGAAGTGGGCGTTCAATATGTGACTGGAGGTGCTCTGCAAGGGGTTTCCAACACAGCTTCATTGACCTATGTGGTTCCATCCGATTTGGATGGTCAAGGCTTGTATTTCGTGTTGGACAACACCGACTCGCCCCTCGGAGGCGGAGATGGCTCGACACTTCTTCGGACAACAGTTCGAGTTGAACTTTCGCCACCTATCGCTCCGTCATTTGAACCCAACACCCCTTTTGCCTCGACCGATGAGGTTGTTACATTTAGTGCAGCAGACACCCCTAATTCACTGGGGCAAATTGAATCCTTTTCATGGGATTTTGACCATCTTGTTGATACCAACGGCGATGGGAATTTCACCAACGATGTCAATGCCGTTGGCCAAACTAGTCAAACATCGTGGAGTACTCCTGGAACGAAAGTTGTGACGCTTGCAGCCCTCGTGGTTGATGGAAGAACTGTATCATTCAGCCAAAACATTACTGTAGAGGACAACGAAGCACCGAATGCGATTATTGGTTCTTCAGCTGTGTGGGTGAACCCCGGGTTTCGCCAATTGTGGGGCCAGAGTGCCTCCTACAATTGCCTTGATAGCACAGATAATATTGGAGTCACTCAATGTTCATGGTCACTTGACGGCGTTGACGTTGAAGGCAATTTTTCTATCACACTAAGTTGGGAAACCATTGGCTCGCATACCCTGAACTTGGTTGTGTATGATGGTGCCATGAATGAAGATAATGCTTCAATCACCATCCAAGTCGTTGATACTTCCATTCCAAGTCTTTCAAACGCAAGCATCAATGGACTTCCCACGAAGGCAACCATCGATTCTGCAGTTCGGTTCCAAGTCGATGCGAACGATGCATACGATGATCTTGGCATGTTGCGGGTTCATTGGGACCTCAGTCCTAACATTGATACTGACGGGAATGGTAATCCAAGAGATGATGGTGATTATCTCGGGTTTAATCCCAAAATCACTTTTGGTTCTAAAGGGCTTCAAGACCTCGTCGTCACCGTTTTTGACCAGTCCAACAATTCCCAATCTTATGCATTTTCAGTCAACGTCGAAGTACCTGAAACAACAACTTCAAACACTGGACAAATGGTCGTAGCAGGCATCTTCATGTTCCTCATCGCAGGACTTGTGGTTGTTGTTGTGTTTCGAATCAACCAGACAAAACGTGCCAAGCAGTTGTTGATGGAGGCGGGCCTGCCCGAAGAAGAAGCCTTGTTGCGCATCGAAATGGTTCGTCAACAACGAAAAATCACACCATTTTCGAAAGCCGAGTACATTGCAGGACTCGACCTGGGGCAAGTTCGTACGCGTGCTGAAATCGAACAAGAAGAACGTAGAAAAGAAATTGAAGGCATCTATGGGGCAGCCTCTCAACCATCTCCACCCGCCTCCCAAGAGGCAATGTATCAGCCACAACAGTCCAGAAGCATGGTTCAACCCCAACAATCGATGGGTTCATTTTCTGCTGCTGCTGAAGCTGCCGAATTGCTTGGTATTCAACTCAATCAACCGCCTCAATCCATTCGGTCTCAACCCCTCGAAGGATTTGAAGATCTTTTTGAAGAAGAAACGACAAATTCTCCACTTGCTGAAGAGCCCTCAGTTTCAGCATTGTTTTTTGATGACGAGGATGAGCAACCACCTCAACAACCTGCTGCGAAATCCAAAGTTTCACTTCCCGATTCGTTTATTGTGACCAAGCCTCAACAAGAACCTCAACCATCACAACACATTGAGACCCATCATGCACAGCAAGAACTTTCTCAGCCACCATCAGTCTCATCACTCGAACAGGGCCGGCAACTTCGATTGGTGGTTCACCAATGCACATCATGTTCTGTTCGATTTGAGATTGAAATCCCCAACCATTTGAGCAAAGTGCTTGTGGAGTGCCCTTCTTGCCATCAAGACCAGACGCTTTCGTGAAGAGATTCAGAATTCGCCTCTTTTTCGATACATCAATGCAAATGTTTCTCAAAGGAAGACGTGCGTCTTAACATCATGGATGAGCGAAAGCCACGCCTTCTCGTCAAGGGATTGACGAAGAAAAGCGACCATCGTGGCTTGTCCATCTTCCTCGTTTGCCTATTTTTGGCCGCCATCGCCCATCCCGCAAGTGCTGACTTGTCGGTGAAGCGCGATGACTTCGGGGTTCTCGATGCGTTGGCGGAAACACTTGAAAAGCGAAAAAATAGCGGTGAATCCGTCGTTGCCGTGAATGGTGCAACCCAAGCACTTGCACTTGTCGATAGCAATGCAAGAATCGTACAAAGCGGCGATGCTATCGTTGATGCACAGGAATTTTTGAACGGTATGGAACTGAGGCAAACAACACCTCTGGTTGAACAACATCCTCGGCCATACCAATTTTTACTCGATTCGAGCACTCAGCCCGATGGCCTCCCTGCAAATTTGTGGCAAACTTTGTTTTCCGTTGAGAACTTTGGAATTTCAAACCTCCTTGGATTCGGATTGAATACCTATGTGGTTTACATGAATTTTTCATCCCGAAACAATGGGCCAACCTACGAAGCTTGGGATTATGGAACCTTCACGGGGGAACTTCTTGTGGGCACGGATTTGGTTCTTTTTGAAAATTACATCGACGTTGATGGTGACACAGTTGATGATGTTTCAGTTGCCCTCACCTTAAATGGCTTAAGCACATTTGGAGAGGGTTGGGGCGTTGAATTTTCGGATGGTATTGTTCCAGTCATCGATGAATTATGGGTAAGTCCTACCTTCCAGTGGGAGGTTGATGTCATCAATCCGGATGACATTTTATGGGAAAACTTGGAGCGTCTCGAAGTTTCGATGATGAAAGGTTTAGCCTTCGACATTACGCTTTCCAATGCTGAATCTTACGCCATTGTGGTTGACACAACGTTTACTCAACCACCGCACGAAGCAAGTGTTGGGGTTGGTTTAGAAAAAATGACATTCAATGTCAATGGTGTGTTCACAAACATTGCACAATTAGCACTTCAACTCGGAGCAGGAAATGTCAATTCCTCAGACCTCACGCTCACATCAATTTCTGCACCCTATTCAATTACCATCCGAAACCCAAACGCCCCTGAAACCTCACGACAAACCGATTGTGAAGATGAAACACATTACGATGCCATCGAAGACCACGGAGCCTTGAGTCGTGACCATAAATGCACGCTCGGTATTGGGGTTGGCTACATCCATTTCGATGAAGTTCAAGACCCAACAAATGTCGAGGTGCTAGAACTTGCGTATCTTGATGTAGGATTCCATCCCGAATACGACAGAACATTCCTTCCGAAAGAAGTGGATATCACCTTAAGAAATGACAACCTTGGAAAGAATTCATTTGATACAGTTGAGATATTCTCTGATACTGGTATCGATGTTTATCTTCATTATTACGAGGATAGGTCAGAAGTTCCAGAAGGCGATTTGCCATACGGAAACATCACGGATTCAAGAGCATGGATACGGGGCTTACCTTCCGGAACGATGCATGATGATGAGATTGAAGCGATTTTTACGATGATAGGCGAAGAACCAACAAACGAAAATCTGCCAGGTGAATTACCGAGTCGTTTGTCGATGATCATTGCTATCAAAAATTTCACCGGCGACCGAATTGGCAACGTCAATGATCCAACATTGCCTGTCAATCCCGCCCAACCTCCGAATACGCTCATCGTGATTGCAGGTACTGAACAAATCGACCGATTGGTCTATCACTCCACATTCAAACGCGCGGGTTACGACAGCGATTCATCATCGATCGAACTCGATGTTCAACAACTTCCTCGCGTCATCGTCATTCAAGGGAGTTTCACCATTCCATCCACAGGGTTAAGTCGGGTCAATTTCAACAATCCAAATCTGAATACAATAGCACAATTGTTCGATAATGCCCTGCTCACATTGGTCGAAATTGTGCTTGACATCGGTAGCATACTTAATGGTCTTCCAAATGGAATTGTTGGCACAGCAGGCTCCTCAGGAGGTGAGGTGGATATTTCCTGCTGGACTCAAGTCAAACAAAGTCTGCCGACATCCTCACGTCAACCGGAAGCTTTGGGCTCGATGGAATTTGCATTTGGTAGCAGTGCTCACCCAGTGCTTTCGAATTCGGATCATATTTTGCTTTCCCAAGATGCTTCCAACGACATCGTTGCTGGCAGATTAGGTCCTCAGGAACCGCTCGTTCCTGTTGCGATGAGCATTCGAATGACAGGCATTACACATGTTCGCCAGTACTTCGACCCCGATACAGAAATTCGTGATATTGTGTTTGAGGGTACGAACACAGAATCGTTGTTACTCGGTTATGTCTATCACGACGGAGATGACATTGACAATGCGATCAAACAAGCTGCCATCGTATCCAACCGACCAAACACACTTCGAATGACCCAAACCCCAGTCTCACTTGAATATCAGGCAGATTCTCCGATTGGCACCATTACCTATGGGGGTTCTTCCGAAGACCAACAAAACGCTATTCGGCTCGATGGACTACCTTCGAATTTTTCGCTTGTTCTCGGCGAAACCATCGGATACTCTGCCTCAGAACCGATGGCATCGATTCAAATTCAAATGTCCAATGCAAGTGAACATCGTACCATGGATGGAGATCATTTTAGATATTGGGTCAACAACGATACGAAAGAAGCAAGTTTGAGTGTGCAAATTTCAAACATTACTTCAGTTCAACGATTAAGTCCTCTTGTTCCTGGTTCAACTGGTCCCGAAGGAAATTCAATCATCGAACTCGAGCGCTCATCTTCTGCACCATTTTCCGTGTTATTTGAAGACGAGAGCGTCTATCAAAATCCATTCTTAGGCCTCCATGGAAGAGTGCACATCAACCCTCTGCCTGCAGACATTTCGCTTGCATTCCCGAGTGGCTTAAATTCAAACGGAATCGAACTTCCAAGTTTTGGTGACAGAGAAGGTATTCAAGGAGTATCATTTTTCCTCAGTGATGTCGTTGAAATTGGAAATGTCATCAATGATTTCGTCTATCAAATGACAAGTGACCTTGCGGGGGTGAATGGAGATGAAGAAACAAACATCTCCTTCGGTTTAGACCTCGTTACAGGTGAGAAATTTGACGTCGTTGTTGATTTGAAGAAAGGCAGCAATGTCGACACTATTCCAGATTGGCAACACGGAATTGGTGTGGAGGCTTTTGAAAATACACATCTTGAATTCAATCTCTCAAGGATGCCTACATTCACCTTATCGAATCGACAAATTATGGAAAATATTCTCGAAGATGGTATGATCTCCATCGACGAAAGGGCACAGGCTGCAACGATTGTTGAATTTCTCAACATCACCGGCGGACTTGACCTCATCTTTGCCTTAGAAGACGGCAAAATATTCGACACAGAAATTCGAAATCTCAACCTCACGCTGCTCGATGAACAAGGTGTTTCGGTTGTCCAACGTCGATCTTGGCACATGAGGGCCTGGTTGCCAAGTCTTCCTTCTGGGGCTATCGATATTGCCTACGAATATATCTTTGAAGATGGAGTTCCAATTTACCAAGTGGATATCGCTCTGAGTGAATGGAAACCAGAGAGGGAACAATTCTCCATGGTCATCAATGGCCTGCAAGGTCGAGATATTGACCTCGTCATCAATGGTTTTGATACGTCGAAAGGTCATGATGTGTTAATCAACGCAAGATTTTCAACACAAGATAACTACAGTGTACCGCGGTTTACCTTTGATTTGCATTACGACATTGGTATGCGGCTTGAATCCGCACATGTCCTCCTCGTGGACCACCAGGCATTAACGAGGGTTGAGGCACTTGTAATTGGTATCCCCCAATCCACAGATGTGTCTGCAACGATTGGTGACATCCTCATTCTTGACCTTACTGTGCCCGAGGAGTTTAGGATTGATGGTCATTCTGCGGACTCGCTGATGATTCAACAAATGCGCTATGTCGATGGATTTTGGTGGCCTTCCACAGCATTTATGCGCAATTTACCTGGTGAAATGCATCTCTCCACACTGACCGATACACGCTTTGACATTCGCCAACAAATAGCATTCCAAGGGATGCGAACGCTCGATTATTCATCAAACACCGATGATATGGACCTCTATCTCGAAGCATTTGGTCGTTCAATCGATTCAAAAGGTGACACATTGATGCTCGCTGAAAATCTCCCCCAACGATTCGTATTATCCCCCACAGAAGATTTCGGATTGCGAATTGCATCATCAGGACAGGGCGTAGAACGTGTCTATCTCAAGCAAACGGACATGCCATCATCCCCTGGTGTAACCATCAAACGTGTCGAGGTGATTGGACAGTATCTCAGCGGCGCAACCATCCACATTCTTTCTGGCCCCATGCAATATCCAGTGATCATCATCGACGATATTACCACCGGTCGTATCGTTGCGAGTGCTGAGGCCTTTGTTGAACCAGGTGAAATGTATCCAATCATGGGAGATATGGGATTGAGTGGTAGAGCAGTCTTACTCGATGCTCAATTTACTGGTGTGTTGCCAACAGCATCATCATTCGGCATCAACGGAATTGTAACTGATTTGTCGATTGTTGGAGAGTTGACTGGACAAAGAGTCGAAACTCGCCATATTTTGGTGGTCGAACCTCTCACGACGCTTCTCATCAGCGGTTTATCGATGATTTTCGGGTGATCTTATGTTGCAAAAAGCCATTCAACAACATGGTGAGGAGGATGATTGGCAAGCATCGCAAGATGCGGCGAAGTTGCTTGACACCGTACGGCGAGAAGTGACACCAGTTCGAGTTGGATTTGCTGGCGTCATGATTTTCCTTCTTTTTGGCGTCCTTTTTTCAAGTTGGTACTATGTTGTTCCAAGAGACGATGTGACGGTAGAAACGAGGTACATGCAACGCAGCGGTCACTTGTTAATGTCCCAAATACACAACGATGGAAGCAGGGAAATCACCGATGTGACCTTGACGATATCATTTGAAACCGTGGACGGAATTGTGCTTGATTCTATTCAATTGAGTGTGGACAAAATTTCTTCCCATTCATCGCTTGCTGGAGATCAACTGGAAATGCATGTGATAGGCTATTCTGTTTGGGATGAGTACACCATTCACATTGAACTCAAATGGAAAGACTTTGATGGAGAGAGACAGCAACAACAATGGAATCATCAGGTTGGCCACTGGTCCCAAGAAATGTTTTTTGATCAAACAGATGGAAAAGTTTGGTTCATTGGTTGAAGGGAATTGGTGCAGGAAATGAGGCAACAGCAGGCATTGTTTCTCGTTTTCGTGATGCTCGTATCGATGGTATCGGTATCTTATTCCTTTGACCAAAACGGTACAAAGGTTGCCGAATTAGATGAAATCGAATGGGTTGAGTTCGCGGTATCACCTCAAACATTCAAAGATTTTATTGGCCAAGAAGGGCAAATTGAGATGTTCGAAGAACGACCTCATGTTGCAGCAAGCAGTATTGGAATATTTGATGAAAACGGGTTCCTTGCGACACGCCCTCTTCCCGCTGAATGGTTGATGCCCAAAGATTTCACACTCCTTGTGATCATTGAAAACGGAGTCTTGATGATGGAGGCAAGGAACTCCATTGAGGCAACTCAGGGTCTTGAGATTAGGGAATTCATTGCTCCATCAGGTCTCTTGGTTCAAGGAACCTCACAAGCCTTAGCAACCCTTTCAACGAAGTCATATGTTCATTCATTTTCTCCTGCACCTCTAGCACTCTTCCTTGATGATATGATTCTTGATGCACTCATGTTTGTCGATGGCGAACAAGTTCTTTCAACAATGGAACTTCGAATTGAATCTTGGAGAAACGATGGTGGACTCACCGAAGGCGTTGAATTGAAAGATGAGATTGGTGGACGAATTGTTCAAAATTTTGATGCTGTCATGGGTCGACTTGTTGATGTTGAATACAAGTGGGATGTTGGCCGAGTTGATGGATATGTTGAGGCTCAACATCTTCGAACATTAGCAAACCAACCTTCTGTTCGAAGTATTAGTGTGTCTCCAGAGTACCACATTTTTAACGACAATTCAAGAAATTACATGGGCGTCAACACGATGAAAACATACTACAACACCAATCTTGATGGTTCCAATCAAATTATTGCCGTTGCTGATGCAGGGCTCGATGAAGATCACGGCGATTTCGGGACTCGAATTCTTGGTTCTTACGATGTCATTGGCGATGGTTCCACTGCTGACAAACATAGTGGTCATGGAACACATGTATCATGCACAGTCCTCGGCGATGGTACACGAGGTGGTTATGCTGGTGTTGCTCCCGAGGCTGAACTTTATTTTCAGGCCATGGAAAACGACAACACCGGTAATTTCCAGTCTCCTTCACTCAACAGCCTTCTGGATGCAGCATACAATGCTGGTGCACGTATTCACACCAATTCTTGGGGTTCATCGCAAACAAGTCAACAAGGTAAATACAATTCAGATACAGAAGATGTCGATGACAACACCAATTATTACGATAGGTACTACACCGGTCGAGAAGGTTTGACGGTTCTTTTTGCAAATGGTAATGATGGTCCGGGGTCTGGTACAATTTCTCCTCCGGCAACGGCAAAGAATGCCATATCCGTTGGGAATCATTTCAATCGAGGTCAAAATGCTCCAAACACCATTTTTGATAGTTCTTCAAGGGGGCCAACAGAGGACAATCGAATCAAACCCGATGTCTTGGCGCCGGGAGGTTATGTTCGTTCTTGCCTTGCTCAGGAAGCAACAGATACAGCAGGAGGGCAAGTCCAACCCGGTGGATGGTACATCCAATATTCAGGAACTTCGATGGCCACTCCAAATGCGGCTGGTGTTGCCTCGATGATCCGAGAATACATCATCGAAATTGCACAACGACCTTCACCTCAAGGGGCGTTAATCAAAGCCCTCATGGTACTCGGTGCTGAGGATATTGGAACAAAAAATATTCCAAACAACAACGAAGGTTGGGGACGAGTCAATGTTCGTAATTCGCTGGCCCCATCCAATGGGCAAGGCATCTGGGTCGATGACCGTTCGGTCATGTCAGGTACAGGAAATTCGAAATCGTATTCGTTCAACATCTCTCAATCAAATGGAGCACTGAAAGTTGTTTTAGCATGGTCGGATGAGCGGGGCTCAAGGTTTTCAAGCTCCCAATTGGTCAACAACTTGGACCTTGAAGTAACGAGTCCTGACGGTCAGATAACATACCTTGGAAACGATTTCTCTGGAGGAAAGTCGGTCGATACCAATACGCGAGATACGATCAATAATCTTGAAGTCGTTCTCGTTGAAAATGCAGTTCAGGGTGTGTGGACCGTGAAAGTGGTCGATACGTATCACGGTGGCTCCAAAATTCAACCCTATGCCATTGCCGTGCGTGGACATGGCGTCAATGACTTGCGGCCAGATATTACCATCCTTGCTCAAGATTTTGAATTAAGCACTGAAATTCCACAGGTAGGTGAAGATATTCTCGTCACCGTACCATTTTTCAATTTAGGCAATGTAAAGGCAGATACGTTCAGCGTGGAATTTCAAGAAAATGGCGTTGAAGTCGATGCCAAGAGTTTTGATCTGGGACCAGGTTCAGTCAAGAATATTCAATGGAATTGGAATCCAACCACCGCCGGTTCAACCACGCTCCGATTCATTGTTGACCCCCTCGATGAACTTGAAGAAATCAACGAAAACAACAATCAATTCGACTTTATTGTAAATGTCACGACACCAGGAGTGAAACTTGAATCTTCAAACCAAGAGATTCTCATGTCCAGTTCAAATCAATCAACCACGACATGGCATGTGGACTTGACCAACACAGCATTACTAGCAACAAATGCTTCTGTACAAACAGGTAGTGTTCATTTCGTAGACTCAGAAATTGACCTTGGTTGGTATGTTGGCACAACAGGGACCAATTTTTCCTTAGGTGGCCAAGAGAGTACTTCCCTCAACATCACATTGGTGCATCCAAGTCCACCGACTCCCGGTCTGTACGTGGTTGAATTGCTTGGGATTGATGTTGATAATGGAGTGACGTATCCATACGAAGTCCATTTACGAGTTCCTGAAATTGCTAAGGCTCGATTGGAATTTGACTATCAAATTGTCCCAGTCCATCCCACCGAACCAACGAACATCACGGTTCGATTGTACAACGATGGAAATGCCCCAATTGGCTACGACTTGTTCCTCGGAGCTCCCGCAGGTTGGGCGGCAGGTTTTCTTGATTTAGGTAGCGAATCAGGCGCGATATCCGGTTCAACTGGCCTCATTGAAGCGGAAAGTTCGAGAGAAGTTGGATTGATGTTTACTCCTCCCCAAATCATGACGGCTGCACAAGCAGAACGGACAGTGGTTCTTACGGCCATCAGTCAAACTGAACATCAAAAATACATCGAATTTGAAATTCCAATTCGGGTGATCGCACTCAAAGATATTCAAGTGCAATTGGAAACATCGCTTGGTACGATTCGCCCAAACTCATCTATTACCCTGATGTTAAGTATTGAAAACACAGGTAATCAAGATTTATTTTTGATTCCGTCGCTTGAACTTCCCTCTGGATGGACTGCTCAAACGACATTGGAACAGTTCACATTGGAATGGCAAGAAACAAAGAACATTCTCCTCTCACTCAAAGCCAATCTAAATGCCAAATCAGGGCAAATTAAACTCAATTTTGACAATGGCTCGACTCGTTTTTCTTGGAGTGAAATCTTGTCTGTTGAAGCCTTGCCTCAACCTCTTGTGGATTTTGTTTCGATTGAATATCGAGGAGAAAAATACGAATCATTGCTTGGTAATGGCGCTCAACCAAGCAGCACCGAACTCGTTTACACATGGTTGCTCTCCAACACAGGGACCACAGTATGGCGACCCTCGACGTTGCTCAATCTTGATGCAAACCTGGTTGGCGACTGTGACCAAGTCGGTGAAATCACGCAGAACAACCCAGTCCCGGTCAAATGTAGGATTCTGATTCGAAATGATGCAGTACCGATGTCACAGCCTTCTTTTATTGTCACATTTGCTGATGAAAATGCAAGTGTTGTCAAAACCGTTGGACTTGTTGTGGCACCTGTCGAGCAATACGATTGGAATCTTGTATCCGTGCCGCAATTTACCACTGGTAAGGAGAACACCATCGTTGTTCAACTCACCAATGCAGGGAATGTTGCATTGCAACGACGGGTTGTGATTGGATCAGTCACCGATTGGGACATTTCCGTCGATGGTGAGGATATCATAACGCTTGAACCAGGTCAAGATGTCCTGCTTCGATTGACAACGATTTCTCACAAGCCTTCGACGCGAGAAATATCGATTGAACTGATGGAAAGCGATGCAGAAAGTCGATTTTTCAAAGTGGATGTAACTTCGACAGGCGAACCAATTGGTAGTGGTGATACCACACTATCCAGTTCAATTGTCGTCGCCAGTATCTCTGTTCTTCTCCTTGCCGTGTTGGTAGGAGTTGGAAGTTTGCTCTGGAGGCAAAAAGCGAATTCCGCTACGAAGGCGAAGTCTACGCCACCCCGAGTTCCATTTCAATCGCCAGTCCTCCCTCAACCTCAACAACTTCAAACACCTGTTTCGACGACTCCCGTTGTAGAATTGCAAGCAAAATCCCAAGTTGTGTGTTGGTTGTGTAGGGATACCATTGAAGGCCCTACACTTGCTTGCGGGGTTTGTGGTGCTAGATACCACAATGCAGAAGCGTGCAAACCAGATATGGAGTCAACGTGTAAAAATTGCGAAAATCAATGTTCAAAATTTGTTCCAATCATCTCATGAAGAAGACAAAAATGTGACTCCGGTGAGGACAGGCTTTTGATAGGAGGACCTCCACCCAATTTCTATGGGCCGAGCGGAGGCGTTGTTCTCATCCTCTAAAATCCGTGCAATAGCACTCATGGTTTTACTTCTCACCTCTGTTCTGCCACTCTTTGCATCGCCTGTTGTTGCAGACGGGAGAGATGCTTCAATCACCGTTCAAGCCATTCCAACATCACTTGAAGTCAACCCAGGTGAAGCGGGCGAATACACCATCCGAGTCTACAACACCGGATCGGACCCAATTACCGTATCACTTTCAACAAATGAAGAGGCAACGCAAGAATGCAATGCATACAATTCGGTCATCCAGCAAATATCAGGGCAAATCGAATCGAACTCCTACGAAGAAACGACACTCAATGTGTCCCTCACCCAAGTCGCCGAAGGCAGTTGTGATACAACCATCACGGCCAATGCCCAACTCGTGCCACCTGCTGTGGGTTCACCTGCTCAGGAATCTGTGACGGTCACGACCACCGCTGGAGACGGTTCAGGAAGTGCATTGTTTGGCATAGATGTCATTATCAACAACCCAGATAAGAATTGGAATGGTGAAGAATCGATTGATTACACCATCGAACTTGAAAATACTGGGCAGTCGGATGCGAATGTCAACTTGGCCCTCAACGATGGTACTGGGCCTGGATGTGGTTCTTCATCTGACATCACAGTCACATTAAGCGAAACCACTCTCACCGTCGGTAGAGATGACACTGAAATTGTCACGGCTACCGTTGAAACACCTGATGGTCAGGCTGCTGACAAATATTGTTGGGAGGTTGAAGCTGTTGTCACCAATGACCCCTCACAAGAAGCGACAGATTCAGAAGAATTTTCACTCACTGTGCCAGAATTGCACACTTGCGATGTTGTTCTAAGCAAAAATTCAGTGAGTGTCGACCCAGGCAAGGAAGGAACCTTCAAAGCGACATTTTCCAACACCGGAAACGATGATTGGACCTTGACAGCAGGCGGCGTAGGGGCCAAAGCGGCGTGGGTTGGAATGGACGATGGTCAGGCAGCATCCGGACTTTTGGAATACGACAATGGTAACGGCCAGCGAGTTGTCAATATGATTGTTACACCAGATGACAGCGTCAACGCAGGTTCTGAAACAGTCGTCAATATCGTTGGAAAAGAAGGGAACAGCGTCAAATGTTCTGCAGATATTCGAATCATCGTTGGACAATCCAAGGGTGCAAGCATCAGCGCTTCAACAACATTACTTCCGAACATTGAGCCCGGTTCCAGTAAATCCCTTACCGTCACCATTCAAAACGAAGGAAACGGCATGGACACGCTGCGAGTGGCTTCATCAGCACCACCAAGTGGTTGGTCTGTGCGATTATCTGAATCCACGGTTTCTGTAGGCTCAAAGCATGGTTCCGATGACACAGCAAGTGTCGATGTGACCGTCGATGTACCGCTTGATGCTTTGGCAAGTGATGAGTTCCCGATCACGATAAATGTGTTACCCTCAAGCGGCGGTGCGGCCTACGATAGCGTCACTTTTTCAGTGACCGTTGCAGAATTCCATGCTATGGAAGCAACTGCATTATCAACGGACCAAACTGGCCGTTCAAGCACTGAAGTCCGATTCCCCATCGAAGTTGAAAACCAAGGTAACGTACAAGACACAATGCGATTTGCGATGATGTCTCAAACCGCATCTCCCGCCTGGGGAACACACTTCGAAACCGAAAGCGGCTCGCCTTTCACTGAGATTGATATTGCTCCAAAAAGCACGCTTACAGTTTACTTTGTCGTGAGCATTGATGGCGAAGAAGAATTGGAAAATTCGAGGTTCACGGTTCGCATCACCAACAAAGATGACCCAAACTCGGCTGATGATGATGGAGATGGTTTGCCCGATAACCAAAGGGAGTTTTCGTTCAGGGCCATCCTCTCAAACCGTAATTTCGCTATGGATATCCGATTTGACCAACCTGATTTATCTCCGAGAAGCAAGTCCATTCTTTTGCCTCCAGATGGAACGATGACGATGGGTCTATGGATTCGAAATACGGGTGACGGTGCTGATAAAGCTGTCATTTCAATGACAGGACTTGAAGGCATTGCGACTCGAACGGTAAGCATGTACGGATTACCTGTGGAACAGGAGTTTGATGTCCCAATTGGATTTGGAATGTGGAATCTCTCTTCATCTTCATTTGAAATCGACCCTACTGGCGAGCCAATTACCGCGCCATCACAAGCAGGTATAGAAAACAAAATGTTCGAACAAGGTAAGGTCGAAGGCTATCAAGCACGACCTTACGAAATCTACGTCGAACTTGTTCTTCGAGTATCTCCTGGGGCCGAAAAGGGCGAAGGAGGATTGCTCAATCTCGTTGTGACCAGTGTATCGAATGCTGCTAATCGCTCAGGAGCCCTAAGTGTAGCTCTTGAAGTCAATATTATTCATGAACTTTCAATGGAAGTTGCAGGATTTGATCCAAAAGAATTGGACATCACCTATGGCGAGCGTTCAACCTATGAAGTGATGATTCACAACACTGGCAATATTCGGTCAGAATACCGAATTTTTACCTCTGAAAACCTCCGTGGTTGGTCCGTTGTTTTGGAGGGGCCAAGCGAAGATTGTAGTATTGAAAACGGAGACTTGCTCTGTTGGGTTGAAGCAGGAGAGAGCATTCCAATAGAAGTCTCAATTCGGCCACCTTACCAATCTGAAATCGATGATATTTACAAATTCACACTTTCAGCAGAACCTGTCGAACTTGAAGAAATTGGACGAGAAAATATCGAGTTCAAAGTTTCGGGCACATCAGCAGATAATTTGCTTGGCCTCGATGATAGAACGACGCTTTCAATCGTTGGAAGTGTGGTTCTTCTCGTGTTGCTTGGAGCCTTGCTGATGAGAAGGCGATAAATACAACACTGAAACCAAGTTGAAGGGTCACTTGAACGCCTTTGAGCAGGTGGTTGATGAACAACGCTTATTGAGGGTCCACAAGTCCGAAAGGGTAAGAGCGTACGCTCTATTGGGTGAAAGAAGTGGCAAGTTTCGATTCTGTTCCTGCAGAGTACCTTTCAATCGGCATTTTGACCATTGTGGGAATACTGATGCCGCTCACGAATTTTATCATCACTTGGGTTGTTCGACCAAGGGTTGACCCTGCCCGTCCACACGTGACAAAATCTTACTTGCTCGAAGGCTACGAGCGAGATCACAGTTTGTATCCACGTCGATTGACAACATTTGAATGCGGTAGCGAACCAGTTGGTGAGGCTATGATACAATTTCATTTCCAATACTATTGGTATGCAATCATCTTCCTTGTGTTCGATGTCGCTTTCATGTTCCTCGTGTTGGGCGGAATGCTCGTTGGAGATGCAACATCAGAAGGCAGCAGCACGGCTATCGAAGATGCCAAAGCAGCATCACTCGTTCTTCTGGGCTTCTTTACCATGGTTTCTCTTGGTGTTTGGTACGTTTTTCGAAAGCGGGGTCGAATTTACATTTGAGGTGATATCATGAGTACGCAAGAAGAAAATTATGCTGCATTCAATAGTAAAGCATTGCTTGAAGTCGTTGGCGATGTCACCGATGAGGCTCTCAAGGCTACCAAAATTAAGCAATTTCTCAGTGTGTTGGCGGGTCGATTTTTCAATTGGGCTGGCCGAAAATCACTATTCACACTTCACCTTGGCATCAAATGCTGTGCCATTGAAATGGCCGCCGCAGCGACACCTCGATTCGATGGTGACAGATTTGGTGTACTGTTCCGTTCCTCGCCACGTCAATCCGATGTGTTGTTGGTCAACGGACCTATTTCCAAGAAATTCGCTGACAAAATCGTACGTTTGTGGGAACAAATGCCCGAGCCAAAATACTGCATTGCCATGGGCGAATGTGCTATCTCAGGAGGACCATACTTCCAATCCTACAATATCCTTGAAGGGGTAGACACTGTCATTCCAGTTGATGTGTATATCCCAGGGTGCCCTCCACGACCTGAAGCACTTATCGATGGATTTGGCTTACTCCGTGAGAAAATCATCCGAATTGGTGCAGCACCTAGTTCCGGACGTAAGGGTGAGAAACCCGTTATTGTAGGAGAGGACTGACCATGGGAATGAAAATCACCTTAGAACAAAATGGTGCTGCTGCAAAGGACTGCGTTGGTCGAATCGAGAAAAGATTCGGAGGCTCTGGTATTACCAGTTCAGTTGAACATCACTCCAATGCTCTCAAAATGGCCTTCGTCCGAATTACAACGCCACCACAGCATTGGCCTGCACTGGCAAAGTGGCTTCGTTTTGACCTTGGCGTCAACCATTGTTCAATGATCACTGGCACACATTTTCCTGATGGTGGAGCCGACCGAGGTTGGGAAGTTGCCTACCATTTCATGCGTCAACCGGTTCAAAATCAAGCTCCTCATACCCAGTGTGTTCACATTGCTGAATCACTCAAAGGCGACGATGTGCCGATGGAATTTGAAGTGCTTATCCCACTTGCAAACAACAACACGCCATCCGTTCCAAGCGTCCAAAATATTTGGGTAGGTGCTGATTGGAACGAAAAGGAAACCTGGGACCTTGTGGGCATCAAATTTGAAGGACATGAAAATATGCATCGAGTCCTCAATCCCCACGACAGCCCAGAAGGATTCCATCCACTTCAGAAACAACATAAGATTCGATATCACGAACACAATGAGATGTACGATGATGCTCAAGGTTTCTTGAGAAAGCCAGCGGATGAGGGCCGCGTCAAGTAGGTGAGATCATGGCACAAATGTGGATTACCATGGGTCCTCAGCACCCAATGACACACGGACTCTGGACACTTCGCGTCAAAGTTGACGGTGAAACGGTCGTCGATACCGAAGCTGAACTTGGCTACATCCATCGAGGGGTGGAAAAAATTTGTGAATCAAGAGATTTCACTCAAGTTACACCTTACTGTGACCGACTGTGCTATGTGAGTGCCATGACATGGGCCAACTCATACATTTATGCCGCTGAAGATTTGCTCGAAGTTGAAGTTCCAGAGCGAGCAGAATACATTCGTCTCATCGCTGCGGAATGCCAACGACTTGCTTCTCACCTCATGTGGCTTGGTGCGTACGGCCCAGATATTGGAAGTCTTACGCTGATGACTTGGTGTATGCGTGACCGTGAGATGTTCCTTGATTTGCTTCAGGAACTTGGCGGTTCTCGAATGCATTACAATTACCCACGCGTTGGTGGCGTCAAGCGAGATATTCCTATCGGATTTGCTGACCGACTCGTGGCCAAAATCAAACTCTTCGAAAAGAGAATCGATGAATATGAAATGATGCTCGACGAATCGACCATTTGGCTTGTTCGATTGCAAGGAGTAGGGTATGCCCAAGCGGAAGACATGGTGAATGCCGGCGTTACTGGCCCCAATGTTCGTGCCGCAGGTGTCAACTACGACGTTAGATGGGCTCACCCATATTCGGTGTATGACCAAGTTGACTGGGAGCCAGCGGTTGAAAAACCGACTTCAGTCAAAGGGGCTGATTGTTACGATAGGTACCGAGTGCGAATGGAAGAAATGCGCCAATCGTGTCGAATGATTCTTGACGCCATCGAAAAAATTCCCGGTGGAAAAAACACCAATTATGCAAATGGCGATGAAATGATTCTTTCAAAAGCCCCAACCCGAGCTCCTGAAGGTGCAAGTGGATTTAGCAATTATGAATGCACTCGAGGTGCATCACAATTCTACATTCAAGGAGGCGGTGATGGCCGTGGAAAGAATCCCTACCGTCTGTCGATTCGTTCTCCTATGTTTATCACCATTCCATATGTTGCCAAGACAATGATCGGCTACAAAGTTGCAGACATTCCAGCAATTATGGGTAGTTTTGACCCATGTATTGGGGAGACCGACCGTTGAGGTGAGACCATGGAAGACGCATACGACCTCCGAACCTTCCTCTCAAACATCGTCAACGATGTTGTTCACGCAGCCGTTGAGGGCACTTCACTCGAAGACAATGCAGACGCTCTTGCCTTTGGCCTCGGTACGTTCCTCGTCGTGAACGTTGTGTTTTTGCTTCTGTTCTTTTCCCAATTTGCAATTCTATGGATTGAGCGAAAAGCAGTAGCACGAATGCAGGACAGATATGGTGCTACCACAGCACTCCGTTCCCTCTGGGTTGGTGAAAATGGAACCACGGCTGGAGAATGGTGGAACATGTTGCCCTTCGGTCTTGGTAAACCGATTGGGGCAGTCCATGGATGGTTAAACACCAAATTTGGAAATCGTGACGACAAGTTTGCAACCGTTGACCGAGTCAACAATAGGTCGTGGATGGGCTTCACAATTTTGCCCGGATTTTTCCAAAATGTAGCTGATGGTATGAAATTCCTCGTCAAGGAACACATGGTGCCACAAAGGGCAGACCGATTGATCTTCGAAGTTTCACCATTTCTCATTGTTTCATCCACACTGCTCATTCTCGGAATGATTCCTCTCTCGAGCGGAATTTACGCCACCAACCCCGACCTCTCCATTCTCTATGCTATCGCCATTTTCGGAATTGCACCCATTGGTGTGTTCTTTGCAGGATGGTCTTCAAACAACAAATATACGCTCATCGGAGGCATTCGTTCTGCAGCACAACTCACGGCGTACGAAATCCCACTTCTTCTAACACTGCTCTCCGTTGCCATTATGACGGGCACCTTCAACATCATCGAGAGCATTCATTTCCAGCACTCCGCTGGGGTTTGGAACATTTTCCTGATGCCTCTAGGGGCTGCTTTGTTCCTCATCACCATGATTGCTGAAGTTGAACGTGTACCATTCGACATGCCTGAAGCAGAGGCTGAACTTGTCGAAGGGTGGTGGACTGAGTATGGAGGCATGAGATTTGGTATGTTGTTTATGGCAGAATACATCCGAACTTATGCAGCGTGTTTCCTTTTCACCCACTTCTTCCTCGGAGGTTGGCACTTACCCTTCCACGGAACGATTGGAAGCATTGAATTCCTCGGTATTGGAGCAGCCTACCAGATGATTCCAGGTGCAGGTGTCACCCTCATCAAGTCATGGCTTGTGTTCCTCATCGTCTTCGTTTGGGCTCGATTTGCACTTGCTCGAATTCGAACTGACCAAATCCTTGAATTTGGTTGGAGAATGCTCCTTCCACTTGCTGTCTTGCAAGTCATTCTTGCCATGGTGTATCGACTCTACTTCTTTGACGCCAGTGGCATGAACGATTCGGTATCTGGTGGTATGGCTTGGGATTTGTACGGAATCCCAATGCTTGTGCCAATTCTCACCACTCTCTTTTGGACAGGATTGTTCCTCATCTATCTCAATGACGAGGGCAAAACAACCAACGAAGAACGAATGTTCCACGTGTACACGGTGGAACCCGCAGGGACCGTAGTCCCAGGAACGGAGTGAGGTGAAGCCATGCCAACACATCCACATGCACGACCAAATTTCAGAAACCTTTTCTGGTATCCATTCAAAATTACACTGATTACCGCCCTTCGAACATTCCCGTTCATCGGAAAGCGTTTCGGCAAAAAGATGGGAGCGTATCACAACACCTCTCACCCAGAATTCCTCGATGATGGAAGTCGAGTTCGTGCACGATCGTCTGCAGTCATGAACGATGTTGAGAAGCAAGAATTTGCTCCAGACCGTGTGACTTCAGACCTCAAACCAACGCTCTGGAAACCTCAAACAGTGCAATATCCATACGAACGACTCGAAGACATGGAGCCATGGCTCTTCGTCCCAGGAAATTACAACGGCCGAATCGGTGTCATATGGGAAACTTGTACCGCATGCAAAATGTGTGTCAATATTTGTCCGAATGACTGTTTGCATATGACCACCGAGTTGAGAGTGGATGTCCTTGACAGTGCTGAGGGCGAATATGGAGGGTACGGTGTCGACCTCGAGGTTGGCAAATTTGCTGCTAAGAAACTTGATGACGTAGCCGAAGCTCAAATTCAATTCAATCACGTCACCGCTCACGAAGATGTACCACAAGAGTGGCGATTTGGTGAAGTTCTCGACCTCTCGTCTTCAACAGCCACCATTCGTTGGAACGATACTGGCACTGAAGAAATTGTCGAACAATCACAACTCCACACTGCAGATGATCAAATCGTCTCCGGAAGAATTGACATTGGTCGTTGTATGTTTTGCGGATTGTGTATGGAGGCATGCGGTTTCACTTCGTTCTTCATGACCAACGAATACGATGGTATGTCTGGTTTCACCCGACAAGACCTCTGGTTTGATGCAAGTCGAACTCGAGTTCTTCCATCGGTTCACCAAGAGGCTGTCGATGAAGAGTTAGCAAAGCGGGCCATCAAAGAAAGAGATAAGCGTGCAAAAAAGGCGGCGAAGGAGGAGAACTGATATGGACATCGCGGCCATTGTCGAATCTGCTGTCTTCTTCTTGTTTGCCACCATCACCATCGTTGGTGCATTGGGGCTCATCTATGCTCAACGAGTGGCCCATTCGATGCTTTCACTCATCTTTTGTTTCATGGCTGTTTCTGGAATTTTCATTCTTATGGGTGCAGAATTTCTTGCGGCCATTCAAATTCTCGTTTACTTAGCGAGTGTTGGGCTAGTTGTCTTATTCGGAATCATGCTGACGCGAAGGCAAATCTTAGAGGAGGATTTTGAATGAAATTCCTTTCCCTCATGACCAGAATCGGTCTTCTTGCTCTTGGCTTCATTCTTATTGCGACAGTGAATGCTGACTCGGTGTGGGAAGAACCCGAAGATACTATGCCCACGACATCTGACCTTTCCGAAGATTTACTCTATGAATGGGGTCTGCCACTGTTGGTTCTTGGCATCTTAATGGCGGTGGCCATGATCGGTGCTGCCTATCTTGTTCGTGATGAGCGAATGGAAAATCTCCTTTGGGAATTCGGAGGTGAAGAAGAATGATTGACCCAGCATGGGTTTCAGGGCTCGCAGCCCTTCTTTTCATCATCGGCCTTGCAGGTGCATTTACCCGAAAAAATGCAATCATTGTTCTCATGTGCATCGAATTGATGCTCAATGCAGCTAATCTCCAATTCGCTGCTGCAGCCGTCCATCACGGAGATACAACAGGTTGGGTCTACACGCTTTTTGCCATCGCTATCGCAGCGAGTGAAGTTGCGATTGGTTTGGCCATCTTCCTTGCCATGTACGGAAAGCACGAATCAATCACATTGGATGATGTCAATGTGCTAAAGAATTGAGGTGATATGATGGGTTCAACAAGTACAACAGAAACTATTCATAGCAGCGTTATTGATTTCGCTCCTTACATTGTCTTCCTTCCGATTCTTGCCTTTCCAATCATTCTCTTGTTTGGAAAATTATTCAACGGCAACAAAGTGTGGGTTTCAACCTTCAAAGAAGGAGGAATGTTTGCCCTTGTCACGATGGCCACAAGTTTTCTTCTGGCTCTTTTGCTCATCAAAGATTACGTCGGTTCGTACGGGAGTGATAGTTACAATGCACTCCATGTTCTTGATTGGTTTTCCTCGGCAATGTGGAATGGTGGTGCGACCACAACTGAAATTTCATTTGGATTTGGAATCTACATCGACCACATTACGGTCATGTTGTTGTTCATCGCCTCGTTCCTTTGTTTGCTCATCAACACATTTGCGATTGGCTACATGAACACCGACCCAATCAACAACAACCGAAATCACCGATTCTATGCTGAATTTGTCCTCTTCTGTGCTGGAATGCTTGGCATGGTCCTTGCGGACTCATTCCTATGGCTGTTCATCTTTTGGGAATTGATGGGTCTATGTTCCTATCTTCTGATTGGATTCTACTACGAACGCCCAAGCGCTGCTTATGCCGCAAAGAAAGCCTTCCTCACGACCCGTGTAGGCGACGTCTTCCTGATGGTGGGCCTTGCCATGTTGTGGCATTTGTTCGGTTCGCTCGATTATTCCGTTGTCTTTGCTCCCGAGAATATTGCAGCCGTTGACCCAGCATCACTTCAATGGGCACTTGGCATGATGTTCATCGGTGCTGTCGGAAAATCAGCACAGTTCCCACTGCACGTGTGGCTTCCTGATGCCATGGAAGGCCCAACACCTGTCTCAGCCCTTATTCACGCTGCAACCATGGTGAACGCAGGATTGTATCTGGTTGCTCGAATGTTCCCATTCTTTGGTGCTGAAGCCATGCACGGAGAACTTGTTGACCTTGCCTTCATCATTGCAAGCATCGGAGGAATTACCGCAGTGATGGCAGCGAGCATTGCCTTTGTTCAAATGGATCTCAAGAAAGTCCTTGCGTACTCCACCATGTCTCAACTAGCCTACATCTTTACTGGCTTAGGTTGTGCACTTTGGCTTGCTAATTCACTTGATTGGCATCATGACGATGACGCTCATTACATTGTGATCGTCGCATTCGGTGCAGCACTCTTCCATCTGTTCAATCACGCCATGGCCAAAGGAATGCTGTTTATGGCAAGTGGTGCTGTCATCCACGAAGTACACCACGCTCACCACCACTTGCATCATGACCACCATCATCACCATGACCCCAAAGAACTCTACATGCTGTCCGATTATCTGGTTGGAAAGAAGATGAGTGTGTTTGAATTTTTCAAATCCATTGACCTTGATGGATCCGGTGAAGTCGATATGTATGAGTTCCAAACGGCTCTCAAAAATTCTAACATCGCCGACTTACCTCCATGGGAGATGGGTGACTTGATGAAAGCCGTCGATATCGACAAGAATGGAACTCTCAATGTTCCTGAACTTGATTTGGCTCTCGGGCGTCTGAAGGGTAAAACCTTCGAAGAACATGAAGAAGACGAACATCATGACGACCACTTTGATGCACAATCGATGGAGAACATGGGCGGGCTTGCTTCAAAAATGCCAATCACGGCCACAGCGATGCTTGTGGGGTCATTATCAATCATGGGATTCCCACTCATTGGAGGTTTTTGGTCCAAGGAAGGTATCATCGCTAACGCATGGCGAGTTGGTCTTGAAGACCCACGCTTCTTCTTCCCAGCCGCATGCGTGTTGCTCGGTGCTGCAATGACTGGTTTCTACATGTCCCGAATGTGGCTCAAAACATTTGCAGGTTCTCCGAACAACGAAGTTGCTGCACACGTAGGGCCTACAAACACGTGGATCAAAATTCCCCTCGTTACCCTCACTTTTGTAACCCTTGCAGGCATCCTTTTCGCAGGAATGGGCTTTACACATTGGGCTCCCGATTCAGGTTATTCTTTCATGTCAGAAAAGGGGCTACTCAAAGGGATTGGCTACGAACTTGGACATGCCTTTGCAAATCATGACATGTTCTTCTTTTCACTGACCTACATTGCGATTTTCCTTGGTGCAATTGTCGGACCTGGCCTTGCGCTATCGTTGTATGGTGGCTCACTTGACGAAGGCGAACAGGCAAAACCATGGTTCATGCCAATTTTGATGCTCAATGCAGCCATCAAAGGGCGCTATTCTTGGGATAATTCGGCGTTTGCGACCTCAAGTCTTTCAAGAGCATTGCAAAACCGACTCTACTTCGACCATTATTATGACATGGCCATGCTCAAGATCGTCGCGGCGTTTTCATTCAAAGCAGCTCATGCCGACAGTAAATTCATTGACGGGGCCATCAAGACCATCGAATCCGGTTCTCAGAGTGCATCAAGCACATTACGTAAACTAACGACTGGTTCAGCACGCGATTACATTCTCATGGCTGCGGTTGGAACCTTGATGTTGTTCGGACTCATCTGGGGGGTGATGGCATGACCGATTTTATATCGCTACCATTGATTGCTTTCCCACTAGCTTCAAGTTTGATTTTACTGATGTTTGTCTCCAATCTCACGGAAGAGGCAAAGCAAAAGATAGGCCCAACGATTCGAATGGCTTCACTCATCTTTTCGCTTGTCATGCTCGGCCTCACCACTGGAATGTTCTTCGAATACTTCGGTGATTTTGAGGGTTGGGAGGGCATCAACTTCAACACGTTTGAATTTCAAGAACGCTATCTCTGGATTGAGTCCTTGGGTATCTATTGGAGTGTCGGTCTTGATGCTCTTTCGTTCCCAATGGTTTGGCTCACGACCTTCCTTCTGCCAGTGACCATCATTGCGACTTGGCATGAAAAGTCTGCAGCCACCTATTTTCCTCTGCTATTGATGATGGGTGGGGCTCTTATCGGCGTGTTTGTTGCCCTCGACCTCTTCATGTTCTACGTATTTTGGGAACTTACCTTGATTCCAATGTTCTTCCTCATCCTCAAGTGGGGTGGCGACGACAGGAAGTATGCATCTCAGAAATTCTTCATCTACACATTTTCAGCATCTGTGGTGATGTTGTTGGGTCTTGTTACACTCTATTTCTTGCAAGATACAACCACCCCACTCAAATATGCTGGTTCGATGACCAGTCGCACATTTGACATACCGTCCATCATCGATGCCTCAATGATTGCAAATACAGATGGATGGTTCCTTGGTGAGAGTGTTCAGAAGATTTTGTTTGTTATGCTCATGCTTGGATTCCTCGTCAAACTCCCATCTGTACCCTTCCATACTTGGTTACCTGATGCCCACGTTCAAGCACCAACTGGTGGGTCCATGTTGCTTGCTGGTGTGATGTTGAAGATGGGAGCCTACGGAATGTTCCGATTGCCATTTTCTTTGTTCCCTCATGCAATGGAATCGTTCCAATTAGCACTCATGTTGTTCGGAATGATTTCTTTGGTTTGGGGGGCAATTGTTTGTCTTGGTCAGACCAACCTCAAGAAAATGGTTGCCTATTCCTCAGTGTCGCACATGGGTGTGATTCTCATCGGTGTCGCAACCATGCAACCTCTGGGATGGGCTGCCGCCCTCTTCATGATGTTTGCACATGGAATCATCAGCCCGATGCTCTTTGCTGTGTGTGGTGCATTCAAACACCACTATCACTCGATGGAAATTGGTTCCATGCGTGGCATGGCAAAACACTCCCCTTGGTTAGCGACATCCATGATGTTTGCATGGATGGCATCGCTCGGTCTGCCACTGCTTGCAGGCTTCGTCGCTGAAGTAATGATGTTCATCGCTCTTTGGTACTTCATCGTGCTGGAGGGTTGGAGCATTTGGTGGATGGCAGGTCCACTTGTTGTGCTTGTGGTGACTGCAGCCTACTACCTTTGGTCGATGCAAAGGACAATTTTCGAGGGAGGAGACGAAACCCAACCTCCAGCTTCAATGGAAGGACACGCCATTCCAGACATCACAAATGCAGAGAAATTTGCCATGATTGTTCTCGCAATGTTCACCATTCTGTTTGGTATTTTACCATGGATTGCCCTTGATATGATGAGTGATTGGACGCATCAAATTTTTGATTCAGTCATCCTACCAATTCTCGGTGGGTTTGAAGGAGGTGCCTAAGATGAGTGGCGCATCAACCAACGTAATGCAACCATTTGACGAAGGATTTGTTGAAGCTTTTGCACCAGAGATGACATTGTTCATTGGTCTGCTCGTCTTGATCATCGTGCCAAATTTAGGCGATGGAAAGTTTAGACTGCCTCTAACCAATATTCGATTGCCATGGTTCTTTGGTGGAACACGGCATAGTTTTGAACGAGACCCAAGGCTTCCAGGCCTACTTGCATCAGTGTTTGCTTCGATTGCATTTTTGTTGACGCTCCTTTCTTTTGTTGGCGGTATGCATGGTGTCGAAGTGCATTCGTCTTCTGGCCACGAACTACTCGCCGTAAATGAATTCAGCCGATTGTTTGAATTAATCTTCTATGGTGCCATTTCTCTTGCTTGTATTGCATCGATGAATCGCCTTACGCCTTACGCATCTGACGACAGAACTGCACAAGGGTTGTACAATAATCGTAGGCAAGCAGATTTCTACATTCTCCTGATGACCACCGCAATTGGAATGTCCATTGTCGCCCTCGCCCAGGACCTATTCTTCTTGTTCATCGGTCTTGAATTGGCATCGTTCTCGACGTACATCCTCGTGAGTTTCCTCAAAGAAACCAAAGAGGGTACCGAAGCAGGGATGAAATATTTCATTGTAGGCTCAGTTGCTTCTGGTGTAGGTTTGTATGGCTTGTCCTTGCTGTATTTGTGGGCAGGTTCTCTCCAATTCGTCGATTTGAGTGCAAAATTCGCAAGTGACGGTCTGGATGCTCTACCTTTGGTTGCCCTAGGTCTCATCCTCGTAGGTTTCGGCTTCAAAGTCAGTGCTGCCCCATTCCACTTTGCCGCACCGGATGCATACGCAGGTGCAATGAGCCCAATTGCGGGTGTTCTTGCTACTGCAAGCAAAGCCATGGGAATGGTAGGGTTGATTCGAATTCTGCTTGTGCTTGCCTCACCAGATATGTCGGACGATGGAACCGTTTGGCTTGTTGCGATGGGAGTTGTTTCCGTTGTGACCATGACATGGGGTAATCTTGCAGCTCTTGGTTCAACCAATCCAAAGCGTATGCTTGCGTATTCCTCAGTTGCCCACGCTGGCTACATGCTTGCAGCGCTCACAGCAGTCGGTGCTTGGAATTGGGATACGACACTCTCAGGAGATGCTGCAGAGGCAGCTACATTGGTTTTAACCGCCCTCATGTTCCACATGGTTGTTCTTGTTTGCTTCAAACTCGGAGCCTTCTTGGTGATCTCAATCCTTGAATCAGAAGGTGGTGGACATACACTTGAATCATTTGGGGGCCTTGCAAAGCGAGAACCGTTCCTCGCCGTAACGATGTTCATCTTCATGCTTTCACTTGCCGGTGTACCCCCGCTCGCCGGATTTATGTCGAAATTACTCGTTATCATGGGCATAGTGAAGGTCGCTGCTGGCGATATTGGAGTTGCCATTGCCAGTGGCGAATCAATTTCATTTTCTGAGATCCATTGGGTTTGGTACCTTGCATTGATGATGGTCTTGAACTCTGCGATTTCAGTCTACTACTATCTTCGTATTGGTATTGTGATGTTCTTCCATGACGCCCCTGAAGGCAAAACGCTTCTCCCACAAGGAAATTCAGTTCGATTAGCGATTATTGCCTGCCTTACCCTAACACTTTACTTTGGTGTTTCATCCGATGGATTGATTGAAGTTTGTCAATCTGCTGCTGAATCATTGAATGCATCATGGCAAAACTAACCGCTCAATCACTTGTTTTTCATGTGATGACTTCAAGAAGGGTTGACGTGTGGGCAATGATGGCGAGCGTCAATGGGTCGAAGACAAGAAGAAAAAGTCGATGCAGAAGAACTTGCACGACTCGAGGATGAAGGTGGACATGGAGAAGCCAACATTCGTGTTAAAATGCCTGACCGACGTATCAACGAAATGTTTGCACTCGCAAAACAACTTCTCGGAGGTCGCCGTGTCACTGTCCTTTGCGAAGATGGTGAAGAGCGTATGGCTCGAATTCCCGGTAAAATGCGTCGTCGCCAGTATGTACGAGAAAACGATCTCATTATTGTGTGGCCATGGGATTTTCAACCCTCCAAAGCAGATGTAAAACATCGATACACCAAAACGCAGGCAATGTATTTGTCTCGAAAAGGGCTTTTGAACGAAGTGGTCGATGATTTCGGCATGGATGTTCGTGTTGACGAAGAAGGTGAAGACGACCTCTTTGCATCAAGTGTCATGCATGACGATGATTACGATGATGAAGATGCAGATTTCACTGAGGAAACCTCCGATGGCGATGATATGTTTGCATCGGATGACGATGATGACGATTTGTTTGCATCGGATGACGACGATGATGACATGTTTGCATCGGATGACGACGATGACATGGAAGATGTTTCCACATCGGGAATTGTTGAAGAAGAATCATTTGAGGTTAAGGAAGAATATCCAGAAGATGAAGAATTTACTGAAGATGACGATGATGACGACGAAGTCGATGCCCTATTTGGATGAAACACCATGAGGCTAACGTATGGGCAACGACGAACATTGGGATGAAATTCGTCCCCGGCCCAAGGGCAAAAAGAAAAAGCAATTTTCAACCGAAGAAGAACGGTTGGATGCCGAATTTATAGAGGCGGAAGGATCAAAATTTGTTAAATCCCTTGAAACTGAAGCAGGAACATTCGCATGGATGAAAGAAAAGCGATACAGTTCCATGTTCAATGAAATTGAATCTAGTATTCAGGGCGTCCTTGGCAAAGGCCAGTACGATTGGGTTGACAGGCGGGTGTTCGATCAAGTGTTCGACCGTCTCACATTGATGGCACTCTTCAAATTAATGAAAAGTGGAATTGTTGATACCATAGACTATCCGATTGCTCGAGGTAAGGAAGCGCATGTGTTCCATGGTACGTCGGCGGATGGAAAGGAAGTTGCGGTGAAGATATTCCATACCTCGAATGCTGTGTTCAAGAATTTGGTTCAATACATTGAAGGAGATATGCGTTTCAAAAACATCAAGAAGAAACATCGTGACCTTGTCGAAGTTTGGGTTAGAAAAGAATTTCGTAATTTGACGAGGTTGTACAATTGGGGGTTGTCGGTTCCTGAACCATTTGGAGTTCACAAAAATGTTCTCGTGATGCAATATATCGGAACAGAGGAAGGTCCATCTCCAAAACTACGAGAAGTCAGCGTTAAACATGCTGAAGATGTCTATACTCAACTGGTTGAATTTCTTGCAGTAGCATGGCAATGTGCTGAACTTGTCCATGGTGACTTTTCACCTTACAACATCTTGTACCATGGTGATATTCCGATGGTGATTGATGTTGGGCAAGCCGTGATTTCATCGCACCCAAAGTCACAGGAATTTTTGGTTCGTGATGTCAAAAATTTAGTCGATTGGGCTCAAAAAGTTGGTGTTGAAACGGAGGTTGCTGACTGCATGTATGACATTCTCAACATGGATGTTTCAAAGTATTCGATGAACTGACCTCATTCTTCTTCCCAAACTATTCGCTCGTCTTCGGCAAGTTCCATGACCTCTTCGACTTCTTCCGGATTCGAAGGGTCAACTTGGGAGGCTTTCATTCTACGATTTCTTCGTTCTGCAGCCAAATCTAAGCCAGGAACAAGGTCCTCAAAACGTTGTGATGAACCAACATATGAGTCTTCTTTTTCCTCAATCATTTCAAGGGCTCTGCCTTGCAATCTTGCACGGCGACGGTCCTTTTCAAGAAAATGAATCACGCTGCCATGTTCTGAACCGCCTGCAAGCATTTCTATTGCTTGACGGGCAGAATACAACCCTTCTTCCTCCCCGATGATCACAACTGTTGAATTGTAAATACTAATTTCGGTGTTGGTGAGTTGTTCGATTCGAGTACGTATTTTTCCTTCTCTACCAATAATTCGGGCACGGATTCGGCGCTGTTGATTCGATCGCTTTCCTACAAAATCTCGAAGGTCAACGATTTCAAAAAAGTGATGATCATCAAGAAGACGAAGTGCCGATGTAGGTGCCATACCCCGTCCTATTGCCTTGATAACATCGGGTAACTTCATCGCACGGATTGGGTCATAACTGCCACTTTCGCCCCATACAACCTCAATATCACCCGATTCTGAATCCACTTCGATGTATTGACACCCAGCCGCATCACGTAAAGCCTTCACCGTAGCCCCTTTTGAGCCAATTAGAACAGCAATCCTGTCCTTTGGTACACGTGGCAGTGCTTGTCGCATGGCAATTCGGACTCGCTCTTGTTTTTCAATCCGTTGTTTTTCGTTGCCACCTTGAAATGAACAAACCGGCTAAGATGAGCACAAGGATTGATGGGGCAAAAGATGGAACGGTTCCAGGGCTATCAACCGATGCGCCTGTAACCACAAGGTAGTGGTAATTGTTTGCCTCATTGTACTCATCGATGACATTCACGTGGTCAATGGTCAATCTCAAATCAAATTGTCCAGTGTTAGGTACGGTATAATTCCAAATCAATGTCACATTACCGGCACCTTGACCACTCACTGAAACGGAGCGTGTTTCAAGAATCGTCCATGAAGCTGATGCAGAGCGGTCAGCTGGAGCAGATTCAAGTCGTACCATGACCGTTCCACCGTATTGCTTATTGTGTTCAAGAACACTCGTGATTGTGATGTTTCCAGTTCGCTCGCCGGGTCGAACAATGAGTCGGTCAACATTGGTTTCTGATAGATTCCATGAAAAATCAATGGAGGGTAGGATTTGAAATGCTGAGGCTTCTGTTGTAAATGAATTCGATGCATTGTCGACGATGATAGCACGTACCATGAGGTATTGTCGGGATTTTGAGGACCATTTTGACAAGCCAACCTGTGCATCCAAACCTGCAGTTCCTACCGTAATCCAGCGGCCAGTCAAATCGGGAGTGTCACCAACGCCGTTTCTGTCAAATCCATACTGAACATAACTCGATGATTCGTCAATACCCGAATATGCGTCGAATGCAACCGCAGTGACATTGGCAAGACCTTCTCGGTCTGTTTCAAGTTCGTCAATCACCCATTCATCAAACTCGGGTGCAGAGGTGTCAACGTTGATGGCAATGATTTGTTCTGTTCCAATGTTCCCAACTTTATCCACAGCTCGCATCGAAACATTGGTTGTTCCTTCATCAAACGACAATGTGATTGCATTGCTCGTGGTTTGCGTCCACATTGTATCGCTTGGTAGTTTGTATTCCACGTAGGCAAGACCAGATCCAGTCCCGTCTGAAACGGCTGTTTGCAGACCTGAAATTGTAACTGATGGTGAATTTTGCCAAGTCGAACCACTTCCCACAGTTAAACTACCAATGGTGGGTGCAGTTCTGTCAATACCAATGTAAATTGTCTTTGTCGAGGTTAGACCTGAGTTATCGTAGACAGTGAGCCTCGGACTCCAAATTCCTTCGCTCATCGAGCCACTTGCCCATGTCCAGCCGTAATTGATTGTGGTTGGGCCATCCGTTGCCGGTGAGCCTGGGCCGGGAACTGCGGTAAGAGTAGCTTGTTTGAGGTCATCATCACTTGCTTGCCATGAAAACCCAATGCTACCATTTGGCTGGATATTGAACCAAGCCCTATCTGTGCTCGATTCTCCTGTTCCAAACGATGGATTCAATGCTGAAAATTGTGTTATAACTGGCACTTGATTGACGATGGAAAAGGTCCCAGTGTAGGCGACAACGGTATCGTTGACGTCACTATCCCACAATGTCGCTTTCAAAACATACGAATCGTTTGCGTACAATGTAGAATCAAAAAATGTTACCCAAGGCGATGAGGTCAAATTTTTGACAATGGAAAATGTTGCATTGTCATTTGAAATTTCAATGAGAATCGAATCAACCGTTCCTGTACCGCCGATGGTAAAGGAAAGGGTCATGGAACCTGTGATATCTTCATCCTGTTCTGGAGCATTGTTGAAACTAAAATCAAGATTTGATGTGCTGAGTTGTGGAACATGATGTTGCAGAATTTCATGTTGATTGAAAGCACCATTTGAGCCAATGGTCAAGAGCAAAAGGAATGCGATTAGCACTGACACATTCCGGCTCATGGTTGAGGAGATGACACATTCTCCTTGAATTCTCCCCTTGATTTTGTCCTGTTCTGTGCATTCAAATTCATCTGTTTGGGATTGGAATTCTCAAATTAAAGAGATGGGTTCAAGTGCTTTACGAGGTCTACTTGAACCATGCAGCAGAAGAGTGGAGTCCTTCTCGCTTGTTTGTTTCTCCTGCCATTACTGATGCATTCAACCTCTGCAGAGTCAAGTGGTAACATCGAATCATCGACTGCACAACTCAATATGACCCCAAATGAACCAGTTGTTGGTGGGGAAGTTACATTTTCAGTTATTCTGACAAATGTTGGCACTGTTGATGCCTTCGATGTGCGATATGAATTTTTCAAGGACGACTTGGGTGGAACGCCATTCAAAGGAAATGTCATCGATATTGCAGCGGGTTCATCAGAAGTTGTCACTGCAACATGGGACCAATTACCCGAAGGAGACCAACGCCTTTGGTTTCAATTTAAAGATGGAAACAACCCCGCAAATTTTTACTATGATTTCAATGTCTTAGGTTTGCCTACCCTTCGCGTGATGAATCTTGAAACCAACCCCTCTGAATCAATACGAGCAGGTGACTCCATTGAAATATCGATGCGTGTCAAGAACACTGGAACGGTCGATGCCCCCCAAAGCACCCTCCTTCTTCAAGTTCCAAGTCAAGACGACCAGTATCTTTCCACACCAGCTTTAGCCGCAGGGGAGGAAACTTGGATCAATGTTTCATCCATCGCTCCCCAAACCGGCAACCATCAAATCATTGCAACCCCGGATATCAACAACGATATCGAAGAAGGTTCTGAAACCAACAAAGCAAAGACACTTGACATCACAGTGGTACCGCACATGGATTTGTATTTCAAAGACGGAATCGCCATCACGAGTGTTGGTGATATGTTTGAGGGGCCATGGAGCGTGACAGGTACACTAGTTCGAAGCAATGGGGAGGGTACCACCACAGTTTCTTTGCAACTTGAAATTCCAAATCCGGCTGGCGGTGTATTGAGAACGAACCATTTTGATGTTACATTAACTGGTGGTCCATTGGTTGAACAACCATTCTCCTATGAGTTTACCTTGGATTCTTTGCCATCTGGCCAACATCTAGCGACAGCAACCATCAATTCGGTCAACGATGCGTCGATTGTCCAAGAACGGGTTGATAACGATGAAGCTACCACCTCACTCAACATTAGTGAGGTGCCAGATGTTGTTCTTGACCCTGCAATCGCGAATCTCACCTCCGTAAATGCTGGTGAGAGCGTCTCTTGGCTGGTTACCATTTCCAATAATGGTGACATTGAAGTCAGCGGAGTATTGTTTTACAAGTTTGATGTCGGCGAAGTAAAATCAATTCGAATTGATCCGTTTGAGGCACAGACGACCAAATTTATCACAGTTGACCTACCCACAGGCCTCGGCCAACATGAAGCAGTGTTCAACGCAACATGGGTCTCCGACCCGAGCAGTTTTGATGCTGATTTGTCAAATTCAGTATCAACCGGAAAAGTCAATGTGAACTCACCCCTCAAATTAAAATGGGATTATGCCTCATTGCAAGTCCTCGATTCGAATGGAGATAATGCAACATTCCCATTACGTCATGAACAGATGTACACACTTTCAATTGATTTGACAGCAACATCCTCCACAGGGTCCATCAACATGACATGTGATGATGACCAAGGGGATACTGCGGAAAAAATTCTTCTTTCTATTGAGCAAGAAAGGCAACGAATCAATGTACAATGCGAGTTTATGGCTCTTGCATCGATATCAAACGTCAAGTTGATTCCGGATAACTCGAATGCGATTGATTCGCTTTCAAGGTCATTCCAAACCATTAACCCCAATGGCAATGATAATTCAAATGCAGACGCTTCAAGGGCAGGCACTGCCACAATTTTAGGATTAAGTGCCCTTGTACTTATCGGTGTGCTCATCGTTGCATTCATTCTTACAAGAGACCGCGAAGAAGATGTTGAGCGAGATATTTTCGATTACTGTCCAGCGTGCGATGGCGAACTTGAAGGAGGTGAAGACCGATGTCCACATTGTTCTTTCAACCTAAAGAAGGCAAGAAATCAATTCCACGATTGCCATGAATGTGGCGAATCTATCCCTGATTTGCTTGAAAATTGTGCCTACTGTGGAGCTGTTCAAGATGTTTCATCCTTCTTTGAACGAAGGCAGCGAAAAGAACCTCAAGAAAAGAAATCATTTGTTGCATTACCGGATGCTGAAGAAGAAGAAGATGATGATGTCATTGTCACAGGCCAAGAAGACTTTGATTCCACAATTCGTGAATTTGGATACAACGAAGAACAACTTGAAGATGAATGGGATTCCAACATCGAAGCCGCGGAAGCAGAAGTTGAAGCAGCATACGACCGAAGATTTGCCGATGAAATCGCTGAGGATGAAATGACAGAAGAAGAACTCGAAGCCTACAAGTCTCAAGTCACAACCACCATTCGAAAAGCATCATCTGCAGACCATGACATTGATGCAATTATCAAGGGTAAGAAATCGATGAAGTCCGTCAAAGAAGATGATTCAGAACTTTCGGCCTCCGATGCGCATATTCGTGAACAGTTGTTTGAGATTACGGGTGAGGATGGAGTTCGACCCGGCGAAAAAGTACAGGTCGGCATGCAATTAAGTGATTCTTCGCTCGCAGGCAACGAAGTCAAAGAAGCTGCACTTGATTTCACCATCGAAGAAGAAGATCTACCACTCGCAAGAGAAGGTGATGAAGTACACGATGAACTCAACCCTCAACGAAATCGATCACCTCGCCGAAGACCGAATCAAAAGAAGAAGGACACTGCTGAATGTGGTGCCTGTGGTGCAGAAATTGATGCAAGTGCAAACGAATGCAATGTTTGCGGTGCTCAATTTGAATGAAGGTGCCTGTCTGCATTCATAGGGTTCGTCATCGCCGTAGCTCGGTTTCCAGTAGCGTCATTCAGGCAAAACCATCGAAACACTTCAGTTGTATCAAATCAGCGATGTTTGTGCAAGAAATTGATAAAATGAGGGTCTATGGCGGTACATGATGCGTAGAATGACTGTCGTTGCGGCCATTCTTCTCATTTCTACCTCAATGTTGAGTGGGTGCATGGGCCTTATTCTCGCCAGGGAATCCATTGAAGAACTCAGAGAGCCTGCAATTCCAAGTATTCGATATGAAAAAATATCAATTACCCAGATTTGGAACACACTTGAAGTTCAACCATACACGAATAGATCTACATTTATTGTGGATGAATCCACGAATCGAATTAGCATCTATTTGAAAGTCAATTTCAATTGGCCTGCATTGGTAAATCAATCTCAATTTGTACGAGCAACATTAACCGATGCTGAAGGAACCATTCAATGGCAAGAAGATGTGAGTTCCGATTATGAACCCACAGAAAAACAACTTCTTCCTGCACCCGCCTTTGCGATGGGCGAATGGGTGCTCAATGTGGAGGCAAGAGGATATGGCGAGAGTTTTGTCAATCAGGTGAAAGATGAATTTAGTTTACGTGTGACCATAGAAAAATCCTGCATTCAATATCCACTTGAGGAAAGTTGCTTCTAAACAAGTCGTTCTGGACAAGCATGAGCCCGAGAACAATTTTGACACTTCCCAACTCGTTCATGATTTCTGTGTGCGACCCCAGAAACCATAGCCCCTTGGACTTCTTTGATTTTCGAATCCAAAACTTCACGATTTTCGTTATTCCACAATATTTTGAACACTTTTTCGTTGCCGTAATTGATGACGCCGTACGAAGGCTTGTGTTGTGTGGATGCTTCAACGAGTTTTAGATAGGCGAGAACCTGTACTTTATGACTGTCGTGTGGAAATTTAGGCGGGCGGCCAGATTTCTGTTCGACGGGAATGAATTCTTGGTCAATGATCACGATTTGATTTGGTCGACCGCGCAACCCAGTGATTGCATCGATGAGAAGGGCCTCACCTGATTCTTCTGAATCGGAATATACTACTTGAGTGGCTAAGTCAAAACCTATGATTGTGCTCAGTTTGATCATTTGTTCATGGGCGATCAGCGCTTTTTTGAGTCGGTAGGTCGAGAACAATGTCCAAACTAAAGCAGTCACGACGAGAATAAATGCAGCTTTTTCCTTATCATTTGCCCATTGCAAGGCAATAGAGTGCAATGCGAGAATGATTGAACCGAACAAAAGGGTTGATTCAATTCGTCCACCTTCAAACCATCCACCGATGAAATCTGGTGGTTCAAATATTGGTTCAATAAGCACGGGTTCAGTTGGTTTTGTCTGTTCCAAATTCACCCAACTTCGCCAAGGGAATGCTATGGTAAAGATGGCCAAGATGAGGGAACTTAATGCCCATAAAGCAAGGTACTTCGGGACTTCATTCGAAGATGATTGGATATTTTCAACATTCAAAAAAACGAAGCCGTCTATGCATAAAATGACAACAATACTCATCCACCACGTCCAAATTTCAAGATTTCTTCGCTCTCGAATTTGATTTTCGGTCAATTCAAGGGCTGCTTTTGAAATTTCTTCGTTCCTCTCAATGCCTTGAAGAATTGAATGTCCTTCGCCTGCGACTCCGCTTTTCGAGAGTGCCCAAGACACCGGACAATACGTGAATTTTTCGAGATCGCTAGCGCTAACTTCAAGCATTTCGCCTTTCTTGCTCTGATAAAAACCATGCTCATTTGGAGAGGCTTGTATGGTCGGATACTCTACGCTCAAGTTCTTCCCCCCCCGATACTAAAGGCAAACTAATGAAACATAAACATACTTGCTTGGCAAAGCCACAACGATTTCATCCTGCGAAGCGGTTTAATAGGGGCTGTTGGTGGCTCAAACGCTGAGGATTGCACATGAGTGAAGAAATCGAGTTGCTAATCGCATCCGAACTCTATGAAGAAAATGCTGTCAACATTGGAACCCAGCAAAAAAGTGCTGACATGCAGCGTTTCATTGAGAAGGTTCGAGAAGATGGACTTTACATGCTCAATGTCAACATGACAGACCATCGAATTCGCTCCATTGCTGCCATGCTCAATACCTACGACCCTCCTTCAATTATGGTCGTATCTGCAAGACAATATGGACAACGACCTGCACGAATGTTTGCAGAAGCTATCGGTGCCCATGCCTCTGTTGGCCGATTTATCCCAGGTTCTCTTACCAACCCATCTCTTCGTTCGTATGTTGAACCAGACATTTTGTTTGTGACCGACCCCGCAGCAGACCAACAGGCACTCATTGAGGCTGTCAACTCAGGATTACCCATCGTTGGTATTGTCGATGCAAATAACAATTTGAGAAATGTCGATGTTGCTTTGCCAGCGAACAACAAAGGGCGAAGATCTCTCGCCCTCGTCTATTATCTCCTTGCTCGAGAGGTTCTCAAAATTAGAGGCCAAACCACCGATGAACAGTGGGCAACCGAGCAAGACCTCAACGACTGGCTTTCCACCTTCTAGATCGAAGCACCTTCGCCAAGAAATCGACTGATTTCCACAGCCATCGAATCAGGTGTTGGTTGCGTATGCATGATGGTTCTCACCTTTTTTGAGCCGGGCAAACCCTTTGTGAAGGCAACCGCATGACGTTGCATCCATCTTGGTTGAATGCCAATGGTTTGCTTGGCGTATTCGATATATTTGTCCCAACACCATTGGCGACATTGAAATTGCTGCTGTTGCTCATCTCTTTTGAACCAATCATCATCTGCTTTGACCCATGGTAAATCTTGTTCATCCATCCATCCAAGTCCAACTTTGATGTCTCCAAACACCGAAGGTCTTCCAATAGCCCCACGGCCAACCATTAATCCAGATGCTGCGGTTTGTTTGAGGCATGCTGCTGCCGACTGCGAATCAACAATATCGCCGTTGGCAACCACAGGAATCTCCACAGCGTTGACGGCTTCTTCGATTGCAGTCCAATTTGCATTGCCTTGATACCGTTGTTTCAATGTTCGTCCATGGATGCATAATCGTTGGGCCCCGACATCCTCTAATCGTTGACAGATTTCAGTCGCATTGTTGGCTTCACGACCAGTACCAAGTCGCATTTTTGCCGTGACAGGGATAGAAACCGATTGCACAATTTGGTCAACCATGTCAACCAGCACATCTGGCTCACCCATCAACGCCGCACCAGCACAAATTTTGGTCACTTTCGGGGCAGGACACCCAAAATTGAGGTCAATGATATCAGCAGATGATTCAAGCATTGTAGCAGCCGTAGCCATGTCGTTGAGGTCTCCGCCAAAGATTTGAGGGATGAATGGAACTTCTCGTTCATCGGATTCCATTTTCCTCCACGACGCAGCAGCTTCTCGAGTGAGTGCTGTTGAATTTGTGAATTCTGTGATGGTCACATCTGCTCCACAATCTTTTGCTAAAAGCCGAAACGGTAAATCCGATACACCTGCCATTGGAGCTAGAAACAATGGTCTTGGCTCCCCATGCCAAGCACCAGGTTTGGATTGTATGAATTGACTCATCAACTCTCCTCGCTTGAAAGCAAAAGTGAATCGAGATTGCGAGCAACTCTTTCAAATCTCGAAAACAATCGCTCGAGCCGGTGCATCACACGTTTTGTGATGTCTTTTGGTTCCCGCCCAGCAAGTCTGTACCCAAGAGGTAGCCTTCCTCCAAGGAGATTTAACAACAGCATTTGTTCTGTGGCGTCAATCCCATCAACCGCTTTTTCGACATCGTCGACCGTAAGTGCATGAGAAGAAAGTTTCGACAGAATGATGTTTTGTTGCTCGTTGGACAAGATTCGTTGAAATCCACCTTTTTTGAGCAACCAATCTTCCCCTCTTTTTTGATGTTGGCTGGTCATGGCTGCCCAAAGTGAGACGGGAAGACGATCTGTCCTTGGAACCCGCTCCACCATGCCACTACTTCTGAACCGTTCCATGATTCTACCCAGTCGAGCCTTTTGACCACCAAACATTTCATGTGCTTCATCTATTGAAAGAGGTTCATTTCGTTCAAGCATACATCTAAAGATAGATGAAGAAATTGAGCCTTTGACAAGTTCCTTGCCAGGTCGCTCACCGAGCAATCCAAAATCACCCATCCACTGACATAATTCATCAGCACCGGATTCCGTGGACAGCGGTCTCATATCACACAAACCAAGGGTAAACAACGCATGCTCATCTTCAGGGAGTTCAAGAGGTAGTGGCTGAGGATTGCGGGACCACAATTCTTCCAGTGTGTGAAGGCGTTGTTTGGCAAGCAACGAAGAATTCGAAATGAAAAATTGTAGAGCGTTGACAAGACTCCCACCGCGGACATAGTACTTCCTCCACCCTTTGTCTTCGGTGCTGAACCCAATGATGCCCGCTTCGACCAACCGCTTGAGATGATGATTGAGCGAGGCCGAAGTAAGGCCCAATTCCTCAGCCAGCATTTGTGAATCCCAGCCATGTTGGGGATGAGCAAACAGATACTCTTTCAGCAATCGATGAACTGGGCCCGCCCGTCCTTTGTCAGCGGTTTCTTCACCACGTTTTCGGACCAGGCAGAGTGTATCGATGACCCAATCGATGAGACCATCAACATCGTTGGTTTGTGCTGGAAGTGCAATTTCTGTCAATCGCACTGAAAACATAAGCGAAGGGGACGCCCTGCGGTCTTTGAATCCTACGCATTATTTGTCGCTCAAGCGTCAAATTCTGTCTTCTTCGTAGCGGTCGTCGTATGCTTCGTAATCAATGGAGTTTTCGCCCGTCCAACGGATGGACAAATCGATATGCGGCAATATCTCTAGTTTATCCTCTCTCAGTATGCCTCTTCTTCGCAACACTTTCACCGCGGAGTGGACTGTTGCCCTGGTTCGACCTAATCGCCTCGCAAGTTGGGCTTGAGACCTAGGGGCTCCATCCAATTCTATGCTCTCAAGTATTGATTTTTGAACGGTGGAGAGCCCGATAGGTAGTGAGCCTGCGGCACGTTCTGCACCAACTTGTCTTCCCCTGAGTTCTTCAATTTGGCTTGGCATTCCTGCAAAGTAGCAGGTTCTGCCGTTGACCGGTATGACCGTAATGGATTTTTGTTGTTGTAAAACATCAAGATGGTGACGCAATGTGCCATTTGCAGCATCCAAAACAGATTGTAATTCCCTGTAACATAAGCCTGGATATTGGTCAAGGACTCGAAGGATTCTTCGTCGCTGTGGATGTTCAGATGATGGAAAACGCGTGGAGATGCTTCCCATGGCCATGGCACCAACCGCTCCTGCTGCTGTGATGAAACCGCTTGCGATGTTGACCACACTGCTCGTTGCACCAGCAAAGCCTGCTGCAACCCATGGGCGCTGACGCATCCATTGAGAGAGGAGTGGCATAAGGTGAAATTTGAGATGACCTATGTTAAATCATCGCTTTCTTGTTCAATCATCTGAATTCATCACTGACCCTTGACGAATTTTCAAGTGTGCTACAAGGGGAGAGAGTAAGCGCCCACAGTTGATTCCATGGTCACTGAGTTGATAATGAACACGAATTGGTGGCCCATCATCAACGATGCGTTCGACCAAATCTTCACCCATGAGAAATTGTAACTTATCAGAAAGCGTTCTTGAAGAGATGCCAGACAAGAGCACTTTCATTTCATTGAATCGCATGGTTTTTGCAATGTACAAGGTTGATAAAATCTCGATGGTCCATCGTGACCCAAACACGTTTAACGCTTCAACCGCTGCTTGAACTTCCCATTCAACGGAATGATCTTCACCAATCGAATGTTTTGCCAATTCTTGACGGATTTCTGCACCGAATTCGACGGTATGATTGATCAATTGGTCGATCCTGTTGAATGTCTCGGATGGTAGTTTAAGTGGAGGGTCAGGCATTGGAACATGCCTGCGTCAAGATTACAATATTTCATTGCTTTCATTAGTAAACTAAGTGAAATGAAAGTCAAATTCTATCATCGAATGTGCTTGATTCAAGTAGGATAGCCTCTTCATTCTTCTTGATGAGACGACGTCTTTTACTCATTCGTGGTGGTGCGATGAGTAAATTCTCTGGGTTGGGAAAAGCATTCCATGATTTGAAGGAAGTGTTGGAGAACAACGAGGTGGATGGGTGGTCCTACGCTGGTACGCTCGAATACGAATCAACAAGTCAACTTTCAGCCTTCCAACGTCTTCGAAAGCGATGGAGAGTTCATCCAAAGACAGTCAAACAAAGCCTCGTCGATTCAAGGAATGCAGATGTTGCTTTGATCACTGACCAAGAACAAGCACATCTCGTTCCAATGAAATCATCCATTCCAGTGGGGGTCTACATTCACGACTTTTTTCATTTGTTTCCAACCCATGAGACATTTCCAGAGGGAAAGGTGAACATTGGGCAAGCAAAACCTGGTTTTGTTCGGAAAAGAGATATTTCTAAACTAAAAATGGGATTGAAACGAGCCGATTTTATTTTGTGTAACACAGAATACACCCGTCATCTATGTTCGACATACCTTCCTACAAAGCCAATTTATGTGATCGCCTATCATGTGAATTCAAATGATTACAAATTCAGTGAGTCAGCCAATGAAAACCCTGCTGACTTTGACCCAACAAAATGCAATCTCCTCGTCGTTGGTAGCCACGAGCCAAGAAAGCGATTGAGTTTCATTGTCGATGTCTTGCGCACACTTGACCTCCAGGTGAAAGAAGACATTGTGGTTCATCATGTTGGTTCGAATCATTGTCACGAACGAAATCATACCATTGACCAATATGCAAGAGATGCAGGCGTTGTTTGGAACCACTATGGCCAAGGGGTCGATGATGCCCAACTCAACCGAATGCGATGGAATGCAGAACGACTCTTGTTTCCTTCAGCCGCAGAAGGTTTTGGTTATCCTCCGCTTGAAGCATGCCTTTCTGGATTGCCAGTGTTATGTTCTGACCTACCGGCCCACAATGAATTCATTCCGAAAGAAATGTGCATCGATGCAAGAGATGCATCACTTTGGGCAAAATGCATCAATGATATTCACTCACATTGGAAGCAGCGTAATGGTCCTCGTCAGCCTTTTGAATTTGAAGCTGACACATTCCAAAAATTCAGCAAGAGCAACTACTGCACCACATTTTCGAATGTATTGAATTCAGTTTTTGAAAATTAGTCGCCCTCACCTTCATGAAGTGATTTTTGTTCGCAGGCGGTATGGAACCTGTTCAGAGAGTTGCCATCATCGGTGCTGGGAATATGGGCTCTGGAATAGCCCAAAAAACAGCACAAGAAGAATTTGATGTTGAAATGGTAGATAGAGAGGCACAATGGGTCGAACGTGGTCAATCCATCATCGCCAATTTTCTCAATGAAGCCGTGGAAAGAAGGATCTTCAAGCAGGAACAAGTGGATGCAATTCAATCACGAATCACTGGGGTGGTCGGGGTCGAAAAAACCAACCCTGAGACTGACTTGGTCATCGAAGCGGTGTTTGAGGATTTTGACATTAAAACCAATGTATTTTCGACATTGGATGAAGTCTGCTCACCACACACTATTCTTGCATCAAACACATCTTCTCTTTCAGTCAATGCTTTAGCCCAAGCGACAGGTCGACCTGACCGATTTGTTGGTTTGCATTTCTTTTACCACCCCGCTAAAAATAGGCTCGTCGAAGTCATTCCAGCCAAAACGACCTCCAAAGAAACACTTGACCGTGTGGTCCAATATTGCAAAGGTCTTGGAAAAGTGGTCATCACTTGTGCCGACCGTCCAGGCTTCGTCGTCAATCGATTTTTTGTTCCTTGGCTCAATGAGGCATGTTACCTCTTGCAAGAGGGCGTTGGGACAACTGCTCAAATCGATGCTGTCGCACGAAAGGCGTTTCGAATTGGACTAGGTCCATTTGGTCTCATGAATTTGACCGGTCCCCCAATCGCTCTCCATTCAACGGATTATCTTGCCGAACAATTGGCAACACCACGCTACATTGGGGCTGAGAATTTACGACAATTGGTTGCAGAACAAAGAATGTGGGAAATGGACGAGGAAGAGACATACAGCGAGGAGCAATATGCAGTGATTTCAGAACGACTTCTCGGAGTTGTTTTTGGTGTTGCTGCTCAAATTGTTGATGAAGGGGTATGCTCGATGGAGGATGTTGACCGAGGGGCAAAAGTTGGACTACGGTGGGCCCTTGGTCCATTTGAATTGATGAATAAATTGGGCGTTCAACGTTCGTATTCGATGGCGAAAGCATACAAAGACATCGCGACCTCGGGCTGGGAGGTACCACAATTTTTCTCAAACCAAGGTGGTACATCTTGGTCATTTTCATTTGTTGACACCACCGTTGACTCTGGTGTTGCAACGCTCACCATCAACAGACCTGAAGCCATGAATGCACTCAATGTTGATGTTGTCGGCCAACTTACATCTGCTCTGGAGGCTGTTGAATCAAACAATGATGTGCACACCATTGTGCTGGATGGTGCAGGAAAAGCCTTCGTCGCAGGTGCAGATGTCAAATTCTTTGTCGATAAAATTCGCTCGGATGAGTTCCAAGATATTTACGACTTCACAGCAAATGGTCATCATCTCCTCAATGCAATTGAGACTTCGTCGAAGACAACCATTGCTCTGACCACCGGCCTTGCCTTGGGTGGTGGCTTGGAACTTGCCATGGCTTGTGACTACCGAATCGGTACAAGAAAAACACAATTTCGTTTTCCTGAAACAAGCATTGGCATTTATCCCGGATTAGGGGGAACCCAACGACCAGCCCGTTTATGTGGAAAAGAAGTCGCAAGGTGGGCTGTTCTTGCTGGTAATTTTATGGATGCACAAACAGCTTTTGATGTAGGATTACTCTCACATTTGGTCGAAGTTTCCGAAGTGGATGCGTGCATCTCGAGCCTCTGCCACCTCGGCAAACCGGAGTCAAAATTCAACGGAAAGCCCAACAATGAACAATCCAGAATTGTACAATTTGCAAAGTCATTTTACAGCGATGAAAATATGCAAGCCATTCTCAATCATCAATGCCCCAAAGGTTTTGATGAACAAGATTCAAATGTTTCTCGACAATTGAAATCTTTGAAATTTACAGCCCCTGTTGGCTTACAAATGGCCCATGATCTCATCAATTCATCGAATCTTTCACTTTCCGATGGACTTGCATCAGAGTTGAACGGTCTTGAAACAATTTTTTCCACTGTTGATGCTTTGGAAGGATTATCTGCGCTCATTGAAGGACGAAAGCCAACATATGTTGGTAAGTGAGTTCGTCTCGTCAAACATGATGTCTCGGTCTTCATACCACGTTTCCCATTCTTCAATCTCCTCATCGGTCCAATATTGAAGTGGCACAACATCCGATATCGACGGGCAATCATCGATGTCAACCAAGGACGAGTTTCGACTTGTTTTGATACCTTGCCGACCCAAAACTGATGCATTTTGAAGCAAAAGAGTGGAAAATGCAAGACTGTCTTTGTCCGTTCTGCTCCAGTAGGTATTCATTCGTGGATGTGTATGCACCCACAATTTGAAAGGAATTTTTGCACCGATAGGTTGCTTTAAATGTACACTTCCAGGGAGGCCCCAATCGATGAAAATTTTATTCTCAGCGTCGAGAAGAACTGAAGTTTCTAGACCAGCGAGATAGGAGAGTAAGTACACTACATCCCATCGATCATGCTCGACGCTTCGCCTTTGAATCTCGAGTAAAATATCATCTTCTACATTTTTATTCATAGCCTGTTGCATAGCGTGCAACCACTGCTCATCTTTGATGCCGTATTCGTTGAGTCTTGGGGGAATCATGCATCCACCTCCGGAAAATTGAATCGACCATTGGTGATGCTACCCATACATTCCGTTGGCCCTTGTGCTCCACGAAGATGTTGAAATGCCCACTGGGCACCATGTGCTGCGGCGATGAGAAACCCAAATTCGATATTTCCAATATCAAGTGCCCCCTCGATTTGACAACTTTTTGGTGGGTGGTCCGGTGTCATTGCCTCGACCAACGCCCTCTTTGTTTGATGGGTGAGAATCATGTAACCGTCTCCACTACAACGGAGGTCAATCCACGGTGTTGATTGTTCATGAACAAGGCGACGTGGCTCAGGGCGGTCGACTGCAACGATGATGAAATCGTATCCTCGAAGTTGGTCAACACGGCGTAAATCTTCATTGATGCCAATGACTTCTACATTTGATTGTTCATCCTTGTATGTGTTTTCAAGCACCGTCACCTTCGAAAAACCAACATCTGTTGCTCGAAATCGTTGGTGACCTAGGTTGGTGGTTGAGACCACATCGCTATCCATGATGTAGAGTTGACATGGCATATCCAATGCGAGGCATGCCCTATAGAGGGCATCAAGGACATTGCTTCCAATGCCTCCGCACCCGACAATTAAAACACTCTTTTTTTGAGTCATACTCATGTTGTCGTTCCAGTGGATATAAACCATCACGAATTGAGTTGTTCCTTGAGGAGGGCAGAAAGATGTTCAGCTTGTTCATCGAGTGAAAAATGTGTTTCAACATACGCCCTACCGCGGGCCATACAATGGTTCCGAAATGCCTCTGTTTGAGCCCGTTCGAGTCCATTTCGCCAACCATTCGCATCGTTTCGGTCGATCAAGTATGCTTCGTCAATCGAACTCATTGTTTCGATAAAGCCACCATCTCGCACCATCATTGGCGGAATACCGATGGCAAGTGCCTCAAGAGGAGTGAGTCCAAACGGCTCCCTGTGAGCGTGTGATACGACGGCAATTGCATGACGGACAACCCCACATATTTGGCGTTGGTTTAATCGAGGCATGCACACGACCTGAACGTTTTTTGTTTGAGCAAAATGCAGCAATTCATTTCTGTCCGAATCGTCGCCCCCTCCAATCTGGACAAGAGCGATGCCGGTATTCTCTAGAAAAGCGACACTTTCCATTGTTCCTTTACCAAACATAATTTTGCCAATGGTCACAACATATTTTTCTGGCAAATTCAATGCCTCAACATCAGCCATCTCATCATTTGAAGCCTCGGCTGGCCATTTTTCAAGGTCGATTGAAGGATAAATAAATGTGCTTTGAAGGACCCTTCTTTGCCCATCTCTTTGGGGCGAAGCTCCTTTTTGTTGCGAGTAATCAATTGGCAGGTTGTAGGTCGCAGTAATTCGATGGGCAGTGTATTGTGAGTTTCCGCAAATGGTGGAATTTGGGCGTTTGAGCAACAAGTTCACAAGGCGTTGATCGTCATTCCTTTGCTTTCGAAATGCTATATTTGTGAGCAGTGATGGTCGCTTTTTCTTGCCGTCAAGACGACGGTGAAGCACATCATCGTACAACCAACGAGGTGGCTCAAGACAATGGTACAGGACAGGAATCGTTGATGGGATGAGCGGTAAAATTTCAAGCGTGCCTCGGCACACTGAAAGGTGCACGACATCAATTGAATCCCATGGAATCGACATGTTCTTCCATAATCGAAGTGCTTGTTTTGAGGCAACATTTCTCACTTCTGATAGTACATCCAAAGGCGGGTCAAAATTCAATTGACTTTGATGAATCTCAACCGTTGTCGAATGAAGAAGTTCTTTTGCTTCACTGGGAAGCGAGAGTGTTGCAAGAGAAACTCTCCACTCCTTCTCCAATTTGGGAATGAGTTGCAAAAGTTCACGTTCAGCCCCGCCAAGAGTCCCGAACATGCCGCGCACAACCAACACATGTCGCGGGGAATCCTGAGCATTGCCCATACCTAAGGTTAGATGGTCTAAACTTTCAAATTAACCGATGTTTGAAGAATCATGCAGTGCGAACATTCGTGATGAAACGAACCACCCAATTCAAAAAAGGAGGAGCAGTAGGCGTGCTATGGCCGCAAAGAAAGCCATCATCACCGGAATCACCGGACAAGATGGCTCCTACCTTGCAGAACTTTTGCTTGAGAAGGGATACGAAGTCTACGGGCTTGTGCGCCGAGTTTCTCAGCCAACAAGCGGGCGTAGTCTCATCAACCACCTCATTGAACACGATCGATTCCATCTCTTTAATGGCGACCTTGCCGACCAAAATTCAATCGACAATGCGGTTTCAGAAATTCAACCCGAAGAGTTCTACAATCTCGGAGCGATGTCGTTCGTTCCCGAGTCGTGGAGGTCTCCGATGATGACGGCCGACATTACAGGGTTAGGGGCCCTACGTTGCCTTGAAGCGATTCGAAAAAATGCACCAACCTGCCGATTTTACCAAGCAGGCTCCTCTGAGCAATTTGGAAAAGTTCGCGAAGTTCCGCAGACTGAACAAACTCCGTTCCATCCGAGGTCACCCTACGGTTGTGCCAAAGTCTTCGCATTTGAAATTACACGAAATTATCGAGAATCCTACAATATGTTTGCCTGCACAGGCATTCTCTTCAACCACGAGAGTCCTCGTCGAGGTCTTGAGTTCGTGACGAGGAAGGTGACCATGACCGCTGCACGAATTGCCAAAGGCATAGATGAATTTCTCATGATTGGTAACGTTGATGCTAAGCGAGACTGGGGCTATGCTGGAGATTATGTCGAAATGCAGTGGCGAATGCTGCAACAAGACGAGCCAAGCGATTTTGTTGTTGCCACCGGTCGAACTCATAGTGTTCGAGATATGATCACGCTTGCATTCAGTCATGTCGGCCTTGACCTCGTTTGGTCTGGAGAAGGCATTGATACAAAAGCAACCGACCAACATGGAGTTGTTCGCGTCAAGACAAATCCGAAATTTTTCCGCCCTGCAGAAGTCGACCTCCTTATCGGTGACCCCGCACTCGCCAAAGAAAAATTGAATTGGGTTCCCCATACATCGTTTGAACAACTTGTTCAGATGATGGTTGAGTCCGACATGAATATCGTCCAAGAAGCACTTGATGGAGGATATGCACCCCCCACACCTCCAGAATGAGCCGATTTGATGTACACCCTCGACGAAGATACTTCGCTGCCCATCCTGTATTCATTCCGCCGTTGCCCGTATGCGATGAGGGCAAGAATGGCTCTGTTTCAAGCGAACATATCGTGGAATCATCGAGAGGTTGTATTACGAGACTTACCTCCTTCTTTGCTCGAGTTTTCCCCCAAAGCAACGGTTCCAGTTCTTGTCCTACCCGATGGAACAGTGATTGACGAAAGCCTCGACATCATGCACTATGCACTTTTACAAAGCGACCCAGATCACTGGCTTGATGATGAAGACCAAACGTGGATTGCAAGATTTGAAGACGAATTTAAAGTCAATCTTGACAGGTACAAATACCCGAATCGATATGACGATGTTGACCCACTTGTTCATCGTGAATTGGCCTTAACATTCCTCTTCGAATTTGATGATGTGCTCTCAAATCGTGATACAACCCAACTTGTCGATATCGCCGTTTTTCCTTTCGTGCGGCAATTTGCGAACCATGACAGAAATTGGTTTGACGAACTTCATTTCACAAGAATTCACGATTGGCTCGAGGGGCATCTTGACTCAGAGCTGTTTGCTAGCGTTATGCAGAAGCACAAACAATGGAAGCCACCCGTCTAACCATACACAATGGTA
>JAYODQ010000054.1:0-9468 GCA_038106355.1 Candidatus Poseidoniales archaeon | reverse complement strand
ATGCACTCACCAACCGAACCGCCGTGGCGGATGGACTTAAGCATTTGTTGATTGGTGTTTGGAATGTATCGTTCTTCAATTCGAAACGATGTGTTCGCAGTCTTTCGGTTTGATACTAATTTGAAAGAATACGAATTCGAAAAATTTCTTTGATTTAAGGTCCTACCGAACTTGAATTTTCTTCATGAAAAATCAATCATAAGCAGATGTTTTGTTAATGAGGGCCTCTAACCGTCCACTGTGCGATATTCAATTCCTGATGAGGAACGATGGATCATTGCAGGTCAGAAGTTTGCAGAGGCGAGAATGCTGAATCGAGAACAGGGTATTCCAATTCTTGTCGAAGGTAAACGGGATATCGAAACGCTCCGGGCTCTCGGCTTTTCAGGACCCATTGAACAGATTCACCGTGGAAAGCCCCTCGACACAGTGGTGGTCACGATGGTTGAATCGTATTCAACGCAACGCAGCGAAATTGGGTTTTGCTTGTACCTTCTCATGGACTGGGATAGGACGGGGGGGCGTCTGCAAAATTTATTTCGCAGAAACTTTGAATCCCTCGATTTCAAAATTGATGAAACCCTTCGGACGACATTGATGAAAAATTTGTTTTCAATAACAACCACAGTCGAAGGTATGATTGGTTTTCAAGAACAATTGCTGCACATCATCGATGATTACGACCATGTCCCTCATTCATCAAATTCAAAAGCGTGAGTTTCTTCTTTAACCGTATTGAGAACAACATGTGTAAATGACCTTGCAACACCCTCGAGTGTGAACACTGTTTTGGTTAAGTTGTCTAAATCCTGGCGATTTTTTACCCGTGCAAGCACGATGGAATCCCAATCTCCAGTCACATCGTAGACAGCAAAGACTCTTGGGTCAGATGAAATTTTATGTTGAACTTCAATCATTTTCCCCTTCACGATCCGAAGGCCTGCCATAATGGTCATACCATAGCCAATTTTTTCAGGATTGATTTTGACTTGATAACCAAGAATGACGCCTTCGTCCTCCAACCTCCTCAAACGATTTGCAACAGTGCCTTGTGAAATCCCTACGACTTTTGCCAATTCGCGCTGACTCTGCCGTGCGTCTTCCCTCAGAGCTTTGAGTAACAATTGGTCGATATGGTCAAGATGCAAACTCATGTGTTATGTTCGTGCATACCTTCAATTTCAAGACTTCGTTGCCTCGGATTGAGGTTGCTCTTGAGGTTCGATGGAAAGTTGTTGTTTCCAAATTCCCAAGGAATCAATATCCAATCGAATCGAGATGCGGCAATGGGTGGTTTGATGGTCCTTGAAGGTCAATTTCACGGTTTTTTCTTCACCCGTTCGTAGATTGAAATTTGATGGACGTTGTTTGAATTGCCACGGTGGGTCAAGTGACCATGAAAGCACATTTGCTGGACTTGCCCCGTTGGTCATGGACAACATGAGGACATGCCCCTCACCTTCTTGCCAATGTGCCGTCAATTTGGGAATGAGTTGATCTCGACGGCGGGCACTTTGAACAACGCCGGCAAAAAGAATCGCTGTCACAACGATGATGAGGAGAGGGAACACGAGAGAGCTCGAATCTTCCATCGTTACGGGGTCGGGTATTTGACCATGGTATAGACTCAAAAGTTGAGTTTCATTTTCTCCTTCAGGGTAACCAAAAACAATGATGGTGTAGGACCACCCACTTGGTTGGGAATCAAAATCAACACCTGCTGCACGTAAATGCTCTGGTTCAATCAGATATTGTCTACTTGTGGTGTTACCCGACATGGAAGAGAAGCCGATTTCTGGTTTCCATTCCATAACAAGATGTTCCATATGTCGTCCATGTTGATCGATGGCGTAATCTTTTGAGAGGACCAAATACATGATTGTGGTTTGTGAAAGATTGATTTTTGGTGTGATGGCTACATCAAACAAAACAATTTCTCCTTCTTCAACGAGTGCGGTTGAGACGGTTCCTGTTATTTCGACCAGTTTTAGGTTTGGCGTTGGAACATGAGCTTGGGTGTTAATCCGCGTTGCTCCACCGCTTTTGAGAGCATCGTTTCTTTCGATGGAGAGTGTTTCAGTCCGCGCAATTGCGTCATCGTCTGGCCAATTTGAACCAGTTTCATCACTCCACAACCACCAATTGAGAGGAACCGACGACGTGTTGATCGAATGTTGTACCAATCCTGTTTGGGGTTGAAATGTTTCAACCACAAAATCATATTGATTCGAAGATATTTCTGCTTTCGATTGGGTATTCAAAGCGGAAACAGAGGGCACAGAGAGAAGACATAGGCACAAAAAGAACAACATAATTCTCATGGTGATGCCTCCGTAAGTTCATCGTTGAATTGAGAGAGGAGCACCGCTTGTTCAGATGGACCGACCATAAGCGTCAATTTTGCACCAATCCATGCGGAAATGAACGCTGTGTCATGAAGCATGTTCACTTTGAGCAACACGGGTCCTTTCGGACATTCTTCAAACAATGAAGAAAGGTCGTCGAGGTCTACTTGACCTTCATTGAGGAGCTGAATGGCTACTATTTGTGGAATTTCATAGGCAAGTTTTGTGAATTTTTGAGGAAATTGAAGGATGCTTTCATGGCGTAAACGCCACACCCCTTTCTTTTCGATGAAAATTGGCGAACCAAGGTGAATGAGGCGTAATGGAGCAAAGGTCTTGATAGGATATTCTGCATTTTTTGAATTTCTTGATGGGGGAAAAAACAATCTGGACTCCACAATCTTCGGAGCGGCGAGGATTTTTTTTCCTCTCGTCCAAAATGCCTCCATCTGGTCATCACAAGGATAAGTGAGGTCCGAAGGCAGAGACGTGAGATGAGAAAATCCATCGTCGTCCCTTGGCTGAATGTGACGAGAGGGTTCAGATTTCTCAATTTGGTTGGTTGCATTTTTCACGAATTTTGCGACGAAAAATCCACCTGTATTTTTGGTTTGGGGCCATAACCGCAAACAACTTTGTAGCGATTTTTGGATGTAAGATTCCCGTTCGAGATTCAAATTTCGTTTTGCGATTTCCACATATTCTTCAAGAGGAGGCAACATTTCAATTCGAGAACCGCGAACATCAAGCCAATGTTCTGCGGAAGTTACTTTTTCGCATGATTGATCAACCAAAGGCCAGGATGACATACCCGAAGAAAACACTTCATCTGAAAAGTATTCATGAAGGTTGTTTTCAATGTCAAATTCGGTGTTTGTACGAAGAAATTCTGCAACGACCGCTTCGTTTTCGATTGGGTCTATACTGCACGTGGAATAGATGAGTTGCCCTCCATCCCGTAACAACGATGCGGCTCTTGACAGTATATCCAACTGAAGTTTAAACATACTTTTTCCATCTGTTGGTGACCATGATGCCCATACGTCAGGGTTTTTTCGTGTCGTCGCAGAACCTGTACACGGCGCATCAACGAGAATAGCATCGAATCCGGGCTGAGGAATATTTGGGAAATGCCTACCGTCGTGTTTTGTGATGAGGATATTGAATAAACTCACCCTACTTCTGTTGCTCGATAATGTGTTCAATCGACCAGCTGATGGTTCATTGGCGAGAACAACGCCAGATGGAAAAAGGTGCTCAGCAAGTTGTGTTGTTTTGGACCCGGGTGATGCACACATGTCGAGCACGACCATGTGATCTTGAAAATCAATGCACTCTGTTGGTATCATACTTGCAACTTCTTGCCGTGTAATTCGGCCTGTTTCGTGAAGCAACCTCAGCATCTCCTTATCATCCGGATGGTGAGGTCTACCTCTTGAGTACGGCATTGAATAGGCCATGATGTGAGGTAACCATGGAATTCGTGTTCCACCAAGCGATTCAATGGTCTTTATTGTCCAATCGGCATCATGTCTCGAACCATTTATTCTCAATGTTTCAGGTAGCCTTTGAATGGCACAATCGAGCCAATCTTCGGGATGTGGGTGGATGGATTCAACATATTTTGTAAGCAATGAATCTCGAGCAATCGAGATGAGTTCATCATCCATCGGATTCGCTTGAGCCACAAACATGGTGGGATGGTTCTTCTATTTTGAATCCGCCATAATGAAAACTTACAACTCATCCAGAGAACATGCTCGGAGAACATGCACCATGGATTGTTGCACTTTCTCTTTTTTCCGGGTTCGTATGGATTTTCTTCGAAAAAATTGATGCTTTCATAAAGAGAACATTTCCAGATACGGCACAGGTATACCTCTTTCAATTGCTCCAGTGGTCGCCCATTGGTTTCATGGTTCTCCTCTTGGCGGATCGAATCAATGATGCCATATCACTCCACATTCAACGCAACGAGGTTGCACAATACCTATCCATTGATTCAACCTTCATTGAACGATTGCAAGTTGCTTTCAATGGGCAGGGAGGCGTGGAATTAGGATTGATATTCTTTCTTTTGCTCGCCTTCACCTCTCATCATTTACCCAGTGTACGTCGGTGTCATGAAGATATTCGGCGTGAGTTTCGCCTTCGCATGATGAAACACGCAGGATGTTGGATGCTCCTTCTTGCCATACCATTGTTTCCCGATGAAATGTATTTGCCACTCCAACTAGGGCCATCACAACCTGTTTTTTCAGAAGGCCCGTCGTGGATGATTTCTATTATGTGTCTCGTGTGCGGTTTCTGCCTATCACTTTCAGGTGAATTGTGGACGGCTTACAGTATGTCACGTTCAGAACATGAATTAAATTCACTTGTACGAAATGCGAGACTTAAATCGATTGCTTTCCTTGCCCTTCTCATTCAATCCATTCGCAGTTTTGACACAAATCATCTGTTGAATATGGCACCTCATTACTACAAAGAAATTGGGCTCGTGCTCTTGACTGTCTACCTTTTGATGTGTGCAACCTTTGTTTCTGATTGGAGGTTGATAGAAAGATATTGTCAAAATCAACACACTGGCCATCAGTTGTTGTACACTGTGAGTGGAACCTTTGTCGCATTTCTTGCTCTCGGGCTGATGGCTTTTGGCCTACAACAATATGGCCTCACTAAAGTACAATTTCTTGCCGTTTCTTTCGATTATTTTGCTTGGGTTTTTTTCTTCGCTATCGTTTCGATGGGTTTGCCACCACTTGGATTTGATTCCTCAAAAGCACCCGAATTGTGGTGGTTTCGATTTGTGATGGTGTTTAGTCTTCCACTATCATTCATTGTCGGTAATTATGTTGTTCTTTTCTTGAATTATTTTTTGCTGCTTGGTTTTAGTTCCTCATTGAGTCAGCTGCTTGGGCACTTCTTGATGGTCAACGAAAAAAGCACTGCGGCATTGTACTTCGTCATGTACGCTGCGAGTTTGATGTTCGCTTCCCTACTTTTTGAATTCCAAACCTCAACTGTTCTCATCGCATGGGGTTGTTTTGGTTGCCTTACAGCATTCCTCACATACAGAGTGGCACTAAAATTGAGTCTCTAAAACTGCATTCTTGGGGCTCATTGTATCGCGGTGCTTATATGGTAAGAGTATCACTTCGATAACGAAATCGAAAGATTTCAGGGGATGGGACCCTTTGAATTCAGGCGGAAGGAACAGTCGAAGACATTACACAATCTTGAGAACACATCCCCGAGCGATGTGGAATCCGTTGGAGGATCTAAAAACGCTCAAACAACGAACCGAACAAACAACCTCGGAAATCATGGGGCAACGAATTCTACCGCCTCTTATTCGCATTGAAGCCGAACATTGGGTCTTTGAAAAAGTGGATGGTGCTGAATTCAAGAAACTCAAACACAAGTTAATCCTTCAACACGATGGCGACCAAACAACATTGGGTGCAACAATTGATATTGACACTGCACTGTATGTTGCTGGAAAAATTGCTGAACGTGAAGGCAAAGTCGTTCTTGTTGAAGCGATGAGTTCATGAAAAGATATCCAAAATGGCTTGAACGACGCCTTCGTTCACAAGATAAAAGAATCCACCAAGTAGAATACATGCCATGTAGACTTTTGTTGGTGAAATTTTCCACGAGTCTTCGGATTCCTCATCGAAATATCGAATCAAACCTGCAGCTTGCTGAATTCCACCACCTTCAGACTTCTTTGCCATGGCTATCAATCCCTCCGATTCAACACCCCTTTATGAAAACATTGTGAGAAACTCACTCTTCGGAATCACCACTTATCCTCGTATAATCGACAAAGGGCACCTGGTCAAGGTGAACATCAATACTTAACTCATCGCTTGGAGTTTCTTTGAGCACGATGTCGTGTTGATTTGATCCAATCAAAAGTGCTTCAATGCGAGATAAGGCCCTCTCGACTGCTGGTGCGTTTGAATCAATGAGCGATTTTCGTGCGAAGGAAAGTTCCAATTCAACATGTTCTATTTCGTTCTTCGGTAGTGTCGAGGAAGAGAGTTTACTTTGGATGATTTCGATTGTTTCATGTAACTCTTCTGATGCGTGTTCAATATGTCGTTTCCAATTTTTTTCGTTTTCCAAAAACAACGGCAATCTTTTGTTGATTGCAAAAGCATTGTACGACCTCAAGTGAGCCATTTCCCAAGGAGGTTGAGGTAGAACTGCGGCTAGGTCGAACACGATGCGACAGCGAGAAGAAAAATCCCCTTTCAATTCGATGATATTTAGGTATCCAGAATTGACGAGTCCAAATAACCAATACGGTTGAGATGTGATGGTGACTTCGATGTCACTACTTCGGGTGATGAATGACCATTTTTGTTCGTTGAATTCCGGGATTTGGATAAATCGAGGCGTCTCAGGTAAATCGAGGCAATTCAACACAGCTTTTGCTACATCGCCTAAATACACCACCTTGTTTGGTTTAGGAAATGATTTGGCTCGAAGGAGTCCAGATTCGGGGTCAACTCGATGGTCGGCTGTAGCCTTTCTTACTTGGGCGATGAGGATTGATGTTTGACCAGTATCGTGTTCGCCCATGACCAAATCTTACAGATTACTCCTCATCAATTCGTCGATGAAATCAATTGAGTTTTGACAAAGACTTCAAATTATAGTTCGTGCTTCGCATATTTGGTGCGATATGACCGATAACAACGATACGAACGACTTAGGTTCATTGGATGGAGTTGGACCTGCCACGCTGAAAAAACTCAACTCACTCAAAATTACGACCATTGCAGGGCTTTCTAAGGCTTCTCAGAAATCACTTGAAGGTGCAGGTATTGCTGCAGCCACTGCAAAGAAGATGATTGCTGCAGCAAAGATTGCACATAAAGCCACCTCGACGACGAAAAAAGCAGCATCCGTAACAAAAAAGGCCGGTGCCTCGGCGAAAAAGGCCGGTCAAAGCGTAACTTCGACGACGAAGAAAACGGCAAAGAAGGTAAGTGATGCTTCGAGTAAAGCCGTCGCAACATCAAAAGATGTGGCAAAAAAAGTTGTTGAAGATGCGAAAGAAACAGCTGCATCACTTAATCAAAAGTCCTCCTCGGACCGTAAGGGAACGAATATCTCAATTCCTAAGAGCGTCAAAGATATGCCTTGGTTCAAGAAGAAGGAATGAATCTCTCTTGGTGTTCAATCTTCATGGCCCATGGGAAGTTCGATCACAACTGTGTTCAATTTATTCTCCTTTGCAATTTCAATCATACGTCGGGTCCACTTTGATTTTGGCCCTGGGAATGCAAGCATATGGGTAGCATATTGAATCATTGTTTGACCCATCATTTCTGTAGCTTCAGGACGCCCAGAGTCTTCGACTTGATTAGGGCGAGGTGATGACCACATTTCTGTGAATACACGTAATGCAATGTTGTTGTTGTCAGCCCAGCGTTCGGCAAGAACATCAACACCGCTTGCACCTCCCAAGATAATCACATCGGGGTATCCGTTGAATTTCACCCATTGCCCCAACTGCTCTTCAACCCACCCATAATTGTAAAATCTCGAGTTACCACAAATAATGAGTGAAATCACCTTTCCATCATGATTCAAATCTATTCCAGAAATGGAATCTAAAAATTCGTCTCGGGATGGGGTGGTTCCTTCGGCCATGACAAGTAATCTGCGTAAATAGATATGAATGTTACCTCAATAAATCACTTTTTCGTTCATTTTTTCCACATGTAGGAAAAAATAATTCAAGCACATGAAACACCGATAGGTTAGAAGACTTTCTTGATGAAGACCGACTGTGCCAAGGAGGAAGTATGGCCGACTTCGGAAGACGGTTGAAGTTCCACCAAAGGGCAATTGCTCGAGATGCCGCTCCGGGAAATTTTGCCCAATCGAAGGCCACTTTGGACAAGATGTTCAAGCAAAAAAAGACTGGACAGGCCCTTCACAAATTCAAAAAAGAACAAAATCTTCAAGCTAAGATTTCATTCATCATCTTCAGAGAGGATACTCGATGTTTCATCCAACACGGACATGTGATGAACATCGTCCTGTTCCTCAACCGCCCTCATCGATTGTGCACGATGATACACTTCTCTTAGTGTTTGGTCTGATATTTCGAGGTAGACTCGAGTCGTTGCGATGGTTGCATGGCCCATGAGTCGTTGAATTGAGACCAAGTCCGCTCCCCTTTCGAGCAATCCAGTTGCAAAATTGTGACGTAAAACGTGAGGCGTAAGGCGTCCTTGAGGTAGGCCAATTTCTCCAGCGAGTGCGTCCATGATTCGTTGAATTGCTCTTGAATTGAGACGCCTACCGAAGCGATTGACGATGAGTGCTTTTTGATTGATTGAGGCGAAGGAGTGTCGAATGGGGAACCATCGTTGCAGAGCTTGCAGCGTGCGTTGTGTGAATAAGACCAACCGGTCTTTGTCCCCTTTTCCACCAATCACTCTTGCTGAATTATCTTCCAAATCGATGTCATCGATGTTCAAAGCACAAACTTCACTCACCCTCAATCCAGTATCCAACATCAACGTGACGATAAGGTCTGAACTTGGATTTTCGCTCTCTTTTGCCGCTTCAATGACATCGCTCAATTCACGTTTTGTCAGCGTTCGTGGCAACCTCTTTCCTACTCTCGACCGCAGGAGATGATCGGGCCAGCGATGACCGAGCCATTTGATGAAGTGCCTCGCGGCTGCGAGTCTTGCGTTGAATGTTGAGGGTTTCAAACTATGAAGAGAATGAACCCATACATCGATTCGTCCATTCATTGGCTCCAGTCTGTCAACAAGTTGCCCTAAACTCATACGTTCGTACTGTTCTTCGCTGAGGATACTTTCGTTGGGCAACAAAGTTTCGATAAGTGAACGCAAGCCATAAAAGTAAGATTTTTGCGTGTTCAAGGATTTATTTTCAGTCTTGAGTTGTTGTTCATAACATCGAATCCAGGGGAGATGTTGGATGTGTTGCAAGCGAGCAGGGAGTTGCCTTGGGTTGTTGTCGAGACGTTCTTGCTTTGCCTCTTGGTGGCCATGAAATTGGCTCGGTTTACGAGCCATAGGTTGAGGCTTTCGCGTGTCTTTCTCGTTCATTGGCGTCACCGCCT
>JAYODQ010000053.1:0-9477 GCA_038106355.1 Candidatus Poseidoniales archaeon | reverse complement strand
GATGATGATTGAGGTGCTTCAATTCCAAACATGTGCTCACTCTAAAGAGTGCTATATAGAAGATGATTTTTATGTTGTCGCCAATTTTTGATTGTATTTTGAATGAAACCGTGTTCAATGAAAAACGAAAAAATGGTGCATGGACCCTTTACTTATGTCGAAATACATTTATTCAAACAATGTACAACTCATTGCTAACAGAGGTTTGTAAAGATGGATATGAAAATGAAATCAATGGTCATGGCCGGGATGACTGCATTATGCCTCGTCTTTGGGATGATGGCAATTTTTAGCAACAGTTGGCTCTCAGAAACAAATGAGGATTCGGGGGAAACAACCTCGAGCGGTTTCGAGAATTCGATGATTGTTAACACCTATAAAAACAGCACAGAATGTGAAGACACCAAAGATATGATGGTTGGCTTCGGGGTGCCTGGAGAGATTTCATGTGATGGAAAGGAGATGACAATCATTCTTGAAATCGCAACAATTTGTGAACCCCTTGAAGGCCAAGAAATGACTGATGAGTGTGTCGATCTGCTATCTGCTAATTCGAGGGGTTCGATGGGCATGTGGGCTGGTGCATCCTGTGCACTCATCGCTATGCTCATGCTTGTTCTCCCCATGATTGGTATCGGAGTGTTGGATCATCTCCCTCACATAGCCAAAACGGTGTTTTCATGGGGCGCTGGGGGACTGATGCTCCTCGGTGTACTCATGTGGTTCATGACGTTGCCAGATGGTGATATGAGTGCTTCAACAGGCCTCTATATGGCCGTGTTTGCATCCTTACTCGGGCTTGGTTCTGCGTTTATGGGCAAATTCGTTCCGGCTCAAGACATCATTCCAAGCCAATAGTCAATGGGTTGGAAAATATTGGTGGACCGTTCATGAAAGAAATTGCTCTATCTGTTCTGTATGCAACCGCAACCCGATGCTCTTGATCTGATGATTAGTTTTCAAAAGGCGTTGCTTATCACATTGATGATTCTCGCAATTATTGGTTTCCTTATCGTGATAGCGTTGATTCCAGATTTCTCCGCTTGAATATTGTTGGGATGATGACTGGATTTTTGCCGACACACAACCAAAGATTGTGTTTGGTTCTCATCCTGACTTTTCTTCACTGATGCTCATGGTGCAGGAGGCAGGATTCGAACCTGCGAACCGTTACGGACTGGGACCTCATCCCAGCGCCTTTGACCAAGCTGGGCAACTCCTGCGGTGGTGTGCGCTCAATCCTCGTGTATTTCAAAATCGCGAATCCCTAGTATCATGTTAAGGCTCATCATTTGGGTCGAGATAGAGAGGCATGGTCGTGTTACCAAATGTAGTGCCGCGCTGTATTTCTTCTTGAAAAATTGGGAATGGTGATGGATTTTCTTTTTCTTCCTTTTTTTCCGATTGAAGGCGTTCATCTCGTTGTTGTGCAAGCCAACTTACAACGGTTAAGGGAAGAACGACGAGAGGAACATACGATTCCTGAATGTCGAGATATGCAGTGGGTAATTGGAATGTTATCACAGCAAAGGTGAGGATGCCAAATGAGCCAAGTACTCCAGAAATAAGCTTCGGCAGGATACTCCGAAGATTTCGAATTGCAAAAAATGAGATGATACTCAGAACACCCGCTAGAATATGCCCTGCTTCGATATCAACTCCATATCGACCTCCAATTTGAACGATAAAATAAGCGGCCATGAAGACAATAAAGGCAGCAAGAAAGCGAACCGTGATTCGCATAAAGAGATAGCCAGCCCCACCGAGGGCAAGTGCAACTGCATTTTGGAATATGTTTGGATCGATGGTGAAGAGGTCCAGATTCAAAAATGCTGAATGGAATTCTGGAGCAAAAATGTAACCAATCATTGCTGCCGCTGCTGCTCCAATTACCTCGAGCCTTCGGTGACCTTGCAAAAATAAATACATGGAAAAAATGAGGATGATAATCGCAGTATTGAAGCCTGCGGATTGAACGAAATCAAATACCGTATCATGCGTTCCGGGATCGTGGTCAGTCAAACCGTCACATCCCTACATTGGGGTCAGAAGGCCAACGTCCTCGAAGTCGTAGCCAAGATTCACTCAAAAACATCAATGCGTAAATGGACGCAAGCCAAAGTGTAGGACGTCCACTCGTCATCAGTTCATTCGAAATTGCATCCGGGTCAGATTGCATGAGCAGAAGAACACACAACCAAGCGAGGGTGAGGCCACTCAAAATCCAACGGGTGGCACTTAGGATTTGGCGGGAATTAGAGGTCATCTCGAGGATCTGTGCTCCACTCACCACGGCGGTGACGCCTTTGAGTTTGTCAAGAGCTGTTCCCCCATTCCAACGAACTTTCCCAAGTCGGAATCGTGCAAAAAAGAGAATCAATGTAAACAGAGAAACCCAAACCACAACGATTTCGAGCAGGGGTTCAACGCCCATCAACGACAGATTGCCCCATTCAGAAAGGCCGAACAATGTCCATAACCACACAACGAGAAGAAGTTGAAACATTTGGGCGAATTGACTGATTTTCCGAAGGAGTTCGGCATCATGGGAAAGAAACGATTCGAGGCCAATGACACCGCCAGCGGTAAGGGAAATAGATGCACCAGCCACAAGCCAATACCATTCAATGTCACCATCACGCCAACCGAGCATAAGAGCGATGAGGGACCATGCAAGGACAGTAAGAGAGGCAAGATTCACCCCCGCTTGCATGGTGTAGAGTGGATCGTTGCCGTCCCGCAAAACGCCAAAACCGCCCATTAATCGGATCTCGAATGCTGTATTTTCATCGGTGATACCCTTCGCTGCTGCTGCAACTCCACCAGCCGCCTTTATCCGTGCATGTTCAACGATGCTCGTAGCTTCGGTTGATTCGTTGAGGCCGACACTTGCCCAAGATGTTCCTCGGCTTGCTGCACTGGCTGCTTTTGAGCCTCCTCCTTTTTTCTTCGAAGCCGAACGGGTTCGTGCCCAAGCACGAATTTCTGGAAGAATGACTTCTTCGACTTGGTCTTCGTTCAGGGGTGCACCATGGTCGGTGTACAACCACCTGCATTGAATGGGAATTGGTGCGGGGTCCACATCCGGGGCCACCATTTGAAATTGTCCAGGGCCAAGGGTCGGTAACTGTGAGACGAGGTCTTGGTCCCCTCCGCTTTCTTTGAGGAGGTGTCGTACCTTTTCGACATCTTGAGGTTGAGTAAAACGACCGATGAATGTCGTGTTGGCCTGTGCTAAAATTTTGTAGTCAACATCGCTCACATTTTGAGTTGCAAGAATGCAAGCAACACCGTATTTTCTTGCTTGTTTGAAAATGAGTTTGATGAGGTCCTTCGCTGGAGGATTTCGTGGGTACGGAGGTAGGTAAGGAGCAACTTCATCCATAAAAAACAGTAATTTCAACTCGCCGTCAGCAGGTTGCTGTGTGAGCATCCAATCGTACAACTCCCTACTCAATTCTTGGACGAAATATTGTTTTTGATTTTCATCTTGAATGGTATTGAGGTACACGATATTGAGCGGTGTTTTTCCGGGAATAGCAGGTTCAACAAACGCATCGATATCGATGGGGACTCCGTTTGAGAACAAGAGTTGGTTGACGCCAGAGGAAAACGCTGCGAGTCTTCGAGCCAAATCGCTTCGAGTGGATTTGGGTAAACGCTCTTCAAAATCAGGGAGGCGATGGTCGAGCATGACCTCATTCCATGTCGGTGTTTCTGACTTGTCTTCTTCCTCCAAATCAGTAAAACATTGAGGGTAAAGATGTCGAGTGAAGGCATCGTGGGGTTCTCGAACGACTCGTGCTAAGGCTTGGAAATCCCCAACATCCAAACCTAGTCGAGTCCCTTCGACCAAGATTTCGTAGAGGTAAGGTTTGACGGTTTTTCCTTGTGGTTTTTCCACATCAAATCCTGCTAAGTTGGTAAATCCTGCAGCCACCATGTCCCAAGCTGTAATGGCCTCTTCGGGGTCGAGGTCTGCGGGTGGGGCTCGGAATGGGTCGATGCACAAGGGCAAGCCTTTGCTTCGAAGCGGCGTCCAAATTCGAACTTCGCATGAGTCAAGCAGTTTTTTGGCCCTCGTTGGGTCTCCACCATGTTCTTCCAACAATACTGGATCGATGCCCATGGCAAGTCGTGCTAAATCACCCTGCGGGTCGATGATGAGGGAAGGGATGCCGGCAAGCGAGGCTTCTTCAATCACGGCTTTGGCCATGACGGTTTTACCTGAACCTGTTGAACCAAGCATAGCACCGTGTCGAGCCAAGACTTCGGCTTTGATGTCGATAATTTGCCCATTATCTCGGCGAGTTCCAAGGTACATTCCCTTGATGCTTTTTTTCGTTGGAGAAGGATAGGTGGGTTCATTTTGATGTTCTGCGTTCTCTTCAAAAATGTCGCCAAGTAGATCATCTACCCCTTCCAAACCTGCGACATCGTCATCTTTTCCACCCCCAAAGGCGTCTGATGGCAACGCTTCATCCGAGGGCATGGCGGGCCAAAGTCGGATGGGGTCTTGAAAGATTTGCTACCAAAGGTGAAGAAACACATACTCAAAGGGTGAAAGGAATTCGCCATGCCATGGAGCGGATTGCCATCGCCCAACCTTCATGGGACGATGAAATGCGAGTTGCCGCTCTTGCCACGCTCGATTCGCTTCGTTGGGTCAAGGGTGAGCAAGGACGATTGTTCGGCGACGAGTTTGCTCACATGTGCGGAGCTGTCCACGCCACCCCCTGCCAAAGCGGTTCTGTCGCTCTGTGGGCCGCCCTACGGCTTCTCGGGATTGGCCCTGGGGATGAGGTCATTGTGCCTTCACTCACCTACATTGCTACGACGACGTGCGTTTCGCTTGTTGGAGCAACACCAATCTTCGTCGATGTCGAGCCGAATTTTTGGTGCATTGATCTTGAACAGGTCAAGAAAGCATACAATGAAAAAACGAAAGCGGTGATTGGCGTCCACCTGTTTGGTCAAATGTACGACCCTACATTGATTGAGTGGTGCAAAAAACAAGGTGTCGCCCTCATCGAAGATGCTGCTCAAGCCCACGGGGCACACATGATGGTCGATGGAATGCTCCGAGGGGCGGGTGCGTGTGGCGACATTGGAATTTTCTCGTTCTTTCCTTCCAAAAACATGGCTGTGGGCGGAGAAGGTGGAATGCTTACGACCACCCTCGAGTCCATCTCGAATCGAATGCAAGCTTTCGTGAATCATGGACGTGATGCAACTCTTGAGTCGTTTGAAGTCGGCTCAAACCTTCGAATGTCTGAAGTGAGTGCAGCCATCGGCAGAATTCAATTGAGTCGATTGGGCGGTTGGGTTGAGAGACGACATGTCATCGCTGCTCGTTATTCTGCCGCATTTGCCTCAGCCCGAAATTTTTCGGTACCTGCAGTTCGAGAGCACACCTCTCATGCGTGGCATCAATATTGTGTGCTTACAGAACAACCTCTTGAACTCAAACACTTTCTTGACCACAACGGTATCGATGCGCGAATTTACTACGCCACACCGTGCCACCGACAAAAAGTGTTTGAAGGTCATCCTCAGTATGAAACTTCACTCAAATGGACCGATGAAGTCGGACCAAGACTCGTTGCCATTCCCGTTCACCACCAACTCAATGATGAAGAAGTTGATTACGTCATTGAAAAGATGATTGAATTTTCTACAAAGGATGACTAACCATCTTTGCAAGTTCATTGTTTGACCAACCTTTCAGGTGTGTGATTTCCATACTACACCATTCTGGAATTTGACCGATATCCTGACCTTCAGCAAATTCAATTTCTGCAAGAATTAAACCCGCGAGGCGTCCTTCAAACTCATCGATTTCCCAGGTTTTTTGTTCACTGGTTTGGAACACATACCTTGTTTTGTGGACCGTTGGATAATCATTGGAGAGTATGTGATGTGCTGTCTCTTTTGATATTGAGCGTTCAAGTTCATACGCTGAATCGGAAGAAATTTTTGATTTTCCCGTAATGATGTAATCACCATTCCACGAACGAAGTCGGAACACCCAGTTTGGTGCAAGTTGAAACATTTCAACCTCAGGTTCGGATAACAACACGAGTGAATGTTGCTCATAGCAAAGTGTATGGTCAATGAGGTGAACTTTATTGGATTCGATATAGTACTGATGGATCTCAATTTTTTCGCTCTCATTTCGCCATGGTTGACCGTGACGCCCATCGACAAGAAATCGCCTCTCCCGTTCAATTCCTGCTACCATAACATCACTGCTGTTGAGGAGGCATCCATTGTTGAGGCTGGTAAACTGGCTGATAGACTGGTTGAAAGACAACTTGAGCGTTCTCCAAGATTTGGGAACCGTGTGGACCAAGTGTGACTCGTTCAATGATGTAACCTTGCTCGTAGAGGAGGGAATTATCGCATTCGACAAGACGGCGTTCGAGTGCTTTTTCTTTAGAATAAGCCCGCTGCAACAACCATCCGATGAGGCCAAGGGGTATCAAAGCAAGAGCCCATGAAAAAATGGTTACAACAATCATTTAATCACCCCGTCCAGAACGTTCAACGAGGCCTTTCCAAGAATGTTGGGCATACTGTTGTGCAGCCTCAGCCGGGTGGTCTGCCTGATGAATTCCGGACCCAACGATGAGGCAATCAGAACCTGCCACCACCGCATCATGTGGGTGGCCATATCGTTGGCCTTGAGCACCATCTCCAGTTGCAATATTTACTCCGGGCGTCCATATGAGTTTACTCTGTCCTACCATCATTCTCAAATCGGCTACTTCGGTAGGATTTGAGCCGTTTCCGATAAATCCGAATACGCCTTCATGTTCTCTGCCAAAAGCAACCACCTCTGCAGTGTATGAAGGAGTTAATCGATTGCCTCTGCTTGACATCTGTGCAAGCAAAAGCACGCCTCCTTGGCGGCCAACATCATCCCATCCGTTTTGCAATCCATCGACAATATCTGGGCCAGAGATGAGGTGTGCTGTGACGAGGTCAGCCCATGAACGAATGTCGTACAAACCTGCCATTTGTTGTTGGGAAATTTTGCCAATATCGGCGAATTTTCGGTCTTCAAAAATGAGGAGGTTGTGTTGTTTGGCTAACCGACAAAACTCCTCCCATTCTTCGGCGTTCCAATCATCGATAAGGTCCACATGAGTTTTCAGAGCGGCGATGTATGGACCAACCTCACCAACCAGGTGGGTTAAGGATGCAATGGTTGGACGGTCAGCTGCAAGACATACAAGCGATTGCTTTTCAACAGCCACAGACATGTAGTTACGGGCAATTATTCCAGTGTTTGAAGTCCATCTATCGGACCAAACATCTGAAGCCTCCATGTGATGAGGCATGAAGTCAAACCCTTCAATCATTCCTTCAAATGTTATCATCGAAAATAGAATTGCACGGGTCGTGAGAAAATAACGGGATGGAGATTCAAGATTCGGTTGGTGGTGTCACTGACCAATCCGCAGATGGTTTGTGCCAATCTCGTAACTGGTCAGTCTCGAGGCGGAATTGCAGACCTTCCCCGGGATCTAATTGTACATCATCAAAATCAAAGTCAAACACGAATTCATTGCTTCGGAATGTATCATCGAACAAGACATCTTGGCCCACCACAGAACCTGCTTCGGTTCGCTCAAGGATAATTCGAAGATGGCATTCCTGGAGTGGATTTCGCAAGGTGCATGATTCACTACTTCCATCGTGTTCAACTTTAAGGAATCCTTCAAAGGACTGGTGGCCCTCTTGGCCAACCAAATCTATGATGGTGTCTTTTGCGGTTGGAGCACATACACATTCCATGTTGTCGACCTCAGCGACAGCTTGGAGACCAACTTGAACTTGTACTTGGCTTGTTTCAATGCTTTTTGGTGAAATAGATGTTGCTGTCACAGTGTACACGCCTGGTTGCTCAAATTCATGCTCAACGACTTGACCAACACCATTGGTGCCGTCTCCGAAGTCCCAAGAGATTGCATCCGCATCTTGGTTTACACGAAATGTAAATTGATGGGGGATGATGGTAATCGAAGTCTCTTCGTTGTTATCGCCTTCATCAATTTCAATCAAGGTGTACAAGTTTGTTCCTTCGGTGGTGTCTACGGTTACTGTGAACTTTGGGGCGTCTGTCTTGAGTTGAATTCCAAGAATTTCCGGTCCTGCTGTAACGGTGAAAATCGCCAAAAACAGGATTGTGATTGATACGGTTACGGCTACTCGCATGGGGGATAATGCACTGCAATTGCTTTTGAAAGACTGTTTATTTTCCAAAAAAATTCTATCAAATCAAGGCTTCAATTGAATCGACCGCATCGTTGAGTGTTATGTGGACTTCAAAATTTGGCAGTTGAAGTGCTTCAAAAGTGTCCTTCACATCATAACTTACATGTTTTCCGAGCGACTCTCGAAGACGTTTCACAGATAACTTTGGATGCATCAAAGCAACAAGGTAAGCGAGAGGTTTGGCAAGCTTTCGGGTTGTGTATTTTTCACTCCTCAACGATGTTAATGCATGGCCCATCTCTTTCATCCACATACCTTGCTTGTGCAAAATGTATCGTTGCCGGTCATTTCCAAGGTCCAATGCATTCACATGAGCAACGGCAACATCTCGAACATCAACAAAATTGATGTGAATATCAAGGACAAATGGTGGGCCTTTGACGAAATGCTTGAGGTACGACATCGATCCTTCAATGTGCCTTTTGTGAAGTACAGGACCAAAGACGACTGAAGGATGAATGGTGACCAAGCGAACATCCTTTCCTTCGGCCCAAGCTCTGATTCGTTTCTCTGCTTCTGATTTTGCGAGTCCGTAGCCATTGGATGTTACTGTAGCATCATCACACCAGTCGTCGTTTGATAGAACCTGCCCGTTTTGGTATTTGGTTGGACGAATTGCCGCAACCGAAGAAGTATGGATGATGCGTTTCACATCATGCATGACCGCACACAAATTCTCAACCCCTATGATTGAGGGGTCAATCACATCCTTCTGCACATCCTTCGCACTGACATAAAGAGCGGCGGCACAGTGGATGACATCTTCACAACCGTGCACGGCTGCTCGCAAAGAGTCAACGTCAAACAAATCTGCTTTTACAACTTCAAGCAGGTCATTTTTTGGAAACATACTGGAAAGTTCCTCATCCCGAACCATTGCACGAACTGGGATCTGACGTGAAAGCAACTCAAGCACAATATGCGCTCCGATGAATCCTGTGGCCCCAGTCACAAGGACGGTCATACCTCATCGAAACAGTTCTCAGTCATTGTATTGTCCCACTGATGCATCCAAAGTTGCGCCTCTTGGACATACGGCACGACCTATTTGGCCGAAGAAGATACTTCTCCGAAACTTCCAGAAGAGAATCATGGATACGCAAATTCATTAGAACAATGATTAAACCCGAGGTCATGAAATACATTCTGTTTGTCATCGACACCATTGCGCGCTCCCCTCATTCTATCAATGAAATG
>JAYODQ010000009.1:0-51745 GCA_038106355.1 Candidatus Poseidoniales archaeon | reverse complement strand
TTTCCCAATTATCTTGATTTTGGTTCTCATTGCACTCTTTGTTTGGCTTGCCAAGCGAGAAGATGAAACTGAAGTCGTCGTAGAAAGCGAGACGCCAAAGGCCGATAACAAGGATACGGATGAACAAGAACCTAACGAATGACTCACTTCCTTAAATTGAAAAAGAGGGGGACCTCGTTCGTAATGTTGGTGTTGGTGCGATCCTGCTTGCCATCTTTTCCCTCCTGCAAACCAATGCAGCCGCTTCAATGCTTCCAGATGCGTTTCGATGGGTTCAAGTTCTACGAAGAAATTCGAAACTGTCGAATGAAGAAGAACAGGAATTGACGTACCTTCAATCGCTTGTTCAAACGTATTTCACCGAACCTCATCTCCTTCATGAGGAATTGACGCAGTACAAAGCGGATTTGACTGCTCGATTTACCAACAACGAGATCAAGCAAAAGACAAGAGAAAAACTGTTTATTCTCATTGCAGACCTAATGCAAAGCGACACTCACGAATTGAGCAAGATTGCTCACAACGAAGGTTACTTTGGATTGCATGAGACGACCAGCATCGAGCAAAGAAGAATCGAATTGCACGAGAAAAGTGTGATGAAAGACACGACAATAGACGATGACTGAAGCGTTCTTTAGCTTTCAGAAACTCTTCAAAGTGCGGCTTTGAGTGCGTCGATGGTGACTTGGTCGAGTTGCTCCCATGGGAAGGTTTGGCCGTCAGGTTGCCGCCCAAAGTGACCTCCAGCGGCCGTGACTCCGTAGATGGGGGCAGCCAATCCAAGGTCACGGATGATGTGACCTGGTTTGAACGAGAAATGTGCATCAACGAGGTTGGCAATGACTTCATCAGATAGTTTGCCAGTTCCAAAGGTGTCGACGCGAATGCTCACTGGGTCAGCCACACCGATAGCGTAGGCGAGTTGAATCTCACACTCGGTCGATAAGCCTGCAGCGACCACGTGCTTGGCAGCCCAGCGTGCGGCGTAGGCAGCAGAACGGTCCACCTTGGTTGGGTCCTTGCCAGAGAATGCTCCCCCACCATGACGACCGCGGCCACCGTAGGTGTCAACGATAATTTTGCGGCCCGTGAGGCCAGCATCAGCATATGGACCACCTGGGTCAGCAAATCGTCCTGTGGAGTTGACGTGAATGGTGGTTTTACCCTCCACCATGAGAGCATCAGGGACCACAGGTTGAATGATGTGCTCGATGACCTGTTGACGAATCCATGCTTGTTCGGCTTGTTCTGAACCGTGTTCATCGATCATGTCCATGTGTTGAACTGCGATGACAATGTTGTCCGCATAGATGGGTTGTCCGTCAGCACCGTGCATGAGCGTGACCTGTGATTTTGCATCGGGTCGTGCCCACGGTAGTGTACCATCAAGGCCGGCTTTGCTTACTCTCCGTGTGAGTGCTTGAGAGAGGGCGATAGCGAGCGGCATCCATCGGCCTTGATGCTCGGGGTACGCTTCGGTTTCGTTGCACGCATAGCCAAACATGAGACCTTGGTCACCTGCACCTTGCTCGTCAACGGATTGGATAACACCGCGGTTGATGTGGGCTGATTGACTTGTGATGAGTTCGGTGACTTCACACAATGCTTCTGAAGTTGCATCCATGCCGATACTGTGCGAGGTGTAGCCAATGTCAGCAGCGGTCTTTCGAGCGATGGCGACATAGTCTGGGGCTGCGATACCAGCGGCGAGTTTGACCTCGCCAGCGAGGACGATGTACGAACGGTCCTCACGACCTTTCACGAGTGTTTCAACGGCCACTTTGGCTTGTGGGTCTAGGGCAAGACATGCATCCACAATGGCGTCGGAAATAGCGTCGCACAATTTGTCAGGGTGACCAGCAGCCACCGATTCAGAAGTGAACAACCACTCTTGTGCCATGCGTTGGGGTCGAACCTCCTCTATTCAACACTTACCCTCCAAAATTGCCATGAAATAAAGAGCATAATTTCATTCAATAACCATGATGTTTTTGCTCATAACAAGACATCATCGAATTCGTGACCATAAGGCTACGTTGCATAGATTACATGATGACGCAAAATAAACTGAACAACGCACTCATCGACAACGTGAGGGATATTGTGTTCGTTTAACCACGCCAACACGTCCTCATCAGCTGCACCGGGTTGTAGCCACACAAACGGAAAATGACCAGAACCAATGTGGTCATGAATGTCCTTGAGTTGGTCGAACGTTTGTTGAGGGGACAAGAAAAACACCAAAATTTCAGTTGAATCAAGATCGAATGAAGATTGAATTTGATGTGTTAAGATATGACCATTGTCTCTCGGATGCACGGGCACGAGATTCCAACCTCGACCTGCGAGGTCATGGAACAAGCGATGTGCGGGCTTTTGGTCATTGAGTCCCGCCCCCAAAACGGTAAGGGTAGGGGTTGATTCGAGCATCATGCGAAGACCCAAATGCGGTTCTCGGAGCACATCCATGCACTGTCCGTTGTCTTTTTCAAGAAATGTATCTCTTCAGCGGAGGCGAACAGGAGTATAAAAACACCACAAAAAATCTAACATCATGGCACAGAACATTCTCATCGTCGGAGGTAGCAGCGATATTGGGCTTTCTTTAGCCCAAAATTTGCTTGATGCAGGCCACAGCGTTTTCCTTTTTGCTCGAGATGAAACTCGAGTTGAGGCCATGAAAGCAGCGGGTGCTGAAATTTTTATCGGGGATGCCAGAGAACCAAGCCATTTCACGAATATGCTTCAGTCGCTTGAACAAACCACCATCGATGGTGTAGTTCATTGTGTGGGTTCAATCGTTCTTCGCCCACCGCATGCAATGAAAATAGAAGATTTTGCCGAAGTCATTGAAACCAACCTCACAACAGCCTTCCTTACCCTCTCTATGGTCGGGAAAAAGATGTTGAAAGCCGGAAAAGGACGCATGGTCTTCATCTCAAGTGTCGCAGGAAGTCATGGATTGACCAATCATGAAGCCATCTCGGCTGCGAAAGGAGGTTTGGAGGCAATGGTTCGTTCAGCAGCATCGACGTATGCCCAACGAGGCATCCGAGTGAATGCTGTTGCACCTGGGCTAACAAACACGCGACTTTCCGAGGCCATACGTCGTTCATCAGCCGTTGAACAAGCGGCCCTTTCCCTCATCCCAACGAAGGTGATGAACGAGATTTCTGATGTTGCTTCGACCATCGAATGGTTGCTTCTTCATGCCCCAGATACAATAACAGGCGAAATACTTCATATCGATGGTGGCATGTCAAACGTAAGAGGCTAAGGCATGAAGGTAGCCATCGTTGGTGCTGGTTTAGCAGGACTCGCAACAGCTTACGGCCTTGAACAGGCTGGTCACGACGTCCACATCTTTGAAGCCTCAAACCAAGTAGGCGGTCGAATGAAAACCATTTGGGTGGATGGCCACCCTGTCGATGTTGGCTTTCATGTCCTTCATACTGCATACCCAACGGTACGTCGCTGGATAGACCTTTCCACACTGCATCCAAAACCCATGGCAAAATGCTCATTATTTTTTGACAAATCAACACACAAAACGCAACGATTAGGCGACGGGCTTTCCGCTCCATCTCATGTTCTGCCAACACTTCGAGCCATCGGTCTTCTGGATAGTTTACGGTTGCTGCGATGGCGTCTTTCAACTCGTAAGAACAACCTTGACAAAAGAAAGGATGAGGTCAACCACTCGATCGATGAATTCCTTTCTTCACGGGGATTTTCGAAAAAAACTGAACGCTACTTACGACTGTTGTTTACCGGAATCACCCTTGACCCACATCTTTCTGACCCTGCGAGTTTTGCTCACTTCACATGGTCTGCAATGTCACATGGTTCTATGGTGCTTTTGAAAAATGGTATCCAATCCATCCCGCAACAGATTCTTGAGCGACTCACTACAACCACGCTTCACCTCAATGAACCAATCACAGCACTTGAAGGAGCCACAGTATCAACTCAATCTCAAGAATTTGCAGCCGATGTGGTCATCCTTGCTACGCCCCAACACATCACTCAATCCTTACTTCAAAAAAAGCGTGTTGAAGGTTCGATGAGAACAACCAAAATGTTCTGTTATCTTTCACCATCAGCACCCTACATGCATCCTGCTCTCATGTTGTCTTCAACATGGCAACCAAACCAATCCGCTATATTGCACCTGAATATTCCAACGCTTGTGCACCCACGTTCGGATGGAAAGCACATGATTTGTGCCACCGTCATCGGAATGGATGCAACGAGTTGCAATGAGCAATCAATCCAAGACGAATTGGTTGAATGGTTTGGAGAAGAAGTTCAGCAGTGGGAATTTTTAACCTCCACAGAAGTTGTTGATGCTTTACCTTCTTCTGCGTTGGAAAAGTTGAACCTTCAACCAACAAAAGACGTGTATGTCATTGGAGACCATTGCATTCATGGCTCCGTACAAGGAACGCTTGAGAGCGTCGAGCGATGCCTTCAAGCCATAGGGGTGCCACGACCGAGATGATAGCATGGGATGGGAAAAAGCACTCGAATCGCGCAAGATCAAGCCAGGAAAAAAGAAGATGGTCTCCGTCAAAAGACATCTCGTTCTCATTGGGCGAAACCCAGACAATACGCTGTTTGCAACCGAAGCGCTTTGTCGCCACATGAGATGGCCTCTGGCATGGGGGGCAAAAGTTGAGGATGGGTGCATTCGTTGTCCACTCCATCAAACAACACATGCCCTCGACGATGGGTCACTCAAAGAGTGGTCGCCATTCCCCCTGTTCCCACCTTACGGAAAACTCGTGGGAAAATTATCGAAGCAAAAAAATCTCAAAATATTTGAAGTCAAAGAAGAAGAAAATTCGATATTTGTTCTCTTATAAAGAGGCCACCTATATATTTACCATGCTTCGCAGTACACCATTTTTTTGAAGGCATCGAATGACGGGAATCCGTCGCGGTTAAGTAGGAAGAATGGTACGGATTTTTGGAATTAGGTGTTATACATGTCGAAAAAATCAACTTCAATCAGTCTAGTCATGATTATGTTGCTCTCAAGCCTTTCGGGTTTACTGATTGCAACATCCTCCGTCGGAGCAAGCACAGTGGTGATCACTGATGCCATACATGTGACCAACGGAGGAGCATCTTCGGACACCCAAGCCGCAGTTGCAGCGGATAGCGAAGGGAATGTTCACCTCGTCTGGGCACGCAACAATCAACATCTGTATTACACCATGCTTTCTCCACGTGGAGAAGTCCTCATCGATGCAACACAAATCACCAATTCCGGTCTTCACAAAGTTGCTCACCCAGACATGGTCATCGATGAAAACGACAGAATCCACATCGTATGGGCTGACAAAATTGGTCAGCACTCCATCATGTACACCGTACTTTCACCTTGGGCCGCACCTATGGACGGTTCGGCAAGTGACGATGGAACCATCACTTCAATCGATGATACGATCATTTCTCGTCGTGCACAAAACCGAGACTGGCCAGCACTCGATGTTGACAGTCAAGGCAACATTCACATCGTGTGGCAAGATGAATACGATGATTTGAACCGATTCTTCAATCAACCTCAAATCTACTACACCATGATTACACCAGACATCAATTCAGGTGCAATTTTAACCCTCTTTGATGACACACTCCTTACACCAATTATCGGACACAAAGGTCACCCAGACATCGTCATCGATGCCAACGACTACGTTCAAATCGCATGGGATGACACACGTGGTGGTAAAGTCGAACTTGTTTTCGTGGTCGATACATCCGGTTCAATGTATTCGGAATGGGCAGACGTATGTACCGTTATTTACGGTGGAAACTTTGCCTCTGGCGGTTACTTCCAAGGGCTCAAGCCTATGCTCGCTGAGGCGAACATGACCGTGTTTGAAACCATCTACGGCCTTGGAAACACACTTCCGGGTGCTGCAAGCACTGGAAACTGCCAAGCCTATTACAAGAACGGTCAAGGTCCACGAACAACCCCTCTCAACGATGGTGACGACTCAGGTGGACTTCGAAAACTACCTCAAACCATCTACAACGGCAACACCTACTCTGGATACTCCGGTGAAGATTGGGGCCCAGGTTCCAACTGGGCTTGTCTGTCATGGAAAGACTCAGCAGGAAACGTTCCCGGAAACCCACCAAGTACCGATGACCACAAGTGGAACCCGAATGCAACTAAGATTGTCATTCCAGTCTCCGATGAAGGACCAAAAGACGGTGACCCAGCACAACAAGCCGATGACATTTCTGCAATTCAAGAAGCTCACGACAACTGCATTCTCGCAGGCGTCATCCCAGTCGGTCTGTACGGCCAATCCTATGGTGGAGCAGGAAACGTCCAATCCCACTTCCTTGACTTGGTCAAGTGTCCAAACGGTGTGGTCTCCACCGGTGGACGAAACTGCCCTGGTACAACCCTTGCCAGCACCGATGCTGGCGGTACGGCATACGAATTCCCATCAGGCACAGGTGGAGCCAACTCAATGGCACTCCTCGTGGAAGCGATGGTGTACATTTCCACAAACAACTCCCGTGAGATCTACATGACCGTTCTCGACCCATACGCCAAGATGAACAACGACCCAACATGGACACCAGGTGCCCCAGGTCACCTTTCAAGTGGTGGGACCTACACAGAAGACACCGGTTCAGGTGCGGATGGCCATCTCGTTGTCGTCAACGACACACGTATTACCATCGATGACGCGTATTCATTCCACCCATCCATCGGCGTTGACATGCAAGGAAACACACACATCGCTTGGATGGACGGCAGAGATTACGGATTTGAGAAAGAAGTCAACTACGAAACCTACTACACCAAACTCCGCCTTCAAGGGGCAGGTGCTTGGGATGGAGCAGACCAAGGTCTTTCGACGTATGCAATCAAGAAGATTGATGACACACCAATTTCAACGGTTGAAGGCAAGAACGGTCTTCCGCCCGGAAGAGCATACGGTGGCAACTCAGTGTTCCCATCCCTCTTGACCGATGACCAGAACAACATCCACATCGCATGGGTTGACTCAGGAAACGTATCCGCTGACGAAGAAATTCTCTACGTTCGCCTCAACTCCACCGACTTGACCGGTCCTGGCCTTACCGCTCTTGACCCTTGGGAAGCAATCCCAGTGACAAAGTGGCAATCCAACAAACTCGGTCCAAACTCTGGACGACAACCAAGCATTGGTATGCCACCAGCATTCGCCAATGACCTTGGAAGTGGAGCACATATCGCATGGTCGGATACAAACAAGTGCAGCTCCGAAAACAACAACAACAGATTCACGATTTGCTATTCCCACGTCCTCACTGGACAAGTGGATGTTGCATTTGACATAGGTGAGACCTTCTATCACGTGATTGAACCGGGCGAACAAACCATCTACAACCTCACCATGAACAACTCAACACCCGGTCCAAAAGACCTCGTTGCTGACACATACACCCTCAACATATCGGGTGTTCCACAAAATTGGACGGCAACATTGTATTTCTCCAACAACCACACAACCATCTTTGATGATACACCGATCTTCCTCGAAGGTGGAGAAGACATTCGATTCTACATGAGAGTACGTGCTCCGTCGATATACCAAGCCAACGGAGATGAGTTAGCGAATATTGTGGTGATGGCCAAATCGAACAAGGACCCTGCGATTCAAAACGAATTGAATACGCTTACTTTGATGGACGTTGTACACGGCATTAATCTGGACACATCGCACAGTATGGTTGATGTCGAGCAAGGCGACCAAGCCATCTTCTCCATCACCATTACCAACACTGGAAACGTCCATGACGCATTCATCTTCTGGGACCCTGCAACCCTCGAAGGGCAGCAGGAATGGCTCCTTCCATTCGGCTGGCAAGTCCAATTCCCGATTCGAGTTGAGCTTGACCCAGGTCAATCTGTGGTCAAAAATCTCGTGATCAGCGTTCCAACATCTGAAGACCCCGGTGCATTCGTTCTTTATGTGAAAGGATGGTCAGAAGGTGAACCGATCAAATCAGTCGAAAAAGGAACATACGATGTTCTCGAATTGGGTGTCTTCGTCTCGATTCGTTCGACGGGTAACATCGTCTTTGAAGTTGATGACCAGACTGAACAAGTGCTCCCAGCCACTATCATTGAATTGACACGACCTGCGAACCAACAAAACTCCTGTGCAATCTACAAGATTGATGTGATCAAGAACTTTGATTCTGGAAACCTTGTGTTCACAACGCCTGGTGCTCCAGAATCACGCCCCGATGGCATCGCCCTTGAGGCCTGGCGACAAGAGCAATGGACAGTTGATGTTGAATTCGATGTCGACCATCCAAGTCCCGCTTTGGGTGTCCCGCTCCCATGGACCATCCCTGGAGGCGAAGAGTTTGTCATGAACGAAGTGAGGGTGAATGTTTGTGCCCCAATGAATGCTACAGCAGGACTTGGACCAGCAATTACTCTCAAAGCCCATCTTGAAGGCTATCCACGAATTTCAGCATCAAAGATTCTGTCAACATCAGTGGTTCACGTGTTTGATTTGGACGCTGGCATCGACCCAGAGGTTGGAACAGAACTCAGCGTCAACCCTGGAGAACAAATCACACTCCCAGTTTCCGTCAAGAACGATGGAAACGGACCTGACCGATTTGACTTCCGCCTTGCTCGAGTTACCGATGCATTCGGCGTCGACGTGATTTGGGATATCGATATCCCCCGTGCATCGTTGATGGAACTTTCAGCAGGTACATATCAAGAATTTGATGTTCTCATGAATGTGCCAAATCAAGTAAAGGCAGGAGAATACACCGTAGTTTTGCAAGCCTTCTCTGAAGAACCATACCCAGATGCAAGCGGCAGGGAAACACGCCTACGAGATACAATACAACTCAAGGTGACGGTCAATGAATTCCACGACATGCAAATTTCGATGGACTCTTCGATCGATAACCCAGTCAAAACCTCGGCCCCAGGAAAGATCGTATCCTTCACGCTCAATGTGACCAACAACGGAAACGTTCCAGATGTACCGACATTGAACAATCACTCTTCCACCCCTACTGGAGACGACCTGATTTGGAACACCATGCCTGGAATGTTCACCTTGACCGACTGGTATGTCGAATGGAAGATTGTAAAGCAAACAGGAATCGATGCAACCGAAATCCAAGAGTGTGTTGAAGTAGAAGCAACTGCATCTGCATTCCCAGAAGACCAATGTGTCAAAATGAAGGTAGCAGGTGAGTGGGAATACCGATTGCCCGAGATGGCTCCATACGAAACCATCACCGTGGTTGCCGAGGTCCATATCGCACCATCGGCTGCATTGAACACTCGACTGATTGGTCTCAAAGTTGTCTCGATGTATGGAGATATGGAGAACGATGGTGACCATGATGATTCACCAAGTTGGGACGGTGAGAACCTCGACACCAACGAATTCATCGTCACCCTTCGACTCCGAGCACCAAACCTTGTCGTTCGAGATGTCCGAGTCTCAAGCACTTCTGGAGAAGTCGACTCAACCATTCCAATCGGTATTACGTTGGTGAACAACGGAAACGTTCATGCAACAGACATTGAAATTGTTCTTTGCGAATACGATGAAGAAAACGATGCTGAAATCATTCGAGAATTGAGAAAGAATGGATGCGAAGAAGACCGAGTTGTCATGCGACAAATCGTTGGTGCGCTTCTTGCCCCAGATGCCTCAGAGGATGAAAAAGAAGTTGAGTTGTATCTTCTCTACCCGGTCACGGCAGGTAGCAAAGGCATCTACGTCGTTGTTGACCCACAAAATCTCATCGTTGAATCCGACGAAGGCGATAACGTTGTGGCCATTGAAGACCCACTTGAATCATCAAGTCCGTTCCTCGATGTCGCATCAGAAGTTGTGTCCAAGACCGCTCTACCGTTTATCGTCATCATTCTGACCCTCGCCCTCTTGGGTGTTGTGTACCTCGTGGGACGAAGTCGCCGAGAAGAGGTCAACAAGCGTATTGCTGAGCAATCATCATTGATTTCAGTTCTCGGTGACGAAAACTGATCATCATAACATCGATGACAACAGCATCGCTAATGCTTCCAGTCAACGATGACTGGAGCATGGTCAGAGATGTCCAAGCCACCTTGACGTACGATTGAGCAGGTTTGGATGAGATCGACAGCACTAGGTTGGCAGAGAATGTAATCAATTCTCCATCCTCTATCCTTTGCCCGTGCTTGGCCTCTGTTGGACCACCATGAGTACTCTTTGTAGCCTGCACCATGATGGTGGCGAAACACATCGCACCAACCGTCCTCGAGAAGTTTGGACATCCACTCACGTTCTTGTGGAAGGAATCCAGAAGTTTTTGAATTCCCCGAGGGGTTCCAAATATCATCTTCTGTATGAGCGATGTTGAGGTCACCACATACAAACACTGGCTTTTCGTGGTTCAGGTAAGTCTGCAAAAAGGAACGCCATTCTTTCATCCATGCTTCTTTGTAATGTTGCCTTTCTTCCTTGTTTGAGCCACTTGGCAAATAGGTGTTAATACACACACAAGTTTCGTGTTCCGTGACAAGAATTCTACCTTCACGATCGTCTGGGTCAAGGGTGGAGGTCATACCTTTTTGAAGAACAGAAAATTGTGATTTTGAAAGCGTTGCAACTCCAGAATAGCCCTTTTTTTCTGCTGGATGGAGTTGAACATGATATCCCTCTGGCCAAGACCAATCCGAAGGTAGTTGGTCCTCGAGAGTTCGAGTTTCCTGGAAAAGGATGATGTCAGCATCCACATCTGTAATGTATTGGTCTATTCCTTTACGTATCGCTGCCCGAAGCCCGTTGACATTCCATGTCATGATACGCATGATTCGTTGATATCGAGAAGGTGAATAAAAGTTCAAGACTGTATTTTTGATGCTACGATTCTTCCTGAATCCACAGCAGCATCGGAGAGAATATAATCTGAAGATAAATAATCGCCGGCAAGGTAGACATTGTGCTTTGCAAACATGTCTTCTGTGTTAGTGCTTGTTGACCAAATAGGAATCTTCGCCTGTTTGCGAATATGCACAATATGCTGGTCCCACCCTACGATTCGGCTATCGAGAAAAGCCGATACACTATCGAGTTCATCCTCACTTGACGAAGAGCATAATTTCACGGCCGATAGAATTGAACCAGGATGAACGATTCGCGGGTTTATTTTCGATAGGTGATAGACAAACTGTTGTTGCTCCAGGTCAACAATGGCGTGCAAATTCTCCATGGGGTTGGACGATAATGCAACATCAATGGTTGATGCATACTGATGTTGTATAGGTTGAAGAGGGCCTATATTCAATGCACCAAGGAGTTTATTCGTCGCTTTAGGACCACAAGCAAGGACAATTGCATCAGCATCAATCTTCCGTCCATCCTCAAGAAGAACTCGATTCGATTCAATTGAAGCAACTTTACAATTTGACTCGACGTACACACCAATTTCGTCAAGAGCATTTGCAAATCGCCCAACAATGCCCGCCCAGCCTTCAGCGGTCACGAGTGCGTTTGATGTTGCGTATGCTTTGACTCTTGAAGAAGCATCATGTGAATTCATTCCGTACATCGCAAGCAAGCGAAGACATTGAACAGCATGATGAGATTCATCCATGCTTCGAATGGCCCTTCGAAAATGCACAAGTTCGTTGTATGACCGTGGCCGTAATGGTCCATTCATGGTTTGAATATGTTCCATCCTCAAAGGTTTGGCAAGCAACCTTACTCGACTTAACTTCTTCACCAAACGATGCGTAGGCCCATTTTTTAAGAGAAGATGAGGGCCAAATCCAAACGAGATTCGGTCGACATTTTCAGAGGTCCCCCTTCCACCAATACGTTGTTTTGCTTCTAAAATGACAACATGGTGTTGTGCAGCTGAGAGGTGGAGAGCAGCAGACAATCCACTAAGGCCAGAACCAATGACGACGATTTTGGCCATGAATTTGGCTTGATGAAGTAATTGAAAACATTGTTGTATTAGGAAAATGTACTCTGTACATAGGAGGTCGAGACGTTGTCGAGTGAATTGCCCGGCTTACCTCATGACCGAGGGCATCTTTTGTGGTCAAGTGAACGAGGCCCTGAACGAATTCTCCTCGCAAGTTTTGACAGATGGACAACATCAATTCTTGGTGATGATGGTATTACAGATTTCATGATGGCTGATGGACCGACGATGGAAGCAACCATTGTTTCAAGGCAAAATGGAATTATTGCTGGTTGTGCAGCAGTTGATTACATGCTCCAAATTTGGTGTCCAGATATTCAAATATCATGGCAAGCAAACGATGGTAAATCAATACAATCAGGCGATACACTTGCTCGAATCAAAGGAAGTGCACAATCTCTTCTCCGAATGGAACGATCAATTCTCAATGTACTTGGTCAATTGTCTGGGATTGCAACTGAGACAAATCGATGGGCAAAAATTGCTCCAAAACGAATCGCTTGCACAAGGAAAACGGTGTGGGGCATACTCGACAAATGGGCTGTTCATGTCGGAGGAGGATTGACCCATCGACTGAACAAGAGTGATGCTCGAATGATCAAAGAAAACGATTTGGTTGTGATGCAAAGCGAGGGTCAAACTCATGCCGAACGCCTCGCCTCGTACCTATCATCGGTTCAAGATGACGAGTACGGCGCATTTTTAGAAGTTGAAGTCAGAACTTCAAAGGAGGCCATGATTGCTGCAGGAACATGGAAGTCACGTGGTACAGAGGATAAACTGGTCATCATGCTCGACAATATGTCCCCCCAAGAGTGCAAACAAATTGCAGAAGAAATGGAACAGTATGACCTACGGCAATATGTAATTCTTGAAGCCAGTGGAGGAATAACATTCGAACAATTACCTGACTGGAAAGAATGTACATTAGATGTACTAAGCACCAGCGCTTTGAACCGAGGAACTCGACCCCTTGATATTTCGATGCTTTTTCATGAGTAAATGGTGATGTTTTGTCCCAACATGCAGCCGACCCATCCCATCCTCGATACGCATCCTTATTGCAACGTCAAAAAATGGAACGGGCTATGTCTCTTGGCATGTTAGCCGATAGTGCCTTGATTGCTCATGGAAGAGGTGAAGCGTTTGATTATCTGCTCGGTGAGCAAACCCATCCGTTCGCACTTGAAGCCATTCGACAAGCGGTTGCAGTTTTGAAACAAGCACAACGACCAGTCCTATGTGTCAATGGAAATACCGTTGCTTTGGCAGGACGAGAAATGCTTGAATTGGCAACGCTTCTTTCGTGTCCGATCGAAATTAACATTTTTTATCGAACCGATGAACGGATGAAAGCTCTGTTCAACGAATTGGATGATTTGAATCAGGAATTCGACAGTCAAGTTGAGATTTTAGGTGCTCACCCGGATGCCGAAATACTTGGTTTGAAGGGCCCGAGAGCAAAATGTGAGTCGAGAGGGATTTTTTCTTCTGATGTTGTGCTTGTTCCTCTCGAAGATGGGGATCGTTGTGAAGCACTTGTTGCCATGGGGAAAACCGTGATTGTCATTGACCTCAATCCATTGTCTCGAAGTGCTCAAAAAGCGTCGATAACAATCGTCAACGAATTACATCGAACCATTCAAGTGATGAATGAATTGATTTCGAACGGTCAAACCATACACCCAAATCCACAATTTGCAAACAAGGAAACCATTGACGCTGCTCTTCACGCCATTCGCCAAGGAATGTGTTGAATCAAAATTTTTCGTCCAAGATGTCAGCCAACCGCGTTGCAATCGAAGTACCCACTTGGCTGCACGACGCAAATCCACCAATGTCGTATGTGAGTTCTTTTCCAACTTTGAGATGCGCTGCGACACTTTGGTCGATACATTGTGCTACCTCAAGAAGATCATCGTCGGAGTTTTTACGACCAAGATAATCCATCATCATTTGGATGGAATTTATCGATGCGATTGGGTTGACTTTATTTTGGCCAGCATGCTTGGGTGAGGAGCCATGCACTGGTTCAAAGAATGCATGATGGTCTCCGACGTTTCCGGATGCGGCCATGCCCATTCCGCCTTGAAGAACAGCCCCAAGGTCGGTTGCAATATCTCCAAACATATTCGAGGTGACAACCACATCGTAATGTTCTGGGTTGCGCGTAAGCCATTGGGTAAAAGCGTCAATGTATCCATAATCGGCTTCTGTGTCTGGATAATCGGCAGAGATATCATCGAACACCCTTCGAAACAATTGACAGCCACGGGTGACGTTGGATTTGTCTATACATGTCACTCGTCGCACACCGTCAGCAGGGGCCCCATTTCTTGTCTGTGCAATTTCAAAACCCATTCGAATCAATCTCGATGAACCCTTTCGAGAAATGGGTCGGGCGTCATAAGCTACTTCACCTTCAAGGCCAGGAAATTCCATCGCTGGAGGCTCGTATTCTTCTCGTCCGAGTGCCCGGTCGGCACTCCTTCGGAGCAATGCGTGATACAAACCTTCAGTGTTTTCTCGAAGGATGGTCATATCAACCATACCTGGCTTCCATACTTGGGTAAACTCTCCGTGGATTTTGTGTAGGACACCTTCGTACAACTTGATTGGACGAATGTTTGCATACAGGTCAAGACCACTTCGCAAGCCAAGAATCACCGAGCCCCCTGCTAAATCGCCGTTGGGCAATCGGACTCCAGGTGCCCCAATTGCTCCAAGGAAAATTGCGTCGGCTTCATTTTTACAAAAATCGAAGGAACCTTCCTCCCATTCTTTTCCGGTTTCCTTGTAGTGTTGTCCCCCACAAGGAATAACGGTTTGCTCGAACCCGGTGTTTGTGTGTTGTTCGATGGTTTGGAGTATTTTTTGAGCCTCCACCGCAACTTCTCTACCGGTTCCATCACCTGGAAGAATTGCAATACGATAATCGCTCATAGTTTCGGCCAAAAGAAACCCATACATGAACAAAACCCTCAACAAATGTTGGCTTTTCCGAACAAAAACCCCCTTATTTCCAGTGGAACCTAGATATTCAGATGTGAACAGCGGGTCTTCTGCTTTCCAATTGAAAAAAAGAGGTGGTGCCGTGGGGGAGGTTTGATAGGCTGCCAATACGCAGACAAAAGCATGACCGGGCACAAAAGTCACGAGAACAAATCTGGAGTGAAGATAGGCGATATGCCAGAAGAAATCCAACAACTTCATGACATTATGCTTGGCATTCAACCCGATTGGAATTTTATGGACTGGTTGGCTGAAAAAGCGTTGATGGAAATGGAATTAATCGAATGTGATTTGGAACGTGAACGACTCCATGCCGAACAACGACTCCATCGAATTCAAGACATTGCGAGGAGATTTCCATCCGATCACGACGAAGAGGACCCGTTCCAAAAAAATCTGTTTGATTGCTTCGATGTAGAACAATCCTCCTCATTTACCCATTTATCCGACCGAGCTCAAGCACCTGAAGAATTGAACGCTGACTCAGCATTTGTGAACATGTTTGTTGATATCAACCCCGAAACGAATTTTGATGACCCACTCCTCGCGATTTCGTGTCAAATCATTTTGATGGGAGTGGAGAAGTGTGTTGCAAAAGGCCAACCATATGCAACGATTGAAGCCATCATTGCTCAAGCCAAGCACCATAATTTAACTGAGGAAGAGGCCGATGAAGCACTTGATTTTTTGATTACCTCAGAACAACTCATCGAAATTGATGACGATTGTTTTATTCTCAACGACTTTGAACATGAAAGATCTTGATATCCACTGTTTTGAACAATTGCATTTGAGATGGTCAAGGTGGCGAAAAAAGAACATGCTCAACGAATTTTAGATGCAATTGAAACATCAGCCCGGCTTAAGGTTCGTTCAATACTTGTTTCCATCGCTTTGTTGTTGATTGGTATCGTTGCATATGTTCAAGACTTCAATCTTACACTCATCCTGGGGGTCGAACTTTTGTTGTTTGTGTTCCTCTCCTTCAGCATCGATCGTCAACGGCAATCGATAGAATTCAACATTGATTTAGGCTTCAAGAAACTTGGATGGACAAAACCTGAAAAGATTGATGAAGAAACAATCAGCAATTTAAAGAAAATAGTTGGCGTTGAAGAGCAATGAACTCAGATATCCCTCGCCTCCTCAAGGTTCAACCATCCCCTTTTCGTTCTGTTTATTTTTGGTTCTTTCATCTGCTGTTCGTGACGGTCATTTTTTCGATGTTTTTGTTTCAACTCTTCTCAATTCACATCTTTCATGTTGTCTTGATGATGCTGTTTCAAGCAACGGCAATGCTCATGCAATTTTGGTATTGGAAGAAGAGCGAGATCTTGAGAGTCAAGGCGTTGGAAGAGATGTTGCTTCAATTGGATGCGAGTTGGGAAGTGGTTCGTGATTTTGTCAGTACAGATGAAGAAGCAGATGCATTGTATCAAGTCTTCACCAAAGTGCATTTTCAGTCGCCTGAATCAATTGCCCCATTATTACAGAGAGGAACGGATGAAAAGGGGCCATCGTGGGGAAAAGAAGACAGTCCGCTCTTTACAAATAAAAATAGGCGAGATGCCATAGAAGCATCATCGAAGTACGATGGCCTTGATGGTCCTCTTCAACGAGGAGAAAAAATCGTCGAGGAAGCGAACCAAAAATACGCTGAAGGGGCGCAAGTGAGATGGGACGAGGCAGAAAAAAATGACTCGGACCTTATTGAGGCCGGCGTCGAACGACTTGGTGATTTACTTCGAACCGATTGGTTCGAGAAAAATGCACAAGAAGGGGCGGTATCGCAACTCATGAACAAAAAGGAATCCAAAACGCCCGAATAGAGAAGAAACCATAGTCCTTGGAAAACCCCCGCAGGTCATGGAAGTGCGAGCCATCTTGGTCACAGGTGGGCTGGGTTCACGACTCCTTCCATTTACGGCCTACACTCAAAAATCACTTCTTCCAATTTTTGATCGACCTGTATTGGATTATTGTTTAGCAACCATTCGCTCGGCTGGGATTAAAAAAATTACAATCATTTCGAACAAATTCATCGACCAAATAGCCAAACATATTGGTTCGGGCCTCGAAGGAGAACACATTCAATATGTGATTGAATCCAACCCTGAAGGTGTGTTGCCCGCAATTTCTTTAGCACGACCATATAATCAGGATTGTCGCATGCTCATTTATTTTTCAGATAACATCACGACGGTTCACCTCGCAAATGAGGTTGAACATTTTACTGATTCAGTTGAATCGCCAGGATGCGTCATGCTCGGCCGCCATGAAAACAATCCCGAGGCATTTGGAGTTGCAGTTTTTCAAGGGGAAACACTGATCGATGTTGTCGAAAAACCACAAAACCCCCCTTCGAACATTGCTATCGGGGGAATTTATCTCTACGATGAAACATTTTGGTCAAAATTTGATAATGTAATTTCAACTCAACCCACAGATCATTCAATTTCTGATATCAATCGCATGTACGTTAAAGAATCAAAAGCAAAATTACTTTCCGTCGGAACAAATACTTGGCTGGATTGTGGTTCACCCGAATCTTTATTGGAGGCTGCGAATCTTGCCAAAGAGGGAAAACTACGTCCCCACTCCCTTCAAAACTGAGGCCCTGAAATGAACATTGGAATCATTGGAGCAGGAATGGTCGGAGGGACCATCGAATCATGCTTTTCATCAGCCCACACTCTTTTTGTTCACGACCCTCAACGAGGAACAGAATTAAGTGACCTTTTTCCTCATGTTAATTGCGTTTACATCTCAGTTCCTACCCCTTCCAGCCCGAAGGGGGAATGCGATGTATCGTTGGTCGAACAAACCCTTGAACAACTCCCAGAAGGTACGATTGCAATTATCAAGAGTACAGTAATTCCAGGCACAACCCAACGCTTTCACGACCAATTTCCGAACTTAAAGATAGCCTATTCACCCGAATTTTTAGTGGAGCGAAATCGCATTGAGGATTTTTCAAATCAAGATTTCTTGGTGGTTGGAACACATCATGAGGATGTAGCAAACCTTGTCTTCGACCATCATAGAACTGCGGGTGTTATGCGTCATGAACGACTTTTTCACACGACACCAACAGAAGCAGAATTGGTCAAATACACAAAAAATACGTTCAACGCTCTCAAAGTTATTTTCGCAAATCAAATCTACGACCTAAGTCAAAAATTAGGAGCCGATTATCAAGTCATCAAACACATCATTACATCAGACCACCATCAAAAAATTGGAGAAAGTCATCTTGAACCTATTTTTGGAGCCAACAGGGGCTTTGGAGGGAAGTGTTTGCCCAAAGACACCCTTGCTTTATCGAAGTTAGCCGAATCCCTTGGTGTGAAGTACCATCTGCTTGATGCATTGCAAATCGATAACGAGCATCTTCGAAAGATTTCTACAGGGCTACCCAGCATGATCGATACAAACGATGATTGAGATGTCTGAACGTAGGTTGGATTTGTTCAAAAAAGGGACACTCCAAAGGTTTGGTATTGCTGGTGGATTCAATACATTGCTTTTTTTGGTGATCATAGAAATCTTTTATTTCGTCATCTCGGAATCCCATGCAGCAATGATTTGGGCAACATCTTGGATTTTGACGAGTTTTTTGGCTCATTTTGTTCATCGGGCGTTTACTTTTGAAACCGAAGAACCAATGAAGAAAACCATACCACTTGTGGCTTTGTTGTATTTTATTGGCATGGTGGGCTCGACATGGACCTACTTGTTCTTCCTTGACCTACTCACCATTCATATTCGGTACATTGCTCTCGGAAACGTACTCCTATGGGGGTCAGTCACATGGATAAATATGCGACTCTTCATTTTCAAACATGCACGTGCGGTCAAGTCGCATATGATTCAAGCAGTTGAAGTGGAATAATCTCGAGTGCCCGTTCATTTGTTGCTTCTAAATCGACTGGGCAAGCTGAATCCTGTTGGACCGCAGCCAACCATGTTGCAGCACAAACACACCAAGAATCCCCCGGTTTGAGACCAGGAAAATTGAACTGCGGCATAGGCGTAATCAAATCATTTCCTTGACTTCTTGCAAACTCAAGAAATTTTTCCGTGACGATACAACAAACGGTATGTGATCCACGGTCGGAAATGTCGGTATTGCATCGGCCATCTCTATACCAGCCTGTAAGTGGTTTGCAAGAACATTCTGCAATGACTTGACCAAGCACATTTTTTTGTTGCACACCGCGATTCAATGCTTTCGCCTTTTTGAATATGTGGACACATTGTCCTTGCTACATCATTTTCTTGTCTTGAACAGCCGAAATTTTTTCTCATCTGTTTTGCCCGAAAGGATACCTTCTAATTTTCCCTTCTTTTCAAGATGAAGCAAATCATCAAATCCGCCGATACGTTCACCGTTGATGATGATTTGAGGGACAGTTTTTGCATGATTGGTTTGAAGTTGAAAATAGGCTTGGACAGCTGGGTCATCTGTCAATCGATGTTCCTCAAAAGAAATTTTTTTTGAATAAAAGAATTGTTTGGCCTGCGTACAAGCATGGCAATTGCGGCGGGTCCATATATCGACGTGAACACCACCTTTGCTCATGCCTTCGGGATAAGTTTCTACAGTTTGAATTTAGTGCAGATGTGGTGAAATCCTCCGCTGAGTTCTTGAATCATAAAGTACCGCGCATATCCATGCTACCAGACACAGTACACAAACTCCCTCGAGAAGAAAGATTTGCTTATGCAAAATTATTAGCATTCGTTGCCCGAATTGACAATGAATTAACAGTGGATGAGATGGCCATGTTTGAACAGAGATTGGGAACAGCACTGCTTTCACCAAATCAAAGGGATATGATTCGGGCAGCACTCAAAAATCCCCCTACATTGGAAGAATGTTTGGATGACTTGCATGGAGAGGCCGGTAAACTTGCGCTCCGAGATGCGGTCCTCATGGCAGCAGCGGATGGTAATGTTGACGAGGATGAGCGCGATGTCCTTGAGGAGATTTCAGAACATCTTGGTTTGAAGGAAGAAGCAGTGGACCTCCTGCTTGAATGGACCGTCAAAGGATACAGATGGATGAAAGAAGGATATGAAATTCTCAACTCACTCGAGGAGTGAATATGTTCCCTGACCCTGTGGGGTCGTTCCCCTTGAATGAGCGTCTTTCGTACGCTCATCTGCTTGTTCACCTTGCCGCAGCCGATGGAACACTTGTTCGCGAAGAAGTTCAAGCCATAGAGGGATACATGGGAAAATATCTCATTCCTCCCGAACAAAGGGAAGAGATTCGATCGGGTTTTGATAACCCAAAACCACTCGGCGACCTCCTCACCAACCTGTCTCATGATTTGCTTCATTTTGTCCTTCGAGATGCCATTGTTGTAGCCTCAATTGATGGTGAATATGACCAAAGCGAAATCGATTGCATTCGTGCGATTTCAGATAAAATTGGCCTCTCTGATGAGGGTCTCTCCAAGGTGTTTGATTGGGTAAAATCAGGGTGGAAATGGAATAGTGAATATAAAAATCTTATCACAAAAAATGACCCAAAATGAACCTTTTGCGAAGGGCTACATTCAAACCATAAAAGCCATCCGCTCGGTTTGGTGGGGGAGTTTTGCAGAACGGAGTAAGTGGTTGGTACGCTAGATTAGACAGATGTTTAGATGACAGGAAACAGCAAATTGAAATTTGGTTGGACACCTGGGAAAAATCACTTCGCACATTCCAACCAATTGCTGCACTCCTTCCAGAAGATTGGCCAACCTTGCCAGCAAATCTGCTCACGGACCCAGGTCATGTTCTCGACCATTTACTCGCTCGCCACGACGCCGAATCCGATGGGCGCTCTCCGAGGGGGGCCCATCCAACACCCCCTCGTTTAGCCGACGCAATCATTGCATCTGAACTCAGTGAACCCTTGGTTCATCCAAAGAAACCTGTGCAACAAAACAATTTCTTGATGTCAAATCTTCCTCCTGGTTTTCGACAACATGTCAAACACCTCAACCTTCCACCTTCTGCCCAAGAAGAAGGCACAGTCGATAACGAAGATGAACAAACAAGAGTGGATTCAAACCGCCGAACGGTGAGCGGTATTCCACTCCCCATCGCCGATACTGCAGCAGGAGGAGGTTTGTTTCACGCTCGATTGATGCGAAGGCACGCAGAAATACATGAGGATAGCTCCCCCGAAATTCGTAAGCAAGACACGAGAAAATTTTTCCAACATATCCAACTTCTCGATATTGACCCCCTTGCCGTCGAAAGCACAAAACGACGATTACTGCTTGAAGCAATTCGCTTGGAACTCGTAAGTTTTGGGGCCGAACAACCAAATAAAATTTCAAGAAAAGAAATGGAAACCTTACTCGATGCCGGTGTGAAGGAAGGAGACACACTTCAAGACGATTGGCCGTGGGAAACTGAACCACAATTGGCACTTACCAATCCCCCATGGCTTCGAATTAAAGATCGATTTAGAGGGCAAGACGATGGTAGCAAATTGAGAAAAGAATTGGGCGACCAACTTCGTGCCATCGTTGACGATGATAAACCACGATTTTCCACCATGCGCGGAAATGTCAATTTGTACAGACTCTTCATCGAACGAAGTCTTCAGATTTTAGAAAAAGGCGGACGACTTCGTCTCATCGCACCAGATAGCCTTCTTCGAGAACAATCTTCCCACCCACTTCGAGAACTCCTCGTCAAAGAACATGCGTGGAATGATGTTTGGTGTATCGAAGAAGCGAACCTCCTCTTTCCAGGAATGACACAAGGTGTTGTCGTTCTCGGCATCAATGCAAAAGAAACCCCCGTGCCTCTTGTTCTCCGAGGACCAATTACACGCTCAGATTTGAGGAAAGAAGGCGACGGCCTTTCCTCTAGGGTCCCATCCTTTGAGATGGAAGAACATCGATGGAAAAAATGGGCAAGGGACACTTGGGCTGTACCTCGACTTCCACGAGACCGCATCGAAAGGAAATACACCCTCGAAGTGCTTGACAAACTTGCAACCCGAGCACGATTGAACGATGACCACCATGTTCTGACAACCAACGGTCAACACGTTCGCGTCCGTGTCGGGGAAATCGACCAAACTTCCAACGCCAAGAGCATTGAGACTTGGGTCAAAGGAAGGGAAAGTCATCCATTTATTCGTGGCGTTCACTTTCACGAGGATGATCAAGGGCAGGTCTTCATCCGCCACCCTGCATTCAGAACCGACATCCCATCGCGAGCCAGTGAACGACAATTGGCGATGTGGATTGGAGAACAGCCAATGCACTTAGGGCCGCGTTTGGCCTGCCAAGCCATTGTCAATGCTCATCAAGAACGTAGACTGCGATGGGCGGTGATCCCAGCGAACTGTGTGCTTGGAAACAGTGTCAACCATATTGAATTGCACAAGGATATCGAGAATCGCCTCACCAATGAGCATGGAAATTTGCACAACGCCTTATCTTGGCTTTGCAAACATCTCAACGACAATGACCTCGATGAGTGGGCAAGAGCTTGGGCTGCGAACAACAATGTCAACAATTACGAATTAGAGACGTTACCACTTGATTTGAATGGAGAATTAATGAAACCGGATTCACAATAAAGATGTATCTTGAATTCTTTTTCCGTTTTGTAGTTTCTAAATGCCGAGAAAAGTCCATATTTTTAAATGAGTAAAGGTAATGGGATAAATCGTCGTTAAAATAAAGACAGTGATTTCTATGGGAATACATCCAAAAATTGGCATCACTGGTTTACCGAGAAGTGGTAAATCTGCGGTCATGGAGCGAGTTCTTGAAATGCTTCTTGAAGAACGTATGCGAGAAATTGAAATGAGATCCGGCTCAACGGACAAACCAATTCTTGGGGGAATCCAAACCGAACCTCTCATCGAAAATGGTGAGCGACTTGGTTACAAGATGATCGATATTTTGACCAAAGAAGAAGGCATCATCGCCCATCGTGATATTGATTCCAGATTGCGAGTATTGGGGTATGGCCTTGACCTTGAAGCACTCAATCAAATAGCCATTCCAGCGATTTCGTATGCCCATGAAAAGTGTGAAGTTCTGGTCATTGATGAAATTGGAAAATTCTCGGTGGAATCTGAAGAATTTGTCAATGCCGTCCGCGAAGCCCTCGAAGTTGATATGCCCACCTTGTTAACCCTTCACAAAAAGAGTAGACATCCTTTGTTGCAAGATATTCGCCGTCGCGACGATGGGCGGATTCTCGAAGTCACCCCAGTTAATCGAGCCTTACTGCCGTATAAAATCCATAAATTAATGCGCGAAACGTACTGATGACCATTCACCAATGGCTTGATGTCCTCAGCCCGAATCGGAGTTTATGCACGCCCCGCATAAAGCCGCCTCGTATTTGTTTGGCGGCCTCGGCGTTGGCCTGTTGCTTGCAACTGGTTTTGCTCTTCAACAAGGCCGTATGTCACTCGCATCATTGAATTTCGGTCACGCCATACTCGGTGCCGGCCTTGTATCACTCCTCATGTCGTACCTGATCCTTCGTGGAAAAGGTCCACTCGCCAACATGTTTCCAAACGAATCCTTAGAACAATTGTCCGATCGCCTCCAATCAGAATTTCAAGAAGAAGAAAAATACGAACGCGTAAGCAACGCATGGGCGGAACTTGAGGCAAATGTTCTTTCAAGTGAACTAGGAGAATCGGAGGAATGACGGAATATTTCAATCGGTGAATTCTTGAAGCATAAGTCTGTGCACAGAATAGGTGAGCAAATGAGCAAGGTACCAGAAGGACTGTACTACACAAAAGAGCATGAATGGATTCGCGTTGATGGTGGCATTGCTACGTTGGGAATTACCGACCATGCCCAGGAAATGCTCACCGACATTGTGTACATTGAACTGCCCCAAGCCGGCGACGAAGTCGAGGATATGGGAGAATTTGCTATTGTCGAATCTGTGAAATCCGCATCACCTATTTTCGCCCCCCTTGCTGGAACCATTACCGAAGTGAATGATGCTCTTGACGATGCTCCAGAACTTATGAACACCGACCCATACGGTGATGGTTGGATTGTCAAAATTGAATTGGCCAACCCAGACCAAATTGCTACACTCATGGATGCAGCCGCCTACAAAGCAGAAATTGGCGAGTGAATATGTCTGGCTCCTTCCATTGGAGCCTGTATGTCGATGGCTCTTGTTTGGAGAACAACAACGTGACCTCAGCGACCCCTGCTGCTTGGGGGGTTGTGATTGTTGTAGGCGACACGGGCTTAGGGAAAGGTGTGGGCAATGTTCACGAAGAATTTTCAGGGATGGTCATCACCAACCCAGAAGAAGATGATTTCATTGGTGCGGAAGTCGGCTCAAACAACACAGCTGAACTCTCTGCCTTTGCCCATGCCCTACGATGGCTCCTCATCGAAGGTGGCACAGATGCTGCGATGATTCGAACAGACTCCCAATATGCAGGAAATCTTGCCTCAGGAACGTGGAAACCCTCGGCAAACATTCAGCTTGTGCGACATGTTCAGCGCCTCTGGAATGAAGTCAGTGAATTAAGGCCACTTGAATGGCAGCATGTTCGTGCTCACCGAGGGCATCGATGGAATGAGCGTGCTGACCATATGGCAAGTCGCAAAGCCGCAGGGGAACTCCCCGAACCTCTCAGTTTTTGGAAACCCGGTCAGCGTTAGTTGAGGCGCTTTTTGAGCCAATCAAGCAACTCATCTTTGTATTCGGGACGTTGTAATCCGTGATCGATTTGAGATTTGAGCCATGAAAGTGGTAACCCAGAATCATACCACTCCATGTGATGGAAGATGAATCCGTTTAACCTGTTTTCATTCATCCAATGTTTTTGCAATTCAATGGTTTGCAATTCCCCACACAATTCGTAGGAATATTGTTGCAATAAGATGTAGGTATCGGGGGTGAAGACATATCGGCCACACAATGCAAATTGTGAAGGGGCATCTGCCGGTTTTGGTTTTTCAACAATGGATGTGATACGAGCATCCTCTATCTTTGCAATACCGTAATGTGAGGTCTCTTCTTGAGTCACTTCAATCAATCCAACTGTTGGTTCATTGGTTTGCAAAAATGCGTTCACGAGTTGTTTGCTTGCAGTAGAAGGCTCAAAACGGCTCAATGGTTCATGTTTGTCGAGGATGATATTGTCACCAAGCAACACCACACAAGGGCCCTCGACATGCGGAAGTGCATGCATCAATGCATCTCCAAAACCCTTAGGTTCGGGTTGAACGTGAAAGAGAATTTCCACATCGTTGGCAAAATCAAACAAATCTTGATGCAAATCTTGTCTGTATTTTTTGAGATGTTGCACATCGAGAATCGTTTGTAGATTTTTATTGGGGGAGGTGACGATGTGAAGGTTGGTGACACCGGCATGTTTTGCCTCAAGAATGAGATGAACGATGGCTGGAACATCAACAAGCGGTAACATTTCTTTAGGAACGTAGGCGCTTGAGGGAAACATCCTCGATCCGACACCTCCGGCAACGATGATGCCATGAGAAACGCCCGTCATGACCTCCTCACGAATGAATAGGCTTTCAAATATAGTCTCATTCAGATTCTCAATGAGGGCAAAAAGACAGGTTCAATCCCTTGCCACTTTTGGCGTGGTGAGTTTGATGTTTGCCTTTTCAAACATCCAAATCGAAGGACCTTGGAATTCTCCATCGTTTACTCGAGGTGTCATAGGGCTGTTGGGTTTAACGAGTCTGTACTTTGCTTGGTTTGGTCAAACATTTGGGAGGTTTGGCATCGTTCCAAGCCAATCCATGTGGAAAAATCCCAAAAAATCCTCAGGGCATGTCTTCCTCTTTGGTTGTGCCCTGTTGCTGCTCACTCAACTTTTCCAAACGCAATCGTTGATCGACAGAGTTCCAGAACCCGCAGGACTTATACTCACGTTCATCGCATGTTTGGCCATTTTGAATGCAACCTATGTCCGATTATCACTCGGCGTGCTTTCTGAAGAAGAATAATTCAGTCATCGAGAAATCCCAAATCTTGGTCGAGAATCTCAAGGGCTTTGTCAACACTAGGCAAAGAATCTGGTTCTTCAAAATTAGAAATGTGCTCCTTTTTTTGTTTTGTGACAGGGATGTCGCCTCCTTCTTCTAACCAAGTTTTCCAAAAAGCGCTTGCACCCTCTCGGCGCACATCAAGTGAGTCCCATAAGGGATTGAGCTCCGCATTGGCTTTTTGGAGATGTTGAATTCGCTCTGCAAAATGTTGAGGTGCTACCTCCTCCATTCGAAGCAACAATTCCCGTAGTCGTGTGCGAACGACTTCATCCCCGTCAACCCACATCACCGGAACGATTTGACGTCGGTCTTCAGGGTCGTATTCAATATAATCGCGTAAATTCGAAACCAAATTTCTTCGAACGACAGGGAGCGGATGCGTCGACAAAGATTGGATTGTGTTCGCCCAAACCTCTTTGTCAAGAAACCTCAAGTCACCCACGGTAGCACTTGCAGCAGCAAGAACACCTTCGTCGTTGGAGGCAAGCATATCAATGAGAAATGGATGAGCCTTCCAACCTAATCTTCTGAACATTCTCGTGAGAACATCCGCCATACCTCGTCGAACGAGAAGTTCTTGCCGTTGATGCAAACGTTGTGCTAAATCAAGACCTAATTCAGGGTCAAATTCAATCGTTTTCGCTAAACATAAAATGACTTTAGCGACGACATCAACATCAGTATCTGCACTTCTGCGAAGTAAAATCGCCGTTAATCCGAGTGGGCCAACCAGTGGGGGGCGTTCCATCAAAAGTCGAACCCATTCCATGAGGAGCAATCGACGTTCGGTATGGTCTGATTCTAATCGTTCAAGAAGCCACCTTGCTGCCTTGACGCCCTCTTCATGAGCGACAACCTCGGTCATTCGTGGTACGATGGCGTTTGGATTCCACTCCATGTGTTGAGGGCCAACATCTGGTTGTGTATGCCAGGTTCCAGGGCGCTCTGCCAACGCAATCGATTCAAGCAGGTGATACCCTTCATGGACACAAGGGCCATGTGGGGCAACGGACAACCCATCGATGAGAGCGACACTCAGCCACCATTTATCGGAGTTTGGAGCATATTTGTCAAATGCTTCAGACAACCAATCTGTTGCAATATGAAACATGAGCCTCTCCGCAACATCACTTTGCCTTTTTTTGAGCCAAGTGTTGTGGACTTCAAATGGGTCATCGGTCAAATTCATTCGATAGGGTACGAGTCGTTCAACCACGTTGATGAGATGACGCTCAAACATCCCTTGATCCATATTGAGGATACCTAAACCGAGCGAAAAAATATCGTGTGGTGAAGCGGGATGAATCGCTGGAAAATCAGGATCCTGCACAGGAGGTGCAGGCAGGGGCCATTTGACCGTTCCGAGTTCCAATGCTTCAATCAGGCGCTTTGCAACCAACTCAAAAATCGATTCAATCAATTCTTTTTTTGCTTGAGACATTCCCTCCACCTCAATTGTCAAGGGGGGTGCATGCATGTCTTAGATATCGAGTTCGATGTTGAGATTCTGAATCAATTCTTTGTATCGATTTCGAATGGTGACTTCGGTGACACCAGCCACCTCAGCGACCTCACGTTGAGTTCGACGCTTTCCACACAATACGGATGCGATATAAATGATTGAAGCAGCAATTCCAGTTGGTCCGCGACCGCTTGTCAATTCTTTTTCCTGAGCTGCCTTGATGAGCTCATGAGCTTTCGATTCGACTTCAGCATCGAGTCCAAGTCCAGAACAGAATCGAGAAATGTAATCTTCTGGACCAGTTGGCATAATTTTCATCTTTAATTCACGAACCATGAATCGATAGGTTCGCCCAATTTCTTTACGTCCAGTCCTTGATGCTTGTCCGATTTCATCGAGCGTTCTGGGAACGCCACATTGCCTGCATGCGGCATAAAGGGATGCAGCAGCAACTCCTTCGATTGAACGACCGCGAATTAAACGCTTGTCAACAGCCTTCTTGTAATTCACAGCCGCAGCTTCACGAACTGTTTTGGGAAGCTCAAGACGACTTGCCATTCGGTCCAATTCAGCAAGAGCCATCGCCAAATTTCGTTCTGTTGCATTTGAAACACGACTTCGCTTTTGCCATTTTCGCATTCGGTAAAATTGAGATCTATATTTTGAATTAATCGTCTTTCCAGAGTAATCTTTGTTTTGCCAATCGATATCTGTGGAGAGACCTTTGTCATGGAGCATCACTGTCATAGGTGCACCAGTTCTTGCTCTTTGGTCGCCTTGTTCGGGGGAAAAGACACGCCATTCTGCACCTTGATCGATGACATTGTCTTCGAGGACAAGGCCGCAGTCGTTACAAACGACTTCACCGCGAGTTTCATCGCGAGCAAGGGATCGACTTCCGCAATCACTACATTTTACAATATCTTCAACTTGTTGATTATCCATTCCAATACCATCCAATATTCCCAAAGGAATATTTTTCGCCCTCAGTAAAGTATATTTAAACTTTTCATAATGAGTTAATAATCATGCTTATGAGCACATGCCATCTTCCTTTTTCCAACATCTTGGACATAAGCCGAACGGATTAAACATGGGAGACGCCTCCAATGGTTTGGGGATGAGATGAACGGACAGGCAACACCTCAAACAGTTCGACTTCATCCTCACAAAAGAGTTCTTTTTCTCACCAAAGATCTCACCCTTATTCGGAAACAGTTGTATGAAGGATTAGATCTCCGTATGGAGGATCTTCGAATGGAAGATCTTCTCGACGATATCAATACCGATGTCATGACTCCTGCATGGGTGTGTTTTGACCACCGGCCAGAGGATATTGCAAAGAATGCATATGCTGGTTTAATGCAAAATGGGCTGAGAGTGTTTTCAGAAAATGCATTGATGAATGGCAATTTTGAAGTCATTGTTTCAGGACAGCGAAAAGGGACTGGTTCAAGTCGAGAAACAGCAGCACAATGCGAGCGCTGGGCAGGAATTCGAATTGTCATCGCGGCATCTTTCGCGCCAATCCATGAACGAAATAACATCAATTTAGGCCAACTCATGGGAGATTATTCCATGTTGGAGAGATTGCAAAACGGTGAGGAAATACAACTCCACGAGTTTACGGAGAAGTATGATCCTGTCACAAAATTGATCCTCGAGCACGGAGGACTTTTTCCATTCGCCCAAGCCTTGAACGATGGAAGCATTCAACTCCCACCCATCTCGACTTCTCCACGTCCAATGACGATGGCTGAAAAAATCATTGCCAACAACCTCGTTGGGCAACCCACGGGTCAATGTGTACAACCGGGCGACCCCGTGATTGCAGAAGTTCAGGGAGGGTATTCGCACGAATTTACTACCGCCCAAGTCCATGAATTTTTAGTTGAAGAATACGGTTCAGAGTACGCACTCCCAAACCCTTCAAAATTCGCCGTTTTCGAAGACCATCTTCTCTATGCACATCACAACCCTAAATTTGTTCCTTTCTTGAACAAAGTCGAAACACTTCGACGATTACAAAAGGAGTTTCAGGTGCACACACAGGTCCGTGATTATTCTGCAGTTGATGGTGTTTCACCCGGTATCTGTCATCAAGTTGCCCGAGAAGAATTCATCGAAATAGGTGATTTCATCCAAGCCACAGACTCTCACACATGCATGGGAGGTGCATCAAATGCATTGACATGGGGCGTAGGTGCAACAGAATATGCCAATCTCATCAGTGCAGGATTTACCTTTGTCAAAGTGCCCGAATCCATTCGCTTCAACCTTGTTGGCCAACTTCACGCCGGCTGCACAGCAAAAGATGTGATTTTGTATATTCTTGCTGACCACGCTCGAAAAGAATTGACGCTGAACCGTAGCATGGAATTCGGTGGCCCCGGTCTGGCCTCGTTGTCCATCGATGAGCGTGCGACGTTGTGCAATATGGCCACAGAATGTTCAGGCAGAACTGGAATTTGTGAGGCAGACGACGCTTTAATCGATTGGCTCATCGCTTCTCAACCTCATTTATCGCGGGCCGAACAGGAAAACAAGATCATCGCACCCGACGAAGGCGCATCCTACGCAGGCGGCATACACACCATCGATTTGTCCAGCATTGTTCCGATGGTTGCACACCCTGGCGACCCCGATAAAGGGATACCAAGCGACCCTACAAACGGTGCTAACATTTCAGAAATTGGCGATGTATCCATCAATATCGCTTATGGAGGTTCGTGCACCGCAGGGAAAATTGACGATATTTCGTATTATGCTCAAGTTTGTCAAGCCGCTAAGGACGCTGGACTCAGAGTTCAAGATGGTGTCGAATTTTATATTCAGTATGGATCTAAACATGTGAAAGATGTTGCCGTTGCAAACGGTTGGCACCAACTTTTCCTCGATGTCGGAGTGAACATCATCGACCCAGGATGTGGTGCTTGTATCGGAGCAGGGCCAGGCGTATCGACGAGCGAACACCAAGTGACCGTTTCTGCCATCAATCGAAATTTCCAAGGGCGCTCGGGCCCGGGAAAACTGTATCTTGCAAGTCCCCTCACCGTTGCTGCAAGTGCGTTTACAGGTAAGATTTCATCTTGGCATCATGAGTTATTTATTTGATGTTGAACGAAAGTTCATCTTTTTGCTCAAAAAAGTGGCTCTGCATCTTGATTTTACGATGATATTTTAAGATGAGTAGGCTCGCTGCTCCTTGTACTACTGGCCCAACGTTGTGATGACAAAGGAGCACCAGGAGGGTAGAATATGGAAATTGCAGAACGCCTCGCCTCACAACAAAAACAAGTTGCAATATCTGAATTTTTTGAAAAGAACAAACACTTTCTCGGATTTGATTCTTCAATACGTTCATTGATTACTGCTGTGAAAGAAGCAGTTGACAATGCCCTTGATGCCTGTGAAGAAGCTCGAATTTTACCCGATATCTTTCTTCAAATTAGCAAAATAGATGATAAAAAAAATATCATCGAATTATTGATTGAAGACAATGGTCCAGGAATTCCAAAGAAAAGCATCGAGAAAGTCTTCGGACAACTCTTGTTCGGTTCGAGGTTTCATGCAATTCGACAATCTCGTGGCCAACAGGGTATTGGAATTACTGGGGTTGTGATGTACAGTCAATTGACCACAGGTCGAAAAACCGAGGTTCGTTCAAAAATTAAAACTGAAGCAACCGCTTCCATTGTCAAGATTGGTTTGGACACACGAGCAAACAAGGCCATTAAGGAAGGTGAAGACCGAGAGATTTGGATAGGGCGTGACGGTGAACCCAAACAACATGGTCTTGAAATACGAACCCGAATGAAAGGAAAATATCAGAAAGGACGCCAAAGCGTATGGCAATATTTGCGAATGACAAGCATTGTCAATCCTCATGCAGACATTACCTATGTGGACCCAGACGGCGAAACATTCCACTGGCCGAGAGTCACAGAGCGTCTGCCAACGAAAGTGGAGGCGATTAAACCACATCCCCATGGTATCGAACTCGGTGCGTTGCAACGTATGCTTCGTGAATCCAAAGATTCGAAAATGACGGTGTTTTTGCGCAATAATTTCAGTGGAATTTCTGCAAGAGCCACAAAAGAATTACTCCTCGCAGCAGACATTGAAGAGAAAGTCAAGCCCACGTCCATGGCTCCAGATCAAATTCGTGCGCTCCTCGAAGCCTTTCAAGGCGATCGAATGTACGAAGGAAAACCGATTAAACTCCTCAACCCACCGACAAATTGTCTTTCACCAATCGAGGAATTACTCATCAAAAAAGGGCTATCGAAAACCATTGATTCAAAATTTGTCACCACGATGACAAGGGCGCCCTCCGTCTCATCCGGCAATCCGTTTCAGGTGGAAGTTGGATTGATTTTTGGCGAAGGCATGGCAGCTGACAAACAAGTTGAAATTCTTCGATTTGCAAATCGAGTCCCTCTGATGTATCAACAAGGAGGTTGTCTGCTCACCAAAGCCATTGAAAGTGTCGATTGGCGGCAATACGGGCTCGAACAAGCGGGTGGAAAAGGTATCCCGAAGGGTCCAGCAGCCTTACTCGTTCACCTCGCCAGCACCAACGTGCAATTTACTTCCGAAGCAAAAGAGGCCGTGGCTGACAACGAGGAGGTGCTTGAAGAACTTCGAAAGGCCATGCTTGAAATGGGGCGGGGACTGAGAAAGCATCTTGAGAAGCAAAAAAAGAAAGCAAAAACCCAAGAAAAGTTCGAGCTCGTGAACGACATCATTCCAGCGATTGCAGAAAAATGTGCAAAAATTCTTGACAAGCCAGTACCCAACTTAGCTGGTTCAATCACCAAAATCATGGGAGCCGTCATCGCTGAATCGGAAACGAGTTGGAATAAAGAAACCAAAAAAGTGGATGTTCAACTCAAAGTGTTCAATTACACAACTCGTGCACGTTCGTACACTATTTTGGCCAATTATCCAGAAAGAGATGGAGCAGAAATTGTTGATAACGAACTTGGTGGAAAGAAAGAAACCATTGGATTATGGGCGTGGAAACTTGAAACACTCCAACCAGGTCAAGTGACCACAATCACATATTCACTGCTCAATCTTGAACGTGGAGATTGGACAGATACCGAAATTTTCTATCGCGGAAATCAAGAAATTATTGGAGCATCAAAAATGGATGAAAAAATCCTTCAAGACATCAAGACAAGAGATGAGTTGGGCCTTCTTGAGGAGGAAGACCAAGAGAATGAATCCATTGTCGAAGAAGAGGATGAAGTGGAGATCGATGAGACAAACGAGGATGAAGTTGAGATCGATGAGGTAAACGAGGATGAAGTTGAGGACGATGAAGACGAGCTCCCTTCACCAAAGAGGCCGCCGCCTCCAGGTCAAAGCACACTGTTTAGAGGAGCGGATGATTGATGGCTGTTCGTAGAACTGTTGAAGAAACAAAGGAAGCATTGCACGATGTTGTCACTGAGATGTACGACAAAATCATCAAAGGAGAACCCCCTACGATGACGTTACCTGTTCGAACAAAAAACAACATCGGATTCGATAATAAATTGGGCGTGTACAAATATGGAAAGAGTAAATCGATTCGTGACGCTACAAGTTTGGGTTCTGCAAAACAATTGCTTCGGGCTCTCCATGTCATCGAATTTATTGAGGAAATGATCGATGCAGAAAAGTCATCCACACTTCGTGAAATGTACTACATATCCGAAGGTTGGGGACTTGGAAAGTTCACTTCTCAAAATGAATCCAACAACCTTGCCGAAGACCTTGAGGTCGTGACGAAGTGTTTGAGAGAAGATTTCAAATTGCGACCTGAAGAAGACGGTGCTCGAATGATTGGCAACCTAACCTTAAGGGAACGAAATCGACGAGGCCAATGGATGGAAATCAATGCAAGAGACGATGTTGGTGATTCAGGATACGGCGTCCCGTACAATGTAGAAGAAGAAAAAATAGAACTTTTACACCACGATATTGATTTTATCATGGCGATCGAAACTGGTGGTATGTTTGACCGTTTGGTCGAAAATGGATTCGATGAAGAATACCGATGCGGGCTCTTGCATCTCAAAGGGCAACCGGCTCGATCCACTCGTCGAATCATGAAACGAATGAGCGAAGAATGGGATTTGCCAGTTGTTGTTTTCCTCGATGGTGACCCTTGGTCGTTCCGTATTTTTGCCTCGATTGCTTATGGGGCAATCAAAACGGCACATATCTCGGAGTATCTTGCGACACCGTCTGCAACATACTTGGGCATCACTGCTGATGATATCGTTGCTTACGACCTACCAAGTGACGATTTATCCACCAAGGACAAGGATGCCTTAGTGGCTGAACTTACCGACCCTCGGTTTGCTGATGGTTGGTGGCAAGAACAAATTCAGATGATGCTCGATATTGGCAAAAAAGCCGAACAACAATCGCTTGCAAAGTATGGACTTGATTTCGTCACCGAGACGTATTTACCAGAAAAATTAGCGACCTTGGGCCTCAGTTGACGTCTATGTACACCTTCTATCTGGAAGGGTTTCTTTTGAGCCTTGGATTGATTGTAGCGATAGGTGCACAGAACGCATTTGTTTTACGCCAAGGTTTGATGTCATCGCATGTCTTCCTTGTTTGTTTGCTCTGTTCCCTCTCCGATGCAACGCTCATCTTCATCGGGGTGTACGGTGTAGGTTCATGGTTATCTTCCATCGAACAGGCTCGCTTTACCATCACCGTGTTCGCTGCCTTGTTTTTGATGGTCTATGGCATCCTAAGAATTCGTTCAGCAATGCACCCAGTTGGGTTGGAATTCGACCAATCCAACGCCACATCGATGAGGGCAACTGCACTGACTGCCCTTGCTTTTACATGGCTCAATCCTCATGTGTATTTGGATACGCTCCTGTTGATTGGAGGTGCATCCACTCGTTATGTTGGTTCGGACCGCAGTGCCTTCGCGCTTGGTGCAGCAACTGCATCGTTTGTGTTCTTTTTTACGCTTGGATACGGCGCTCGTCTCTTATCATCAAAATTAAGTCAACCATCGATGTGGCGCGTGATAGATTTCACGATAGCGATCCTTATGTTTTTCCTCTCAGGAATTTTGTTGAGTTCACTGTTTTAAATCGAAGAGTTTGACATGAGATTAAAGAGGTTCGGAGAAGTGGCAGAATCATGGAGCCAGCCAAACCTGAATCTGTATCGGTTTGGCCACGTCGACTTATCATTGGTGGAATTTTGCTTGCATTGGGTGGTTTTTTTCTCATGCTTGGTCAAGGGGCTTCCATCGATGCAATCTTTAATCCCGAAACCACCAATATTGCTGAATTCACTGGTGAAGAAAACGAAGTTTTTGAACTTGAGAAAGGTTGCTACCGTCTCATTCAAGTCACTGGCACATCTACGTTGAATGTCTCATTGACTGCAGTCGATGGTTCAAATTTGTCAGGCGAGGCTATTTCTCAAAGTTCCTGCATGTTGGATTGGCAATCCCAATCAACAACTGCAACGTATTCTACCGCTGCATCCTGGGAAATCGATGAAGGTTCTTATTTCCTTGAAGTTTCATGTGGCGAGGATTGTAGTTCGACAATATCGTGGTTTATTTCGGTTGATAAAATGCAAGAAACGATGTTTGGCAATAACCTCTTGATTATTGGGCTGTCCTTGTGTTGCGTAAGTGTCATGATTCTGCCCTTTGGCCTTGTATTGTATTATTCAAATTCCAAAAATCGAAATCCAAATGTGATTGTCATGAATCAATATGGTCAACCAGTCCATCTTCAAAACCTCCCCCCTCATATTGCGGAGCAAATACAGAATGAATTGACGAATTTTAACACACCTCAGCAGAATGTGGCACCACCATTTGCAGACCAACCCCGGCGCGAACAAGACCAATCAGAGATTCGGGACGGAACACTCGAGGTTCAACAGGGCAAATTAATGACCACAGAACAGGTCTATGCACTCATGCGTGGCGATATTGAATCAGCTCAAAACCCGGTGTCATATTCGCCATTGGAGAATGAAAGAGTGATGTTCGATGCAGCCAATGCCGCTGCGATTGCGAGTTGGGATGAAGGTGTTCCAGCCCACGCCACTGAAGTCAAACCATCTCAAACCCTTTCCCAACCAAAGAATCGCCGAACACCACACCAAGAAGAGAAGTCATCCAATTGGAAAGATTGGGATGAAATGAATTAATTCGATGAGTTCAAAAACATCCTCTTCTCTAGGTAACCTAGAGTTGAGTAGTATGACCGACCTCGATACCGCCTTGAAATTACTTCAAAACACCGTACGCAGGGAAATTCTTGAGCGTTTGGTCAAGGAGCCGCACTATCCCATGCAATTAGCTGATTTAATTGGCATCAGTCAGCAAGCCACCATGAAACACCTCAAAGAAATGGAACGTGGTGGGCTTGTTGAATCAACACGATCGCCTTCTGAAAAAGGGGGGCCACCTCGAACAATTTATTCGGTTGAAAAATCATTTTCGATTCGTATTGACTTAGCTCCTGATATGTTTAAGTGTGAACAACGAAAACTACCTCAAGATAGTCCAATTCGTTTATCGAATCAACTTCCAATCGACGGCAAACCATTGGCGGAATTTATTGCGGGCCGTCGAAAAATGAGTGTTGTTGAAGGGCTTGATGTGTTGCATGAACTTTCCAATACGCTGGAACGACTTGACCAACAAAGAGACGCTCTGATTGCCTTGCATCAACACATTCGCAGTAAAGTTTCACAAGGTGTCACCGATGAATTTCAATCCTATGAAGAGCGAGCGGTGGTACAAAAAATTCTGGATACCCCTCGCGAACCCATCGATTTCGCAACCCTCTTGCCTCCCGAGATGCTTATGCATACATCAATGGAGGAACTCCTCGATACCATCAGGGCCAAACTCGAACGAGATATTGCACGTCGGGAGGGGCAATTTATTGCCACACAACTCAACACCAATTTACAATGGTACCTCATGCCGAGTAAAAAACGCTCAAACACAGAGAATTAATTCGTTCGTGTTCCAAAAACAGCCTTTCTGGACTTGGATACGAGGATGTAAACTCCATCACGTAAGGGAAGTGGGATGAACCACGCAATTGGGTACCACATCTTGTAGTACCATTTGAGGTACAGGAGAACACGAATAGCCGCGCTCGAGCGAATGTATGTTTTTCCTTTTCGAACTAAATATACACTATCTGCACGTTGATGTCGCGGAGAAAAATGTTGAATGATGGCTTGTCCTTCTTCACTCTCGATGGCAAAAATGTCCAAATCTCCACCCCTGTGTAATCGTTTTCGCACAAATTTTGACAACCAGTGACATAGATTGCACCAGCCATCGACAAGGAGGAAATCCTTCATGCGATGCCCCTCATGGTTCAACGATGTCCGCTAAAAGAATGAAAATTTCATCCCCGATATCTCGAAGGACTTGTAATTCTTCATGTTCAAGAACGATGCAAATTTCACTTTGGTGTTCTTGGTGCTGAGTTGTGCATGTGCACGGATGAGATGCTAATTGCAACAAGAGTTGTTCAACAATGTCCCTTGAACCAGTCCACCGGATTTCTGCGGTGTGCTTTTCTGCCATGAGAGAAGACAAGAGGTGGGCTGATATGAGTCTAACCATCCCACCGACCATGGAAGGTCGGAAAACCGATGGCGAAGTCATCGCTGGAAGTGGGGGGGTCCTTCTTGGCGAAGGTCGTACGAACCACCAAGGTCGAAAGGCCATTCTTCTGGTTCGAGGTCATGAAGATACATCTGAACTGGAAAACCTCATCGCAACGATGGGTATTGAAGTCGTCGACAACATCATGCAGCCCGGAAAAGCGAATCCAGGAAGTTATTTTGGAACTGGCCGTCTTGAGTTGTTGAAAGAAACATTACAGATCAAAACAGAACCGTTCAAAGATGTAAGCCTCATCATCCTTCACACCAATGCAACGCCACGGCAATTGGTGGCCATCAACCAAATTCTTGGCGTTGAAGTATGGGATAGAGTTCGACTTTTACTGGCACTTTTTTCGTCGCATGCCTCTTCGGTCGAAGCAAAAACACAGGTCAGAATTGCCCAACTTCTCGCCGACCGAACGATTTTACGAGAAGCCGTTTCTATTCAAACTTCAGGTGAACGTGCTGGTTACGGTGGTGAGGGGGCTACTGGCCTTCAAACTGTTATTGCATCACTCAACCGTGAATTGAACGCACTTCGAAAACGACTGTTAAAACACGCTCACTCCACAGCAATTCGAAGGGAACAACGTCGAAAACAGGGTCTCAAAACAGTGGGTCTGGTTGGCTACACCAACGCAGGTAAATCTTCGCTGTTTCGAGCACTTTCAGGAAAACAAGTCCTCATCGAAGACAAATTATTCTCCACATTGGAGCCCACCATCGGACAAATGGAGAAAACTCCGAGAATTCTCATTGCAGATACCATTGGTTTCATTGATAACATACCAAATATCGCTTTAGCGTCATTTAAATCAACCTTTGCTGAAGCGTTAGAAAGTGATATTTTGCTACATTTAGTTGACGGTTCAGATACCATTGAAGAAATACAACGAAAATATACGACCACCAAAAAGGAACTCAATGAACGACTGTCGGAATCTGAAATAGAGGCTCCACCTTTTTCTGTGGTGGTGTTTACAAAATTAGATGCTTGTAGCAATGAACAACGCAAACTTCTGAACGAGTGGACGAAGGAAAAAGGAATCGAACAAATGCATTTTATATCTTCTATATCCGATGAAGGTATTGAGGGATTACGCCAATCGATGTTTGAGTATTTGTTTGGAAAACCACATCACCTCTTGGTCAAAAATACTGCCTCAAATGAAGCACAAAAAGCCATTCATGCGTTGTATTCCAACGGCTTTGTATCGAAGCGAATCGATACTGTCGATGATGCTTCATTTGAACTTTGGATTTCAGAAACCGAACTCTTGAAAGTCATACATCAGTTTGATAAAACGATTGAACACAAATAGAAGGTCATCATGTGGTTGCACGTGGAAGACGAACTTGAACCTCTTGAGTCTTCTGTGACGAACTACATTGAAGAATTGATTGAAGATCAACCTCTTATATTTTCATCCAGTGACGCCGTATTTCATATTTCGAGTCATAAACTCCACCCCATTGGCCGTTCAATAGCCGTGTTTGTCCTTATCATTTCCGTTCTGGGTGCAACCAATGGCATCGATTACATTGGTGCTGACACGGGATTGATTCGGGCAGATGAGTTTGTGTATCGACTTTCACTGACGGCACCACCGCACACGGCCCAGTTTGATGGAGTGGTCTACAATGATAGCGGAGAACCATATCCCGGTGTCGTTGTTCATGTATCTTGGGAAGAAAGGGGTGTGCTCAATTCCACCGAAATGGTGACCGACGACAACGGTTCATTTCATTTTGAACGCCTTCATCCTGGTTTGTTGATTGTTGACATGTATGTTGAGAGGGATGGATATACCGATTGGTTTACCAATCGAATTTTGTTATCCCCACCAGCAATTATTGAACCAATCGGCTTTACCAACATCGATTTTACTATGCCAAGTCAAGAAGAATTTTCAAAATCTCCATGCAACAACGGCAAACCAAGTTGTGAATTAAGGACCATTGATTTGCGTTCTTCTCAACTCGACCATCCTATCATGGACCCCAGTGCCGCCACCGCCTATGTTCTCATCGGCTTCGGATTTGTAGGGCTCGCACTGATTGCAGCCGGTTTTGCCATCTGGGCACTCCTCAGCCATTCACTAGGAGTGCTTCGAATGTCGACCATTTTTGCATTCTTTACAATGGGGCATTATTATTCTGCTTGTATCCTTGGTCTCGTCGCATTTTTGTTGACGTTTGCCGTACCGAAGGACGGGGAACCAGTGTATGTTGACGGCATAAACAACATGTCAATGGACTTATCATAGGAGAAGCAGGTGGACTGAATATGGATCTACTTGGACATGTGTGGATGCAACGTCAGTTAGGTCAGGCAGTATCGTGTGTCCATATCACAAGTGAACACGGGATTGTAGCAGGCGGGTGGGATGGCCGTGTTGCTTCTTGGGACAGCGAAGGCGGACATCAATGGCAGGTAACGACTTCAAGTCGCATCAGTGCAATCCTTGAATTTCCAGATGTGTATGTTGTGACCAGCGGACTTGAGGTCGTAGCCATAACAAAGTCAAATGGAGAAATCCGATGGTCAACGCCGCTAGAGGGTAGTGCAGATGGATTGCTGAAATTCGACGAATGTATTGTTGCAACATCATCAACTTACGACATCGAACATAACGATTTCATAGAATCTGCCGTATGGAGAATGGATTTTGACGGCAACATCGAATGGGTGCATCGTATCGATGAACGACCATGGTATGGATTCATCGATGAAAAAATACTCCATTTTGGTTTAGGGCGTCCTCGTTGTGGCATGCTCAGCATGGGAAACAATGGCGTCGTGCAGTCCCATGCAGATTTACCACATGACAGTCCCGTCATGTGTGGAACTCCATATCAAACTGGTCATATTTTTGGTCTTGCAAGCGGTCACATTGTGACACAAGAAACAGTCCTTGTGGACGGCTCCTCAGGTGTTGAGTTTTTGTCAGCTGCATCGGATGGCTTCATCGCAGGTCTTGAAAACGGAGACTGCGCTAAATTTGACGAAAAAGGGACCTCAAATTGGACCAACCATGGAGAAGCACTGAGCGGCTTGACATCGGCGTGGGCTACTGACCATCAACCTTTGATTTGGATTTCACGAAAACGCCTCGATGAAGGAAAACTTTCTGTCTTGAACGGCCAAACAGGTTCGCTCATAGCCGAAGCATCAATAGCGAGAGTGCATTCAATGGATGCCACCTCTAACCGTCTATGCGTTGGTTTAGAAGATGGTCAAATTCTCGTATGGGACAGGGAGATGTTCGAACGTCGTCAACAGCAAAATGCCCCCCAACAAGATGTGGACCCTGAAAAAGAAGCGATGAGGGCTCGCCTTCGTGCATTACGACGATGAACCTGTCATACGTTCTGGGCGAACCCAAGCATCAAATTCTTCATTGGTCACAAGGCCCAAATCGAGGGCAGATTGCCTCAATGTGAGGCCATGTTCATGGGCATGTTTTGCAATCTTCGCTGCATTATCATAACCGATATGATTGTTGAGTGCTGTAACAAGCATGAGCGAGTTCTTGAGGTGTGCTTCGATGTTCTCGTGGTGAGGCTCCATTCCGACCACACAATGTTCTCGAAATGAACGGCAAGCATCGGTGAGGAGTGCAACTGAATGCAAGAAATTGTGGATGATCATGGGCTTGAAGACATTGAGTTCGAAATTACCTTGACTACCACCAATGGTAATGGCAGAATGGTTTCCCATGACTTGGCAACAGACCATAGTCATCGCTTCTGATTGAGTTGGATTGACCTTTCCGGGCATAATCGAAGAACCTGGTTCATTTTCTGGTAAGGACAGTTCGCCAATTCCACAACGCGGACCTGAACCAAGCCATCGGACATCGTTTGCAATTTTCATGAGGCAAGCTGCGAGGGTGTTCAAAGCGCCAGATGCTGCAACGAGGGCATCGTGAGCCGATAATTGTGCAAATTTGTTTTCCGCCGAGCAAAAGGTCAATCCAGTGATGTTGCTAATTTCATCGGCAGCCATTTGGGCGAATAGAGGGTGGGTGTTGAGCCCAGTACCAACAGCGGTTCCTCCAAGAGCGAGTTCAAACACGTCATCGAGTGCAAAATCTAAGCGACGTAAACATGCATCGAGTTGTGCTACCCAACCCGATACCTCCTGCCCGAGGGTGAGGGGAACTGCATCCATGAGGTGCGTTCGCCCAATTTTGACGATGTCCTTCCAAGCCTCGCCTTTTTCTCGAAGTGCATCACGGAGGGCACGAACGCTTGGCAACAATTCGTGGACCATGGCTTCAGCAGCAGCGATATGCATCGCAGTGGGAAATGTGTCGTTTGATGATTGACCACGGTTCACATGGTCGTTGGGATGAACGGGGTGCTTTGACCCAAGCACACCTCCTGCAAGTTCAATGGCACGATTCGCTATGACTTCGTTGGCGTTCATATTCGATTGAGTTCCACTTCCCGTCTGCCAAATTCGCAGTGGAAAATGCTCATCGAGTTTGCCTTCAATGACTTCCTGCGAAGCAGTGATGATAAGTTCACCAACATCAGTTGGTAATTGTTGAAGTGTGACATTCGTTGTTGCTGCGGCCTGTTTGAGAATACCAAACGCTCGAATCACTCGTGCGGGCATGGTATCATTGCCAATATCAAAATTGATGAGTGAGCGAGCGGTTTGACATCCATAGTATCGATCGTTCGGAACTTCGATTTGACCCATAGTATCTGACTCGATACGAGTGCCTGCCATATCCATACGCTACCACAGACATCCTATGAATTTGCATACTACGAGGGTCATGATTGGTTCGATTTGTTCTGCGTTGTCCGTCGAAGCAATGTTGACGCAAGTATGGCACCCATACAACATGAGATTGCATAGGCGATGATGATTGAGGCATGATTTGACACAAGGTTTGGTCCAATGGTTCGTGCAGGATTCATACTCGCTCCAGTCAGTGGTCCAAACACAAACGCAAGCAGGGCAACAACTCCACCAACCCATGTTGCGATGACCATTGTTGAGGATGTTCGCAGCAAGATGAAGAGAATACTTGACATGAGCAAACATGTGATCAACACCTCGATACCCACCAATTCCGCAAGACCGATGTCATCTCTTGGAATGGTTGGGCCCGCTCCTTTTGTCAAGAGTGCGCCAAGCACACCCCCAAAGATTTGTGCTAAGATGTATGGCACGACCTTCCTCCCCTCGAGATGACCACTTCTCCAAAATCCAAGTGTGACAGCTGGATTGATGTGTGCCCCAGAGATTGGCCCACATGTGACGATTGCGAGAAAGACGGCAAACCCAAAGGAGAGCGAAACAGCGAAAGACGACCATCCAAGAGCGATGGTTCCACATCCAACGGTGACCATAAAAGCCGTGCCAAGAAATTCAGCACCAACGTTCTTCCACACAGGAAAAATGGCGTTCGCCCGGTTTTATTGGTTTATCCTACGCATTCTCACCACGATGGCAACAAGCGAGATGACCATCAACACCAAGACGGCAACAACCAGTGAAGAAACATCATCTGCATCCCCTAAACTCAAGGTGTCTTGAGTGTTCTTTTGGGGGATGTTCCAGTCCCACCACGCATGCGTAGCAACAATATCGAGACCGGTTTGCAAACCCGACTCAACTCCACCTCGCCCTCCACCCAGTGCATTGAGCGTTGAAACCGAATCGCTTTGAGCATGCTTTGGCGTTTGTTCACATGCGTCTCCTTCCTCGTAGATGTACTGATGTTGGCCACGAATCCATGTAGCAGTATGGCCGTTCATAATGAAATTAAAATGGTCGGAATTACCTTTCGTATCGTCGATGACTCGAACCCACTGTTCTGGATGGGATAGGTTTGCATTGATCGATGTCAATCGGTCTTGAAACCAAACGGCTCGTTCTTGCATTTCGTCGGTGACTTCAAGGCCACGTTCTTCATAATACGACCAATCTGCTACAGGAGAGGTGAACTGGTAGAGTGTCCAATACGCTTCATTGCAACCAGCGAGTTGGCTTGCTAGGGGAGTTTCTACAGGCCAGTTGAGAGCGAACATATCGAGGTTCACATAGGTGACTTCAACATCATCTGGAATCTGCTCGGTGACGAAATGCAAACTCCCTTTTCCACCGCCTTCAGGACTGCCACTACCTTGCCATTCCTCATAATCCCACCATCCGAGTTTCCAGGTGTGCGTTGGTTTTCCTTCCCACAATGAGAACACCCGTGCAAGTTCAAGCAACGCTCCTGACCCAGTTCCATCATCGTAGGCTCCGCTACTTGTGCAAGTTGGATAGGTCATTCCGATGAGCGGAGGTGGTGAGTAACAAATAGCATCATGATGGGCTCCAACAACGTACCATTCGTCGGCGAGTTCACCTTCAATGGTCACAACAATATTTTCACAATTGCTGCATACTTCGGTGGTAAATGGTTGTCGTTCAACTTCGTAACCATAACCTTCCAATTGGGCGGCAATCCAATCCCTTGCATTTTGATTCGCATTCGTATCGATTCGGCGGTATCCAAAATTCGCCATCTCAACCATGTTATCGTAGGCCACACTTCCTTCCGGCCAAGCAGGAGGTTCTTCTTCGACCACTTGGAGGCCAATATTTCCAGACAACGGCAACGTGATGAGCACCAAGCAAACAAACAGCATACGCCACAGTCGAGCCATGAAGGGGCCACTTGTAGGTCAATATCTTGAGGTTTCGCATGCTTGAAATCTCTATTCAACATCGTATTCTTCAGGTCCGATGGCAACTTTTCCATTGCCGTTGGCGTAATAGCCTCTGTACATTAATCGAGTTTGATACGGCATGGCTATCTCGCCGTCCTTGGAGATGGCAATCAATCCCCCACGTCCGCCGAATGGTTCAACAGCATTCATGACGCTCGTAGCAGCATCAGACAGTGACATTTCAAGGAAACAAACGTTGGTTGCAAGCGTATGTGCTGCACATGTTCGAATAAACGCCTCGCCCACCCCCGTGCAAGAAACAGCAACGTGATGGTCTGCCCAAGTCCCAGCTCCAAGAATTGGCGTATCACCGACCCGTCCTGCAGGTTTTCCCGTCATACCTCCGGTTGATGTTGCTGCTGCTAGGTTGCCATGAACATCGAGAGCAACGGCTCCGACCGTTCCATGTCCATCGTTTTCTAAATCATGGTCAAGTGCAGCCATGTCATCCTCATCGGTGGTTCCTGGTCGAAGCGATGCTTGTTTCCATTTTGTCCATTGAGCTTGTCGTAGTTCGGTAGCAAGCCAATCTTGCTCAACCATTTCACATCCATGTTGAAGGGCAAAGTCATCCGCAGCACTCCCGTGAAACATGATGGGCCACTCTTGTTCAAGTAATTTGAATGCAACATCAATTGGATGACGAACGCGTTGCAAACCGATCGCAGCACCTGCCCGCCCATCGTGGCCATCCATGATGCTTGCATCCATTGTCACGCGCTGAAGTTCGTCAAGCACAGAGCCTCGACCTGCATTGAACAGTGGTTCGTCCTCGAGCCACTCAACGGCTAATTTTACAGCCTCAAGTGCATTCACTTCACCCTTCTCAAGTTTCATTCCAATACTTTTCAACAACGCCTGCATACATTGGATTCGCTCGGGGTCGAGATCACTCAGTCCCCTCCAAGGGCCGTCTCCTCCTGCTCCACCGTGAATCACGAGGACAGTCATTGAATTCACTCTATGACGCTGCATCGAATAATTTGCTGAGGTTCAATTGGCCGGTCTCGTCCGTCGGTGTCGCAATCTTCGATGGCTCGCACCACATTCATGCCATCAACAACTTCGCCAAACACGGCGTGATTACCGTTGAGCCATGGTGTTGCCACGGTGGTCAAAAAGAACTGCGAACCTCCAGTGTTTCTACCTGCATTGGCCATGGAGAGAATACCCGGCTTGTCGTGTTTGAGCGCCAAGGCCGATGGTTCACAGGGGATTTGCCAACCCGGTCCACCTGTTCCTGCACGGTTCGACCTAGGGTCCTTTGAGTGCGGGCATCCGCCTTGAATCATGAAGTCCGCAATGACACGATGAAAGTGAAGGCCGTCGTAGTGTCCGGCGTTTACGAGTTTCACGAAATTCGCCACAGTATCGGGGGCACTTCCGTGAAAGAGGTCGATGGTGATGTTACCTGCGCTTGTTTCCATGAGAACTTGCATAGGTTGGGCAACGCACGACCGTTGAAGAGCATTGTGTTCAATTGATGGATGCAAGAATTCAAAACCTCTGTAGAAAACCACGGCTTATGGCAAATGTCATCGATATTGAATTTGAAACCATGGACGGACAAAAAACAACACTCCGGCAACTTGGTGGCACTTCGTGGCTTGTGGTCAATGTTGCATCAGCCTGCGGGGCTACGCCTCAGTATGTTGGCCTCCAAGAGATGCATGAAGCCCATCAAGACCTCACTGTTGTAGGATTTCCATGCAATCAATTTGGAAAGCAAGAGCCAGGGACAAACGAAGAGATTTGTGCCTTTACCTCCTCAAAATACAATGTGACCTTTCCACTCATGGCGAAAATTGAAGTCAATGGCGGGGGCCAAATTCCGCTTTATGCTGAACTCAACAAAACCGAAGATGCGACAGGACACTCAGGGGATATTCGCTGGAATTTCGAGAAATTCCTCATCGACAAAGATGGCAATGTTCAGCGATTTTCGACCAGAGTTGTTCCGAGTGACATTCCTTTGAACTCAACTCCAGCCTAGGCAATGACAAGACCTACCTTTGTTGATGGTTGTCGAGGCATCATTGGAAAGTTGTGAATGAGGGAAAAGAAACTCGCCGATAGTGATAGAACGATGATGGGCTTAGGTTGGTTCTACAGGGTCTAAATTAGACTGACCTTGACCTTAACACTCGATGCTGCACGGCTTCACAAAGACACCAATAGACCTCATTGCGCTCTTCTCGACTGAGTTCAAGAATGTCGAAAATATACTCATCAACCGCCTTCCGGTCTTGTCGAGGAGTAGGCTCTTGTTCTCGAATGGGCACATCTGGAGCGAATCCACATTCCTCAAACACATTCCCTATCTCCCTTTTGATGAACGAATCGTAAATCGCATCATCAATGCCATCGAGTAGGGTCGGATTGATGATGTGGTGTCCATTAAATTCCGGCCCATAAAAAGACAAAACACCACCCCCTTGTCCTTTTCTGCCCCTTAATTCAACAAACATCATGCTCAGCGTACTATTAAGTGCAAGAATCGTATTTTTAATCCGGTACTTTTCATGGAGTTGACCGATGAAAAACGAATCATTGACAAAAAAATCACCGCCTTCGATGAAGAATATTCGTGCACCGAAAAATCGGTTTGATATGATGTCAGCACGCCGAAAATTTTTGTCCTGTAATGAGTGCTGAACTTGGGGATGAACGATGCTTTTCTGTTTTGATGTGTCAAGCTTGATGCTGTGGACATCTTTGAATGAATGAAGAAAGGCGACACTATCTTGGTTGCTTTCAGCACTCAGTGCTTGAACATTGTATCCTTTTGGTAATACCGCCAAGTTATTTCTCCTTGTTCTTTTGCATACATCCCTGATTGGAATGAACTTGTCAGAGTGATGATTGATGATACGATGATAGATTTCTGGAGCCCTTAAAATTAGACTCCACTTGTATCCAATGTATGTTCCGTGAACATCATGTCCTCTTGAAAGAAGCTCTTCTGTGGAGATGCTTTTCTCAGTTTTTAATCGAGGGTTGTGAATTGATTTTTCAAAAGCATCCTCAAGCATAATAAATTTAATTTCATGATCAAATTTCTTTGAAACATTTTTTTCCATGAGGGAAATAATCGTGTTCACTTCAGCACTTTCAAACATTCGTTGTGTTCTAAAATCGATGATTTGGATGTCCTTGAAATGTCGGAGAACGTCGTGTTGAAGTGGTGCTCCAAATTCAACATCCAACCATGAATTTGAACAAACAAAACAACTTATCCCACCTTCCCGAAGGAGTTGTTTGGCTCGAGCATAGAAGTAGATGTATAAATCCGAAGTACCCTTGACCAATGTTGGATAATTTCTTAATCCTGCGGTTTTGATTTTTTTGTCAATTTCTTCTTGCCGAACAAATGGAGGGTTAGCAAGGACGATATCGAATCCTCCATTGTCTCTATCAAAAATATCGTAGAATGTTGCCCCAAAATCAATCGAATCCTCTTCATCATCTTTATCTTTCATTGCAATAATTTCTCGCTGAAGTGCATGATACTCATGCCAAAGTTGATGTTTTCTGTTCCCAGAAGATGTGACATAGAGATGCCGAATTTCTTTCATCTGTTCTGCCCTCGTTCTGCTCCCTAATGGGTCCATAGACTGAGTTGCTTTGACCCAATGAGGGTCTCGATTGCAAATCGAATCACCGTTGAATATATTCAGGTCGAGATTGAGCATAAACTCTGGCTGTGGTGCTTCGAGCGAGGTGGAAAACCATAGTCTCAACCTTGCCAGTTCTATTGCAAATTTATCCAAATCTGCCCCGTAGATTGAATTAGTTATGATTCTCACTTTCATCTCGTATCGACCTTCCGCAAGGTCTTCTGATACCGTCGAAAGCGTGGAGTAGATACGAACCAATTCTTGTAAGAATCCAACAAGATACGCTCCTGAACCGCATGCAGGGTCGACGGCTTTGATTTCATTGAGATATGCATGAATGATGTTTGCATCTTGAGCATTCATCCCTTCTGCATGATTTTCATCAATCAGTTGACGTATGGATTCAGTGTTGACTTCAGTGTTGTTGCTGAGCAATGATTTGAAGGCTTCTCGGCACATATAAGCAACAACGGGTCTTGGAGTGTAATATGCTCCTTTTTCATGTCTGCTAGGAACCAGTTCCTCGAACAATCGACCGATGATTTCAGGATCAACAGCAACCTCAACTTCAAGTGTTGTTGACTCAAAGATCGTGAAATTCCATCTGTAAAACAAACCGTCTTTTCCAAGTAACCGTTCAAAAAGGTCATCCGGGAGATCAATGATGGATTTGTCAAGGTCATTTTCCTCAAACAAGACTCCATTCAAGAAAGGTACTCGACCATAGGCAGAGTCATCGTTTTTCCCCTCTTGGGCAAGTCCTTCAAAGAACAACCTTCGAAGACGAGAACGGTAGAATGAGGTGTCTGAATCTACGGGTCCTGCCCGAAAAAATGCTCTAAGATTATCCTCATGAGGTATGAAAGAAAGCCATCTTTTTTCCTCAATGAATCTCAGAACAAGCAATCTATGAAAAAGGAGTTGAGTTGCTTGATGGATATCATCTCTCCTTGATAAATCCGAATTCTTTTCAACGATTGGTTTTGCTAATTCAAATTCTTTTTTGTAATCTTGAATGAAATCGTTTGCAACTTTCATCCTATCAAAGGCAAAATCAACCGATTTTTGCACTTCATCTTCATTCATTTCATCGTTATACATAAGATACTTCAGATGGTAAGCACATACGGTTCTGATGTTATCGTTTGGACCCCAACCGAATTTCACGAAGGTTGACATATTTGGATGCCCATGTGTCTGCTCAAAACGTGCAAATTGAACATATTCTGTTCCCCAATAACACAAAAAAATGAGATGTTTTCGTTTCCATATTGGATGGTTTGAAGTGAGCCTCTTGTTCTCAATCAAATCTGCTAAAATTGCACGAAGCCGAGGAGTCATCTCTTTTTGTTCGTTCAAGTATGTACTCGAACCAAATCGAAGCACACAAATTCCATATTGCCAATTTGGAAAGGGTGCAATTTGACGAAGCTCGATGGGTTGATTCGTTCGACTCAATTCTTGCGCCGTAAGATGTTCATTGAATGGATACGAAGTACGTTCATGATGAATGACTTCATTCTCCATGTCATCTCTAATTGGCCAATTGAGAGCATCATAGAGGAGAGTTTCAATCAAGTTGGAATCATCTCTTGATTGTTGTAATCTCCGAATAGCTTTCTCAATTTTTAAGGCATCGAGGTCAACCATGTTCCTCTCACCCCGAACTGCCATTGGACCTTGACTACATATAGTTCCACGCGTACAAAAATCACAATGTACGGGAGGAATGAAGATACAATTGACTCAATTGTTCATCTTGCCATGGACGAAATTTTGTTCTCATTGCATGGAACCCATTTCGAGTTTTATCGACTCACGTTCAAAGTGAATCATTGAATGTAAAATTGTCCCAGTCAACAACCGATGCTTTCGATTCATCTCATCGACTTTATTTCTCGTATCCAACTCGATGTTTTCCACTTGTTTGGTAATTGTATTGAGATCAGCAAACCCTTTCCATACAATGACACTGTACAATGTCTCAAACGCACGATGCTCCTCCATGATAATGTCGGTGTATTGTGTTAGGGTTCGAATTGAAGATGCTGCAATCATGCCCACAATGAGGGTAACGCTGATAGAAATGATGAGTGCGTTTTGATTCCAATTAAAAAACGAGTTTAGTCCACCTGTTCCAAGGACGAGAGCCACTGTGAGAAACCAACCCATTTGAATGACTTGGGTTCGAATCGAAGAAAGTTCAGAATTCACTGCAATAGCGGTGTTCATTTTCATTTGAATGTAACTAATAATTCGGTCGACATTTCTTCCGAGAAGAATTTGGTTCAATCCTTCTTGCGTCGACTCTGTCACCTCTTTGATTTCAGTCGGAATCTCAACATCAATCATGGTTGTCATCGTTCGTGTCTTGATGATGTTTATCATCAATTCGATACAATTTCACTTCAAATCAACATTTTTCAGTCTTTGAATCTGTATCAAGATTGCAATGGATGTGGTGCAGCGTTGTTGACTTCATTTGATACACCATCAGCATATCGCTTAAAATTTTGATTGAACATGCTTGCAAGTTTGTCAGCGGTTTGGTCATACTCATCCGTATTCGACCAAGTGTTTCGTGGAATGAGTACTTCAGCTGGAACATTTGGACACGATGTAGGAATGTCAAAGCCAAATCGAGCGTCTTTCACATATTCAACGTGATCAAGGGAACCGTCGAGGGCTGCGTTGAGCATGGCTCTTGTGTACTTGATTTTCATTCGGTTTCCCACGCCGTATGGACCACCTGACCAACCGGTGTTGATGAGCCAAGCGTTGGACTGATGGTGGGCCATTTTGTCGGAGAGTAAATCAGCATACACACCAGGGTGCATCGGCATGAAAGGTTCACCAAAGCAAGCGGAAAAAGTTGCTTGAGGCTCTTTGACTCCGATTTCGGTGCCAGCAACTTTTGCGGTGTATCCAGAAATAAAGTGGTACGCTGCCTGTTCTGGGGTGAGACGAGAAATTGGGGGCAACACACCGAATGCATCGCAAGTTAAGAAAATCACATTTTGTGGGTGACCTCCCTTTGAATCTTCAGTGCGGTTATCGATAAATTCGATTGGATATGACCCACGAGTGTTCTGAGTTTTACTCGTGTCAAAGAAATCAGGCACACCATCTTCGCCGAGTACGACATTTTCAAGAATCGACCCGTACATTCGTGTGGTTGCAAAGATAGCAGGTTCATCCTCCTCGGATAAGTCAATGAGTTTAGCATAACAACCACCTTCAAAGTTGAACACACCATTTGCACCCCAACCATGTTCATCATCACCAATGAGCGCACGGAGAGGGTCAGCAGAAAGCGTGGTTTTTCCAGTACCTGAGAGACCGAAGAAGATAGCAGTGTTTTCGCCGGTCGTGTTGGCCGAACAGTGCATTGGAAGAATTCCTTTCTTTGCAAGCAGGAGGTTCATGACGGAGAAAACGGATTTTTTGATTTCACCTGCGTAACGTGTTCCACCAATGATGACTTCACCCGATGCGTAATTGACGATGACGAAACATTCCGAGTTCACACCATCAACCGCAGGGTTGGCAAGAAAGTTTGGAGCGTGGTAAACAACGAATTCGGGAGAATGGTGAGCCAATTCTTCTTCGCTTGGTCGAATGAACATATTGCGTGCAAAGGCATTGTGCCAAGCGTTTTCGTTGATGATTCGAATCGGAAGTGCTTCACTGATTTCAGCACCACTGAACAAATCTTGAACGAACAGTTGACTCCTTGAGGAAAGGTAGGCAATCACCTTTTTCTTCAAATTTTCAAACACTTCAGGGGTGGTTGGAACATTGACTTTGCCCCAATTAATGTCATGTTCATACTTCGGTTCTTTGACAATGAACTTGTCGTTCGGCGAACGACCTGTTCGGTCACCTGTTTCTGTGACAAGGGCACCGTGAGCACTCAGAACCCCTTCGTTTTGTTCGATTGAAATCTTCACTAATGTTTGGGTTTCAAGGTTCCAGTGTATTGTTCCAGAAGAAACAATGCCGTGTGCCTCAAGGGTTGCACCCCTTCGAGAAACGCTTTCCATGAACAAGCGACGAGTAGGATGTCTTTTTCTCTTTTGGTTTCGAATGTCCTCCAGTTTGTGCATTTTTAACGAGAAAGCACACTTTTTGCCGATGGTAAAAGACAGTTTCAAAACTCAACTCATCGAGCAGATGGTATGGAGGATGCTTCACGCGTGTCAAATTCCTCCAAAACAAGCGATGAAGACCTT
>JAYODQ010000052.1:0-9585 GCA_038106355.1 Candidatus Poseidoniales archaeon | reverse complement strand
CTTGCACAAGATTGTCATAATCTCGATCACCTACCTGACCCCGAGCTTGCTCCATGAGGAGGTTTCTCGGAATCGCATATGTTCCGGCATTGCGTTTAAGAAGATGACAAACTTCACTGTCCGTGGACTCTGTTGTCAACGCCGTATCTTATGACGCAAGCAAGCAAGCCACAAACACCCCCTATATCAACATACCCGATGCAAAAATGTCGAAAATAGAAGTGCTGCGTGGCATTTCAATGGAAAAAAACCAAAATCGAATCGAAATGTAATCTTGACTCTGCCATAGAAACTGATGAAGGTGACAGATGGTTTCGTGTGGGAAACTCATCGTGCCTATTCAGCACCAAAGAATTGCCTGAGCATTGGATGCATTTCCATTGCTTGCTCCTTCTGAATTTGTTCGTACGTCCTTAGAATGATACCCACGGCAAGTAATAAACCAGTTCCTGAGGCATTTCCTACAGTTCCGAGTAAATCAGCACCAGCGGCGAGTAAACCGACAAATGCACCGGAGAAGTATGTCACTGGAGGAATGTAATTTTCAAGAATCTTTTCAAGTATTCGAGGGTTGTTTCTAAAACCGGGGATCTTCATTCCAGTTCGTTCAATTTGCTTTGCAACATCTTTCGTTCCCATGTTTGTGGTGTCGATCCAAAACTTCGCAAACACCATTGAACCAACGGTCATCAGTGTGACATAAAACAAGACGTGAACCATCATTTGTGTAAGTGAGTGGCCATAAATATCACCTTGCTGATTGAGAATCGGGATAAGCCAATCGTTAACTCCGTTAACCATGCTCGCATACCATGCAAATCCTCCCGATGCAGATGTTTGGCCAGGTTCGTAAGAACCGATGTATTCAGACATTGATTGCCATCCATTTCGTCCGAGGATTGGTGTCTGACTCATGGTTGGGTGGCTCCAAAAGAGAAGAGAGAACATGTTGATGTTTGCAAGTAATGCTGCCATCAAAATAACAGGGATGTTTGATGCATAAACGAGACGAATCGGGTATTTTCCTTTGTGTCCTCGGACTCCGCTGTGTGTTAATGGAAGTTCGAGTTTGCTTGATTCAGCGTAGGCAACCACGAGGAACACAATGATACTCGAAAATAGAGCAGCAACAGGATTGACGTGAGTTAGAAGAATCGTTTCAAAACCATTGGCTTGAATCATTTCATAATTTGTAGCTTCCCTAAACATATAGAATATCATTGGTAGCGTTCCAGATGGTGGATTTTGAAGGGAATAAGGAACGCCAGAGGTTGTTGGTAGTGGTGAAAGCGTACCCACGAAGGTTGATTGTGCCACACCAGCAGCGATGAACAGCGAAATACCCGAACCAATGCCCCATTTACTGACAAGTTCATCGAGTAAGAAGACGAGGTATGAGCCCGCAAACAACTGTGCTACAATTACAAAGTTTGCCCACCCAAGTCCATATGCGTCGATAAGCCATTCACTTGGGTCAAGGAAGCCATACGTCTGTGGAATGGCTTCGATAGGGATCATGATGAGAACGAGTAACTTTTGAACCCCTTGATACATCGCTTTATCTTCACTGTTTGAAAGGTCGAGTCGAATGATTTTGGCACCTGCGAACAATTGCATAATAATTGAACCCGTAACAATAGGTCCAATACCCAAATGCATGATTGTACCGGATGCACCAGCCATAATGGACCTAAATCCGCTAAACAGGTCAAGTGCTTGACCAGAGAGTCCGAAAAGCATCACATTGGTCATGGCAAAGTAAATGATGAGAACGAAGGTAGTCGTCCACATCTTTTCATTGAAGCGAACGTGCCTGTCTGGTTTTGTGATTGTTGGATACACATCGACGAATCTTCGAAGAGCGTAGAGGCGACTGCTTGCCTCGCCCTCCCACATGAATGAAGTGAGGATGGCTGCTGCACCAAACCCAAGTAAGAGAATGCCTACAAGGAAAAACCCTACACCATCATCGTATCCTCCCCAAGCGTTGGGCCGAACGTACCATACAGCAATTGCTGCAAATACCAGCCAACCGAGGAGTTTACCAAATCGTCCAATGACGGGCATTGATTTCATGGACTCTGGCAGATCTCTTTGGAAACAGAGCAACAGGTAACCGAGGTAGAAGACTGAAAAAATCAGTCCAAAGACTGCGGCTTCGTACGGTTTTCCGGTTCCAGCAAGTTCTTCGGATTGCCAGTAAATGAGAAGACCATAATACAAAGCACCAGTTAATGCAACTGCCCATCCAATTCTCTTGTGCTTCGTCATCCTCTCACCTTTCTTCTTCGACAATCACGTGTTTTTCATAGTTGAGGGTCATTCCTCTTCCCATTCGCCCCATTCTTCATCTTGTTCGATTGTTCCACCGGCAGCCTCAATCTTTTCAATGGCTTTTTGACTCGCCTCGGAAACTGTGATTTTGAGGGCTGTGGATATACGTCCGCTTCCGAGGAGTTTATCGATCCCCAACTCAGAGAGGTTGACAGAATCGCTTCCATTTGCCATTTCTTCAAGTTGGCCGACATTTGCAGTCACTGAAACATTTCTCAACGAAGGGTGACGGTTGAACCCGTGCATACCCCAGTGTTTAGGCATGTACTTGATTCGAGTCATGACTCGATGCTTGTTCATTCCAGCGTTACCACGGCCACCGCGCTTTCCTGCACCACGACCAGCTTTGTGACCTCGACCGTGTGTTCGACATCGTCCTCTGTGTTTGTTTGCTTTTATTCCCATCATATCACCTCAAATCATTCTTTCAACGAGAGCCCCAATGTGCTCTCCTCGAGAACCGAGGGCTCCACCAACAACGAATGAACGCTTAATCCCTCCCCAACCTTTGGTACCGCGAGGGGGATGAAGTCTGAAGACTCTCTTTAGTTCAGGTATGTCCTTGACTTGTGCTTCATCATTCGCAATTGCTTTTGCAAATTCTTGAATCGTTGAATATGATGTGTGTTCTTTAACAATAGCATCTGTCAATGGGGCATCACCGGTCATTCTTCCACGCTCAGAGAGCATTCGTGAAATGAGTTCTTCACTTGCGACTCCCCAGGTAATGTAATCCTTTGCTTTTTGGAGCATCCCAACGTATTGTGGATTGTCTGGAATGATCACGGCGTGGTTAACCTTTGTTAAGTTCAGGTGGTGCATCGTTTCTTTGATGCTTCGCTCAACTTTGACATCACTTCGCGCTCGTACAACGATGATACTCATTCAAACTTCCTCCCTTTGTGAATATAGAGTCGTTCCCGTTGCTCGGGTGTGACCCTGGTCAAGTTGATGTTTTGAAGTGCGTTGAAAATTGCCGCTGCGAAGTTGATACTCGTTCTCGTTTGGCCTTTTGTTCGAGATAGAACATCGGTGATACCTGCGAGGGTCAACACTTTCTTTCCTGTTTCACCTACAACGAGACCTTTACCTTTTGCAGCAGGCATGAGTGTGACCCGAGTTGAAGCAGCTCTTCCATCAATCTTGAATGGTACTGATGTACCTGGTCCTCTAGAAGATTCCCAAGAGCCATTTCCTCGTTGAATGGAAATGATATTGAGTTTTGCAGCACGAATAGCTTTTCGAATTGCGTTTGGAACATCCTTTGCCTTGGCCATGCCAAGACCCACATATCCATCTTTGTTGCCAACGCATGCCATAACATTGAATCGCATTCTTCGACCACTGTCGGTCATACGTTGAATGTTGTTTACTGCAATCACTTCGTCAACAAGATCAGGAATAAGAGCATCGATAATTTCGACTTCTCGAATTGGTAGTCCAGTTGCTTTTGCTTGTTCAAATGTCACAACTTTTCCAGCCATAACTGCGTGACCGAGTCGAGTCTTTGGTTGCCAACTTCGTAGGTTCATAATAGGGTCCATTTGACCACGACCGCCTCTTCGTCGTTCACCGGTTTCTTCTCCAGAATCCTCTGGATTGAATGCCTGAGCAAGTCCAGGTGCTAAGTTTATTGTTTCTTCTTCAGTCATCAAAATGCCTCCTCGATTTTCTTTTGTGTGGCTGCTACAGCTTTTGCAACTTTGTCGCTAATGTGTTCGCCGTGAATTCTTTCTTCAGAGGGAAGAATATTTTCGTCATGTGGTATTTCGAGGCCCGCGTCAACCATTCCCTTGAGTGCAGCGTACACTCTTGAGCCAGTTGAATTGGTGGCAAGGCCCATGTCTAGAATTGCTTCTGATTCACCTGACTTCAAAGCCGACTTTCCAAGTGCATATCCAACGAGGTATGAAGCTGGAACTGATTTCTGTGAGTAGTCAGATGGCCAACCAAATTTTTTGACAAGGTCAGTACCTGTCATGGTGACAATGACTTCATCCCCTTCGGAACTGTATCGGGTCAATTGACATGTGGTTCTGGTGTTCGATACACGTACAACAGCTCTTGAGGTTCGACTTCGAAGTAGTTTGAGCCTTCGGTGATAATTTGTCAATCCAGCCTTTCGTCGTCGTGGAATAGATCGTCCTGTTTTACCTGCCATCAGTTTTCACCGCCTTTGAAATGCACACCTTCAATTTCCATTTGCGATCGCATATGAGCGATTGAACGATATGAACCTCCTTTCGATTTGAGGTAGTACCTTCGGTATTGATTTGGTGAGATGGTGCCTTCTTCCCTAAAATCCTTCAACACTCGGCGTTGTGCACGAACTGTTTTCATCCATCGTTGCTTTCTTGGATTTCTTGAGTTGGCTGAACCAGTTCGTGAACCTTGGCCTTTTTGTCGTCCCTTTCTTCGTTGTTCAAGTCGTTGTCGCGCACGAACTCTAGAGGTTCCTTTGACTGGCTTTGCTTTGATCCAACCTTCCTCAATGAATTCTCGAATATCTTCTGATTGGACTGCAGATGCAACTTGGTCAGTAAAGTCAGGGTGAACCCAAACTCGATGAATACCACATCCTAATATTCTTGCAGCAAGTCTCTTTTGATTTGTGAGTTGCATCAAACATCCCTCCTTCTGTTGAGCACACGGATTCCTAATTCATCTGCTCGTGAATAGATGATTTCTCTTTTTCGACCACCAACAGTTTTGCCAACTCGAGCTGCTTCCGTTTCAGGGTCGATGGCATCAAGGTCAGTTGTGTTCATCACATGGACTTCTCTAAAACCAGATGGATGCAGTCCCCTTGCTTCCTTGACCTTTCCGTGGCCAATTCTGACAAGTGAACTTCTGTACTTGTAATTCCTTCGTTGTTTGTTGTCCATTCCGTGTGGTTTTCGCCAACCGGAACGGGACAATCGCTTGTATCGAAACCATTCAGTTCTCTTGAAGACAGGGGTCTTCTTTTGTTGTTCGGAGCGTAATGCAAGAGCTTTTTTGATGTCTTCGGGCAAGATAGGCTTTTGTTTGACCATGTATTCTTGTTCGTCTTCATCATCATCCCATTCTTCATCGTCCCAAGAAGCATCCTCTTCATGATCGGATTCATCTGTGGAGGCATCCACATCAGTACCGCTTTCATCACCATCGGATTCGATAAGTCGGGCGATGAGGTCGTCCTTCTTTCCTGATAATGCAAGATCTCGCTCCTTGAGCAATTCCTTGAGTTCAGCTACAGTCATTGATTCGTAATCTGCCATCTTTCATCACTCCTTGTTGATGAGGTATATCCCATCTTGAAACACTCTTCGATCTCGGTTTTTAACCGTGGTACAGCGTTCAATGTTTGCTGCGGTTTGACCGACGCTTTCTTTGTCAATACCAGAAACAACAATCTCAACTTTGTTATCGATTTTGACATTGACGCCGTCAAGAATCACCGCTGTTCGAGGTACTTTTTCTCCAAAGTAGTTGTTGACTGTGAATGTTGAGTTTTGAATACTCAGCGTCATTGGGAAGTGGGAGTAAAACGCTTTGAGCGTGTAGGTAAAACCTTCATGTACACCCTTGACCATGTTGTTCAAATGTGCGTTCCAAGTACCGATGAGTGCTTTTTGCTTTCGGCGAGGAACGTCAATGTTGAGAACGATATTTTGACCCTCCATAAACAAACGAATGTCGCTTGAAACAAATGATCTGCTCAACGAACCCTTTGGTCCATTGACTGTGATAACGCCATGGTCTCCAAGAGTGGCAGTAACGCCCTCGGGGAGTTCAATGACATGTTCTATTCTGTCTACTTTTACCATCGTATCACCTCAGTACACATAGGCGAGGAGTTTCCCGCCGATTCGAGCATCCTTTGCGTCGTAATGGTTCATGACGCCAGAGTTTGTCGTAAGAATGAGCAAGCCAAAATCTTGAGCAGGAAGATATCGTGTTTCCCATTTTTCAAATTCTTGACGTTTGACACTGTGCCGAGGTTTGACCGTTCCACAGCGGTTGATTTTACCTCGGAGTTGGACACTGAATGTCCCGCCACGACCATTTTCATGCTTTTCGAATTCTCCAATATAACCTGATTTTTGCATGATGAGCAGAACGTTACCAAGCAACTTGGAGGCTGGATGCAATTCAACATCGTATCGTCCAGCTTGCTCAGCATTGTACATTTTCACGAGGGCATCATTTAACGGATCTACTTGCATTTTTCTTCCCTCCTCAACTCATCTTTTTGAAGCCAATCTCATGGGCTGTATCTCTGAAGCATTGTCGGCACAATCGCAAACCATGTCGTCGAATCATGCCTCGCTTTCTGCCACATCTGCGACATCCAACTGTTCGTCCAATTCTAATACCGTGATCTTTTGCCATTTTTATTCCTCCAGAATGGTGATGTCGTAGTTCTCTACAAACCATGCACGTGATTGATCAGCTGTGACCTTGTGATGTCGGCCAACTTTGGCAGTGGCCTTACGTCGGCGACTGATTCGATGGCCAGGTCGTTCAAGGACAACGGTGATGTCCATTCCAAAAATTCCAATTTCGGGGTCGTACTTTTGGTCTGGGAAATCTGTGTAGTCTCGAATACCAAAGGAAAGGTTTCCTTCGCGGTCAAAGTTCCATGATGGAATTGTGTTTTCACGTACCCAAAAAGCCTCTTTCAAAAAGGATTGAATCTTGTCTTTGTTTCGAATTGTGACTTTGCATCCAATCGGAGCACCAACACGAACCTTCAAATCTCGGTTTTGAATTCTACCAAGTGTACGTTGAGGCTTTACTCCAGTGACGAGTTCAAGGACATTCTCAGCATTGAGCAGTTGTTGTCCTCCTTCTCCAACACCAATGTTGACACACACCTTTGCAATTCTTGGTTGAGTCATTGGATTCGCTGTTTCACTCATTGCATCACCTCAATACTTGGCATGGTCGCTTCCCCAATTGCGAACACATTTCGTGCAATTGTACCAAAATCATCAAACAGTACTTCGTTTGGCATGCTTGAACGCTTCACAATGTATTCAGTTACGTTTGCTGTTGAACCAACGTGCACACCACCAACGAGGTAACATCGTGTACCCTCACCGAAGTTGATGTGTTCGATGATCTTTTGTTCTGGTAGACCCAATTTGAGTGAGTCTCCAGTCTTGTATTTACTTGCATCGTCAACAAGAATGTTTCTTCCATCATGAAGATTGAGTTGAGTTTTTCCGCCTTTGATGGTGGTTTTTCCTTCGATTCGGCAAATTTTCCAACCCGCCTCATCTTTTGAGATGGCTGAATATCGAAGTTTTCCATTGTGGTCAAGCACGCAGCGGTAATTGTTGTCCCCTAACGTGAGGACATCCATGAGGCCAACACCTCGACGGGTATCTTTGATGGTTTTTCCATCCACGGAAACTTTGCCAGCTTGGAGAATGTAACGAACTTCTCTCATGGTGTTTGCAAATTGGAGGATGTCACGAATGACCACACCAACAGGAATGCACAGTTCGAGTGAATGGGCACCTGGGTTAGGTCGACTTACCCAAATATTTGTCTTTCGAGTAATTGGCCAACTTCGTGGCATTGCGAGTCTTTTCATGTGATTATTGCTCATTTCTTCAACTCCTGTCTCCTGTTATTTTTTGGATACGTACTTTGTCTGTTTCATCCAATTTTGTGATGATGACGTTTGATACATGCACTGGAAAAGCCTCAGCTTTGTTGTCGGATTTTGCAGATGTCGCACCTTCAATGAACAAGCGGCCTTTTTCAGCGTCGATTCTCAATACATTCCCAACGAGCGGTGAGGCGTTTCGCTTTCCACCTACTCTCTTTTCGGAACCGTGTGCAAAATCGCCTCGGATCACGCGCACGGTGTCGCCAACGCGAACAGTTACTGATCGAACACCTGCAAATCGTGCGTCTGGTTTGTCCAGTTGAAGGCGAGCAGCAACTCGCTTTCTCTTGACGTGGAGCGGGGCATTGAAATGTGCCTTTCGCTGTTTTCCTGGTTTCATACTTCGTACCATGTTTTCCACTTCCTCATACAATTTGTTTTGCAGTGGCTGCAATTCTTGGCCATCGTTCAGCGGCCTCTCGAGCAACTGGTCCTTTGATTTCAGAGCCCTGAACATCACCTTTTTCATTGGTGAGGACGCATGCATTGTCTTCGAATTGGACCCAAGATCCATCGACTCTTCGGAAAGGACGACGTTGTCGAATCACAACAGCAGTGTACATTTGTCTTCGGGTTTCAGGTGTCCCTTTCTTGACGGAGACTTTTGTCATATCTCCCACACCGGCAGCTGGTAATCTTCTCATGGTTCCACCGAGTTTGAGAACGTTGATGATTTGAACAACTTTTGCCCCGGTGTTATCAGCAACATGGAGCCGGGCAGCGGTTGGTAGACCTCGTGTTTGGTTTCCAGCGAGCCCCTTCATTCTTGCCCACCTCCATTATTTTCAACAACACAAAATGAAATTGTCTTTGACAACGGTCGACATTCCATGATTCGAACTGAATCGCCAATGTTTACATCGCCGATGCAAGATGGTAGGTGAGCGACAAGGCGTGAAGTTCGCTTTTCAAATCGCTCGTATTTCTTCATGTAACGAACATTTCTTCGTTCAATTGTGATGGTTTTTTGCATGCCAACCGAAGAAACAGTCCCTTCAAACACTTGTCCTCGAAGTCTGAGAGACCCATAAAATGGACAATTATCGTCACCATCCCATTCTCCTTGGGGGTCTTTTACATCAATTCCTATATCTCGCATTTTCATCATGCCTTCCTATATTTTCGGTGAATTCGGTCTTCCGGGCGTTGATTCACCAGAGCCCCTTGAACAACGGTTTGGGAACCGTCGATTGAAAATGACACACTTGATTTCCCAAGTGTGATGATTTTGTCGCCTTCCTTGATTCGAAGGGTTTGCTTTGTTTCGTCTTCAACCACCCCGGTCCTTCCAAGAAGGGTAGGGTCGGTGGAGCCGACGATTGCAATGGTTCTTCCCAACCATGATTCATTGTATGTTGACATATTTATCGCACCTCCACATTAAATCCGTGATTTCGAAGAACCTCTGCAGCTTTCTTTTTGTGATCTCCTTGAAGTTCGATGAGTCTACCTTTGACTGTACCACCAGCTGCACACTTATTTTTGAGAAGTTTAGCGAGTTGGTTGATATCAATCGCAGTATCGTCAATTCCCTCCACTTTCGTTACTATTTTTCCGTATCTTCTTTTATCGGTTGAAAGAATGGCTTT
>JAYODQ010000088.1:0-1547 GCA_038106355.1 Candidatus Poseidoniales archaeon | reverse complement strand
GCGAAATCCAATGCTTTTCGCATCATTGCCGCCGAAGATACAGGCACGCTCGAACCTTGGGATGAAGACCTCACGGGGAATGTCTTGCTCGTCGTCGGTGCGGAGCGCGAAGGTGTAAGCGAGCAAGTTCTCGCAGCATCGGATTCGGTGGTCATCCTTCCAATGGACGGATTTGTACCCTCCTACAATCTTCAAGTCGCTGTCAGCGTCCTTGCCGTGGAGGCTCTGCGTCAGAGGAACTTGAAACGCTAACAGGATGATGGACGCTTGTACAAACTCCAATCGTTGGAGTTTGATACCTCAATTTTTTCCCAATTGAGAACGTCGTAGACATCATCATGCTGCGAAACAATCACCCAAGTGGTTGGGCCCAAACTTGAACAATCACTGAGTTGGGCTTGCCAGCCTGATGTGCTGGTTCGCCAATGGGCGACATGGTCGTCATCACTCTCGGGGTCGATGGAAAATTGTAGGACATACATTTCATGCATCGCAAATGCACCATCATGAATGAACAAAATCGTAGCATCACCACTTGTTTCTTGGCTAATGTACTCCCCGAATACCTCCATTTCACGTTGCGGTTCTGCACCAAACAACATGAAGGCATTGAAAGCAAGAAGTAGTGCCAAAATCAAGAACGAAAATGCAGATTTTATTTCGAATTGCGGTCGTTGTTCCCGGGCCGCAAATGACCAAAACAAAGGAACGAACAGCAAGGAGAGGTACCTTGGATTGTGCCTAAAATCAACAATAGTCTGGAGAAGCGAATGACCGCTGTTGTTGGCTTCGATAAGCCACAATGCCGTAATCCAACCACAAAGCACCCAGCCCATCGACTTCCATGAAAATTCTAACATTGAGCTCTCCAGCGTTGTTTGTGCATCCCCACGCTTGAATGAGAAAAGGAACATTCCAAAATGCACAAACATCACCCATGCATAGATACCGCAGAACAACACCACGAACATCCAATCAAAGACACGAACATCTGTGATACTCAATCCATTTTGACTCAAGATCAACACAACCGTAAGGTATGCGAGGAGTGGGAGATAGGGTTGAACACGTTGTCGATACTGCTCGTGTTCGAAGAAGAAGTAAGCCGGCAGGACTGCAAAACTCCAATGCCACGGCATGCCCTTCGTAAGAAGTAACAAAGGTAACACGACAAACGAGGTGCCATACATTGCCCATTTTCGTCGAGGGTTCATTTGTCGAAAGGCCAAAACAACCAAAGCAAAAAAAACGCAGACGAGAAAAGCGACCCAAACCTCTTGGTAGGCTCTCCCCGTTGCACGAACAAATGGAGGATAGATCGAAGCAAGAGCTGTAACTTTTATTGCAACCTCCTCGCTGAAAACTTGTTTGGAAAGTATGTACATGCTCAGGAGACAGAGCATCGATAGCACAAATCCAAACAGATGCAAACTCGTTGTTGAAATGCCAAACACCGTGAACACGATCGTCATCAACATGTGCCACACTGCCCATTTCCCGTCTGCAGCATCTGTTGTTGGCTCTGAGGACTCTGCCCCCGAACGAAC
>JAYODQ010000051.1:0-10365 GCA_038106355.1 Candidatus Poseidoniales archaeon | reverse complement strand
GAATGAAGTAAAGGAGGAGCTCGGTCATTAAGAGCATCCTACGGGTTCCTTTCACTTTTCTTCATCAATGAACCAGTACTTCTTTTTGGGGGATAGTGGTCGTTTCATCCACAACGGTCTTCGTTCGCCACGGGGATGCTGTTCCCTTTCTTTGGCCCAAGAATTCCATTTCTTATAGTATTCAAAGGACTTGTTTGTATCCACCTCAACATCTCCATATTCTTCACCATCTTGTGGCAAGGTGATCTTGACTTTTTGAAGCCAACAATGTGCTCCGCTGATGGGGTCGGGTTGAACGGCATGCGTAATGTTCTGATGAACTCCGCCGTCTCTCCAAAACAGTCTGTTTGTGTCTGGGTCTTTTGATTCAAACGGAACGATGCCTTCAACAGTACGCATACGCCATTTCCCATCTCCTCTGTCTTCAATCGACACTGTATTTGTCATCATTCGATTTCCTTGGTCTTGTTGCCTTCTCCAACGTCCGATGTGGTGTGAGCATCCGACAATGCCGGGTTTAATGGCTTCTGTGACCCATACTTTGTCGATAAACCAACCAATTTCAGTTTCGACTTTGACAAGTCCACCTTCGGATACACCAAGACGTTGAGCATCGCTTGGGTGCAACCAGATGGGGTTTCGATTTGCTATTTCAACGAGCCATTTGGCGTTGGCCGAGCGAGAGTGAATGTGCATTGGGAGTCGGAAATTTGGGAGCAGACAAAACTCATTTTCTCCTTGGAGATTGTCCGGATGAACATGTGATTTCACTCGATAATGTGGAATTGCATGTTCTGGATAACCGAATTCAATCATCGTCTCAGAATAAAACTCCTGTTTACCCGATGGTGTAGGCCACCCTTCTTTCTCATACTTCTTGTAGGTGGACTCTTCGATAAGATATGCACCATGGCGACGCATGTATTGCAATTCGCTCATGCCTTCTTTTGACGCTGTTTCCGTTAAACCCGGCACTCGCTCAAAGATGTACTGATAATAATCATCAACTGACATTTTTTCGTTTTCTTTGTAGGGTGACATGAAATATTTCTTGATACCCATGGAACCATCTGGGTCGATGCGATGGCTGAGTTCATTCCAAAATTCATCTTCCTCCCAAACCTCACCTGGATTGACTTCGTGAGTAAATTCAACTTCCTTGCCTTGTCGACGTTGAAATTCTCTAAGAACTGGTTGTCGGAAGGCAATCCATTTGTTTGAAGCAGTTTCATACGAATTGAGATCATGTCGCTCACTTGCATGCCCCATCGGAAGGACATAATCTGCAAAGAAAGCCGTTTCGTTCCATGTTGGAGTCAAAGCGATATGGCAACCGACGGCTTTCTCATTCTGAAGCATCTCAATCCATGAAAAACCATCTGGATATGTCCAAACTGGATTGAAGACCCGTGTAAAGTACACATCCATTGTGCCGCGACCTTCTTTTATCATGTGAGGTAAAATATGACTCATCTCGAAATGAGCAAGTGTGTACTCGGGAGGGAAGTGAAGTTCGTTCCATCCATCAGGTGCAGGCGGTTCATGCGGAAGTTCTGGTTTGTATTTTGACCAAGTGTTTGGTGATGTTCCGCCTTTGGTGCCTACTGAACCTGTGAGTACATTGAGGAAATGAAGGGTTCGACTCACTTGCCATCCTCCTAAGTTTCCTATGGCTGCTGCCCTCCATACGTGGGCAGAGAGTTGGGTTCCTGCATTTGCGACAATTTTCCCAGTTTCAATGACTTGTTCAACAGGAATTCGGCACTCGTTTGCTGCAAATTCAGGCGTGTACTCTGCATATTCTTCCTTAAGGATTTCAATAAAGGAGTCAAAAGTTTGCTCAGCTGTTGGATGAACTGCGGCCAAGTATTGTTGCCAATTGACTTGGCTTTCCATAAATTCTCGATTGTACAAACCTTCATCGAGAATCATTTTAGCCCATGTGAGGAACAATGCTGGTTCGCTTCCAGGCCAAGTTGGAAGCCAATGGTCAGCCATCGAGGCAGTATTGGATAATCGTGGATCAACAACCAGAAGTTTCGCTCCTGCCATCATGCCTTCTAGAATTCGTTGTGCGTGTGGATTGAAGTAATGGCCGGTTTCCAAATGAGAAGAACATAACAAAATAACCTTCGCATTGGTATGGTCAGGGCTTGGGCGGTCGTGGTGATGCCAAAGCGCATACCCTGTACGTGCACCTGCACTACAGATGTTGGTGTGCGAGTTGTGTCCGTCAACTCCCCATGCTTTGAGAACTCGATTTGTGTAGCCTTCGTGCCCTGGTCTTCCGACATGGTAGACCACACGGTCCCTTGCACCTGTTTCTAAAGATGCTCGAATTTTTCCTGCGATGTCATCGAGGACTTCATCCCAAGATACTTGTTTCCAGCCACCTTCACCACGTTTTCCAACTCGCTTGAGTGGATGAAGGATACGTTCTGTATCGTTGATTTGATTGATGGTTGCAGGACCCTTTGCACAATTTCGGCCACGACTTCCAGGGTGTTCGGGGTTGCCTTCGAAACGCTGGACTTCGCCACTATCCTTGTCGACATAGGCGAGCAGTCCACAAGCGGATTCGCAATTAAAACAGGTGGTCGGGACAAGCGAAAAGTTGCGCTCGACTTGTTGAGGCCACGCTTGAGCATCAAGTTCGGTGTGGTTGTCCCACTCTTCCATCTTCGGGTATTTCCGAAGAGGGCCTTCGGCACCTTTGTGATGCGGTTTATCGAGGTTAGGAATGATGCGCAATTTTTGTGCAATATTTTCGATGAATGTTCGTCCCATATGTTCCCCTCACAAAAGTGGCTCCAATTGTGGCTTTTCGATGACATGGTGTCCGTGAATGAGAATCACAACAAGTGCAATCACTCCAGCGACAACTGCTAGGATGTTTCCATTGAGCAGAACGCCGACGAGGATGGCTAATGTTGCCCCTCCGATTAGTGCTGTTTCGATGAGGAACTTGAGTGGGAGCCAAGAATCCTTTGACCACGATCGACCTTTTGCTTGTTGCAAAAGCCAAGCGGTGTACACACCAGTCAGGGCTGAAATTGGTATGCCTGCATAAGCAAGATACTTTAGATACAATTCATAGTTTGTTGGGGTAAAGAAGGCAAGCACAGCACTCAAAAAGAGAATGCCACCGTAAGCAGCAAGAATATAGGCACCTTTGACAAGCCAGGAACTCCAATTCGGACGGAGCATGACATACAAGAAACGGTCAGGGCGGTCGAGGTCCATGATGAGTAAGACACCCGTAATAGCAAGGAATACAAGCCCAAGTCCAGTGATTGGCAACCAAAGGTCGGTCATGTCCAACGAGCCCGAGAGCCACAACATCATGGCGACCATGTAAGTGCCTGCTGCTATTCCTTTTGTCCATATGTAAGCACTTACTTCCCAACCCCACAGGATGCCCTTCGAAGGTGCATCATATGCACGCTTTGCTTCTGGGGAGGTGTCAGCAAGTTTGGCAGCGACATCGCGAATGATGGCTTGGTCACGTGGGTTTGCTTTTTTGGCCTTCAAGTCGAGGGCAAGTTGAACGATCATTGAATGCTCATCTGCTGCTCCAAGGCGTTCATGAGCATACTTTGCGAAGTGGCCTACTCCTGCAGCTTGTTCACTCCACATACCGGCGGGGATTTTTTCAGTAGCAAGAGGATTGAGCATTTCGTCAGATGTATCGAGATAATACACATTCGGGATTGTACCTGCTTCTGGTTTTCTCACCTTTGTCTCATGTTCTGCAAGAAGTTGTGATAAATTTGATTGAGGGTCATCGAGGTCTCCGCTCACAATCGCCTCGACAGGGCAAACGATGACGCAAGCAGGTTCGTATGAATTTTCGATACGGTGAGCACAATAGTTGCATTTTGCCGCTGTTCCAGTGTTTGGATTGATGTAGAGTGCATCATAGGGGCAGGCTTGCATGCAGGATTTACATCCAATACATCGGTCATCATCGAAATCAACGATACCATCCGACCTGGTAAAGAGTGCTGTTGTCGGACAGATGGTTGTACAGGGAGCATCCTCACAATGGTTGCATCGATGGACACTAAATTCTCTGTTTGAATTTGGATATTGACCTGTTTCGATGTACTTGACGTGGGTTCTGTTGACACCAACTGGGACATCATGCTCCGATTTGCAAGCGACTGTGCAAGCGTGGCATCCAATACATTTCCGATTATCTATTGCAAATCCATAATTTACCATTTGGTCACATCCGTTCAACTGAGTGATGCAGCACATTGATTCTTGCCTAGGTCAAGTTCTTCTGCAACTTCGAGGGCAACCTCGTCAAGTTTTGCGTTGACCCTTCGAATTCGATTGTATTCTTCTGGTTGAGGTCTCATGTTTTCTTCGACCCACGATATGAACTCGTTTTCATTTTCTATAGAATAGATGCTTTCATTCAATTTTTTGACAGTTCCAAAGTCATTGACGATGAGAAACGATTCGTTTGCCTCTCGTTGCCAATCGGTGTAATGACTTGGAAGAACAAGAAGTTCATCGGGTAAGACACATATTCTGTTCTTGAGTGTGGAGTACAATTGTTTTGCCCATTCTACGACTTTCTTTCCGAGGTCTGGGCGTCCTACGGACACAATAAAAACGGTATCTCCTGAAATCATAAATCGTTCATCGATCACATAGGTTGTCGAACCGGGGGTGTGACCGGGAGAATGCGTACACAGCACCGATGGAGCACCTTCACCTTCAAACGTAATGGACTCTCCATCTACCACGGCTCTGTATCGAACATTGGAGGATGCAAAATCACCTGCATGTGCTATGTAATCTATGTTCAATTCATCAGCAAGTGATGGGCCTCCTGAAATATAATCAGCTTGAAGATGAGTTTCGAAAATCTTCGAAATACGTAGGCCGTGTTGATCTGCAAATTGCCGATAGAACTCAAGATTTTTACTGACATCGAACAACATGAGTTCGTCGCCAAAAGCGAGCCCATACGAACAAGAGGCCTTACCTGGCCGGTTGAACTGCCACAACCGATAGTGGCTTGGGCACTCAATTTGCTTTGCGATAAGGGCATTACCCCAAGAGATGATGCCCTTTGCGAGCCAAGAAACATCTTCAAATCCAAATTCTTCAAGCATGTCGGCTATGAATTTCGCTGAACCTTCTTTTGCACATATGACCTTAATCGAACGAGAAGAATCAAGCCGCTCAATGGTCTGTTCAGGCTGTTCGAGGAAATCAAAGTAGGGAATATTGAGAAGTTCAATTTCATGAGGTCCTTCGATGTGGAATCGTTCAAAATCAAGTTCATTTCGGACATCAAGGTACAAATGAGGTACTTGCCCTTCTATCCAAGTGTACAATTCTTGAGCATCAAAGGATTCACTCATGTTCACTCCTCACATGAAGAGTTGAATGTCGGCTTCAGCAGCGAAATCAAGGAACGCTGCGGCACCAGCAAATGTGACACCTTCGACAAAATCAGATTCTTTGAAACCAAAGACATCCATGGTCATTTGGCATGCGATGAGTTCAACACCAAGTTCGAGGCACATGTCACGCAATTCAGTGACCGTAGCAACGCCTTTTTTCTTGAATTGTTTTTTCATTAAGCCTGTTGCCAGTGAATCAAATCCCGGGACGACACCGCTGACTGCGTGAGGAATTGGCCAATCGATGGCTTGGAAACCCTTTGGCCCGAATGGCATTTTCATCGGCATGGCTGGATTTGCTGCTGGTGTGACCTTCGCTTTGATCTTGTGCTTGAGCAAAGGAAGGCCGTAGAACGTAAAGAACACCTTGACCTCCATATCCATAGCAGCTGCAGTTGAGGCCAAAATAAATGGGGGATAAGCCCAATCAAGACTGCCTTGTGCTGCGATAATCGCCATTTTTTTTCCCAAATCACTCACCACGCTTGACGAGGAAGTAATATTTTCCATTTTCTTCAGATTCTCCAAGTAATTCGTGACCTACTCGATTTGCCCAAGCAGGTATATCTTTGCAAGAACCGGGGTCGGTGGTGATAATTTTCAAAATTTCACCTGCATTCATTTTGTCTATCTTCATTTTTGATTTGACGACCGGTAGTGGACAACTCATGCCACTGCAGTCAATTTCGTCATGATGGCTCATCTTTTTTCCTCCGTGTACATTTTTTGGGTTTCTTCAAGACAATGAAGCATTTTGGTCACCAATGGGCTCCCAATGCTGTAGGCAACACTTTGACCGATACGCTTTGAACGAACGATGCCTAAGTGGTACATTTGTCTCAAATGTTGAGAAGTTACAGCTTGTGTGAGGCCGAGTCTTTCTTGGATCTCTTTGACTTTCAGATCTTCAAACTTCAAAAGTTCAACGATTCGAAGTCTGTCCGGGTGCCCCAATGTCTTGATGACTTTTGATACATCTTTGACAAAGTCGACATCGAGGGCAGATTCCGTGGCCACAAGTTGTTCCTTCACGGACGAGCCTTGAACGATTCAATACATTAAGTTATCTTAATATCTTAATATCTCTATACTTTTGAAAAAAAATTCAATACCCTTCGGTGTAGTTGAGGCGCGTTGGATCAACTGTGGCCAGATTTCCATCATGCTATGGTTGAATAGATGTCAAGGATATATTTCACCAAAACAATACCAATGAGGAACAAGAAGATTTTGAGGATATTATTTGAGGAGATGTATTTCATTCCAAAGTGGGCACCAAGTTTTGCACCAAGGTATGTGAGCAATGGCAATCCAAGCAAAAACATGGCTTGTTCTTTGAGCGTCACCCAGTCGCTGTTTTCGATAAACAGGAGATGGGTCGCTATGGCAACTGGTACGACCACCATCATCAAGTGCAAACTTGAGCCAATCGCTTTTCGAGTGGGTAATTGTGCGTATTGTTGAAGCACAGGCACGTAAATGACGCCAGCACCAATGGCAAGAATTGAGGATAACAATCCCCCGATACCAGCACCAATTCGTAACGGAAGATGAAGAAGAGGTAAAGCTTCCAAGGAATTTTCACTCGAATGTTCGGAGGATGCTTGATGAGAGTTTATTTTTTTCAATGTTTTTTTGAACGACCAAATGAGCATCATTGCACTTAAAATTTTGAAGATAAGGTCGAGATGACTTCCAAGAATGAGGACGATGCCAACCCCAATGATGGCTCCAGGAACTGCTCCTAAGAGGCCAGACTTCACCGCAGCATCACTCACGTGACCTTCTTTACGATGGGCAAGTCCACTGCCATAACTTACCACACATGTCAACGTAAGAGATACGGCAATAAGGGCACCGTCAATCTCCCAGCCTCCAATATAATGCAGGAGAGGGACAAAGAGCAAACCTCCTCCCATGCCCACTGGAGCAAAGATAAATGCGATGAGAAAGACACCGAGAGCGAGAATGGCTTGGTCAATCATTGCGGTTCCTCAAAATGTGTTGTTGTATGCAACTCACAAGTACCGAACGAGAAGGAGTATCTCAAAGTGTTTTCTTTGTTTTGTCTGTCCATTTAACCAAATTCCAAGTGATTTCTTGTCGAAGATGACCACTAAATTAACAACTCAATTGGCAAAAAAATTGGAGGAATGCTTGATTGTGAGTCCCACGCTCAAGAGGAGGGCAGCTTTGAGTTCTCATCGTTGTCATGATGAATTGGTGAATAGAAAACTGTACAAGTCCTTTTGAAACACTGAGGGTTGAGGGGTGCATGGGTGGCAGCGTCATCAGTAATCGTCCGATGGGCTTCATCAGAACTACGCTTGACCCGTTTTTGTTTTGTGTCCACCACCTTGACCTGTATCCCGCTGGTAATGAATTGATGGGCCCAAACGAGCCTTTGATCGGCCGTCATATTGGCTCAGATTTCGATGAAAGTAACGATTGGAAAATGTACCACGGGCGGATTGTGCCAGGATTTCCAGCCCATCCCCATCGAGGTTTTGAGACCATCACAGTGGTGTTGGACGGCCTCGTCGACCATTTCGATTCGGGCGGTGCCACGGGTCGGTATGGATTTGGGGATGTCCAGTGGATGACAGCGGGTTCTGGCTTAATGCACTCGGAGATGTTTCCGCTTGTCAATCAAGAGAAGGAAAACCGATTGGATTTGTTTCAAATTTGGATCAATTTACCAGCGAAGGACAAAATGACCACGCCAGGGTATGAGATGATTTGGGCTGAGCACGTTCCTCATCTCAAATTCGAGGGAGGGGATGTTCGCGTCATCAGCGGGTCATGGGGTGATGTTTCTGCACCACCTGCTCCCTCCGCCTCCTGGGCAAATGACCCATCGAATGAGGTCGCTCTGTATATTCTAACGGTCCAAGCAGGTGCAAGTGTCACGATTCCAACTGCATCAAGCGGAGTCAACCGAATGATGTACCATATCGATGGAGGTGTTGGCATGGTCGAAGGTCACGCTCTCAAGCCTCGTCATGGTATGGAATTGGATGCAACAAAACCAACCGTTTTGGAGGCACACAGCGAAAATTTGCGTGTGCTTCTCCTCCAAGGGAGACCTATTGATGAGCCCGTTGTGCAACACGGACCATTCGTCATGAACACACGTGAGGAGATCTACCAAGCCTTTTCAGATTTTCAGCGAACAGAATTTGGAGGATGGCCATGGGGTGCTTCAGATGTGGTTCATCCACGTCAACAAGGTCGTTTTGCACAGTTAAGCGACGGAACCGTACAGCAACCCAATCCAGTGCTTGAACCTGTAGATAGAATTTGACCCGCTTTCAATGGATTGGACCTATGATTAAATGCTCGTAACGGGATACTATCTGCAAATACCTTGGTATTTATTTCTCATTCAGCGACACCCAATTCAAAGGATCAATTCTTTGATTTAAATAGTGTTGAATAAATCTTATCATTAATATCCTTTAGGATTTTGGATGTGTCGAAATCGGTGATGAAATGAAAGATAAAGAATCGAGAGAAGAAATAACAGATAAAGGATTCTTAGCACACTCAGGGTTTTTTATGAACAACAATTACAATAATCTCACGTCGATGCTGATTGCTATTGACGAGGCCATGAGGTTTTATGGTTACAATGAAGAAAAATTCAGGCACCACATTGCTAACATCATGTGGGATGTTTTGCAACAAAATTTAGATGTGTCCACGAAAGACGAAGAAGGGCAGTGGTTCATGCATGTTGGAACGTTCCCTAAAGACCCTGGTGAACCAGGGATTACTCATTTACTGTACGAAATCATGCATTATGGAAAGCCCCATCAGAAGAAAAATGATTCAAAAGATGAATAAAATTCTAGGCTCACATCTTTTAGAATTAGACTCAAAAATACCGAATTGTATGAAAAGTGAACTGCTCTTCATCCCCTTATAAAAAGGCAATAAAGATAGGGAAAGATGTTTTTGGATTGGTATATTCGCAGGTGCAGAAGTTGTGGAACAAAGATTCTCCTCGGTGAGACAACATCAGGTCGATGGTTAGCGTACTCCATACCTGAAGAAGGGAAAAATATCTGGGTGCGGCACTCTCATTAGGTGGAAAAAATGAATAAAAAAGGGATACACCGTCATCGACTTCAAGACCCTTGGTGGGCAAGTTGTCATTGCCAAGAGAGAAGAACAGATTATTGTGGCAATTTTGATGCTTATTTTTGCATGAATTGTTATTCTTGGTTGGAATCAAAATGCGGAAGTCAAGCATGTGTTTCTTGTGTAGAAAGACCACCTTACAATGTTGATTTTGCTCGAAAGGACTTAACAGAGGCCCAATACGAACTCAAAATTCTCGAAGATCTTGAAAGCTTTTTTGGCCCTAGAAAATGAAGAAAATCTTTGAATTAAATTAGAATTTTAACCTTTAGATTTTCTATAGAATGGTGCTCGTACCGGGATTTGAACCCGGGTCAAAGGAATGAGAGTCCTTTATGATGGGCCACTACACCATACGAGCTAGACAAACGTAGGGGAGAATCACCTGTATTTATGCATCACGATACCGAATTACGTTTTGGAAAAGGAAACTCTGAAACTAAACTTAAAGTGAAAAACAGGATGCTGCTCAATGGTTCAATTTCACTTTAAGTTTCGTCTGCCCTTTGTCTGTTGATATACCTGCGGCAACAAGTCGAGTCCATGAACAGCGAAATTGAAGCATTAAAATTTTCAGAACTCGTGAAAACAACGAAGAACATCAACGAACCTGTATGGATGTCAAAGGTGTCCACACATGTGGCAAGCCCAACTGGACAACTCCCCAGGTATTCATGCGAACTCTCATGGCAAGCATTTTCCGGCGTGGGATATACTCCAACAACAGCCGTTCGTTCAACAACACTTCAGTTGTTAGCCAACCGCCAAAAGAAAGTGCGAGGTGAGGCATGATGAGTCG
>JAYODQ010000050.1:0-10384 GCA_038106355.1 Candidatus Poseidoniales archaeon | reverse complement strand
CCAATCAACAAATGCTTAAGTCCATCCGCCACGGCGGTTCGGTTGGTGAGTGCATGGTTGCACGAGATACAGTCTTCGCAGTTCTGTATGAGAAATTTATGTTTTGGTCTATCCTCGTGGGTATTTTCACATTCGGATGGCTCTTTTTGGCCGTCTTGAGATACCGTGACGGAGTCGAGCCTGATACGACCCATATTGACCACATCAAAGTTGGGTCTTTTCCTGTCGATCGACACAACACAAGAATTGAATTGCTGTTTTACATTCTTCCAACCATCATCGTGGTCTGGCTCGTTGTTCTTGCTTTGGCCTCGAACACAGAAGTGTGGAAAATACCCGAAGATGACAACGAAACCAATGACATGACCATCGTTGGAAAACAATGGTTTTGGGAATTTCATTACGATGAAGAACTCACATGGGAAGACGATTCACGATTGACCAAAGTTGATGTGAATTGGGCAAGCACACTCACCGTTGATGCATCTCAATCATCGGCCACCAACGTGACCATCATCATGGCTGGTGAGGAAAATACCTACCCTCTCGACCAGATGACAGGAATGTTTACCATGAGCCAAATTTTTGATTCTGGCACATTCACTACCATCGAAGTCACGGATTCGGATGGAAATTTGGTTCACACCTGGATGCACATCCCCGAAGGCCACATGTTTTCATCTGCATCAAACGAACCGATGATTCTGCCCTGCGATGAAAACACTGTCTTTACGATGCATTCCCAACCTTCCGATGATTCAAATCCAAATTATGTTGGAGTTCAACACTCGTTTTGGCTTCCAGAATGGGGAGTCAAAGAAGACTTGGTCCCAGGTCTTGAAAGTGGAACGGTGATGATGGCAACCCCTGACAGGCCAGGTGAATTTCCGCTCCGATGTGCTGAATATTGTGGTAATCAACATTCAATGATGAACGGCTATGTGAAGGTGGTTGCACGAGAATGGACTGGTGTTGGCACTCCTCAATTCTGTGATTACGATTCTGGCGTCAAAGCTGACTCAACTGGAGGCGGCTACTGATGCGTCGTAGTATTCTTGTGCTCATCACCCTCGCTTTTCTCGCCTCGGTCTTTGCGATGCCGCAATTCTCTGCTGCACCAAATGGTATTGGTGAGGTTGCAAACAATCCTGGGTGTTTTTGTCATGGGCTAAGCCAATCTGCAGATACTCAAGTCACTGTTTCGGGTCTACCTGAACAATTTAATGCAAGTGAAACCTACTCGTTCACTGTTACCATTCAGAACGATGTGATGGCTCTCGACGGCGATGGTGTCGTTACCGATGGTAGTCGAACAGTCCCCTATGGTGGATTCCGAATCTTCGTTGCAAGCGGTGGCGCCACCATTAGTGGAGTTGATGCCACACTCGTCCAAGAGCTTGAAGGCGGTCTTTCGCACACTGTTGACGGCAATAAATTCCGATCTTGGGATTTTGAATTTACCGCACCAGCAGATGACACCAAAACCGTCGAACTTGTTGTTTATGGCAATGCTGTCAACGGAAATTCAGGTGCTGGTGGCGGAACATCTGGCGATTACTGGAACAAAGTTGAGATTTCGATTCCTGGCATCAACGCTGGCTCAACCGGTCCAAGTGCCTCAGCCCTTGTCATCTTCATTACCGCTGTCGGCCTTGCCGTCGGCCTCATCTTCGTCGGCATTCTCTGGGTGTTTTATCGACGCTCGCCTGAAACTTTCACGATGGCGAAATTCTGGTCATTCCTCAAGCCTTGGTTGACCACGACCGACCACAAAGAAGTCGGTGTGATGTATTTCTTGTTTGGATTCTTCTTCTTCCTTGTTGGTGGCCTTCTCGCACTCTTGTTCAGAGTTCAACTCGCCCTACCAGAGAATGATTTCCTTACCTACGACGAATACAACTCGTTTTTCACCCTCCACGGAACAACCATGATTTTCCTTGGTGCGATGCCAATGATTGCTGGTTTCATGAACTACGTCTTGCCTCTACAAATTGGGGCAAAAGACCTTGCCTTCCCTCGAATTAACGCCATGGGTCTTTGGCTGCTTGTCTTTTCTGCACCTCTCATCTTCTCGGGAATTTGGTCGGGCCAAGGCGCAGACATCACTTGGGTGATGTACCCGCCATATTCATCGCTGTCAGAGGCAAACCTCGGGGAAAGTCTGTCAGGTTATGGTGCAAATTTGGGTACAATTTCCTTCATTTCCGGTATGGCCATGCTCGGTGCATCTTCAACACTTAGCGGTGTGAATTTCATCACAACAGTGTTCACCATGCGAGCCCCAGGTGTCTCTTGGATGCGAATGCCATTGTTTACGTGGTCTGTTTTCATCAGCGTTTTCATGCTCTACATGTCTCTACCAGCCCTCGTGATTGGTGTGTTCTTTTTGCTGTTTGACCACACGCTTGGAACCCATTTCTTTGTAGCTGGAGGCGACCCACTTCTTTTCCAACATTTGTTCTGGTTCTTCGGACATCCTGAAGTGTATGTTGTGATTGTGCCAGCCTTTGGTATCGTATCAGAAGTTCTTGCCACATCAGCACGACGGTCGATTTTCGGTTACAAATCGATGGTATTCGCCATGGCGGGCATTGGCGTGGTTGGATTTATTGTGTGGGGCCATCACATGCTCACCTCTGGTATGGACCCATTTTGGCGTGCCGCATTCATGATCACAACCATGCTCGTTGCCATTCCAACCGGAGCGAAGATCTTCAATTGGCTTGCAACCCTTTGGGGTGGCTCCCTTGTGATGAAGACCCACACCTTGTGGTCACTCGGATTCCTCGTGACATTCACCCTCGGTGGCATTTCAGGAATGTTCTTCCCTGTTGCAGGTCTCGATATTCACTTCCACGACTCCTACTTTGTCGTCGCCCACTTCCACTATGTGTTCATCGGCGGAACGGTCTTTGCCCTCTTTTCAGGATTGTACTACTGGTACCCGAAGGTGACTGGACGTAAACTCAACGAAACCCTAGGATTGTGGCATTTCCTCATTGGATTCTCAGCCTACAATGCTGCCTTTTGGCCCATGCATGCCCTCGGCATCATGGGTATGCCACGACGAACTCACACCTACACCATCGAATCAGGATTTGCAGAATACAATATGGCTGTCTCCATTTTTGCCTTCATCTTTGGATTAAGCCAACTTCTCCTCGTTTGGAACATCATTTACTCAGGTAAGCGAGGCGAACCCATCGGGAAGGACCCATGGGGAGGATGGTCACTTGAATGGTCGACCACATCACCTCCACCAACACCGTCCTTCCATGACATACCAACACAAGAAGACATGAACGCATTGTATGGTCATCACAGTGAAGCACCGACCCTCAAAGAAAAATTGTGGAAAGGTGAACCCAAGGAGGCGACATCATGAGTGCACACGGACACGGAGCAGATGTGGAAAACACCATCTGGATGAGGGCTGTTCTCTTTGGAACCATTTTCCTCGTCATGGGCGTCCTCGCCTACGGTGTCATGGGCATTGGCGTAGCTAATGTCAAGCATCATGAATACGATGAAGCACATCATGAGTACGACATCGCCAAAGAAAATCTGAAAGTCGCCACAACCAACGGTGCAACTCAAGAGGAAATCGACCATTTGGTAGAACTCGAAGAAGAGGCTCATCACCATTATGTTGAGGCCCATCTTTCGTATTTGACTTGGCGAACGGCAGGCGTAACGATACTGCTCATGTGTGTTGTCTATGCTCTATTCATTGGGTTTGGAGGCTTCATGAATTCGATTCAACCATCTGGCGATCATGGTGACGACCATGGACATGGTGATGAATATGGCCATGAGCACCATGGTTCTTCATCTCCAATTGTCTTTGCTCTCGGCATCATGTTGTTCCTGATGGGATTCCCAATGTTTGTCGATGCTGCCAAAGCCATGCTCATGACCGATGCAGGCGGTAGTGTTGGAGATATGGGACTCAGTCTTCTCGGACTCATCATCGTGGCTATTGGTGTTGCAAATTGGTGGAGAGAAGACTTGCCATTCATCGGTCATGGTGAGCAAATTGCAACTTCCCATCCGTTTGAAGGTCAACACATTCGAAAAGCAGGACTTTGGGTCTTTTTGATGTCTGAAGTCATGGTCTTCGCTACATTCTTCTCCTCGTATCTAAGGATGAGAACAGAATGGTGTACCTATTGGCAAGTTCAAGATGGCAATCCAAACTGTACCTCTGTTGATACGCTGACTGCATCCGATTTCCTACGACCCAATGGCGGTAGCATTGCACTCGACGATGGCACAATCATCGGTGGTCAAGGCGATTTCATGACCTTGCTTCCTGGAGCCATCAACACATTTGCATTGATCATTTCATCGTACACCATCGTGTTGGCATTGAAGACAGCCAAAGCCCACCACTGGGAGGCGCCAAAGGGCTTTATGGGCAAAATTATGCCCACCCAAAAGATTGCGATTCGAAATTATTTGATTGCAACCTTCCTTCTTGGTTCCCTGTTCATCGTGCTCAAACTCATCGAATGGAGCCACCTTGTTGCTGAAGGATTTGATATCGGAACCCAAGCCGGTTCGATATTTTACATCGCAACTGGGGCTCACGGGTTGCACGTGTTCATTGGTTTGCTTGTGATGCTTTACATGATATTCAAAGCAGATACGGTTGGTTTCGATGAAGAAAATGGACAAGGTATCGAATACTTTGGATTGTATTGGCACTTTGTTGATTTGGCGTGGGTTGCAATTTTCCCAGCATTTTATTTGTATTGAGGTGAAGAAACATGGGAGATCACAAATTAATTATGGGCAAAGACATTTACTTTTGGAACTTCATTGTCCTCATGATTTTCACAATTTTTGAGGTCGGAGCCGTCTACATTGAACTTGATTTGACCATTGTTTGGTCCATTCTTATTGGTGTGGGTATTGTCAAAGGCTACGGCATCGCAGCATATTTCATGCACTTGCGAGGCGACCCAGTCATCTACTTACGAACTGCATTATTCCCAGTCTTGTTTGTGTTGCTCATGCTTTGGGGTATTGGCTTGTCCAACCCTGGAGCCGTTACAGGACTCCCTGACTGGTGCACTCCAAATTGGGATTACGCAGGCCAACGCTGAGGGCAACGTATGCTTCGCAAGTTGGTTCTTATCGTCCTAGCCTGCACTCTTCTCCTCTCCACTGCGGCACAAGCGGGGTTTATTGGGTACCAACTTAGTAGGCAACCAATTCAAAACTTTGTCCTCACCACTCAAAATGGTTCGGAATACAATTTTGATTACGAGTCTAACGATATCATCGTTGTATCGTTCATCTTCACACGATGTCCCGATGTTTGTCCAGTCCTGACTCAATCCATGAAATCGGTCGAACTGCTCCTAACTGAAAAAGAACAACAACATGTCAGTTTTATTTCAATCACCACCGACCCTCAGCACGACACTCCAGAAAAACTCGATGAGTTTACACAAATCCACCAAGTCACATGGCCACACCTGACTGGGACCGAAGACGAATTACTCCCGATTTGGGCCACGTTTGGTATAGCGGTTCAAAATGTGTATGAAGATGATAAAATGGCTACATTTCATCAAGACTTGCGTTCAAACGCCATTCTTGTTCAACATCCAAATGGGACTTGGCAAAATTACATGATTGAATTTGATGGTTGGACGTGGACCCAAGTGCTCGCCCAACAACTCGAAATTGAAGTCAATGCATCGAACAGTGATTATGGGCATTTTGTAACTGGTTTCAATCATGTCGAATCCGGTGAAGATTGGTGGTGGGAACTTCGTTACTGGAACGATGAGTTCGATACATGGGTTGTTTCAAACGTTGGCATCGATGATATCGATGTCCTTGAAACCCCACACTTTGCATGGCTACCATCATCCTCAAATTTCAGTCGCTTGGACCAACCAGACCTGACCTCTGCAGCAAGCATGACACTCATGTATCCAAATGAGACCATCGTTCAATCCAATATATCGTCATGGAATGGGTTTGCCGCAACCTCTGGGGCCTTCATGCACAATGATCTCGATGCTGAGATCGTGTTCTCTCAATGGGGCCATTATCTTTCGGCGATTGACCAAACACCGACACCCTCCGAATCGTGGTGGTGGCAACTTGCAACCTGGAATGAAAGTGCTACCGAATGGGAAGAGTCTCAAGTTGGTATGGATGAAATCAATGCAACAATAAGAATCGCTTGGATACCATCAACCACGAACATTTCTGAAGCTCCGTCACCTTCATCCTTCAGACTAAACAGCGAAGTTTGCGGTGGCCATGGTTGGCTTATGGGTGAAAATGAGACGCTTCATTGCATGTGTGACCAAGGATACAGTTGGTCAGACGCAACGCCTCTCCTTTGTGTCGAGGACAGAACCAAAAATTACACCATCGGTCATTCCACAGCCACATACATTTTGGATGCAGACCGTACACCGCGGGTGATGTGGGCTGGCGACCAATGGAAGCCTGAGGATGTTGTCAAAGATGTGCGAACGCTGATGGAAAAAGAAAACACACTTGGGGTTGGCGAACCGACTCCGTTACCTGGGTTTTCATTCGCAAATACCCTGCTCTGTTTTGTTTTGGCTATCCTCATTAGTCAATATCGAATAGACGGTCCGAGGGAAAGCCGTAAAAAATGATTTGATTTGGGTAATTTACTGCGGTCGTCGCATAGCCTGGTATTGCGCCGGATTTGAAATCCGGTGTCCCCTGGACTCGGGAGTTCGAATCTCTCCGACCGCGCCACAACGACAAAAAAAACGAGGGAAGGGTTCTCAAATACCATTGGTTCTCATGGGTTCATGCGCCGAGGCATGTTGGCCTTCTTCATCCTTGCAACCATGGTGTTCGCTGGGTGTATTGGGCCATCAGCACCCGATTGGGGCAAATCCTCCGACGCTGTTCACGTGCAGGCAAACAACGATGGAACCTACACACTCACCCCGTTTGCAACCACAAGTTCGAGAACCCTTTCTTCAGTGGGTTGTGACACAAGCAAGGATTCCAATTCCTCAGAGAACGATGGCATTGGATTTGAATTCACAGGCTACCTCGCATCGAGTTTTCTCTACGATTCACATGAGGCCTTCGAAAAGTCATTTGACGATTCAAACGATCTGACCGTCATTCGCAAAAGTACGGCCATATCTGTCGCCATTCAAAGCATGAGTTTTGAACAAGCGGGGAGTATCGTTGCAGGCGAAGGTCCTCGAATTGACCTCAAATCATGGGAAGACCCCCTCGCACCTGACACTGGTGCTGGGAGTGTTGACTTGACAAAATTTGAACTTGAAGAGAATTGGTATGTTCTCGGCCTTATTCCAACATCCGAGAACATCTTGGACGGGATGGTTGCGTTAACAGAGTGGCATCAACCTGTTGCAATCAAAGGCAAGATTGCCCCAATCAATAGCAACCTCATTACAGCGACTTCAAATTGTGCCTTATCTTTCAAAGGGTCACAAGGCAAAATCACACACTACGTGTATGTTGAGGAAATTGCAGTTGAAGGCGGCCTCATATCTCAAAATGGCGACGACCAAGACGAGTGGGTTCACGGCGATGTTGCCTTCGTTGGAGGCCGTGCAGGATACATTTCATCATTCTTCATCTTCGGGTTAGGTGGTGCAGTAGCAGCGTTTGTATTTTCAAAGACCATGTTGCTCAAAGATGCCAAAGACCAGATGAAAATTCTGGTTGGTGACGAGGGTATGTCGAAGGTTGCCAAGGTCAAAACGGACATGAAAGTTGCCAAGAAAGAAGGTATGGAATCACCCGAGGAACGATTAAAGCGCCAACGCAAAGAAGCCGAAGAAAAGGCAAAAATCGAGCAACGTAAATCATCAACCATTCTCCCATCCGAAGGCGATAAGGACCAACTCGGCGGGTTTGATTTGGATAGTGTTCTTGCTTCTGCGGGTAAATCATCCCGAAATTCAGGGCCTGGTGCCCAAACACCGGTGAAAAAATCCTCTGCGTCTGTGGTAACAACTGAATTGCCATCGGTTGGCTCATCAAAGCCTGCTCCAGAACCTGAACCAGCACCCGAATCTCCTCGAACTCGTGGTCCACCTCCTTCAACTCGGTCCAGCGTCTCTGTGGAACCTGCACCATCTATACCTGAACCAAAACACCAACCACCAGTTCGTCGTCGTGCGGTAAAAAGTGTCGCAGAAACTCCGGAGGAGCCCGACGAAGCACCATCGGTTGAGCCAGTTCGTCGAGGTCCGCCACAACGACAAACCTACAATGATGATGAGGACGATGATTTCTCGAATTTTTCATTCTGAGGACCAAGCTACATCGGTCGCACCTCGAACAAAGATTTGATTCCGATGCCATTCCAACGTGGCTGGTAATTGAATCAATGGTTCGCCATCGGCTTGAATGTACGTTGGAGGTTGCAAAGGTTGCTCACTTGGGCGGCCATCTTTTGCAAGCGGCCAAAGTTGAATCGTCATAGCATCTTGTTGATAGATGCCCCACTTTCCGATGTGTTTTCCTTTTTTGACTGGGCCCATCAATTGAAGCATAGCGAGCCTGGAAAGTTGAGGTGCAAAGACAACCAGCCCCTTCTCTCGAGTTGGATACATTCCAGGATTTACTTTGTAGCCTCCTCCAAAGGTCTCACCCGTCGTAGCAGTAAACATGGTGATATCGCCCTGCCACGGCTCCAAATCGTCAATTTTCATCTGAACTTTCCTGCGTGGCCAAACAGGAATCGTGGTTACGCCAAGGTAGGTGTACTTTTTTGGACCTTTGAGCCATTTCGCTCGGCGTAATTTAGCCCGTGAAATCGCCGAAGTGATGCCTGCATCGGATTCAAGAAACACCCACCGAACGACCCTTCCCTCATGATGTGGTGGGCCATCCCAAGGATTCTGTTGAGCAGTCGGGTAGCCTTGTTCTTCTTCACAAGCGAAGCCTTCAAGCCGCCAGGCTCCACAATGACGGTCAATTCCGTGTTCCAAGACATCGAGGGCTTGGTCGAGATGTTTGCGTGAGATATTGTTGGTAATGCAAAAATCATTTCCTGAACCAAAAGGGATCTGGCCCAAGACGAGGTCAGAGCCTCGAATCCCACTTGCAACCTCATGGGCTACGCCATCGCCCCCAACAGAGACCACAATAGGAGGCTTTCCTTCCATTTCTCCTCCCTCTCCGTGCTCCTCCCATCGTGTTCGTATGTCACGAGAAAGATGGGAGGCATGACCGACATGCTGGGTCATGTATTCGGCGACGACGTGACCACGCTTTTCAAGAGCAGCACGAATGCTTGGCCACTGCTTGCCACATCGGTAATCACGACTTGCAGGATTGACGATGCAATGAAACAAACCCATGTTCGTCGCGTAGGCGTGTTGATGCTTGAATATTCTGTTATGGAGAGGATGCAACATATCTTCAAGGAGGGTGTGGACGCACATGTCATGAGCGACTGGACTGAGGATGACATATCCTACATGCGTCGAGCGCTTGAAATTGCGGAACGTGGAAGGTCCAAGGTCAGCCCTAACCCTCTGGTAGGTTGCGTGCTTGTCAAAGATGGTCGAATTATCGCCGAAGGTTGGCATGACCATTTAGGAGGTCTCCACGCTGAACAAATGGCAATTCACGATGCTGAAGAGAAGGGCATTTCTCCAAACGGTTCTACCGCTTATGTCACCCTTGAGCCTTGCAATCACTACGGAAGAACGCCGCCGTGTACCGAGGCATTAATGTGGGCTGGTATCAAAGAAGTTGTGATTGCCCATGAAGACCCAAATCCGACTGTTCGTGGCAAAGGAAGCCAAACCCTCATCGAGGCGGGCATCCAAGTTCGGCAAGGATTGTGCTCCCAAGAAGCCCATGAACAAATGCTTCCATTCATGCATTGGTGCAAGCATCGTCGACCTCTTGTCACGGTCAAATTAGCACAAAATTTGGAAGGTTCAGTTGATGACCGGTCCGGCACATCGAAGCGATTTACTTCCGAAGAGTGCCTTCGGCATGTGCACGAACTGCGAGCCGATGTCGATGCCATTCTTGTTGGGGCAAACACCGTGCTTCGCGATGACCCGCAACTGACCGTACGAGGCGTTCAAGTCCGAAATCAACCTCTGCGCATTGTGATCGACCCCAACGGAAAATGTCCACCAAACGCCAAATTTACGCAGAGTGAGGGCAAGTTTTTGCACCTCACCTCATCCTTTTCCTCCCTCGAATCGTTGCTCCATATGCTCGCTGACCAAAACATCCAGCGTCTTCTTGTCGAGGGTGGTCCAACAACGATTCATGAGTTTTTGAAGCACGGTTTTGTCGACGAATTTTATCTTGTCCTTTCAAACGAACACCACGTTGAGCCTTTTTTCTCAGGTATTGATGAGCAGGCCCT
>JAYODQ010000049.1:0-10635 GCA_038106355.1 Candidatus Poseidoniales archaeon | reverse complement strand
GCATCGGCGAAGGTCAATCCACATGCATTGGTATTGGCGGCGACCCTGTCAATGGAACAGGATTCATCGACTGCTTGGCAGCCTTTGAAGCCGACCCCCAAACCGAAGCCGTGGTGATGATTGGAGAAATCGGTGGTACGGCAGAAGAGGAAGCGGCGGCGTGGGCAAAGGAACACATGTCCAAACCAATTGTAGGTTTTGTTGCAGGTTCAACTGCACCTCCTGGAAAGCGAATGGGTCACGCTGGAGCCATCATTTCTGGAGGAAAAGGAACAGCAGAAGAGAAATTTGCTGCATTTGAAGCCGCTGGAATCGCATGTGCAAAAGACCCATCGGAATTGGGTGCGGTTCTTCTCAAAGCCTTACAATCAAACGGGCTACGATGAAACGACAATGGACACAGCATCCCCTGTTTTGAGTTCACCTTCATGCAATACTTTTGCGTACATGCGAGAAGAAGTTGGATCAAGTTCGTGTGAAATACAAGAGAAATCACCTTGGGCAAAGGAGTCAGCGATTTTATAGCAAGGTGAGGCAGGCATTGTAATTTCCAATTTCACTTCACCAAAGTCAAGAAGTGTTCCTGCCTGTACCTCAAACCAATCAAGACCTGCAAGAACGACATTTTCACCTGTCGTTCCACAATCAATGGGGTGGCCTCGTTGTTGCAATCGTTGAATCACTTCAAGTGAAAATAAACAAACGGCTTTCAACACACCACCATGATGTTTTGTGTTGTTCTGCTTATCTCCCTCAACGCCAAGTTGATGCACATAGGCTGATTCGACATGGAATTTTGGCACCCCACCTTGGCTATTGACATGAATGGAGTGAATGTGTCCAGTCATAGTACTCACGGCTTACATCTTATGAATGGCGTGTCCAAGTGTGTCTAGAATTGCTTCATGTGTCATCTCAGTCATGGTCGGATGAGCATGAATGGTGAGGGCAATGTCTTCGAGAACCGCACCCATTTCAAGAGCGAGGGTCCATTCACCAACGAGTTCACTGATGTGTGTACCAACGCCTTGAATTCCAAGGATTCGGTGATCGTCTTCTCTTGCAACGACTCGAATAAATCCTCCAGTCTTTTCAGCCTCCTGCGTTAGTGCCCTGCCGTTTGCTGCAAGTGGGAATTTTCCTACGATGATCGGATGACCTGCTTGCTGAGCCTCATCAGGCGAGAGACCAACTGAAACGATTTCGGGCTCGGTAAAGACGATTGCAGGCACGCCTTGAGGGTCGTAAACACGATGATGTCCTGCGATAATTTCTGCAACCATCTCGCCTTGGTGAGAGGCAACGTGAGCAAGCATTTCACCCAAATCACATACATCACCGATGGCGTACACACCTTTCATATTGGTTTGACATGAAGAATTGACTTTCACAAAACCGCGTTCATCGAGAGCCACTCCAGCGGCCTCAAGACCCTTCGACAATGGCTTCCTTCCAACGGTGACAAGCACCTTGTCCACCTCGATAGATTGCATCTTTGCATCGTCTTTTTCATTCTTATCGATGAAAGAAACCTTCACTCCACCCTTACCTGCTTCTGCGCCTTTCGCAAACACACCAGTGTGTACAGCAATTTTGTTCTTCTTGAGGAAGAGTTCAAGAGGCCGTCTCAATTCTTTGTCAAAGATAGGAAGAATGGTGTCCATTGCCTCAATGACCGTGACTTCACTTCCGAGCATATGGTAAGTAATGCCAAGTTCGAGTCCAATGTACCCTCCACCGATGACGGCAACACGCTTTGGAAGTTCTTCAAGGCTCAAAGCCTCACGTGAAGAAAGAACGTGTTCAGAAAATGGCATGAACGGGAGTTCGATAGGCACTGAGCCATTAGCCAAAATGACGTTCTCTGCTTGAATAATGGTTGCGTCTTTACCGCTACCAACTTTGACTGTTTTCGCATCTTGGAATTCCGCCCATCCGTGAACGAGTTCTGCGCCGGCATTTTTGAGCAAGGCTTCGACGCCTTTGTTGAGTCGATTAACAATATCTTCTTTCCATTCAATGAGTCCAGCCATTTTGAGTTCTGCAGGTCCTGGAATGGTGATGCCCATGTGTCCTTTTTCGGTGGCATGTTCTGCTAATTTGTGAAAGGTATGAGCTGCATGAATGAGTGCTTTTGAAGGAATACAACCGCGAATAAGGCAGGTTCCTCCTGCTCTTTCACCTTCAACGATGATGGTTTTGAGGCCAAGTTGTGCTGCCCGAATAGCAGCGACATAGCCACCAGGTCCAGCACCGACGACAAGAACTTGGCATTGTTTTGTTTGCATACGATCACATCACATGAAAATGGTGGCCGGGTGCTCAAGGTATGATTTCAAAAGTTGAACCAGACTTGCTCCGTCGTGACCATCGACCACACGGTGGTCCCATGATGATGAGAGATTCATGATTCTTCGAACCACAATTTGTCCATCCCGGACAACGGCACGCTCTGTTGCGTTGTGGACGCCGAGAATCCCAACTTCGGGTTTGTTGATGATTGGAGTCGCACCAAGGCCCCCCAGTCGACCAAGACTTGTGATGGTAAATGTTGAGCCGGTCAAATCTTCGACACCTGCTTTACCTTCTCGTGTTGCATGGGTGACTCGACTCATTTCAGCTGCACTTTGCCAGATGTCCATGGCTTCAACATGCTTCACGACCGGCACGTACAATCCACGGTCGGTTTGAGTGGCAATACCCAAATGAATGGCTTGATGCCGTGTCACGACACCTGCTTGATCATCGTACAGAGCGTTGCATTCAGGTCGCTGGCCAAGTGCCTTGACGAGGGCTTGCATAATGAAAGGCAAATAGGTGAGTTTTGGTGCACCTTCGGGTCTTGATGCATTGAGATGTTGACGGAGTTCCTCAAGGTGGGTTACGTCAACTTCTTCAAAGTAAGAAAAGTGTGGGATTGTGCTGTAGGACGACATCATGCCGTCGGCAATTTTCCTTCGTAATCCAATGACCTTGATGTCTTCAGTACCTGTTCGTGCAACTTTTGCACTCGCTCCCACCGGTGCATATGAGGTAGCAGCGGTAGCCCCACCTGCAATATGACGGTCAAGATCAGCGTGTGTGATTCGCCCTGCCGGTCCGCTTCCTGAGACGAGGTCGAGTTGCACATGAGCTTCTCGTGCACGCTTTCGAACGGCTGGAGAAGCGAGTGCTTTCGCACCTTCCACTTTGGGTGTTGAAGCAGGAGCAGGAGCAGGAGCAGGAACAGGAGCAGCGGGTGCTGCTTGAGCAACAGGTTGTGGTGCTACGGCCTCGACGATGACTGGAGCCTCTTCGACCACGGGTGCTTCTTCGACAGCTGGTGCAGGTTCAGGAGTGGTGCTGGCGTTACCCTCACCTTCGACTTGAAACACAATACAAACTCCACCGACTGGAATAATGTCACCAGCATCTCCTACGATCTTCGTTACCGTTCCATCGCAAGGTGAAGGAATCTCTACGGTCGCTTTATCGGTCATCACCGACAAAATAGGGTCATCTTCCCTGACAGTATCACCAACGGCAACCATCCACTCGACAATTTCACCCTCGACAACGCCTTCTCCTATATCTGGTAATTTAAATTCAAAACTTCCCATGTTTATTCCTCCTGTGTTCGAAGAATTGCTTCAGCAATTCGTGATGGACTCGGTATATAGTCCCATTCAGTCGTGTGGGGGAACGGAGTGTCCCAACCTGTGACACGCTCGATAGGGCGCTCGAGATGGTAAAAGCATCTTTCTTGTATCGAGGCACTCATTTCTGCACCAAATCCGCTCGTTTTTGGTGCTTCGTGCACGATGACACATCGACCAGTTTTCTTGACGGAGTTTACAACGGTGTCTCTGTCCCATGGAACGAGGGTTTGAAGGTCAATAAGTTCGCAATCGACACCAGAATCTTCGATGGCTTTTGTCGCAACATGGACCATCGTTCCCCAAGCTATCACCGTGCAATCTGAACCTTCTCGAACGATTTCGGCTTGTTCAAGCGGAATGGCGTAGTAGCCCTCGGGAACATCACCATCGGGGTGGTCATTCCATGTTGGAACATTGTGTGGGTCGCCATAAAATGGTCCTCGATAACATCGTTTTGGTTCGAAAAAGATGACTGGGTCATTGCATTCGATTGCACTGGTGAGCAATCCTTTGGCATTTCTTGGATTTGAACAGTAGACCACTTTGATGCCCGGAGTATGGGTAAATTGAGCCTCTGGTGACTGTGAATGGTGATGCCCACCTTTGATGCCACCCCCTGCGGGCGTTCGGAATGTGACCGGTGTCCAAAACTCGCCACCAGATCTGTGTCTTAGTTTAGCGATTTCATTGACGATTTGGTCATAGGCTGGAAAAATATAGTCCGCAAATTGAATTTCGGCTACTGGTCGAAGGCCATTGAGCCCCATACCCATGGCTATGGCTGCAATTCCACCTTCTGCGAGAGGAGAATCAAACACTCGATGTGGTCCGTATTTGTTTTGAAGTCCGGCAGTCACTCGGAACACACCGCCAAAATATCCGACATCTTCACCGAAAATCACGACATTCGGGTCACGTTCAAGTTGTACATCCAGGGCTGAATTTAGGGCAGCGATCATATTCATTTTGACCATAAACTCACTTCCCTAACTCCTCACGTTGTTCTTGAACATGCCAAGGAACTGTTTCATAGACTTCAGTAAAGATGGTTGATGCTGGCGGGAATGGGCCCGAGGCAAGGTCACCAAATTCGCATGCCTTTTTGTACGCCGTCATGACCTCCTCATCGATTTTCTTCTCAAGTTCGTCGTTCTTTTTGTCGTCCCACACGCCTTTTCCGATGAGGTGTTGTTGAAGTCGCTCAACAGGGTCGCCACCAGGCCAACACTTGAATTCTTCACTTGGACGGTAGGCAGATGGGTCATCAGAAGATGAATGGGCCCCAGCCCTATAGGTGTAGACTTCGATGTGTGTCGCCCCGAGACCAGCACCGGCACGTTGCCTTGCCCATTTTGTAACGCTGTACAGGGCGAGGAAGTCATTTCCATCGACTCGAATCGATGGTATGTCGTAGGCAAGTCCACGTTCAGCGAAGGTGTGGCCACCTGTGGCCAAGGAGGCGTGGGTTGAAATGGCCCATTGATTGTTCACCACATTCAAAATCACTGGAGGTTTGAATGTCGATGCGAAATTGAGAGCATAATGATAATCACCTTGGGCTGAAGTTCCATCTCCTAACCAAGATATGCAAACTTCATCGTCGCCCTTGTAAGCACTTGCCATGGCAACACCTACCGCTTGTGAAAATTGGGTTCCAACGGGTGACGAAATTGAGATGAAACGTCCTTCTCGCCAGGTATAATGGACGGGCATCTGCCTTCCTCGAACGTTGTCTTCAGTGTTTCCAATGCAATGACAAATCATGCTGACCATGTCCCTGCCTCGAACAAATTGTGCCCCCGGTTGACGGTAGGAGGGAAACAACCAATCTTGCTCCTCGAGGGCCATGGTCTGAGCGATTGCTATGGCCTCTTCACCGAACGAGCGCATGTAAAACGACAATTTGCCAGTTCGCTGCATTTTCATCATACGGTCGTCAAAAATTCGGAGTCGCATCATATATTCAAGACCTTGAATGAGCGTTTTATCGTCCAATTTAGGATCCCACTCGCCAAAAGCCTCACCCTTATCGTTGAGCACACGAACAAGGCCAGCGGCCAACTCTTTGGTATCTGAGGATGTGCATGTGAGGGGGTCAGGTCGAGGAAAGTCGCCAGGTTGGTGCACAAAAGCCCCACCAAAATCCGGTTCATCTCCAGGTCGGAAGGGTGCTGCACCGATGGTGTAGGGTGTTGTCGTCGCAATTGTCCTTTCCATGGTTACGCCTCAATCTGTGAATGCCTTAAGTGGTGTCGGTTCGGAATCTTGCCTTTGCCTTGTGTAAACATAGGCACCTGGTAATTCCTCGGTGTTGTTGATATCGATTGTTTTCCGCAGCAGCAATCCTGCCTTGAACGATGAACGCACCAATGGTCCGCTCGCAATACCCGCAAAGCCCATCTCAATTGCTTGCTTTGCCCAGATGTCGTACATTTCAGGAACAGGAAATCGATCGATGGCAAGGTGTCGAGATGACGGAGCAAGGTACTGGCCGATGGTCAAAAAATCCACATTGATTTCTCTGAGTAATTCCATGGCCTGAGTGATTTCTTCATCCGTCTCACCGACGCCTACCATGATGGATGATTTGGTGAGAATGTCAGGTCGAATGAGTTTTGCATGTTTGAGGATGCTCAAGGACTGATGAAACGAGGCTCTCGCATCACGAACCGTTGAATCCAATCGAGGCACACATTCGACGTTATGGGCAAAAATATCGAGAGGTGCCCCTTCAAGAAGCGAAGAGAGCGCTTCGATGTCGCCTGCTAAGTCCGAGCAAAGTAATTCGATGGTGATGTTCGGACATCGCTCATGAACAGCATCAATGCATGCTCGATAATGAGCTGCACCACTGTCAGCCAAATCATCCCGGTTGACGACGGTAATCACGAGGTGTCGTAAGTTCATGGATTGAACCGCATCAGCCAATTGTTGTGGTTCTTCGACATCAAGGGGAGGAGGTGTTTTGATGGTTCCCACTGCACAAAATCGACACCCTCGAGTGCATTCTTTTCCTGCGACCATGAATGTTGCGTCACCAGTTGACCAACAATCGTGGATGTTTGGGCAACGTGCTTCTTCACAGACAGTATGCAATTTATTGTCTTTGACAGCGGCTTTTGTTTGATTGAACATTTGCTGCTGGTGACCTGAGGGGAGTTTGGTACGAAACCATTCGGGCAAGCGAGGTTTTTGGCCTGCGATTGGAAGTGATTTGCCACCCATTCAAACCCCGCCAATCACTTCCACAGTACGTCTTTTCAAAAAGATGTGTGCACATTGGCCATCGAAATACGAGCCTTCATCAATCTGAAAACCTCCCCCGCTGGTATGGCAGAGCGAATTGTCCTCATCACAGGAGGGGCAAAACGACTTGGAGCTGCTGTGACCACTGCACTCATTGAAGACGGTTGTTTTGTCATCATTCATGTCCGTAACAGTATGGAAGAAGCTGAAATACTACTCGCAGGTGCAAACCAAAGGTTTGGACGGGTATGCGGGGGGGTCCTTCAAGGCGATTTATCACAACCAAGTGATGTGCAATCGATGCTCGAATGGTTGGAGGCTCATGATTTGATTCGAGAACACGGCCTCTTCGGACTGATTCATAATGCTTCATATTACGCACCAGTTCCAATTGGAGAATTAACTGGCGAACAAATGGATGAATTGTATCACCTTCACATGAGAAGTCCACTCACATTGAGCAATGGATTGTTTGAACAGTTAAGAAAAGGACACGGTTCTATTGTTGGCATTATCGATACCTCTTGGAAACGACACTGGGAAGGTTTGACACATTACACCGCAACAAAAGCGGGATTACGGCAAATGCTCACCAACCTTGCAGGTGAATTTGCCCCGAATGTGAGAGTGAACTCCATTGGACCTGGTGCAATACTCGTTGCGGATTGGGAGGAGGAACATTTTCAACACGTGCTAGGCAATGTACCGATGGCACGCCCTGGTCATCCCGATGATATTGCGCATGCCGTACTGCATTTCCTTAATTCGAAACATCTCAATGGGGTGTTTCTTCCAGTGGATGGTGGCTGGGATTTGAAGATGAATCAATGATGCATTTGAAATATTGAAGTTCAAAGGAATGACTAAGCAGGGGTATCCGAGTTTGGTCAAAGGAGCAGGGCTTAAGATCCTGTGCTCATAGCTTCGTGGGTTCAAATCCCACCCCCTGCATCGTTTTTCCCAGAAATTGACGGATTTTTGAATGGTAAAATTAGAATGAAGGGTTCATTGTAGTGTGCACTTAACCCGCCACACGCACCCACAAGAATTGAACAATCTAAAGTTGTGAGAAAAGGAGTTGGACAAATAGAAATCGTCTGCTTAGGTACGTCTTCGTAGAATTGGATTTCATTGTTTTTCAGTACTATTAGAGATAAAGTAATAAGGGTTTGCAAATAGAAAATGATTGTATAACGGTGGTCGCAATGGATAAGAATGGATATCTTGGTTTTCTTGTATTTGCAATTATTTTTGGAGCATCGATATCGGTTTTTTTCTTCCAGCCAAGTGACAAAGAAGATGCTGATGACGCTTCTCAAATTGTTGAAACTGAAAACGACAACACTGAGAATGCAACCTCATCACATGACGTTGAACACAATCATCCCGCACCAGTTTTAGTCATTCAATCGATGATAACCTCCCAACAGGAAGTGAATTTGACTGGTGAAGTGACTCACATGCATCTTGAAGGCATACAAATACTGATTCGTGTTCAACTCCCTGGTTATGACACAGTTGTGGTGCTACCTTCTTTGAACGGCTCATGGGAAGCATCTGTTACCATCGTTGAGCAACAGACAATCTTGATTGATGTACACGCCTTTTATCCCCCCGAGAACTCGAGTTCGGAGGTATTGAACATCGAAATTGTCCGTCAAGCAGAGGTAAATGACGCCGATGATGATGGCATTGCTGATGAGGAGGACAACTGTGTCAACGATTCAAATCCACTTCAAACGGATTCCGATGAGGATGGCATCGGTGACATCTGCGATCCTATCGACAACAATCAATCCAACAACCAAAACAACAACACGCAGAATTCAACAACCAACAGCACGAACAACACCGGGAACGAAACTGGAAACCAAACAGGAAACAACACCAACAATTCAGGTGGCGATGGAAATGCTTCAGAGCCAACTCAACCTATATACGATTCTAATGATTTGGGTCAATTTTGGCTTGATGTCTTCCGTTGCCAAGCAGGGGGGAACATCACTCAAGTCGATGACCTCACAACTTCCGCGATTGAAGCGCTTGAATGTTCTGTGAGTTTGACAATGAATGAAACGCATATCACCATCGTCACTAATGGTTTACCTGACCATGACTTTGAGTCGACACTTGCATGTTCACAAGCAAATGATTGTGCAGCGGCTCAAAATTATGAGTGGACCATTCCCCGTTCACCTGTGAACGACACCACGGGAGGACATGATTCCACAAACTGCCCTGAAGCAAGTGGTGCTTACCAGTGTGCTCCAGCACTTGGCGAGGTCGCCATTGCAATCAATGGTGTTCCATTCTATGGTCCAGAGGATGGGCCCGGCGGGGACGCCGTTGCGAGTCATCATGGGATGTACGTAGAAGACAGACAAGCCATTGAACTGGGCGTTTGCCATGCGCATTCAGGAATGGGGGGTACGTTCCACTATCATGCCGATGCGAATTGCTTGCACTGGCATCCCCAAGACGGTGAAACAATCGAAGATTATGACATCAGTTCTCCGGCGACCGTTGCACTCAATACGGCAAATGGGTCCCATTCCGCCGTCATTGGGGTAGCCTTTGATGGTTACCCGATTTACGGTTTCTGGGGTTTTGACGAGGATATGAATGTCGTCGAAATGAAGAGCTCATACCGATTGAAGGCGGGTGAAACGGGCTACAACGGGATTGACGATTACGAGTACATCGAAGGCTTAGGCGATCTCGATGTGTGCAACGGCCATTTTGGACCAACTCCCGAATTCCCCAACGGCATCTATCACTACCACTCGGCCATGGTCAACGGTGAGGGGGGCATGGGCTTCCCGTATTTCTTGCTCTGCTATTTTGGAGAAGCCGAATTGGCTGATGGTGGCGGAGGCGGCGATGTGGACTGCTCTGGCTTTGGCGAAACGTGGGGGCCGGGAATTGGCCCCCCACCTCCCGGGTGTGAAGGCGGGGGTGGAGGGCCCCCTCCAGGTGGGCAATTACTTGATGTGCAAGAAGTAAGTGGATATTCACTTGTTGTTGGACCTGAAGTTTCTTTCATCACAATCCTTCTTGTTTCATATCTCATGTCACGAAGGCGCAAATGATTGACTTTTTCGTCAATACGACTCATTTGAAGCAAAACCGTTTAACATTGGATGGATTAGGGCAACTCAGCGAAGAGCATGGTGATTGAAATGATGCGCACTCATCGAATCAGTTTCACACTCATGGTATTGATGCTCCTCACCGTTCTCTCACCACTTCTCGTGAATGGTGCACAGAACAAACCATCGGGACGAGAAACACTCAACTCTGAACCCTTGGTCTTCAAGGCAGCGGGCGAGCAAGAATACGAACTCTATCTCGATGAACCGAATTCACAAGACGGTGGAGACGGCTCAATCACGACGATTGAACCAAGTGGCTCTCAATTTGAGGGGAGTGCCATCGAAGGTTTGGAATTTAGGTCCTCTGAAATGATCGGTAACTTGTATGTGAACGGTTCAGGTTCACAAAACACAGCAAGGTTCGCCGTCTACATGCAATTTAGAGGTAGCCAAGGGTCTTCAGCCGATGTCACATTCTCTCTTCGTGCTGGCGACACTGAAGTGGCTAGCGAATCCATCCAACTCGACTCACCTTGCACGAGCACCTTCCAATCTTCGTGCGACTGGTCCGTTCGAGAAGTTGAGTTTGACCTACCCACCAACGGCTTTCAAGTCCAAAGCGGAAAGCAGCTCAAAATCCGCATCGATGCTGATGCAAC
>JAYODQ010000048.1:0-10646 GCA_038106355.1 Candidatus Poseidoniales archaeon | reverse complement strand
GAGCGAGCGTTCCTATCGATAGCATCGAATGTTTTGACCTTCTGGTTCATCCTGGCGAACATGAATGTGATGAATCTGACCACAGTGCATTCACAAAACCGGTACTGCAGTCCCCTCCGATTGTCTTGTTAGACCCAGATGAAATGATGAATAGAGAAGAAGCAAGACGAAGGTTGAGTATTCCACCCGATTCAACTGCTGTATATGTTCAGCTAGGTGCTGGTCAAATCAATAATATCCAAAGCGAAATTCGTTTAACTTTAGATGCGTTTCTTGGATATCCTAACGTCCATGTTGTGCTCGGAGAATCGATGATTGGAGAGCGAATACATCTGGATCTCCCGAATGTGTCTATATTAAGGGATTATCCAAATTCAATGTACTTCAATGCTTTTGACGCATCAGTTCAAGCAGGTGGATACAACTCTTTTCACGAAATGCGCAATTCAGGACTACCTGTGCTGTTTTATCCAAATATGGATACAGGCATGGATGACCAACTTACCCGAAGTAAAATCGCCGAGGAAGAAGGCTGGGGAATTGTTCTTGAAAGGAGAAACAAAGACACAATCCCTAAAGCATGTGCTGATTTAATTGATTTGATTGGTTCACGATTCGAAGCAAATTTGTTAAATGGTTCAACATTTTTAGCAATGAAAATTTTGGAGATTTTGAACATTGATTCAAGCGAGCAATTGAATTCTCCCCCTAGTCACTATTTATGATTCATGGTCGAAAGCCTCCGAAATTTGTCAAAACATAGTCGCATTTATCAGTAAAAAGATTGACCGGGAATCATCATGAACGGGGAAGAAATTGAATCAGAATTAATTCCTTTGTGGGGTAAAAGGAGCATACATTTGCTCCCATTCATTGTCATTTCAGATTTAATACGATCTCGACATCTTCTTCATTTGTTGGTTAAAAGAGATTTGAATGCTCGGTATCGACGGGCGTACCTCGGCTATGCATGGGCGGTCCTTGAGCCATTGCTTCTAGCAGTCGTCTACACATTCATCTTCACTATCTTGGTCGGTTCTAGTGACCCGATGTACGCCGTCAAAATCATTATCGGAATCATCGGTTGGACCTTGTTTGCGCGTTCTTTAACAACTTCAGCTAAATCTTTGTCAACATCAATCAATTTGTTTCAATTTGCTCGGGTTCCCAAGACAGTATTTGCGACCAGTGGGACCCTCACAAATGCATTATTGGCGGTGATTTCCCTCACATCGATACTTCCGTTCTTTTTCATCTATGATCTTTCAATTTCAATCGATTTACTGCTAATTTTCTTTTGGATGTTTGTGTTAACATTTACCGGATGGGGATTGGGATTGCTCATCGCTCCCATTTCTTGTAAAATTCCCGATATTCTCAACATTGTCAATTTCCTCGTTCGTGCAGGATTTTTCTTATCGCCCGTGATGTGGACATACGACATGTTTAGCAATCGATTTGGCGAAAGTTGGCATGCCTTAGTTGCACATCTAAACCCTACGGTAGTTCCCATCACGAAAATGAGGGACGCTTTGCTGGGTGAACCCTCGTCTGTACCGAACTATGCATACGCCATGTGTTTTGGATTTGCCCTCGGATCTTACATATTGGGATCGATCGTCTTTGAACGTAAAGCACACACAGCGGTGGTGAATATATGACGGTCGTGATGCGTCTCGAAGACATTACGCTCGAGTATCCTGTGCCAAGGCAATATCGAAATGAAGATGTGCAACCTTCGGGGGTTCGCAATATTTCCCTTGAAATTAGACAGGGAGAAGTTCTAGGTATCATTGGTCGGAACGGTTCAGGCAAGAGTACCTTGCTCAAGATCATGGCTGGTGTTTTTCCACCTGATTCTGGCTCGATTTCAGCAAAGGGAAGCGTTTCACTTCTTGCCGGCGTGGGGGTTGGCTTTCACAAGGAACTCACCGGAAGGGAGAATGCCTATCTGTACGGGGCTTTGATGGGCCGGACACAACAACAAATTGACGAATTGATTGATGAAATTCAAGCATTTGCTGAATTGAAGCACCACTTTGACCGGCCAATTCGAACTTATTCATCTGGTATGAAATCCCGGTTAGGAATCTCTGTGGCAACGGCATTTCGACCCGACCTGTTGCTGATTGATGAAGTTCTAGGGGTTGGCGATGTATCATTTAGAAAGAAAAGTGAAGAGCGGGTAAAGAATTTGATTGCAGATTCTGGAACGGTAATTATCGTATCGCATTCCATGTCTTTACTTACAGATATTTGTCATAGGGTTGTATACCTAGAAAACGGTGAAATCGTCACGGCTGGGGATCCTAGTGATACAATCCAGCAATACACCTATCAGATGACAAAATAAATGACGTGCTTCCAAAATTGATTTTGTAGATACCATCAAGGAGGTTTTCTTGGCTGAGCGAATAATTATCTAACTCGGCATTTAACCCTCCCCATTGAGCAAAATCGAATTCGGACTTCATGTATCGGGGCCTCCAACGATTTTCGAAAAATTTTCTGAGATTGTCGAGATTCTATGTGCTTGAAGGGTGTGTTGGAATTCTTGCATCATTTCAATTGCTGAGGCTAATTTCAAATTTAGGTCAATCATCCATGAAGAATCTTGAGGCCCATCGACGTAGAGAGGATATGCTGTACCAAACAAATTCTCATGGAGGGGAGAACGAGTGATGATTGGGGGAGTACCCACGAGGATACACTCCAGAACTTTCGTTGAGAGTTCACGTGTTTGACTCTCAAAATACGCATCTCGTGCACACCACGCGAGGTCCGACGATGCGATATGGCGCAGCACCTCTTCACGTGGAAGTCGTTGAATCCACTCGATGTGCTGGTTGGTCTCTAATTTCGATGTCAATCGGAATCGGAAGGTTGCATCATCGGCTGGACCGTTGTGAATCTTATCGCCGATGACTTTCACGGCGACATCTGTTGATGCGATATCAAGCAGCGGTTCAACCCCCCACAACGGGGCAATTTTACCTGCATACACTATTTTCAAAGCGGCCTCTCCAACCTTCTTGGAAACAGGTAATGGAGCTTGGTCTGGAATCATCGGAGGCAACTCCACAAATCGGTCAGAGGGCATCCCGGATAGTTGCATTAACTCATCTTCAATGTGCTTGGTTTGACACAAAATTTTTCCTCCATTTTCGCAAATAGATTTCACGAGAGAGGCGGTTGTCGCCTTGACGGTCGCCGAGCCGTCATCTTCGTGGCTATAGTAATCGGTCAGATAGGCCCAAACTTCGACACCGTCACGATGCGCAAGGTCTTGAACCAAGTCAAATCCACGGCAGAACAACTTGGTTTGTCCGGGCAAGTAGTTTGCAAGACTGTTCACCATGTTCACATAATCGTCATGAGGCAGTTTCCTACCGAAGTCTTCGTAGCCCATCTTGGTGGGCGAGATTATCGTCACATTGTCGAGCAATAACAGTGGTTGTATAATTGGAGAGGATTCTGCTTCGCTGGCGATGCTGCAGACTACATGAACGCCGGTTGCGGCCAACATTTCGGCCATAGAAGCAAACCAAATGGCAGACCCATCAATTAAATTGAGGTCAACATGATGGGCGAGAAGAACATGATGATGATAAATTAACTCTTTGATACGAATGAGGTTTTCTGCAACCTGAAAGAGGTCGTTATCTTGCTGAACGAGTGACCGTACTTTCATGAGTGGTGCATTTGGAACCTTCCTTGGATACAGATTCGAAATAGATTTTGTATTCTTCATTGTTGGGAGGAGTGTGCTTCTGTTGAAACTATCATTTGATTTTAAATGGTGAAATAACTCCATTGCAACATAACGATGGTCATAACGATCCATCACAAACTGACGATTTTCACAACCCAATTCGTATGCGGTTCCCTTTCTTTCAGTGAACAGAAAATTATTCGCCATTTCCTCAATTGTCTCAAAAATCCAACTTGGCCGATGTACTTCTTCGGCACCTTCCCAAGGGAGAATATGAACGAGACTACGGCCGACTGCACCTTCAAGAGGGCCGATGTGGAATGATTCATGATCAGACACCGACAATACACTTTTGGTTGTCGCAACAAAGTGTGAAACATCTGTTGTAAAACCTTCATGAATGATTTTGTTGTTATCAAATAGGTCGGGAAATGTGGTTAGTAAATTTTTGTAGTAATTGTTTTCTTCCACTCTTCTTTTCATCCATTGATATTCTTTTGGTAACTTGCCTTTAATTTTCAAGCAGGTTTTTGGTAATTCTTCTGAGAGTGAACTCAGCATAGCAAGAGCGCGGTGGAGACCTTTTGATTGGGGAGTGATGCCCATGATACCGATGCCAGACGGATCCTTGCGTTCGACATCAAGTATCAAAGATTCAATTCCATTTGGAATCACAAGTCTCTCAAACTCGGAGTCCAAACGTGTTTCAAATCTATTCATATGATCGGAAACGAATGAGACCTTGTCTCGAGGGTTGAATTCAATATCTAAGACATACTTTGTAAGCAATTCTTGGGCATGGTATCTTACAAAAATTGGGCGCTCTCCTCTCAGATTGGAAATTTTTGAAGCATTCCCCAGTGCCCATTCACAGAAAAGCAGGTCGTGGATGCTCATGAGATGCATAAGTTCATCATCATCAATGTCTAACTCCCCGGAATGGTTCTTTGATTTGATTAGTGTTACTTCAACACCCCATGAACGCCAGGTTTGTGCAATGGAATTGATGAATTTCAAATCGTGGCCGACAATCAACACGCGCTGGTTCACCGAAAGAACCGAGAGTCGTTCGCCGCCGATTGGGTCGTTAAGTTCACGAACACCTTCTGAGATTAATGTGCTTAGGCAAAAGTCAAGCCCAGAATGCTCATTGATGGACACTGAATACTCGAGATGGCGGGTCGTCTGCGGTACTGAACTTCGAAGGACCACGATGTTGTTCACCAACAAGGCGTTGATGACCAATAGCCAATCACCGGTTTGTTGGATGGCAGGTGGCAGCGTAACCCAAGCAGGTTTCACTCGCTGGCAAAGAACTTGACTGACAAACTGGCTGGCATCAACAGTGTCGTGTTCTTGAACAAATAATTCGTATCTCATAGGGTCCAAATGTCGCATATGGGAACTGTCGTACGCAGATTGGACCAGCCGAATCCATGGATGTAAATTCAAGATTCGTCTGCGCCAATTTTCTTGTCGTTGATATGGATGTAACTCCTCTCCGTTGATGATAGTTTCAACGATGGTATTGACGTGTTCAAGTTCGGTGAGAACACCAACATAGCCATGCAAGTGAGCTGAACGCTCTGCCAACAAAATCGACCCATGCAAAACTGCACGATTCACTTCGGTTTCAGCCGTGGTTGCATCACAAAGGAAGATTGTGGGGGAGTCTCGTGAAACATCGTGTTGGAGGGGTACACGTAAGGTGTCTAGACATGCATGACCGGTTCGCAGAGTCAAGTCATGGTACAATGGGGCATCCTGCGACCAAGTGTCAAAACGGTGTTCATTGGCTTTGGGCGGTAATTTCGGTGTTAATTCGATGGAACCAGAACAGATTTGCCAATAGTCAGCAAACATGGCTGTTTGAAAGAACCATGGCATCTCTACGTTTGACGGTGCTGTAACCTTGACTTGATTAATTCCCAATGGCACACCGGTCAATCGCCCATTGTCGAATGTGGAGGGCAAAATATCCAATCCCCACTCCAACAGGCCTTTTGAGGTGTGGCAGTGAGTGTAAACACTCGAGACCACCGTCGCCATGCTGTTCCAGGCACGATATTGTTCCACCCAAGAGCGACCTGCCAGGGATAATTCCTGAAGTTTTGCTGGATGTTGAATCAGCCAACTTAGTTTTTCTGCAAGATCGTTTGCATTTTCCTTTTCAAACAACAATCCGTTCTTGTTGGCAACAACATGCTCTGCAATGGCCCGTACGTTGCTGGCCAATACCACGGAACCCATGGCCATTGCCTCGAGAGGTTTGAGTGGAGAAATCATTTCACAGACCTCTGCCGAAATTCGGGGGAAAGGAGCGATGTCGATGAGTGAGTAGTAATCGTTAACCATGTCCATTGGCACTTTGCCAGTAAATTGAACAATGTGTGAAAGACCCAACTCCTGCACTTGTTGTTCTAGATGCAGACGCATTGCTCCGTCACCCACAATGATGACCGCCAAATTATTGCGAAGCATTTGTGGAAGCAACGCTACTGCTTCGAAGAGCAGATTCAAACCTTCGTAATGCAGGAGTGAGCCGACATAACCAACGACAACTTTTCCGTTCAACATCAATGAGCGTTCAAGATGTTCGTTTCTTGGTCGGACGGTGAATTGTTCTGTATCGACACAATTCGGAGCGAGGCTTATTTTTTCACTGGGAATGCCCCATTCAATCAATTGTGTTCGCAAACCATCGGTGATTGCGATTACATGGTCGGCTGCATTGGCAACGTGGCGTTCGAGGGCCATTTCCAATTGAAATCGGTCGCTGCGTCGGTAGGCTTCGTCCTCGGCAGCTCTGCTGAGTGCCCACAATCCACGCATTTCGTACACAAACGGAATTTTCAGTGCTCGAGCCACCATGGCTGCGGGGAATCCAACTGAATGATTTGAGGCTGCATGAATGGTCGCAGGACGGATTTCAGTTGCAGTGCGAAGCAAAGAATAGGCAGACCGGACTGCATATTCTTCCATTGCATATGTTCCAAAAGCCTCCACTGCGGGGTCGTGAAGGTAGGTGACCCCGTCCAACACCGTGTTGATGATTTGTTCTGGAATGAGGTCCACCTCTTTCCTGTCGCACGGGTATCCCCATCGAGTTCGAACGTGCAAATCGACTCCTTGGGCAAGCAGAGATTTACAAATATGATGGGTGCGAGTGGAATAGCCTGATGTGGTGTAATCCATGCTTGCATGGATATGGTAGAGGACTCGTCCTGCAACTGGCTGATAATGTTCCACTGGTTTCAGCACATCCAAGTTGTATCCGTTTAGGCGCCAATCCAATCGTTCTTGAATAGAGTTAAGGAGAACTTGACTCGTTTGGTCCGTTGTCGATGAGAGAAGGTTGAGAGCTTCTTCGGATCGCCCTACGCGTTCGAGCTCAACGGCCAAACGCCGCAAGAAGCGGACGTCGGTAGCAAACTCTGCAACTTGGGACTCAAATGTGAGTGCATGTTGCAAGTTACATTCAATGAGAAGAATTCCTGCTTGAAATACAATCTCTCGTTTTCGGCGAGGTTCAAGATTTTTCAAAGAAAGTGCAGCGGCGATATCGTCCATGAAAGTTGAAATGTGGTGGCTCGCTAAGTACCGAATCAACCGAGGCCTGATTCGCTCAAGTTCAACCGTTTCCAGATCAAACTCAATACCCCTGTCCTCTTCAAAACTTGGCTGTTCTTGATTTGGAGCCGGCACCGGTGGGGGAGATATTGCATCGAGAATGTTTCCCCGCTTGGGGCGTTTCTTCATCGAAAAATCTGGAATCCCAAGGAGTGTTTCAGCAAACTCTGGTTGCCCGATTCTGTTGAAATAAGTATGAAGTGAACGGTGAGCTCGTTTATCGTTCAACAATTCAGGCATGGCTGCTAGACATTGAAAGACAAAGGTAGCATCTACGGCGCAAAACGCCCGCAACGTCGCTAAACGGATGTCATTGCCCACGACTATATCATAGTCTTGGACCAAACGAGCAGCTTCTGCGTGAAGGTGTAATGTATCTAGATCAAGCGTTTGACGCAACGAAAATTCATCTTTGAGATCCGTTGGGCGGTCCAGATTTTTCATCGCAATCAAAACGACGGGGTTGTGAATATCCCTCAATCGTTGAAGCCGTCGATTACGCCGAAACCGTTTGAACATCTTTTGACCTCACAACAGTTGTTTTAGAGATTCAACGCAACGTTCTGCAGTGTGTCCATCCCATAATTCAATCGAGGGGCGGTTTGCATTCTCAAAATTGAATGTTGACGATTTTCCGATGATTTCAGCGGGAGAAATAAGTTGATTTGTTCCATCGGTTATAGTGATTGGACGTTCTGTATTAGGCCGGACCGTTAAGCAAGGAATCCCAAGATAGGTTGTTTCTTCTTGAATACCCCCACTATCGGTGATGACACCATTTGAGGAGGCCACTAAACTCATGAACTCAATGTAGCCAAGTGGTGGAACACAACGTATATTTTGGTGATCTAAATAGGATTGAAGCCCATAAGATTCTATGCGCAACTTGGTGCGTGGATGAATCGGCCAAACCAAAATATGTTGGTCGGCTAGGTTGTAAAGTTGATCCAAAATAAGAGATAGAACAGATCCATCATCAACATTGGACGGTCGATGCAAAGTCACGACCAGATGCGTTTGAATGATGCCTAACTCTTCTTTCATGTTCCTTGCTCGGAATAGTGGTTCCATTTGCACAAGAGTATCAATCATGATGTTACCTACGCGAACTATTTTGTTTTTAGAAATTCCTTCATTGGCTAGATTTTCATCACCATCGGGCGACGGTGTCCATAACAAGTCACACAAATGATCTGTGACAATTCGGTTCAATTCTTCCGGCATACTGCGGTCGTTGCTGCGCAATCCCGCTTCGAGATGAACCGTTGGGATACCAAGTTTTGTTGCTGCAAGTGAACAGGCAACGGTGCTATTGACATCGCCAATAACAATGACGCAATCAGGGTGTTTTTGCTGTAGAACGGCTTCATAGCGTTCCAAAATGTTCGCTGTTTGCTTACCATGACTCCCACTTCCTACATTTAGGGCGATGTCAGGTGTTCCCATGCCAAATTGCTCAAAAAAAATCCCCGCCATTTCATGATCATAATGCTGACCTGTGTCGACGAGAATTGGTATAAAATCAGATGAATTTCTAAGAATTCGCAACAATGGTGCCGCCTTCATTTGATTGGGTCGAGCCCCGACAACAACATGTACTTCTTTTCCCATGTATTATCCTAAATTTTCAAGCATTTGATTCCATCGCAAAATTTTCAAAAAAAATTTGAGTATAAACTAAACACAGCAAAGCGGTGCAATACATATGGACGTTCGACTTGACATTGAGAAGCACAGAATACTCATTGAGTTGATTCCTACAAATCAAGAGATTGAGTCGGAGTTTGGTAATCGTTTAGCAGAGATTTTAAAATTTACAATTGCATCAACTGGGCTGGCAAATTTTAAAAAAACACATCCAGATCATTTGGCTTTGATCATTCTTTTGGCTGCACATCCTTTTTCGATTGGAGAATTGAATATTCCACTTGAGGTATCAAATGCATTTTCAGATGCTTGTAAAATCTTTTCTAGATACAAACCAGTGTTTTTGTCAAATAGAATTCAAGAATATAGCGCTGGTCCGAATGGACGGCCAGGGTTGGCTTATTCTGGAGGAGTAGATTCCACAGCAGCGCTCGAATTAATGCCACCGGAAACCTTGCCAATTTTTCTCGACCGGCCAATAAATGAAAAGAAATCCATGTACAATAAATCAGCGGCTAGGGCCACCCTTTCGTTTCTTGAGGCCATAGGCATTCCAAATGCTTCGATTCCAACTGATGTTGAATACATTCGGAACCCAATCGGTTTTCCGACAGATATCGCTGCTGGAATTCCAGTCATCGCTCTTGCAAGCCATCTTAACATTGATTCGGTAGGTTTCGGTACAGTCATGGAATCGGCATACCGAATTGGTCATGAAAAATCTAGGGACTATGCAACATCTCAACATTTCACGATTTGGAATCGAATTTTCACTGCGGCGGGGCTTCCTCTATTTTTGCCAGTGGCCGGTGTGAGTGAAATCGGAACAAGTAAAATAGTTCATGATTCAAAATTTAGAGGGATAGCTCGGTCATGCATTCGAGGGGATTGGCCAAATCCATGTAATATGTGTTGGAAATGCTTTAGGAAACAACTTATTGAAAATCGATTGAACAACGTATCATCAATTGATGATGCGTTTCACCGAATATTAAATTCAAAGGAAGTCGTGATGAAAGTCAGTCAACATTTTATTGCGCATGAAAATGTAATCGCATGGGCACTAGGCAACATGGAAAGAGGACCCGTCATGGATGCACTTTATTCACGGCTCGTCGGTTCTACTTATGATGTACAACATCTGTTATCCTATTATTCTCCAGCCATTGAATTGGTACCATCAAAATACAGATTGGGAATTACGAATAATTTAAACAAGTATTTGCAACCAATGACAGAAGAGATTCAAAAGAAAATTATCAATCTAAATTTTGAAGAATATATTCAATCTCAAGCCTATCAAGACAAAATCAATCATTTTTTATCGTTATTAAAATTATGATCAGGCAATCAATATCTCATGTTTTCCGATTATAATGGCATACCGACTGCATAAACTTGCCACCCTAATTTCTTCAAGTTTTTTAGGTCGAGCGATCTTCTTCCATCATAAACCCATTTTGAAGACATCTTTTCCCCTAAATCTTCCCAATCCATACTGAGGAACTCTTGGTGTGCAGTGATTAAGATTGCAATATCTGAACGATGTTCATCTTGGAATGGGTTCACCGATTGAACGTAATCAGGAATATCATGTGATTGTAAGTGAGGGTCCCACACCGAAACATGGATGTTTTTGGCAACGAGTGCTTTGGCA
>JAYODQ010000047.1:0-10676 GCA_038106355.1 Candidatus Poseidoniales archaeon | reverse complement strand
GCCCACAAAACGTGGTCCGTGATGAGTTGGCAAAGCCGTGCAGCCATTTTTCTCAAAGCATCAGAACTTCTCGCAGGTCCACGAAGGGCAGAAATTAATGCGTCGACGATGCTCAATCAATCGAAGACTTGCCACCAAGCGGAAATTGATTCGGCTTGCGAGCTCATCGACTTTTGGAGGTTCAATGCCGACTACATGCGTCAAATCTACGAGGATATGCAACCCCCGGTTTCTCCTTCGAGTATGTGGAATTCGAGTGAGGTAAGGCCTCTCGAAGGGTTTGTTTTCTCGGTCACACCGTTTAATTTCTCCTCAATTGCAGCGAACTTACCCTCATGCGTTGCGATGATGGGCAATGTATCTTTGTGGAAACCAAGTCGAAACTCATACGTCTCAAATTATCGACTCATGCGTCTCATGATGGACGCAGGACTTCCACCTGGCGTCATTAACTTCATCCCAGGGCGTGCGTCTGAAGTTGGCGATCTTTGTCTTTCTCATCCAATGCTCGCAGGTATTCATTTTACAGGTTCAACCGCCGTGTTCAGAAAGATGTGGAGGGATGTTGCTAACAACCTCGAGAATTTGCGCTCTTATCCAAGAATTGTAGGGGAAACTGGAGGCAAAGATTTCATTGTCGCCCACCCTGATTGCGACCGACAGGCACTCCTCGTGGCTTTGCTTCGTGGAGCCTTTGAATTCCAAGGTCAAAAATGCAGTGCTGCAAGTCGAGCATATATTCCCCAATCGGTGTGGGACGGCATCAAAGATTCGTACATTCAAGAAGTTGAGAGCCTCAAGCAAGGTGATGTTCGTGACTTTTCCAACTTTGTTTCAGCAGTCATCGACCGGAAGGCCTTCGAATCCATTACCGGTTACATCGACCGAGCAAAGGCAGACGCTGGTTGCACCATTGTAACTGGTGGCACGTACGATGACACAACAGGCTACTTCATTCGCCCGACGACGATATTGTGCAAAGACCCTCATTATGAGTCCATGGGTGAAGAAATTTTTGGCCCTGTCTTATCGATCCATGTGTATCCCGACAGTGATTTTGAACACATCTTAACCGTGTGCGACCAAACCTCAGAGTACGCACTCACGGGGTCAATCTTTGCAACCGACCGAAGGCATATTGATACGGCTATGGCAGCTCTACGTTATAGTGCTGGAAATTTCTACATCAATGACAAACCTACAGGGGCAGTCGTTGGCCAGCAACCATTTGGCGGTGCTCGAGGAAGTGGAACCAACGATAAAGCGGGCAGTCCGCTCAACTTACTTCGGTGGGTCAGTCCTCGTTCCATAAAGGAGACTTTTGCCCCACCACATGATTGGCGCTATGGATTTCTTGATTGAATCAAAGAATGCCGAAATTGTAGCGAATTCGTGCGATGGATTGATGTGTTTTATCCATCACCCTCCCATCCCGCGATGATGATTGCATACCGCAACGACTTTCGTTGATTGACGGGCGAACTGAGCGGGACAAAGGTGGTTGCATGATTCCAAACAATGCTATCCTTGGCCTCACGCCACTTCCTCACGACCATGTGGTGTGGCAACAAGCAAAACCTTGGAAGATTGTACGCTCCATGCTTGCTATCGTATTCCTTTGTTTTCTTCTCTCCAATGTCACCATCCTCATCGCAGCAGGATTTCTCGATGCCAATTTCAATTATGTTCTAGGTCCAGTGGATTCAATTCTTGTGTTTAGTGGTGGGCTTTGTTCCTTGCCACTCATTGCTCTCTTGTTGCTCACCAGAAAACCACAGTTGACCCATAGCATTGTAGCAACGCCTCAAGCACAGGGTGCAACAGTTCATCCACTCGGTGGCAATCTTGTTGTTCAAACACCTGTCCCGACTCATGTCCGTCACCATTTGGTGCGAACAAATATTCCACTTGACATGCCCAAAACAAGTCACTTATGGATGATTTTTATTTTTGGGGTTGTGATTTCCACACTGTGCTTGCTACCACTTGCCCTTGGTAACATCAATATCTTCACCATCCTTCTGGCTATTTTTGTTCTCATACCTGCGTGGTTGATTGGGTTTTCAACACCCGTCTTTGGTTGGTGGTCCATCACGAGTCGCCACATGGGATTTCAGATCGGTGCAAAAGATGGTGAACTCATGCTGATGGCAGGGATGCTTGCGGGAGTACCAGCAATCATCATCAATTCCTTATTGTCACCCATCGCGATTACGACTTTTGGTATTCCCATGGATTCAATGACCGACCTTGGTTATGGTATGATTCTGTTCTTGTCAGCTCCAATAGGCGAAGAGATTTCAAAGGCCCTTGCTGTGTTGCTTTTGTTTCGATATTTAGAAACTCCACGTCATGGATTTTATGTCGGTTCAACGGTTGGACTTGGATTTGCGCTCGTCGAAAATGCTCAGTACATAATGGGCTCTCTCGCCGTAGGCGATGGAGGAATATCATTTCTTATCACCTCCATCATTCGTGGTATTGGTTCAATTCCAGGCCATGCCTTATGGACGGGCATTTCTGGTTATGCTATCGCCTCAAGTCTTCGATGGAAATCGAGGGATTCGCATTCAGTGTACGACTTTCGAAGCTCTGCACCCAAAACCGAATGGGTCTTGTTTGAGAAATCAACAGGTCAAGTTGTCTCAACATCAAGAATCACTGCACGTCCTTCGGATTGGCTTTCAAGGTGGGTCATGAAGCATCGAAAGCATGCTTGGAATTTACCAACAAACTGGACACAAGGCCTTATCATTGCGATTCTTGGTCACGCTTTTTGGAATGGTTCATCTTGGGCTATTGGTCTTTTGGAATTTGAATCCGTTGTATTGTATGCTCTTGTCAATATTGGATGGATCGTCGTCCTTGTTACCATACTTTGGCTTGCTATTGTTCGAATCGTGCCTCCAATCTTTCAAGTTGAAATGAAAAATGAGGTTGACCCACTTAATTGATAAACTACACCATTCGAGAAGAACACAGGCGAACAATACAGTTTGATGCAAGGTACTTTTCGAGGAGGGGTACTATGGACTTTTTTTCTAGTGGACTCAATACGACGAATTTAGGAGTGACTCTTGTCATTCTTCTCGCCCTCATTTTGATGTCAACAAAAGCAAAAATGCTTGATAAACATGGAATTATTGCTGCATCAATTCTTGGATTCATTGTGGGTGGGCTCGGTCACTGGACATGGCTCATTATTTTGCTTGGGTTTTTGTTGTCAAGCCACAAAGCAACAAAGTGGAGGTTTGGTGAGAAACAATCACTTGGCTTGTGCGAATCTGAAGATGGTCATCGAGGATGGAAAAATGTAGTTGCAAACGGATTTTTCCCCGGTTTCATGTGCATCATCGCCTTCCAATTTGATAATTATGAAGCAGGAATCTGGATCTTTGGTGCCTCTGTTGCTGTTGCTGCGTCTGATACCTTTGCCTCAGAAATTGGTTGTCTCGACCCAAGGGTGCGAATGATCACCACCATGAAGCCATGCGAACAAGGGGAGAACGGTGGATTTTCACCGAATGGACAATTGGCAGCATTCTTAGGTTCACTTATTGTCTCCATCTGTACCTTCATCAGCGCTTACCTCACGAACGTTGTTAATTTTGATGAGGGTATTGCCCTCACAGGTGTGCTTATTGCAACGGGTTGGATTGGTTGTCAAATCGATAGTCTCCTCGGTGCAACGTTGGAAAATCGTGGTCTGCTCACCAAAGGAACGGTCAATGCATTATCGATCCTTGGCGGCATCATCATCATGTGGGTCTATCTTGGCATGCCATTCTTCGCATGAAGCCATTGTTTTATTGAACTTGGACGATGTGGTTTAGTCATGCGGAGGGAAGTGAGTATATTCCTACTTTCTCTGCTCTTCACTTCAATGTTCATCAGTATCGGTGTATTTGCGGCAGAAGGTGATGTACGCTACGATGCTGGCTTTGAAGAATGGGATATTGTAGCACTTGAACGCCTTTTCGTTGAAGGTGAAGATGTGGACTCAGCCGTATTGCAGCGAGGTCAGACCGATTCTGCAGTGGGTGGTTTCGTTGTTGGTGTCACCGGCGGGCCAGTGCCAGTGTTTAGTTTAGAAAGCCCACCTGTGTTTGAGAGCATCAACACAGATGTCCAAATGTCGGTGTTTTTTTCAATGATTCTTCAAGCAAATACCGGCCCTACCTCCTGCACTCGCCTCACCCTTACAGATAGCTCAACCAGTTTGTATTACACCGTTCGAATCGCTGGTCAAGAAGTGTATCAAGAAGAAGTCACTCAAACCATCAACAAAGTCGCACAAAACGACGCCATGAATTTCTCAGGAGCGTATCAGAATGTGAGTTTCGTGATGGAACCTGGTGATACGATAACATTGGATGTATCAGTGCACCATCGTTGTGCAGGAACAACGGCTCGTGTTCAATGGGGGGGATTTGAATTCAATAGCGGGGGCATCATCATGGAGGGTGTGATGTATCAGCCGGAAGCATCGATCTTCGTTGATGAAGCCCGAAGAGCACATATCCAACTCGAACAAAACCTACCATTCGGGCCCGAAGATTTACGTGATCAAAAATGGGAAATCTGGGGGCCACTTGACAAGGATGAGAAATTCACCAACGACGGCGACCTCTTGGTTGAAACCAGTGCGAACCGAATTCAAATGGTTCGTCAATTAGGTAACAACACCACGGTGAGCACCTGGTCTGGCGCAGAAAAATTACCCATTGGAGACTTAAATTTGCAAATTTGCCTCCGTTCAATTGCAGGCGACCTCAACAGCGAATGTCATGCCTTTGGCATTCTTCGTTTTGAAGTGGAAGACCGATACGATGGTTTTGCCAATGCTACACTTTTTCTCTCTATTGCCACCTCTCTGAGTTTCTTTGGGTTTATTTGGAATTCATACAGACAACATTTGCTCTTGCCGCTACCGATTTTGGGTGCCCTGGTTGTCCTACTGCTGTCGATCATCTTAGGACCTGTGTTGACACAATACAACCTTGACGGCATCCCTCCACAACAATATACACCTCAATTGACGGATGTGACCCTTCAAGACAGGAACGGTAGCGAAGTTTCTCTTGCCGACCTGTATCATGGGAAGAAACTGTTACTTGTAGCGATTGTTTTACCTGGTTCTGAAAATATTTTCGACCATGCTGACGAATTTAATACGACGTTGGATAGCTACGCTTCAGACATTGCAGTTGTTCATGTCATCATGGGCGAGGATGCAACACAATTCGATGTTGAGTTGCTTGAGCAAAGCATCAATGTCACTTGGGGTGTTTATCTTGACTCATCAAATGCTTTTGAGAGCCTATCCCCCGGTGGTCTATCGGACAATGTTCTTCTCGTAGATGCAGCAGGCATCGTCACCTATTCATCATCACCCACAGCAGGTGCAAAGGATATTGCTGATGCAATCGATGCTGTAGCATCAGGCGGAAGTCAACCTGTAGCACCGTTGTTCGGCGTCATTTTTGGTTCTGCATTATTCCTCATCTTCCTCGCCCTTCCCCGTGATGGCTGGGAGGCTCCTGATGAGCCATTGCCACCTGGATTGTTGTGGGCTTCAATCATCGGTGCTGGTGCTGCCGGTGTTCTTCTTGTCAACCTGCCAATGTTGTTGCTGGTCTTGCTTCCACTACCTTGGTCGTTTGGCTATATTGGCCAAATTTTGATGATGGTGTGGTTCCTTGAAATGGCGTTGGTGACAGCCCGAAAAGGGACGCCCTACGAGGCAGACTTCGTTGGAAGAATTCTTCATTCTTTATTCCCTCAAGTGTTTCAAAACTGGAGAGATGTTGTTGACATGCAACGAGATGTTTTGCTCGGTCTATGGGCGGGATGGATGGCATGGTTCGTCAATCCGATGTGGTTCCAGCAAGGTGTAGGTTCGACAGCGTTGTTGGGTGGAACTTCGATAGCCATGGCCCTCTTCTTGTTTGTCGTCTATCTCTTGTTTGCTGGAATTGCCATTCTTTGTTTACGGTTTGTCGCCTCTTGGGGAGGCCCATTTTCAAGATTATTTGGCAAATTTGGTAGTGAAGTGTTTGCCCAATTTGTTGGTTGGGCCCTCGTGCCTATTGCCATTTGGGCCCTCATGAATACAGTGTTTTCATTATCTCACATTGGTATCTTCTAAACCTTCAAGAGCATAGAGGCTACTGCTCTATGTTATGGCACAACAACACACTTGGAGTAAGACGAATCTTGAACTATTTTCTCAATGTCCACGGCAATGGTTTCTCAAATACGGGCGTCCGAAGAAAAAATCAGATGCGATACGACCTTCAACTCGATTAAGCCACAGAGATATTTCAATTCGAATCGCACGCAGAGTCCTGTACGAATGGCTTGAAGACCACAAGAATGGGTCGCTTTGGTCAAATCATTTCAAGAGACAACAGATACGAGACATCACTGAATTCATGTTCTCCAGTCTCAAATTATATCTTGAACCGTTCCAAACCACATCGCTCATCAACACCATCGAACAATGGATCGACTCTTTGTTGCATCATCCTTGGCTCGGAAAAGTTCGAAAACAATCGACATCATGGCTCTTTTTCCCAAGGACTGAATCGATTGAAAAACACGGTAACATTCTCTATTGTGCCCCGGATATTGTGGTGTACGAACAAGGTGTCTGGACCTGTTTACGAGTTCAATTTAGCCCGTTTGTGTACAATGAAACAACCCATCTTGAAACGATGAGCATGGGGATTTGGGCGCTTGAACGGCCCTTCATGACGGAGGCTACAGCCAATATCAGGATTCGAAATATTTCACTTGACCGACATCAATGGCGAGGTGTTGAATTTGAATGTGGTGATGTTTTGTTGGAGAGAACGCAGAAACTCATTGAATACGATATTGCAGCGATGAGGGACGTCAAGAATGAAGTGCTTTTATCAAAATCACTCAACGTATTGCCTTTGGCTAAGCATCCAAGAATTTGCAAATCTTGTCCGCACATTGATGTATGCCCTGCTTCAAAAGGACTTGTCGAAGCAAAATTAGAACAACAAGTGCTTGCCCTTCACGACCTGAAACAATCAAAGTTTCGAAACAAGGTCGGCTAAAACAAGAGATGGATGTTCAGATTTCGTTACACCACTTGCAAGGAGAACGCCCTCCGAACCAAGTTCGATGGCCTTTGCAACATCTTCGCCATTTTTGACGCCAGCGCCACAGAGGATGCGAACATTTGGATTCACGCTTTTGACGGCATTGACCGTATCGGTCACGATTTGGGGGTCGGCGGTCGTTACTGATATATCTCCCCCAATGAGTTCAGGAGGCTCAACTGCAATGAAATCTGGATTAAGCAGAGCAAGTGCTTTGGCTTCTTCCACATCAGCAGCACAAGCACACACTGGAAATCCATCGGGGAGCATGGAGAGCAGTTGTTCGATGTGTCCTAAATCCACTTTGTGTTCTGCATGATTAATGATGGTGCCCTTCGCACCACGTTCGAGAGCAGTTTTTGGTTCTAACCACCCAGTGTAACCACCCTGTCCGACAGGGTCAAGATGCTGACTCCAAATTTCGACACCATCAAGTTTTGCGGCTTCGGAGAGGTCAAAAGCAGAAACGACAGCAACAAATGTCGCCTTCGAATGGTCGGCATGTTGCATAGCTTTTGCAAGTTCAATGGCACGTTCTCCCGATGCAGAATCGTATGTTTTGAAGTTGACAACAATCAGAGGTTTGGCCATGTTTCAAGCATGACGGCGTTGTTTTAGATGTTTGGCAAATCTTAGGATGACTCGGTGGCGTTTGGGTAGGTTCCACCGTGTTGAACGGTATGTGCAGGGACATGTACATTGAAATCGATGACCACATTTTCCAAGCGGCAGCCAAATCCAATTCGTGCATTGGCACCAACAAGGCATCCATCCAATGAAGCCCCTTCTTCGATGTGAACTTGTTCAAGAAGTGTCGAATTGTGAACCACCGAATTTGGATGAATCGAACAACCTTCTTGAATCATCCCACCTTCGATTCGTCCATCTATTGTTTGCTTTGCGAACCATGCATTCTTGTGAACCAAACCAGAAGTAAATCGCTGATAGGTGATGCAAGCCTGAATGGCATCCTTCCACGAGGCAGGTGTGCCAGCATCGATAAAATAGCCTTCAAATGGTAATCCACACAATTTGTGTTCTTCGGCAAGGACTGGAAAGACATCACGTTCAAGTGAGTGTTTGCCCGACGGCATATACTCGAAAATCTCCTCGTTCATGATGTAAGAGCCAGCATTGATGTAGTTCGAAAAAACCTCCTCAGGCTTTGGTTTTTCCTTAAATTTGGTCACGAAATGATCTTCGTCAAGGCCAACAATTCCAAAGCGGGTGGGGTCATCAACGCTCCACAAACCAAGTGTTGCAGTTGCCTTTGTTCTTGAGTGGAGGTCAAGAAGATGCGAAGCATCCAATGAGGACACAATATCCCCGTTGAAGCAGGCAAATGTTCCAGACAAGACATCACGACAATTTCCAAGTGCACCTCCAGTTCCAAGGGGCCCTTCTTCCTCAACAATTCGAACATCGAAAGGTAGTTCCTTTGAGCGAAAATACTCTTCAAGTTCCTTTATTTTGTATCCTGCAGCAATCACCACTTCATCAACCAGATTGGATGGGACATTTTCCACGACCCGTTCCATGAGTGTTTTATCGAGCATGGGCAACATGGGTTTGGGAACATGATGTGTCCATGGGTACAAGCGGGTTCCAAATCCACCTGCTAACACCACCACTTGCATTGATTGTCCGAGAAGGTGGACATTATCAAAAGGGTGGTTTGTGGTTCAAAGAATCCTTGCAAAGTATTCAAAGACGGGTTGTTTTTCCAAACTCTTGTCGGTCATATGAACATACACGAATATCAAGGGAAAGCATTACTCCGTGCGTACGGTGTACCAGTGTTGGAAGGCATCCATTGCACAACTGTAGAGCAAGCGTTATCCGCTTACGATGCCTTAGAGAGCAAGGTGGTTGCCGTAAAATCCCAAATCCATGCTGGAGGCCGTGGAAAAGGAACACTTTACCATCCACAAACAAGGGCACACATCATGGATGGAGGTGTCAAAGTTGCTTTTTCACGTGAAGAAGTCGAGACTTACGCAACCAACATTCTAGGAAATCTTCTCGTGACCATCCAAACTGGAGAAGAGGGCAAAATTGTTCGAAATTTGTATGTTGAATCTGGTTGTCAAATCGCACACGAATACTACCTCGCTATCCTCGTGGACCGTGAAAACAAATCTGTCCTCATCATGGCTTCAACAGAAGGCGGAGTCAACATCGAGGAGGTGGCTGAACACACCCCCGAAAAAATTCACAAAGTCAATGTCGATCCGAACGCTGGACTCCTCGGCTACCAGAAAAGAGACCTTGCTATGCAACTTGGTCTCTCGGGGGCAGCCCACAAATCCTTTGTTCAAGCCGTTGGTAACATGTACTCAATGTTTGTGTCAAACGATTGTTCGATGTTGGAAATCAATCCACTAGTAAAAACCAATGACGACCAAATTCTTGCTCTTGACGCCAAAATTTCATTCGATGAGAATGCAGAATTTCGTCATAAAAATTGGAATGAACTCCGAGACCTCAGTGAAGAAGAGGAAGTTGAACTCAGAGCAAAGGAAACTGGATTGTCTTATGTGAAATTAGAAGGGAATATCGGTTGTTTGGTCAATGGTGCTGGACTTGCCATGGCCACGATGGACGTGATTAAGCTCTATGGTGGTGAGCCTGCCAACTTCCTCGATGTCGGAGGCGGTGCAAATGAAGAACAAGTGAAGACTGCGTTTTCAATTATTCTTGAGGACCCAAATGTCAAGGGTATTCTCGTCAACATTTTCGGTGGCATCATGCGATGCGACATTATCGCTCGAGGTGTGATTGGCGCAACAGAATCCCTTGGATTGGACGTCCCTTTGGTCGTTCGACTTGCAGGAACAAATGTTGAGGAAGGAAAAGCCATTCTCGCTGCCTCAACCCTCAACATACACCCTGCCAACGACCTCGCGGATGGGGCTCAAAAGATTGTGTCACTCATCGGAGGTGGGGCCTGATGGCGATTTGGATTGAGGAAGACGCAAAAGTCATCGTCCAAGGTATTACGGGAAATCAAGGTATGTTCCATGCCGATAAAATGGTGGAATATGGCACAAACATCGTTGGAGGATGTACGCCAGGAAAAGGTGGTCAATCCGTTGAACTGCAAGGGCGCATGTTCCCCGTGTGGGATTCAATGTTTGATGCCATTGCACAAACAAACGCAGATGCGACGGTGATTTACGTTCCTCCACCCTTCGCTGCTGAAGCAATTATGGAAGCGGCAGATGCATTCGACACCATCAAAGGCGAAGGAGTCATTGTCTGCATTACCGAAGGCATTCCAACCCTTGACATGGTTCGTGCAGTAGCATTCGTTGAACATCGACCTGGCATCCGCCTCATTGGACCAAATTGTCCTGGTATCATCACACCTGGCGATCAAGGTGGAGCAAAAATAGGTATCATGCCCGGGCACATCCACGCCAAAGGCAGAATAGGAATTGTTTCCAAATCCGGAACACTCACCTACGAGGCGGTCGCTCAAACGATGAGCATCGGCGAAGGTCAATCCACATGCATTGGTATTGGCGGCGACCCTGTCAATGG
>JAYODQ010000087.1:0-1636 GCA_038106355.1 Candidatus Poseidoniales archaeon | reverse complement strand
TGTGTGAAGATAGTGTTGTTCTGATGTAGAGTAGAGGCCAAACCAAACCACGCCAGCGGCAATTTGAAGCAGGGCTGTAACAGCAAGGAGAAGGCGGACTGAAAACGAGGTGTATTCGAGCACTCCCCCAGCGACGAGAGCCGAAATACCCATGATGAGCGTGATGAGGAAAAAGTCAGTTCCGGCGACGCGCCCACGCCATTCATCTTCACTTCTTTTCTGAAGCATAGTTGTCGAGAGGACCCAATTGATACCGCTTGCAGCATGAGACAAGAAGACGAACACAAGGATGTACCATGCCCAAGGAATACCGGCCACCACCAGGTAAAACCCACCACACAAACACAGTGCAACGAGGATGATTTTTGCCCCGTATTCAGGGGCATTCATAATTCGACGAAAAGCGACTGGCCCAAAGCCTGAACCCAACCCCCGTGCCATGTACAACAATCCAATGCCTGTTGCCACTTGTCCGAATTGAACGGCATCACCAATCAAGACAAGGAGGAACACCTGGGCTCCCCCACCCACAGCCCAAGCTCCCTTAAGTCCAATAATGCGACGTATTTCTGGTGTTTTTCGAACGTAGTTCCAACCAGCAGCAATGTCTGAAAAACCACTTCGCTTGGACGCCTCTTGTTCTTCTTTTGCGGTGGGCCCTCCTTCGGGGAGGGTCATGAGGAGCAACATTGCAAGGAAATACGTGCATACGTCGACAAGGAGTGCCACATCTGTTCCAAATGTTGCAATAGTGTATCCACCAATCGAGGCACCAATTCCGAGTGCTATAGACCACCCCCCGCTCGTGATAGCATTGGCGGTAAGTAACTCATCCTTCGTGCAAATATTGGGGACATAAGCGTATTCTGCGGGGTCAAACAATGCACGTGAAGCAGTGATTGCAACGGTCACGATGTAGATTGAGAGGAGTGAAGAAATGAATCCGGTCATAATGACAGCCGTAAGGATGAGAAAGGGTGAGAGGCACGATAAAATCATCAATTTTTTTCTCGAGTATCGGTCAGCAAACATGCCCGTAATCGGCTCGAGAAAAGCCATCGAAAAGGACCGGGCAGCAAGCACCCCAGCAATAGCGAGAGGTGAATTGTCAGATTCCTGTGCCGAGAGCAAAAATAAGGCAATAACCGTAAACCAATCACCGATGTACGAAATTTCAACGGCGGTAAACAAACGCCTGAAGGGTTTGTTTCGTCGAAGCAGGGCAACATAGCCTATGTTCCGTTGCTCCATACCAAAGCCTCGACCGAAGGGACATTATGTATTCGTACGATAAGAACAAAGAAAATACCTACATTATCCTATCATTGGCCTCAATTCAACTCGTCTCTGGCAAGCCTCTGACCCCTTTTTCGCATAATAACGAGCGGTATCTTCGTCTGGAACATCAACAATCCAAAATCCGCTGTAAAATTCTTGCGTGCTCATTAGAGATGCAGTTTCCGTGTTTTGCCTTCCACTTCGAAGATCCCATAATGTGGATAGGGACGGGTGTTCAAGCCCACAAGCAAACAATCGATGTCCTGCTTGTTCCATTTCATCGTTCAAAGCATCGATTGCCTCCATTTCATTGATAGAATGAGGGGAGCGCGCAATGGTGTCGATGACAAACAGAATG
>JAYODQ010000046.1:0-11088 GCA_038106355.1 Candidatus Poseidoniales archaeon | reverse complement strand
ATTGATGTGAGGAACAAGCACTGTCGATATTGTTCGCCCCATCGTCAATCTTGCACACCTTGTCCAAACAATTCAAGAATCTTCGACAGTGCCCTTACGATATGAGCAAACCGTCAAACCCGTACCGTCTTCATGATGATGTCATTCCAAATGCGTACGATATTCGAATTGATGCGAATTTGGAAACCTTTCAAACCACTGGAGCCGTGACAATCGCCGTTGATGTTCAGCGGTCATCAAACTCCATTACCCTCAATCTTCTTGACATTGAAATTGATGAAGCAAGTTTAACGGATTCCGAGGGTCAAATGGTGATGGTCGATTTCCATCTCCATGAAACCTATGAAACGGCAGAATTACGTTTCCCCCGTGCTATTGCCACTGGTCCTGCAACCTTGGATATTGCTTATCGAGGGCACATCAACGATGGCCTTCACGGGCTGTATCGTGCTTCGTATGTTGACCCAGATGGCAACACTCAAGTGCTCGCAGCAACCCAATGCCAAGATACACATGCTCGAAGTGTGTTTCCCTGTTGGGATGAGCCCGCCTTCAAGGCAACATACGCATTAGAGCTCACAGTTGCAGAGGACCTTCAAGCCTACGGCAATGGTGCTGAGTTGAACAGAGTCGACCTTGGCGATGGTCGACATAGGGTGACCTTTGCTCCAACGATGCCGATGTCCACCTATCTTGTGGCCTTCGCCATAGGCCGTTTCGAAGTGACTGAAACAAAGCATGTTGATGGCGTGCCTATTCGTGTGATTGCTCCAATTGGACGACTCGGCTTGACCAACCTTGCCATGGAAAGTGCCTGTTTTGCTCTCGGATTTTTCAAAGACTACTTCGGTATCCCTTACCCAAGCGATAAGTTGGACCTCATCGCTATTCCCGACTTCGCCTTCGGTGCGATGGAAAACCTTGGACTGGTGACTTTTCGCGATACTGCATTGTTGGTCGACACCACAACCGCATCACAACTCGACATGCAACGTGTGGCACAGGTCGTGAATCACGAGCTGGCTCACATGTGGTTCGGCGACCTCGTGACGATGGCGTGGTGGGAAGGAATTTGGCTCAACGAGGCCTTTGCGACATTTATGGAGACCATATGTACCGACGCTTTCCGCCCCGAATGGAAAATTTGGGAAGGATTCATGCAAAGCCGTGAAGTTGCATTGAATACCGACGGATTACATAGCACACGCCCCATTGAATACGAGGTCATCACTCCAGCCGATGCGACCGGTATGTTTGACATTCTTACGTATGTCAAAGGCTGTGCAGTGATGAGGATGCTTGAACAATGGATCACACCCGAAGTGTTTAGGGACGGCGTTCGAATTTACTTGAAGCGACACTCGTATGGAAACACAGTCACAAAGGACCTATGGGTTGCCCTTGAGGAAGCCTCTGGTCTCGATGTCAGCGAAGTGATGGATACATGGATTTTGCAAGGAGGGCATCCTCACCTTGATGTCTGCGAAGGTTGTGCTCGGCAACGACCCTTCAGTTACTTGCCACCCCGCGAACAATCTGCAATCGGCAAGGGTTGGCACATTCCCATTCACACACGCAGTCTCGATGGGGGGCCAACATCTACACGATTGCTTCGAACAAGCGATGATCATCTCGATGTGCCCAAAGGCCACCTTGTGAATGCTGGTGCTGTGGGCGTGTATCGTACAACCTATGGGCCAGACGAAGTCGCCGAACTTTCTCAACGAATGCACGACCTGACACCCATGGAACGCGCCTCACTGCTTGCAGATTCGTGGGCAGCAGCGTTGGTTGGACTTTCTTCTCCCGCTGATATTTTCCGTCTTGGGCGCGGTTTGGTGGACCTTGACGAACCGTCAACCTGGGCTACACTAAACACAGCAATTGCCATCATCGATAGGTTATGCACTGAAGAGGAACGAGCAACTTTGGCAACCTATGTTCGGGAAGTGCATGGAGCCGCCTTCGCTCGAATTGGCTGGGATGCTGTTGAAGGCGAGGGGTCTGAAGTTGGTGAAATGAGAGGAATGCTAGTGCAAATGTTGGGCTTGCGTGGAGATGACAAAGATGTCATCGCAGAGTCTGTTCGCCGATTTATGGCCGATGAACTCGTCGGTGACGTCGCTCGACCTGCAACAGCAGTAGCTGCAGCTCAACATCCGGAAGGTCTTGAAGCACTTCTGTACAAGCGCCGAATTGCTGCCAAAACACCTCAAGATGAGCAACGCCTTCTGTTTGCCTTAGCCTCAGTCCCTGACCTCGACGTCGCAGAACGAACGCTTGAGCGTTGTTTCTCCGAATTCCGAACACAGGATGCGCCGTACCTTATTGGTGCCATGATGATGAATAGAGCCATCGCAGAACATGTTTGGCGAGGACTCGTCAAGCGTTGGGAGAAAGCCCTTGACCGGTTTCCAGCAAGTTCTCATTCGCGAATGTTGAACGGAATAGCGATGCTGTGCACCGAAGAGTGGCATGCTACAGAGATTCGTGCCTTTCACGAAGCACATCCTTTGGCGGTCGGGCAACTCTCCTTACTCCAAATTCTGGACCGAAGAGATGTCCACGCTGCGTTTGCATCGCGTCTGAACGATTTGACCTCATTGTTTTGAGCCAATGAGTGATTGAACTTCACGTACCGACGGTGTAATCATCCAAGTAGGCGAGTTGAGCTTCAGTTAGTTCGTCGATGCTGAACCCAAGCGTTTCGAGTTTCGTCGTGGCCAAATCTTGGTCTTGTTCGGTGGTGATGTCATAGACTTCCTTACCCATTGAGCCACCCTCCTTGGCCAGACGACACAAGGAAAGGAATTGGTTGGCAAAGGACATATCCATCACTTCGGAAGGGTGACCTTCTGCAGCAGCGAGGTTGACCAATCGACCTCGTGCAAGAAGGAAGATTCGGCGACCGTCTTGCATTTTGAATTCTTCATTATCTTCTCGAATTGTTCGCACAGATGCGGCCATTGATTCCAAGTCATCGATGTTGATTTCACAGTCATAGTGGCCGGTGTTGCACACAATTGCACCGTCTTTCATGGTTTCAAAGTGCCTTCCTACGATGACGTCTTCCATACCGGTGGCGGTGCAGAAAATATCACCAAGTTTTGCAGCTTCGTCCATGGGCATGACTCGGTAACCTTCCATGACGGCTCGAAGGGCAGGGAGTGGGTCAACTTCGGTGATAATGACATTGGCTCCCATACCACGGGCTCGCATGGCAAGCCCACTACCGCAGTGACCAAATCCAGCCACAACGAACGTTTTACCAGCAAGCAGCACACTCGTCGCTCGAAGTATGCCATCGAGTGTTGACTGACCAGTTCCGTAGACGTTGTCGAAATCCCATTTGGTCACAGCGTCATTGACTGCGATCACTGGATACCGCAAATCGCCAGCGGCGGCCATAGCACGGAGACGATGAACACCGGTTGTGGTTTCCTCGGTCCCTCCGATAACGCCTTCTGCGTATTCAGATTTTTCACCGTGGACACGCACGATAAGGTCGGCACCATCATCAAGGGTCAACGTCGGTTTGAATTCGAGGGTTTTGTCGATGCACCAATAGAAGTCTTCAGTGGACTGGCCGTGCCAAGCGTAAACCGAGTAACCCTCACTTGCAAGCCACGCAGCAACTTCGTCTTGTGTGGACAATGGGTTGCAACCTGACCAAGAAATGTCAGCACCTGCGGCTCGAATGGCCTCGATGAGGACAGCAGTTTCTTTGGTGACGTGAAGACATCCAGCGACACGCATACCAGCAAGCGGCTTCGTGCGTTCAGCTTCTTCTTTGAGTTTCGCAAGAACTGGCATTCGAGCACGGGCCCAATCAACGAGAAGTGCCCCCTTCTCTGCAAGATTCATGTCGCGAATGGTGTAGTTGTCACCTTTGTCTAAATCACTCATGGCCGCAGGGACTTGTTCGCCCTTCTTGAAGTCTATCGTGTGCCCAATACCAGTTTTCATCGAAATTTTGTTGAGGTACGAGCCGATTGAGGTTGAATGTTGAGTATGAAATGTGTCTCTGTTCGTATGATGCAAACCACCCGTCTGTGCATGAATATATTGAAGTGGTAAGGGCCCAGCCAGAACTTGAGACCGTATGCCGCTCATGCATTCTTTTCCCCATCGTGCTTTGCGTTATGCGTTTCAACTTCCTGGTCGATTGTACTCAAAGCACATCACGGAGCCAATTGTCAAACGATGGATTAGAACATCGGACATGACAGTCTTCGTCCATGATCCCCAGCGAGGTTTATTGCGTCCGGTTTTAGAAGGGGAGCGACTGAAGTGGACGTTGAACTCCAATCTTGCTGTTGATGCCACCTACTGGCTTGATGTGATTGAACCTTTGTTGACAAAAGAGGATATTGTCTTCGATGTGGGGACCAACATTGGAACCATTGCTAATTGGTTTTCAAAACGAACGAAGCACGTGTATGGTTTTGAACCCCATCCGGACAACATTCGACTGACCCAAGAACAAATCTCGCTCCGTCGAAGAACGAACATCACGTTATCTTCACTCGCGTTGGGAAGCGAACCAGGAACCCTCCCACTTCATGTGAAGCGTTTTCACGGACACCATTCTTTTGGGAATACGGCAGCCAGTCCTACCGTTGAAATCATTGAGGTCGAGGTTGGAACGATCGACCAGTTTTGTTCGACAAATGGGATTGAAAGAATTGACCTCCTCAAGATTGACGTGGAAGGGTTTGAGGAAGATGTGCTCCGAGGAGCATCTTCCATGTTGTCGAACAAAAGCATCGGACTTGTTTTGTTTGAATTACGACGCAGCATCCTTACTTCGGTTGGGAAAAACGCTCAAGATATTTTCACCCCCCTTGTTCAACACGGCTACACCGTCTTTACTCTTGAGGGAAAAACGCTTACTGCTGAGGAGTTAGAGCAACCAATGGATGCCGATTATCTCGCTGCAGTCAACCCTGAGGCGTATATCAATCGCTTAGGAATATCCTCAGCACCAGTTCTTTAAGCAAACAGCAAGGCTAACAATTCTCCACCAGCATACAATTTTGTCATCATCCATTGGACTTTCGCCGAGGGTGAAGCAGTCCAGAGATTGTGTCATTCACCGAGTCAAATTGTTGATACCTTACGACTTGTCCGCACGAATTGGTAGTATGTCGTTGTTTGAGATGAAAGGTGTGGAACGCCATTATGAAATGCCGTCGGGCGTGGTCAAAGCCCTCGATGGTATTGACCTCACGGTCAAAGAAGGGGAGCGTGTCATTTTACTCGGACCGTCCGGTTCAGGAAAGACGACCCTGCTGAATTGCCTCTCAGCACTCGATAGCCCTACACGTGGAACCTATACTTTTGGAGGGGATGAAGTTCCGAGGCAGAATTCAGAACAGATGACGAAATTCCGCCGAAACAACATTGGTTATGTATTTCAATTCTTCAACCTCCTTCAAGACCTCACCGTTCTCGAAAATATCCTTCTCATTCAGGAACTCGCAGGGGCAAAGGATGTAGCGAGAGCAAAAGAGCTTCTTGCCATGGTTGGCCTTTCTGAAGAAGTTGACCGGTTTCCTGGTGAAATCAGCGGTGGACAACAACAGCGCGTAGCGATTGCAAGAAGCCTGTCGAAGCGCCCCCGCCTCTTGCTGGGGGATGAATTAACAGGCAATCTCGATAGTGAAACGAGTGCAAGTGTCATGCAAGCGCTCATCGAATCTTGCGAGAAAGAAAACATCACTGCAGTCTTTGTGACCCACGATGAAAAATTAACAAAATATGCAACTCGAGTGATTCGACTCGATAGTGGCAAAATCATATCTGACGAAAAAACAAATGAAGTGTGAATCAAATGTCATCCCTGTTAACCAAGCGACTGTATCGCAATTTTTTGCGAAACAAACTACGTCTTGCAGCCGTCATTCTCATGGTCTCAATTGCTGTGTTTGCAGGCATCACTTTTGGTGGATACGCATCGAACCTCGAACATGTGTACGATGCAATGTATGAGGACGACGAACAAGGGACAAACCTCGGTGATTTGTGGCTGGACAACAAGACAACCGTGTGGTCCAAACAGGATGTTGATTCATTTTGCGATACTCTCGAATCGAATTGGCAAGCCTCGTATCCAACGTTGGATGCGTGTGAATCGAGACTCATTCTCAACGGTGCAATGTTCATCAATAGTACAGATGATGGTATCGCAGGAATTTGGCATGGTCTTTCTACAACCGATACTATCGATAGGTTGTGGTTTCCCAATACGAACTGCTGTCCCGGAGGGCCAGCCACCACCGATGCTGAGATTGTTCTCGACGCACATATCTTAGACACCATCGATGTTGGTCTCGGGGATGAAATCTATGTGGGTGTAGGTGAGGGCAAAGTTGCCTTTACCGTGACAGGTTTTGCTTTCCACCCCATGCATGTCTACTTTGCACCCGAAGGATCAATCTTCCCACCCGAAGAAGGTACTTTTGTTGTCGGTTACTTGACCGATGAGGGTATGGCACGACTGTCCAACAATTCACTTGCTTCGGCCAACACCATCATGATCGACATCGACGGCACTCCACAATTTGACCTGCCAAACACCGATGAATTTGAGGGCGAAGAACTCGCTGCCATGAAGCAAACCTTCGCTCAATCAGCGGATGAAAGTGGACTTAGTGGCCGAATCATGGACCGAGGTGAACAGGCCCCAATCGAATTTCTTCGTCAAGATTTAGAGGGGGCAAAGCGAACAGTAGTTCCCTTTACTGTCATGATTTCCGTGATTTCGTGTATTGTTATCGTGCTCACATTACAGCGATTTATTCAATCCCAAGCAAGAGAAATTGCCATCCTCCGAACACTCGGCATACCACGCACATCGCTCATGACCGGGTACATCATGGCACCGTTTGCCATTGGGGCACTTGGTTGTCTTGTTGGTGGACTTCTCGGCCCATACGGCATGAATTTCATGCTTGATTTTTATGAGGACATCATCGGTTTGCCAATCGTCGATAGGTCACTTCCCCCGTCATTGTTTGTGACCGTCATGTCTGCAACGATGTTTGTTGTGATGATATCTGGAATTGTCCCGGCTCTCCGAATTGCCCGCCTCCAACCACTTTCGATTCTTTCAGGGTCAAACGACATCCGTATCGGATCTAGTTTCTTACAACGACTGACCAAGAGGTTGCCAACCACGGTGGGCTTGTCCATTCGGTCGAGTCTTCGCAAGCCAATTCGATTGTCGATGACGTTGCTTGCTGTTGGTATTTCATTGATGCTTTTTGGCTCGATTCAAATGATGACAGGGAGCCTTGAAGAAACCATTGTGGGAAATTTAGAGGAGGAGCAATCGTGGGATGTTCAAGTCTTCATTCAATCCGACGGTGAGGGTGAAGTGATTGCCTGGGCACAACAACACAATACCAAGTATGAACTTCTCATCGAGGTACCGTACGGTCAAATCGTCGACTCGAGCAATACTGTTCGTTCACTCTCCCTCGTCGGTCTTGAAGGCTATAATGACAACTCGATGCGACACGTCAACCTGATCGAAGGAGACCATCCTGCCATTGACGGGCTTGTAACCCAAGTACTCATCGATGAAGGTATTGCTGAATTTGTAGGCCTTAAAGTCGGCTCAATGACAAGCATAACGATTGGAACCACCGAAGTTGATGTTCAAGTCGTCGGCATCACGAGAGGCGAACTCCAACGAACGATGTATTTCTTACGTTCTGACTTAGCACAATCAAGCGGTGTGAACGCCACATCAGTGTACCTTATGTTCAACGACAATGAAGGTGTTGATGACGAACTTTCCTCAGTGAGCAGTGGCATCATCGAACGAGAGTCGTTGTTGCGGGGCATCAAATCACTCCTTGAGCAGCAAACAAATGCCCTTATTGTCATGATGGGGCTTGGCATTCTTTTCGCAACGGCGGTCTTGTTCAATACCCTCATCATGAACATAAGTGAACGTGATGCAGAACTTGCCACCCTTCGGGTCCTTGGAGCATCGACCAAACAACTCACGATGATCCTCTTCGTTGAAAGCTTGCTTATCGGGGTGTTGGGTGGCGTGATTGGGGTGATTTTTGCTTTCCTTGGAGCGGTTGGTTTAGCTGCATCGTTTTCCTCTTGGCAATTCTTTTTCCCTGTTGTGTTGGATTATTTTGTAGCCATCCGTTTACTCCTTGTCATTGTTTTCATCTCAATAGCCACCTTACCTGTGGGCGTGTATCGATTGCGCAAAATGGATCTCGTTGAAAAAGTCAAAGAATTTTCAAATTGATTTCGGGCGATGGTCTTTCAGATTTTTGTCCATGATGGAGTGATTTTATTCAATTGCGTGAAGAATTTATTTTGATATTGAACATCCACCAAATTGGGTCATAAATCTAAAGTTCATTATTGTTCAATTGATAAATATATGCGATAAATTTTATTCATAAGCGGAGGCGTATCGTTATTTTGCTTAGCGTATGATTGATATACCTTCTCGGTCGGGAGGCAATCGATAACTATGACAAAAGCGAAGTTAGAATACATTTGGCTTGATGGATACCAACCAACACAGAATATGCGAAGCAAAACCTTGGTACGTGACAACTTTGGTGGAACAATCGAGGAATGTCCGATGTGGATGTTCGACGGCTCCTCAACCCGACAAGCAGACGGAAGTTCCTCGGATTGCCTGCTCAAACCAGTAGCAATTTTTCCAGACCCACAACGAGTCAACGGTTACCTTGTGATGTGTGAAGTCCTCAACCCTGATGGAACCCCACACCCAAGCAACGGTAGGGCGACCATTGATGATGACGATGATGATTTTTGGTTCGGATTTGAGCAAGAATATTTCATCATGGACGTTCAAACTCAACAGCCTCTCGGTTTTCCAGTCGGTGGATACCCAGGCCCCCAAGGCCTGTACTATTGTTCCGTTGGTGGAAAGAACACCCACGGTCGAGCCCTCGTCGAAGAACATGCTGACCTTTGTCTTGAAGCTGGAATCAATTTTGAAGGCATCAACCAAGAGGTTGCATGCGGACAATGGGAGTTCCAAATTTTTGCCAAGGGTGCCAAGCAAGCAGGCGATCAATTGTGGGTTGCCAGGTATCTGCTTGACCGATTGACCGAAAGTTATGGTTACTACATCGAATACCATCCGAAGCCGATCAAAGGTGATTGGAACGGTTCAGGCATGCACGCAAATTTCTCCAACGGGGCTATGCGTGATGTAGGTGGAGAGGAACTCTTCAACAGTATCTGTGAGGCATTTGGAAGAAACATCGAAAAGCACATGTCAGTGTATGGTGCACACAATGAAGAACGATTGACGGGTCTTCATGAAACCCAATCTATTGATCAATTCTCTTACGGCGTCTCCGACCGAGGTGCTTCGATTCGAGTACCTGCATCCGTCCCAACCGATGGATGGAAAGGTCGCCTTGAAGACCGACGTCCAGCATCAAATGGTGACCCATACAAGATTGGTGCCGTGATTATTTCAACCACAAAATCAGTTTGTTGAATTGGTTGACATCCAAACGAGTATTCGACACTCGTGTTGGGCACAAGGCTAGAACTTGAGTGGTTCAGGGTGTGCTTCTGCGTATTCCAGTTGTTCTTTTTTGCGCAAACGAAGCACTCCGAAGACAAGAAGAAGCAAGACCACAAGCGTCACAGCGTTTGCTGCGATAATAGGTAACGATTCCACGAGAATACCGTAGGTGAGCCAAAGTGAAATTGACAAACATACCACGAGAAATGTTTTCACAGATATTCCATCGTGACGCTTTTCCGACCACACTCGCTTGAGTTGAGGCCACCATGCCACAACACCAAGAACACCAGCCACCATGCCGATTGCATTAATCATGGATTCGTCCATGTTTCGACTATCTTCATCATCCCTTTGAAGCCTACGACGATTTTCGTATTAATTGGATAAATGAACCCGAGTCACCCTCGCCCACGGAATGTCGATAGGCGATGCATCTCCGACGACATGGAATCGAATGATTTGGTGCCTTTCGAGTCGTTCACGTAGATTCCCTGAGGCTGGTAACACCGCCACCGACGGTGAGGAGGTCAACAACGAGAGGAGTGAACGTTTGTGTGACACCTCTATCAGTGTAAGGGGGTGCGTGAGTGCTCTTGCATCCGATAGTAAGACACTCAGACCTAGGTCGAGCACATCGCCTTTGTAGATTCGACCACCATGGACTTCGATTTCATCCCATGTTCCTAACGTATCCAAAGAAGCGGCTACATGCTCATTTCGTGGTTTGTTGACACTTTGTTCAAGTCGTTCCACAATTTCCTTTTGATTGACGATATCAATTCCAAGATCGACTGTTGCGTTGTATTCAAATCGAGGATGTGTGAAGACGAACCACGAGTGGATTCCAAAATCATGAGCATGATGATGTTGGAGGAGGAAGTGTTCAAGGTCGGCTGTTTTTCGTTCATGCTTGGTCTTGATATCGCCGTGCACTTGGGTTGTTCCATTCGGTCGATGCTGAATGAATTCCCCCTCTTCTCCAATCTCAAGAGCCCCAGCCCAGTGCTTTTGTTCAACGGCAAAAACATCAGAGCCGTGGAGGAGAACAAAGTCGATTTCACCGCGGTGTTGGCCTTCCTTTTGTGGAACTCTTAACGATTCGTAGATGGTCCAACCTCTTTTCTTGCCAGCAGCGCGCAGGTATTGTCCGAGACGAAATTCTGCTGATTCGCCAGCACGTTGAATTATGTCAGGCTCGGTTTTGATTCGACGCTCTGTTCTCCATCTAAGACGGTCAAGAACTCCCAAATGCATCACCTAAGAAGGTCAGCAACGCTGTCAAGAATGATACTTGGCAAAAATTCCGAACCTTCTTCGAGCGAGGCAACATCATCCATCGTTGCTTCCCCTGTAAGAACCAATACACTGTGGACCCCACTCCGATTGGCCATAGCAATGTCGGTGTACAATCGGTCCCCTACCATAGCACATTGGTTCGGCTGAAGACCCAATGCCTCGATTTTATGCAAAATCATTCCAGGGTTTGGCTTACCACACACGTGTGTAGGTTTCACCCCTGTGGTTGCTTCAAACATGACGAG
>JAYODQ010000045.1:9529-11265 GCA_038106355.1 Candidatus Poseidoniales archaeon | reverse complement strand
GAATACAGGAACAACACCGACGTTGCTTTCAATGCATGGATGAATCTTTCATCGAATTTGAGTTCTGACTTTCCAACAACCGATGTGTTCAATTTTCATCACGGTGCTGTGATGTATCAACTTCGCGACATGTTTGAAGTTGGTGAATTAAAAGATGATGTTGAACAACTTACTGGTGCAAAGGCAACTTCTATCTTCACCGATGCGAAGGGACATGCTGGTCAAATTGCTATCGATACTGGGGCACTGATTTGGCTCCAAGCGGTTCACGGAGTTGAACCAATGGACATGCCAATTTTTGAACAGTGGAATGTTGATATTCGACAAATTGCTCATGATGTTCTCTTCGAGCAATCACAAGAATAGAAGTATATTGTCACCATTTGTTTCAATTACATAAAGTGAAGAATTCATGATATTCGATGATTTACCCCGAACATGGTCGAAGCGATTCTCCTCGGCATCGCTCAAGACGGAGGCAGACCTCAAGCGGGTTGCGTAAAGGATTGCTGCAAGGATATTTCACCTTTTGATGAAGCCTATCCTGTTGCTCTCGGAATCGTTGAACACGACACCTATCACCTCATCGATGTCTCGCGTTCACTAGCCCAACAATTGCGATTTGTGAATGCTCAAACCATTGGCCATGTATTTCTGACCCACGCACATTTCGGTCATATCGATGGTTTGGGGTTGTTTGGTAAGGAGACCATGAACCTTCGAGGCATACCACTTCATCTCTCGGCTTCGATGCTTGAGTTGATGCGTTCAACACCACAATGGAATCTACTTCTCGAACAAGGTGTTGTGGAGCCTCGTGTCTTTTCCGATGGCCAAACCATTGAAGTTTCCTCCGAGTTAAGGCTTCAACCTCTCTTGGTTCCTCATCGAGCAGAACTCAGCGATACCCATGCCTTTTTGGTGCGAACAAATAGCAAAACCCTTCTCTATTTACCAGACCACGACACATGGAAAGAAACTCTGCAGGAACAAGATATTCGGTCGTGGTTCGCTTCGCTAAGCGTTGACATCGCTCTCATCGATGGGACTTTTTGGAGCCTCGATGAATTATCCCATCGCGTGCAAGCGGAGGTGCCCCATCCTCCCGTTTCCCAGACGATTGAAATGCTCGGTACAAGGCAAGAAGGCGACCCTGAAATTGCCTTTATTCATCTCAATCACACCAATCCCTTGTACGATACAAGCAGCACTGCACACAAGCAAGTCTTACGCCTTGGATGGGATGTTGGTAGGCAAGGAATGCGTTACTCGTTGGATTAAGCAACTGGCGTTGGTTGACTTACGGTTTCAACATAATCGATTGTAACAATGACTTCCACGGATTCACCTGCATCGTTGGTGAAAAAGGCCAATGTTTGGGTCTCAAGCGAGAGCGTGATGATGAAATCACCTTGCACAGGGGTTTGGTCTGAAAGTCTTGAAGTATACTCGTTCATCGAGGATTTTGGTCCAGTTGAATTTGTGATGATGGCATCGAGTGAGGTTTGGTAGACATAGGCTACCGTTACAGGGTTGCCACATTCTTCGTTGTTTTGCTGATCAGCTACGACCGCTTCAAGCGGCCCTTCTACGGCATTGAAGTCGGGAGTTGTTGTCACAATATCACAGATATTTTGCCCAGAGTTGTCCCTCGTATCATCATAGAGAATTTGAAATCGAATTTGGTAAATTGCCCCAGCATCCTCAGGCAGCCCCCATTGGGCTACATTGGTTTC
>JAYODQ010000045.1:0-9429 GCA_038106355.1 Candidatus Poseidoniales archaeon | reverse complement strand
TCATTCTTTGAAAGGAAATGAAACATGGTGCCAAATGGGTTGGAGGATGAATCTTTGCGGAACCGACATAGAACAAAGTGTGCAATAAAGGCTGAACCAATGCCCGGAATTGAAGGGAAGATATCGCTTGAATAATCACTCAAACTCCAAACGGTCACCGATGTTAATGCAGTGACCATCATAACGATAGTATGGACTGAATCAGGCTTATACCCCATGATTTGAAGAATGAGTAATGGAATGAAAATTGAACCAAGGCCGTAAACGGCAAGGACAACCAAATCGAAAACAGAATCGTTCTTCGTCCACAAGGCCACGAGGGAGATGAGGGTTGCAAAGACCGCCATGAACAGGGTCACGCGTTTTGTTGTTTTGTGATCCTCACTCCATTCGGGTTTGACATCATCGGTGATGGCTGCGGTACAAGCAAGCACCAAACTGTCAGCCGTTGACATTGTTGCTGCAAAAATGGAGGCTAAAATCAAGCCAACCCAGAATGGGCTGAGAACTTCGAGAGCCATCACTGGAAGGCCCATTTCTGGGTCGAAACTACCGTCGAAAAAGATGGCTCGAGAGACAAGTCCGATGATGAACATAAGTGCGATGAACGGCGTTTGCCAGACGAAAAACCAAATCATGGCTTGGATTCTGTCCTTATCTTCGCCAAGGGTCATCACCCGAGATACAACTTGTGGTTGACCCGCGACGCCAAGTCCTCCAAGGAAGAAGGCAAAGAGCCACAACGCAAGACCAAATTTAAGTCCATATGGAAACATTTCAGTGGTTGCAGGGTCGACGATAGTGAGTTGGTCATGAAGCCCTGAAAAGCCACCAACCTCAGAGAGTGCGGTAATACAGAGGAGCGTTGAGCCGGCAATCATCACCACCGATTGAGCCGCATCGGTCCAAATTGAAGCACGCACACCTCCAGCGTAGCAGTAAGCAACGACGAGAACAAAACCGATGAGGATGCCAATGATTTTTTCCCATCCGAGAATGGCATTGAGGGCAACACCGCCCGCAGTGAGTTGGGCGGCTGCATAGATGGAGAGAAACAACACCGAAAGAATCGCTGCAAGTTTAGCCTCTGGTGCACCTCGAGTGGTTGAAACAAGAGAAGAGAGGGACCGAACATTTTGTTTGGCCGCTTCGCGTTGAATGTGTCTGTACAACCAAATCCATGCAACGAGTTGACCGACGGTGGAAATGACGCCAATCCAAATGGCGGCGTACCCCATCAAGTAGACGAAACTGATGAAACCGATGAACATGTAACCACTGTTCCATGTGCTTACTGCGGAGAGTGCAGCGAGGGCAGGGTGCATTCCGCGACCAGCAACAAGGTAATCGTCGGTGGTATCTTTCTTGACTCGCATGCTTGCCAAACCGACACCTGCAAAGAACAACATGAACAGGGTGAATGAAATAAAAGCGGTCGTATCAGCGTCCATCAACTCACCTCGACATCCCAACGAGAAATTGCACTTTCTTCAATGTCACTCATGTCTCCTGGGACAAGGAGGGTGTTGAGTCGACCACCTTTGACTTCAGTGAGTTGACCGATGGTGGTGGTGGAAAGGGCCTCATCTTCACACCCTAAATCACTGCAAACAACGACAGTCCATGCATCAAATTCATCGAGCATACCATCGTTATTGTCTGCAAGAAGTTTTTGTTTCATCAGTTGCAAAGCGTCGTGAGCATCACTTGGAGTCATGGGTTGTTGCTCCCCGATACCTTGCCCTGTAGGGTCGAGGTCAAGCAAGACAAGCGTATGATATCCGTTGGATTTGTTGAGGAGAAGAACCTCGAGAGGTGAGGTTGCGATCCATGCTCCGTGTGGATAGGTAAGCGTAGTTTGTCGACCAAATTTGTAATTTGAAAGTCCGGATGTACCGCTTGCAAGGGTTGTAATGGACAAACCATGCTCAACAAAACAGGCGACACCTTGCTCAAGGCACCGAAGTTGAAGGTCAACGTGAGTTGTAGCTTGGAGAGGGTCACCCACCACCAAGACACCGACAGAGGTGGTTTTTGCCTTTTGAAGAAGTTCTTCGGGTTGTTCAATCGTGGGGCGCATCACCCGTTCGATAGGGCCGATGTGGTTTTCGAGACGTTTGAGTTCATGGTCTGGCCACAGTGCCGTGTAGGCTTCATACAATCGTAGGGCACACCGTTTTGCCGTGCTCTGGGCTTTGCAGGTCATCAATTCAACCCGACCTGGGCCCATGCCAATGAGGTAGAGTCCCGCTTGAAGTGGTGAGTCATTTTCATCCGCCATCGCTAAACCTCCGGCACTCCTCGCCGTTCCGAATCCGATGCGACTTTTGAGTGTGCCGAGCAAATCCACCCAGATGTGGATTGAAAAATGCAGGGCAGAAGGTTGGTTGTTTCTTGGCGTTTCCATACATCATCTGGACAACGACCAGAGAGGTATACCACTCAACGATTCTGCCCCCTTAAGCGACGATGAGGTATGGCAAGGACACAGTATCTTCGAAGTCGAAGATGAAGCACCGCAGGCGCTGAGGTACACCGACCATATCCCAGAACAATATGCTCACTTACCTGCCGATACATGGCCATCAAGTTTTGAGAAACAAGGGGATATCTTGATGGTTAAATTTGAGCAAGACGAGTACAAAGAAGTGATCGCAAAGGCCATGCTTGACCACTTCCACAACATCCGACTCGTGTGCGCGGATGAAGGAGTTCAAGGCGATTTCCGCGTACGAGAGTTGACGATTATAGCAGCAAGAGATGGCTCAACCTCAACCCAAACCACGGTACGAGAACACGGCATCGATATCCAAACCAATCCCGGTGTGGCCTATTACTCCTCGAGATTATCCCACGAACGAGAAGTGACCTCTGCATGCATTGAGGCACTTGTGGCCAAAAAGCAGCGAAAGGTGGTGGTTGCAGATTTGTACGCGGGGGTAGGGCCTTCGTTCGGCCTTCTATTTCAACGAAATTTGCTTTCAGGTTATATTGCCAATGACCTCAACCCCGAAGCGGTTGAATTACTCCGCATCAACATCGAACATTTTGCAAGGCGAAGTGACCCGATGTCTCCAACAATGGTGTGCTGTGAGGATGCAAGAACACTTGCTCAAAGTGAAGTGTTGAAACAATCCGTTGATGTGTTGCTCGTCAATTTACCACACGACAGCATCGCCCATCTTCCTCACTTGTTTTCATGTCTCGTCGTCGACCAAACCTCTCTCATTCGTGGATGGGCTATTCTCGACCGAGACGAATTGCATAACTTGTCTGAACGCCTTGTTTCGGTGTGCAACGATGCTGGTGCAACAGTCGAGGCCATTGAGATTCATGACGTGAAGGGATATTCTCTTGCTAAGGTATTTGCCTCTTACACCATGGAGGTTTGCGTACGTTCGAATCGTTGACTTGATGAAGCAGAGCGAACTGCCCCTGTTCATGGAGAACATCGTACAATGCCAATGCGGATCAAGCATCGACATTACAGGGGTCATGCCCCGACGCTCAGGTACGAAAGTATGGTGCAAAGTGTGCGGCACCATCACGACGCATCATCGGATGTCCCAATGAATGCTTCACATTCCTGACGGCGGTGCCACACTGCAACACCAAGCAGGACCACAATCTCGACGAGTCCAACCGGCATGGGAAGGGCGTTTCCACCATCTTCTGCATCATCCTTCTGTGGAGTCCAAGCCATAGCAATGTCGTAATCATCTTTGGTGATCATGAACCAATCAAGGTCGCGTGGTAAATCCTCAGTCATGAATTCATGCCCATCGGTGTTCACGAGAAAATCATCTTCGATTCGTATGCCAAACCACCCATCGAGATAGATGCCGGGTTCGATGGTGACGGCATCATATGCCATCAGCGGTTGCTGATTGTAGGAAAGCCCGAACAATGGGTCATCGGTACCACTTGACAGCAGTGGTGGTTCATGCACACACACACCAAAACCATGACCGAGTGAGTGTATGAAATTGTCACCGAAGCCTTGTTCTTCGATGTGCGTACGTGCAATATCGTCAAGAGCCCATGCTGGCGTACCAGCTTCGATGAGAGGGAACGTCAGGTTTTGTGCATCATATACAGCCATGTAGGCTTTGAGGATGGTGGCATTGGTGGTTCCTCCTACAACGTAGGTTCGCGTGACATCACTAACCCAATCGTTGACCCTTGCTCCGAGGTCAACCACGACCACATCACCGGGTTGAATCACTCGTGGACCTGCCCCGTCGTTGACGGGGTCACCGTGGGGAATAGCACCGTTTTCACCTGCTGCCACGATGGTTCCAAACGACGGCCAGTCAGGGTTACTTCCATTTTCAACAAGAGCCCTATCGATTTCGGCTTTCACTTGTGCTTCGGTTAAATTCGCACCCATGAGGACCTGCCAGAGCATTTCACGTGCGACACCCTGACCGAGTTTTGCCAATCGGACCGACTCGCGAATGGAATCGTCTTTGTTTGGTGATATGCCAGTAGGTGAAGGAAACTTCCCTTGAAATGCATTAGCGACTTCAGTTTCACAAGCGGAAGATGTTGGAACGGTTGAGACCATGAAGAGCAGAACAAAACAAGCAACGACTCCTCTTCTGCTCATGATAAGCCTAAACCCCCTTACCTCTTTGACCCATCGGTATGTTCATGACTCGTCTTCCCTCACGCATTTTTGAGCAACAATGGCAGGCGAACCTCTAGTCATCGATGTCGTGGACAATGGAGGCCAGTGGACCCACAGGGAATGGAGGATGCTCAAGTACCTCAAAGTCGATACCCAAATTATTGAGAACACGACACCAGTCGATGAGTTACGTGACCTTGACGGGCTGATTCTTTCTGGAGGAGCTGCACGAATTGGGCTTTCGGGCGAATTAGGGAATTGTGCTTCATTTCTTGAACTCGATATCCCAATTTTGGGAATTTGTGCAGGTCATCAATTCATGGCCCGATTTTACGGAGGGGACGCAAGGGAATCACCTGAACCCGAATTCGGAGCGATGGAGATTGAACTTATTGATGGTGGGGGCACCATTTTTGCTGGAACACCGGAGAAGCAAATGGTCTGGGAGTCCCACAACGACGAAGTCCATGTCGTTCCAGAAGGATTTTTTGTCACAGCAAGCAGTCCTTCGTGTCAAGTTCAGGGGATGGAAAATGAGGAAGGTACGAGGTTTGGCTTACAGTTTCATCCTGAGGTGAACGATTCCGAATTCGGCAAAGAAATGTTTGAAAATTTCGTCGCAGTCTGCAAAGCACTAAAGTAATCAATTTTCAAAGGTTTTAAGACTGAATAGTTGGGACAGGTGTTCATGGAAATCCGAAAAGCCAAACTATCTGTCCTTTTGACCGCCCTTTTTCTTTGTTCGATTGTTGCCCCCGCAGCATCCGGACAGGCATCAACTGAAACCGAGTACTACTACGGCGTTGAATACGATTGGGCGAGCATTGACACTGACTTAGAAAATTTCACAGGGATCAACTTGAATGAAATTTTCATTGAAATCATGGGTGCAGCAGACGATGCAGGATTTAATCTTGACATTGCGCAAATCAACTCTGGAAGTTCGAATGTTTATGTTCACTACACCGAAGATATGTCACCTCAAGTCATTCAAGACAAGTATGGAAACGATGTTGATGTGTGGAGTCGAACCAACGAGGTTACTCTGCGCCATGGGATGTTGGTCACAGGCATCCTTTTGACGGATTGGAATGAACAAACCTTTGGTCAGGACCCTACTTCATTTGACATCGATATTCAGACCGATATGGAACAGGTTTTGACCGTCGACATGGTCTACACAGAGTATCTTGACGCTGATAGCAATTTAATTGGCTCCGACCTTGATTTTGCAATGAATGTTGAATTTGATGCAAGCCTAAGCATCGATGTACTGCTTGAAGGCGGTGGCGAGGAAGTACCAGTGGATTTCAACGCAGCGATTGAACTGGGTTATGAAATTCAAGGAGCCCAATCCGAATGGAGGCTTGGTGAACCAAGCACCCTGTATGTTGATTTCTCAAGCGGTAACGACATCTACTGGAACTGTGATGACGAACGAAGTATCGATGAATGGTTGAATCAGTTTTGGATGAATGATGATTGTAGTGAAGTTTCAGGAGATTACTCCGCAACCGTTGATTATGCCTTTTCCTTGTCCGGCATTCCAACCGAAGATTTTGGACTTGACCAAGGACAATTCGATGTCAGCGTGTCTGATGAACTGTCCAATGCTGGAACATTTACCATGGAATTCGCAGACGATTTTGACTTTATTCATGGCAATTCGTTATCTGTTGACCTTGGTGACGGCTCATCAACATCAGTGAGCGCTTGTGAATCCTGTCCCCCAGGCCAACCACTCATGTTTGGAATGATGGCATCGACCATTGCAGGTGTCTCACTCGACCTTGGTGAGACGATTTCAGAAGACCTTGAAGACAATCTACTTGCCGAAGATGGTTTGTTTGGTTGGCTCGATGGCCTTGACAGTTCCTCCGAATCCTCCTACGATAGTATTTGGGACAACGAAGAATCCTCTGAGTATTGGATGTGCGACAACGGTGAAGAAATTTACCAATGGTGGTACAACGATGGTGAAGCAGATTGTTCAGATGGCTCAGATGAACCCGACTTTGCAGTAAGCGGTTACATGTCCACTTACGGTGAAATTGAATGGTATATCAGTAGCGAGTTGCCAGAAGGCACATACAGCGAATTGGAATTCTTATGCGCTAACGGTGAGACAATTTATTGGTCTTGGGCCAATGACGGCGAAGCAGATTGTACCGATGGAAGCGATGAATCCACAGATTCTGCAGACACCTTTGATTGTACCGATGGAACGACCGTGTTGTTTTCGTTTGTCAACGATGGTGAATTTGACTGTGAAAACGGTCTCGATGAAGGCGTAGAATTGTTTGACCTCGACATCACGATGTACGTCGATGGAAACCCAGTGTACACTGAATCCAACATGATTTGTTCCTCATATCACGCACTTTGTGAAGATTATATTTACAGCGATTTCTTGTATGCCTCTGGCACCATCCCCGTCGACATGGAGGTCGGAAACAATGAGTATTGTATGATGGCAACATTCTCTGGACAATTTGGAACACTCAGTACCAACCCAAATGCACCATGTTCGTCGCAATGGTTTGGCTACAAATTGTATTCTGCGGAATCAAGAAACAACGACATGACCTTGATCGTGAATGGCTGGGTGAATGCGGACGGTGCCTCGAGCACATTCCCTGAAACCGAACTTGTGTTTACGGTCTACGATGAACTTGGAAATACTGTAGAAACTGGGTCAATCCTTCTCGGTGAAGAAGAAACTGATTATCAATACGAATTCATTGCACCCCAAGAAGGTGAATATTGCTTCGATGTCTCATTGCACGATGCCGACGCTGGCCAAACGTACCAATCTCTCTTTGTTTGTTCAACAGCACAACAAGATCCTGAACCAAGCGACCGATTGGTGGCCGTTATTGAAGCGCTTGCCGACTCCAATTTCCCCAACGTCCTCGAAACATTTGGAATGAACCTTGAAGACCGACTTGGTGATATTGTCGCCGAGGATTTCCCATACGAAGATGGAATGTGGGCTCCAATGTGGAGCAATCAACATGCAACCGTCGTTGGCGTTGGTGTTTATGTGATGGATGCAAATGGCGACTGGTACATTCTTTCTGGCCCCGAAACCGCAGGATATTCAACCGATGCACCGGCCAAAGTCAGTATTCGATACATCACAGGCGTTGAAGCGATGACCGCACAACAAGTCATGGCTGAATCGACAGAATTAGCCGACATCGTCGATACGACAACCTACGACTTTGATGCTCTCGAGCAGGCACTCCAAAACGCTGGTGTTGATACCTCCAACCTCGATTTCGGTCAAGACAATGAACAACCCTCCACCGAGAATCAAGACAATTCTGCCGAAGATGCTGCAGAAGACGCAGGCCTCCTGCCTTTCTTGTCACCTTTGAGTCTCTTGTGCATCCTCGGTGCAGCGTTCATCGTCGGACGACGTGGTAAAAACGAAGAATAATCAACAATGAATCCGAGGACTCAGTGTGCAACTGCGTCTTTCGTCGAAGCGTTGGTTTGTGTATTTGAGTTGCAGTTTAGCAGTTCTGCTATCGGCTCATGTGTACATGAGTGCTTGGACTGTTGTTCAGTTCGATGGGGCATACGAAGAAGGGAGGCCAGCACCAACTGAAATTCACGCCTTGATTGTCGTCGACTCTAAACAAACATATGTGGATGTTGAAATGGAGAAAGCAACCTCGTATCTTCTGTATTCTTTCTCAAGAAATGATACGGTCGTTGAACAACATGTCGAAGAACAAACTGAAGAAAGAACCGATTCAACGATTGATTATACCCACCTCGGGCGCCTTCTCATCGGGACCTCTATGTTTCTGTTTATTGTTTCCCATGGCCTTTTTTTGACATCATTTCGTTTTTCAAATGCCGTCGTTTATTCACTTTTTCTCTGGCTCCTCATAGTTTTCTTCGTTGTTTTCCCTGCGTTGTATGTTCTTGATTTGGGTTCAGGTTCTGGACAAAATGTAGCGTTTGAAAATTTCTCAAGCAACGATGTTGAAGATTCACTTCTGCACCAAGTCGTTGGAACCGATTGGAAAATGACCCCAAGAGGGATATTGATAGAGTCATCATTTTCAGGATATGACTTAGGACTAGTCCCGCAAGATCAAGTCGAACAAGCAAGAAATTCGAGCCTCGAAGAGGCCTCAACTCAGTATCCAGGGAGTTACATCGAATTTAAATCTACATTTTCATTTGAAGTTGGAAAAAATGTTCCAACCTTGTACGTTTTTCCTTTGTTATGGTTTCTCATGCCTATGAAATCGTTGCACAAAGCAAAACACATTGAAGAGGAGTAGGCGCCCGCTCCGGGAATTGAACCCGGGTCGCAGGAATGACAATCCTGCATGATAACCTCTACACCAAGCGGGCAGTAGCAAACCTCGGGAGCGCAACCGCTATTTAAGTCGCGCCAATTAGGTGAAACGGGTAGGTTATCGTGGCAAACAAAAGTTCTGCAGAAAAATCACGAGAAGAAGAGGAATTAGCTCAACTCGATGCAATGATGGGTCATGCGTTTGGTGCTGCAGATGAGATTGAAGAAACTCATGAACCTGATGTAGATGAAGCAGTTCGTGAAGAACATGCTGACTCGGAGCAAGAGTCTGACCAGAATACCATCGAAGAATCGATTGAACTCACTGAGGGAAGTCCCCCCTCCGGGCCCCCTTCCGGGCCACCGTCAGGTCCGCCAAGCAGTCCGCCATCAGGGCCCCCAAGTGGTCCACCTCCCTCAGGCCCTCCGTCAGGTCCGCCAAGCAGTCCGCCATCAGGGCCCCCAAGTGGTCCACCTCCCT
>JAYODQ010000044.1:0-11342 GCA_038106355.1 Candidatus Poseidoniales archaeon | reverse complement strand
TGGCTCTGGGGCGTGCTCGCCACCAGAAAGCGAGTGAATTGGAAAGTTGCGGGTCCTATGGGCGTGCTACCTGACTTGCTCGCTTTCATTCCTTCAGCCATGTACAGTTTCATGTACGGGATTGAAAGAACCAGCGTCGACGACACCACCCTCACCTCTGACTTTCCTGCCATTGCTTGGGACATCTATCAGTTTAGCCACAGTGCCATTATCGTGACCCTTGCGTTTCTCTTGTCCTACTCACTGTTTTCCCGTTTCAAAGGGAGCCGATTTGAGCAACAATTCGAGGTGCAAAGTCGCGGCAACCCCCTCAAACTTGCAATGTGGCTTTGGTTGCCGTGGTACATTCACATCCTGCTCGATATTCCAACACATACACTGAATTTCTTCCCAACACCTGTGTTCTATCCGATCTCGGATGCCATGTACGATGGTATCAGGTGGTCAAACCCAATCGTTTGGTTCACTAATGTGGGGGCACTCATTCTGCTTTGGGCCATTGTGATTGCTCGAGAAAAATCTCAGAAGAAAGAAAGCAATGCTTGAACAGCATTCCTTGCGTGTTGCTCAAGTCTTGGAGCGACATGCTCTGGTTTTGCCCCAGGTCCAATGATACCCAAACCAATGGGCTTGTTGTGTTCGATTTGCATATCAAGAATTTTTGAAAAAATGCTCAAACCAATGGCCTTTCCGTGATCGGTCTCACCTTTTTCGATAACGCCAAGGCAAACTGCACCGTGAATGCCTTTCTTTTGAATTTCTCGTGAAATGGCGAGCGGAAGTTCATACGAACCTGCAACCCACACTATGTCGGCGATTTCGATGTTGTTGGTAGCACATTCTTGCTTTGCAAAAGAGAGCATGACCTCGATTTCTTCAAGATGATAACTCGCACAGACGACCGATATTTTTCGCATTGTTTCACTTCCCAAGTTGTCGTTTGACGGTCTCGACAATCACCTGCGTGGTGTTGTCAATTTCAATATTTGTCCTTTGACCCACAGCAAATGTATCGCATGTGGTGAGTTGGAGCGTCTCGGGGATGAGATGCAACCAAAATGAATCTTCGTCGCATGCCCCAATGGTAAGTGAAACACCGTTGATGGCTACATAGCCTTTTTCGACGATGTATTGACGAACGTGAGCTGACACTCGCAAACGAACATCCATTGTTTGTGAAGAGGGCTTCACTTCGACAATTTCACCCATGTCCATGATGTGGCCGGACAGAAGATGCCCTCCAATTTCATCCCCAAATTTGAGCGACCGTTCCACATTGACAACCGAGCCTTCTTCAAGGTCTCCGAGTGTGGTCCTTCGGAAGGTTTCTTCAATCACATCAAATCGAACGTCGCTCTCGTTGATAGCGACCACTGTGAGGCACACACCATCGATGGCCACACTTGCTCCGAGGTTCAACCCCTCGACGTTTGGCAAGTGTATGGTGAGACTTCGATGAGCATCATGGAGGATGACGCCCTTGACGTAACCTAAGCCCTGAACAATTCCGGTGAACATGTCAATGGTCTCCATTTTTTCGAGCACGTTCCATGATGCGAGCAATGATTTTGCGAGTACCGTCAAGGTCGTCTGAGAGTCCTTCAACTCGGGTGACGAGAATGTGTCCATAGCCTCGCTCTTCGAGATTTTTACGAATCGATTCCTCGGCGTGTTCTTGGTCGTAGCCTAGAGCAATAATGTCGGGTTCAACCACGGGTAAGATGTCGAAGATTGGTTGGCTTGGAGGATTTCCAATAATGGCCTCGTCCACGGGTTTGAGCCCCGCAACCATTCGGCACCGCAATTCGTGGGAGGTCACAGGGTCATGTTTTCGTTGGCGAACGGTATCGTCGTGGGCCACCACCACAGTCAAATGGTCTCCGAGGAGTTTTGCTTGTTCAAGATAATGAAGATGGCCTGCGTGAAGCAAATCGAAGACACCAACGGCCATCACACGCTTCAACATACCACCTCACTTTCTATAGACCAAGGGCTTGGATGACTTCTGCTCCGTGCAAAAATGGAATACCGCGTTCGCTTGCCCACTTTTCAGCCTCGTTCACGGGAAGGGCAAAATCACCTTCTGGTTCGAGCATTTCTGCCCCAATGACCACAGGGGTCGCACCTAAAAGTCGTGCCAAACCAACAGCGAGTTCAGTGTGCCCTTGACGTTTGGACAAACCTCCTGGTGATTCGCGACACACGGGAATATGTCCTGGCGTCCTAAATTCTTGTCCGAGCATGATCATGGCTTGCTCTTGGCTTGCTCCACTTTGCATGGCCTCTCGGGTGAGTTCTGCAAATCTGCGAGTGGTCAACGCCCTATCGTGGTCTGTGATGCCCGTGTAGGTTTTTCGATGGTTAAGAGAGAGGGTAAAGGCTGACCTTGAATCGTACTTGAGGTCGTGGGTGATCAAATGCGAGAGGATAGGGTGTTGCTCGGTTGCTGCAGCATCGGTGTGTAAATCCTGCAAAAATGGAAGACCAAACAGTTCCCCAATCTCATGGCCAATGGCAAGGAAAAGGAGGCCACCACAATCCTTTCGAAGTTGCCTCATGGTTGCTGGTTGGGCATGCTCAGCAAGAAACAGCAAATCGGTTTCGCCTTCTCGTTTTTCTGAGTCAAACAAGCAGACTGGGCGGCCTTGGACAAAGGCATCGAGTGCTGCCTGAACTGAGGCAATCATGTTCATGCGTGAAACACCACCTTCATGAAGAGTCGTATTAGGATAGAGTATGAAAATTGCTCAAAAGTGAGACAATAGGCAGAAAGCAATTATGTTAGGACACCTATTGGCTAGGTTTCGCGGAGATGGGTTGATGGGTATAAAAATCGGACCGGCAGGTGTTCCATTATCCTGTAAAGGGCGTACAATCGTCGAAGGAATGGATGACATTATCTCACTCGGTCTTGAAACCATGGAGATTCAAACCGTGCGCATGGTCTCCCCTCAACACTTTGAACAATACTGGCAAGCAGGTGTTCTTGCCAACAAGGCTGAAATGGAAATGAACATCCACGGCCCATATTATGCTGAATTGCTTGGTGATAAAGTACAACGTGGCCGCTCCCTTGCTAAAGTCGAAGCAACCCTCCAAGCAGCACGAACCATCAACGCCCGACACGTTACCCTTCACGTGGGACATTACGGTGAATTCGGCCGAACCCGAGAAGCAAATGAACACGTCGCCAATGTTTTTTCTGGCATCGTTGACCGAGTTCACGAAATTTGGCACGATGATGAAGATGAGTTTCCAGTGTTTCCGTGGATCAAAGACGGCACACCATCCAAGATTGGTATTGAAACCTCTGGCCGTCAAGAATTGTGGGGCAGTTTGGATGAAGTGCTCGAAGTCGTCAATCACGTCGACGGTACCGTTCCTGTGCTCAATGTTGCTCACATTCATGCCCGTGGCCATGGTCAAATGCGAACTTCTGAGGACTATGGTGAGCTTTTTGACCAAGTGCGAGAGACGATTGGAACCAAAGAATTCTATTGCCACTTTTCTGGTGTCGAACATCGAAGTGGTAATGCTATGCACTACACTCAAATCAAAAAGTCAGACCTTAACTTTGAACCACTCGCTGAATTCATTGTCGAAGATGGCGGGTGGCTTGATATTACCCTCATATCGGACTCTCCTTTGCTTGAACATGACGCCATGTACATGATGCAATGCATTGAAAAGGCAAAACACAAGCAACTTGAGCGAAAAGCAAGAGAAGACCGCCGAAAAGCACTTGCATTGCAATCGGGAACCTCGCTTGAAGAACTTGAAGCACGTGAAAAGGAACAAGCGGTTCTTCGAAAGAATATAGATGATGAAGAACCCAAGCCAGTCAAAGCCTCATCAAAGGCTAGGGCAAAGAAAGACGAAGATGAAGAAAAGAGTTCAACAAAGAGTGATTCTTCAGATGTTTTCGACTTTGATGACGACGACGATGATTTGTTTTGAAAAGCGATGTGCTCTTTCAAAATGAGTGTTTTGCATCGACTTTGAGCGGGAAAGAGTATATACTCACGCCATAGCCTTGTATTGATTCCAATGGCACACATCTCTGTCTTAGGTTTGGGGAATTGGGGAACTGCCATCGCCCGAATGTGGCTGCTTGAGGGTCACAAAGTCAAGGGCTGGACCATCGAACAAGATGTGTATGAATCCATCATGTCAACGGGTATCAATGCAAAATATCTCCCCGAAGTAGAACTTCCTGGTCTTGATGTGAGCATGAGGATCGAAGATATGTTTGACGGTTCGGAAATCATTGTCCTCGCAGTCCCATCCTCTGTGATTCTTGATGTGGTTGCTGAAATTATCCCTTACCTGCGTCCCAGTCATGTCCTTCTTGACTTAGCCAAGGGGTTAGCACCCGGTAGCAAACTCATATCAGAATCGATCGAAACCATGCTGGAGGCGGCAGGAAAATCAAACACACTCGCAGTGGTTACGGGCCCAACCATCGCTCCAGAAGCCGCGAAGGGTGTCATGACAACTGCCCTTGTCGCTTCGGAAGACCGTTCCGTTGCAAAAGCCCTTGCAGAATCTCTGAGCACATCCACCTTCATTCTCAAGCCAGCTTCGGACCCCGTGGGTGCAGAATTGTGGGGTGCGTTCAAAAACGTCGTCGCCCTTGCGTGTGGGCTGGTTGACGGTCTGAAACAAGTGGGAGACTTGGGCGGTGACAACCTCAAGGCGGCTATCTTCATGTCAGGATTCAAAGAAGGATGCTTACTCCTTGCTGAACTTGGAGCAAAACCCGAAGTTGCCTTTGGTCCTGCGGGCCTCGGCGACCTGTATGTGACTGCCACATCACCCTTTGGACGAAATCGTACCATGGGTGAGAAATTAGGTTCTGGTAAAACGCTTGAACAAGCCCTCAAGGAGATGCACATGGTAGCCGAGGGCGTCCGAGCAGCACGAATGTTTTCAGAACGAGCCCAAGACCTCAACCTCAGCATTCCGTTCACAAAAGCACTCAACACATTGCTCGATGGTGATATTGACCCAGAGGAATGTTGCCGACGAATGGTCGCCATGTAATCATCAAAAATCATCGGTGCAATTTTGAGCCTTCACCACTTCGTAGGTCCATGTCAGACGAGTTGTCGCCCACCGAAGAAAAGGTGCTCAAGTGGCTTGTGAAAAGCGATTTTCACACCGTTCCGTGGTCCACCAAAGATGCGGCAAAGGCCTTCAAGGTCTCAGAAGATGAAATGTACGAAATCATCGCTGCCCTCACACGAAAGGTTCCAACACGCATCCAAATATTTTACAAAGATGGGTCAGTTCACATCGCAGCTGATTAAGCATCGAGCCACTGGCCAACATACCGCTCCGCAAACGGGTCTGTGGTGAGTTCAGAATGAGTGATGGGGCGTACGACAACGAGCATGTCAACTTCGCCACCCCATCGTGGATCAGCAACGATTACCACATGCCCTACTTTGCTGCCTTTGGGGTCAACCCCGAGCGATAAACTGCGAAGGTCAAACACACGGACATCGAGTTCAACTTGACCGGTATTGGTAGGGTACATGTGCTTGTCTTCAACGAGGAGTGGGTCAAGATTCATTTCATCTGGGTCGAGATTGGTGCTCACCCGCTCATCAAGCAACAAAATAGCCTGTTCGAGTCGCCCTTGCTCGAGGCCAAACAACGATGAAATTTGAAGCATTGAAGTTGAAGCATACACTGGTCCGTATTGATACGGTACGCGTAAGACCATCGACTGAAGAATAACAGCATCTCGAGGGGCAGAAATGGAGGCAAGCAGCCAAGTATGTTGCTCACTCGCAGGAAAAAGAGGAGCATTTGGGTTTTCGGTAAACATCGGTTCACCCCATTCGGCTGGATTTTTAGGTTGCTCAACAGGCAACATCGATGTCATCAGTAATGTTATCATGAACAATGAAATGAACACGAGGCGAACCTGTTTGTGCCCCTCCCATGCATGCCGTGCAGCGGGACTCGCCCAAGAAAGGAGGAGACTGAATGGTAAGATCAAAAGAATTCCGTAGGGCAACAACCACATCAAAAGAATGGCCGGAATCAATAACATCCATGTGTTCGGACCAAGAAATTCTTTGACATTCACATGTTGATGCATGTTCTTTCGTTGCCAAAGGATGGTTCCCCACGTGGCGATAAGGACCGTGAGGAACGCTCCAAAAATTCCAAACATCATTCCTGCTCACCGTTTAATGGCTCATACATCAGTATGAGAGTTTTGGTAGAGCGAATGTTGATGCCTCATGTTTACGTCGGTTTGGATATGGCCGAGCCAAGACTTGAGGTGCTTGAACTCAAGTTTCGCCACACGATATCGCCACGAATTCCTTTGCTTCGAAAATCTCCCCGATTAGGAAGTGGGGTACTACATTGTTCATTCTCACTTGAAAGGGGGGAAATTTTAGGCCTGGTGGGTGCGAACGGCGCTGGAAAAACGACGCTCCTTCGATTGATTGCGGGTATACTTCAACGTCAAGGTGGAGAGATTCGAATTGAGGGTAAGCAAGTGACCACGGTGCAACTTCGGTCAATCATCGGCCACATGCCCGAACATGTGAGGTGGAGCGGTTCTAGAACGCCACTAGAGATCATTGAGGAATTTTGCACATTGGGTCATCAACCAACAAAGTCAGCGAAGAACATCATCAAACTCGTCGGACTTTCAGCACAAATACACGAACCTTTACACCGATTAAGTCAAGGAATGCGACAGCGATTATCCTTGGGTGTTGCCCTGATTGGCTCTCCAGATATTTTGCTTCTTGATGAACCATTCAATGGCCTCGACCCAATTGCATCGGCATCGTTTCAAACATTGCTCAAATCACTTCAGAAAAAAGGTGTGACCATCATCGTCTCTTCACATCTTGTTCATGATTTGAGTCAACTGGTGGACCGCATTGCAATTATGCATCGGGGTCAACTCGTTGAAGAGGGTACCATGGCAGAAGTTTCTTCACGGCTTGGTTTTTCTGACCTTTATCGAATTCAAGGAAAGGGTGCCTTCGATATTGAAATGCATTTCGAAGAGGAACAGGTTATCGAATATACCCAATCAGAGGAGGTATGGTCCGCCCTCGTAAGAGGGGCGTCTCAAAATACGCTTCAATCAATCTTGGGTAGTGGAGCAAGCATCATTTCATGGGCGCCATACGAACCTAGCCTTGTCGACCTCTTACGTTCAGCAACCGGTCTTGAGCTCGAAGAAATGTCGCTTGAAGTCTCATCTCAAATCATGGTACCATTGCGTGAGGATGGTGATGAAGATGAATGACTTCAAACGAATATTGAATCTTGCATCCATCATCCGAAAGGAGCACATGTGGTCACACAGAACAAAAATTATGCTACCAATTCTTTTGTTGTTTATTCCAGGCTTTGCTTGGGGATTTTCGGACCCAAATGTCGTGTTGCCAGGGGGCATTCAACCAAATACCGCCATGGAAATTCTCTATTATACTTCGATCGGAATTCTATTTTCTGGAACGATATTTTCTGTTCTCATCGCTCATGACGGAATCAGTAAAGACCGAATCTCAGGTGTCCTTGAACTCCGATTAGCACAACCGATGAATCGTTCAAGTCAAACCACGGCACTGGTTTGGGGGCACTGGCAAAGCAGTTTTATTCCCATCTTGATGTGTTCATTGCTTGCCATCTTGGCCATTTTCATCCGAAGGGAGATGGTTCCATCCCTGCTTGAATTGTTCTGGTTTGTCCTTGCTATCGCTGGACTTGTCCTTTGGTATACACTCCTTTCCCTGATTGCTTCATCGTATGCTACCGAACAGAGTACATCCATCGCTTTTGGCATTGGAACTTGGTTCTTCTTCACGTTCTTGTGGGCCCTTGTGACCTCTATGGTTGCCTTCGCATCCGGTGTCGCTGTTGGCCAACCCAATGACCCCGAATGGATTCAACTTGAGGGGTATCTCGATTTGCTATCTCCAAACGGTGTGTTTCATCATCTTCTTGAAACTCAAATGCCATCCATTGATAGAGGCGTCGTCATTTCAATGACCATCCTCGCCATGGGATTTTGGTCGTTTGTGCCTTGGTGGATTTTACAGCGACGGATTCGACACCTAAGCCTATAAGCGAAGCAAGTCTTCTTGAATACGAAAGCGGTGGTATAGGCATGGCGACACCACTCACTCGAGTCGTATTTGCAATGCTCTTTACTCTTGGACTCCTGACAACAACTCTGTTTGTTGAACCTATTCCAGTGCAACTTGACGCTCAAGAGGACACAACAATCGGTAGTGCAAGTGGCAGACAAGCCGAGGTCGACCCTGATTGTTCAGGGCTTACGTTTGAAGATTTATTTGAATACGATTATGCAATTTTTGACCTTGTCATTCTCGATGATTGGGCCACTGCAGACATGTCAGCTTCTGCTTGGGTGAACGGTTCAAATTCAGCCATTGTTCGAGCGAACTTGGATGGCTTGTTCGACGGTGCCCCTGGGGGAAACAACAGTCACATCAGCACAGACGAACGTGATGCAGTCCGTCAATTCGGTCCAGCGTGCATTGAAGATATGGAAACACGACTCGGCATGAATGAAAAGAATCTAGCCAGTGGAGAATTCAACTGGAACAACTTCTCATTCACAAACGATGGTATCGCTTTGGATGAATACAATATCGTTCCAACAAATCATCCAGATGCAAAATCATGCACCAACTGGGGAGCAAGCCCGAGTTGCAAAGAAGTACCTGTCTCCATTACAGACAATCTCGAAATTCATCTTTCCTCTCAACCTGATGTAAGCAATCTTGAATTTGTTCAACTTCCAAACAAAGGTGTTTCAAATTTTACACTCGCCATGAACATCACAAATATGACCAGTGGAGTGTTTCAAGCCACGTTTCCATTCGTTGAAAATCTACGCGTTGATAGTGCTTCAATGCAGGATAGAAACCAAGGCAATGCGGGGCAGTTATACAATCTTGACTCACTCGAAGTCATTCACACCGACACAGAACAGGTCATGATTCGATTGGATCTTGAATTCGACAGAACGCAATGGGATGTTGAGCGATTTATCTTCGTCGAATTCACAACATCTGAACGGCTTGTAAATACACCACCAGTTTGGACGGCAGACGCTCCTTTGGATGGAACAAAAATGATGATTGGTGCGGGTACTGAATCTGTGATTGCCTCTTCAGAACGCCTCAGTTCATGGGGCCAAGATGTCGACGGTTGGTCGATGCAGTGCAATTTTACTGAAGCGGGTTGGAGCTCAAGCACCTCACAGAAAGGCGATTGGCTCATTTCGCACCCTAATGATGCCTCAAGTCAAAGTGCTGCATGCACACTCATCGATGAATTAGGTGTTGCGAACCAAGAAGTTCGTTCGTTTGAATTCGGTCAATTGTTTTCTGTCACTGGGTCATTGAATGAGGAAAATTCAATGATTGATGTGATCATCAATCCAACGCAATTTGTCAGTGGTTTTTCTTTCACCGCCCATGCCCATCAATTGGAATCGAATGACATGGGTCAAATGGTAACTGTTGATGTCCAAAGCGATGCAGTCGCTGTACAACTCTCATTATCTGGTGTAAAGCCCGGAACAATTTTTGCCATGGGTACAGCTTCTGGAAACGGTATGCTTGATTACGAATTCATGTTGGATTTGGATGTCGAAAAACCAAATTCAATGCCCGTGATCTCACTTATTCCGAACGCCTTAGAAAATTCGAATGCTACATGGGATGCAAGTGGCAGGGTGTTCATTCTTCGAGGAACATTTTACGAAATCGATGGTGAGTTTATTACCTTCTCATACACGCTTTGCGACTTTTCTTCTCAAGGCTTCGTGACAACAGCAAATACGTGGGAGGTCGACATTTCCATTGCCCCATGCATTGCACAAGGTACGACAGAATACTCTGTCCTGCTTTCTGGAACTGATGAATCTGGAGGTGTGACGGTGCTTGATATCCATGTTGCTGACCCATTCGCTCAATCCAATCAAGAAGAAGAGCCGGACATTTCGAAGGATGACACTTCAAAGGGATTGCCAAGTATTTCGCTTTTGAGTACCCTGTGCATGCTCGCCCTTGCTATGCTTCGAGAGCGTCGATGAAGACAGTCTTTTCATCGGCATGCTCAAGAACACCGTGCCGTGGGTCGTGATTTGAGCGAAATGTCATTTCTTGGTAAAATAGAACGTTTAAGCCATGAAGGAGGCTTACTTGCATCGTTTACCGGTCCATCTCCAGCACTCAATAGTGTGCTCATGCTCGCAAACGACCAATCTTACGTCGGAAAGGTCGACGGTGTTCTCGGTGGTATCGACCAACCGCTGATTCACATCGCTCATCTTGACAACAAAGTTGACCCCAATTCCTTGCTTCAACAAGACATCTTGATTCGACCAAAAAGAGAAAAGAGTCAGGAAGAGAGAACTCCAAGAGAAGGCAGATCTTCCTTTCAACGTGAGCAAAGGGGTGGAGACCAAGACCATCGAAGAGGGGACCGCAGGGATGGTAGCCGAGACAATCGAAGAGGTGACAACAGGGATTATCGACAACCTGACCGCAGGGATGGTGGCAGGGACAACCAAAGAGGCGATAACAGGGATTATCGACAATCTGACCGCAGGAATGGTGGCCGGGACAACCAAAGAGGCGACCGAAGGGAGCATCGGAGAGATGGAAACTCAACATCCAATCACTCCTTTGCCAACAACGACTGGACGTGCCAAAAATGCTCGAATTCAAATTTTGGTTTTAGAGAAAAGTGCAACAAATGTGATGCACCGCGTGAAGGTCATACAGTAAATTCAGGTGAAGTCCGAGACAACAGAAGAGGCGACAGAAGGGATAATCGGCAATCCGAACGAAGAGATGGAGGCCGAGACAACAGGAGAGGCGACCACAGGGATCATCGACAATTTGACCGCAGAGACGGCGGCCGAGACAACAGGAGAGGCGACCGCAGGGATCCTCGACAATCTGAACGAAGAGATGGCGGCCGAGACAACAGAGGTGGCGACCGTGGAGGAAACCGCCGAAATGAAGGTTCAAATTCTAAAGAACAATTTGCCTATAACGACTGGGTCTGTCAAAAATGTTCAAACTCGAATTTTAGTTTTAGAGACAAGTGCAACAAATGTGATGCTCCTCGAGGCGGTACTTCAGGGAATGCAGGAGGAGGACGGCGCTCCGAACCGAGAAATCAACGCTCACATCAAAGGAGCCAACAAAAGCCACAGCAGCAATATCGAAAGGCAAGAGGAAAAGGTCCAAATCATGCACACAATCGACCACCAAAGGAAATTGGCCATCGAAGACCTAAAAATGATGATTTTTGAGGGG
>JAYODQ010000086.1:0-1780 GCA_038106355.1 Candidatus Poseidoniales archaeon | reverse complement strand
GTATGGTATCCTTTGTTGATGATGAGGATGAAGAGGCGTGTCTCTCGAGATACTATGTTCTGCGAGGTTGGAATGCCAACGGTGAGCCGACACTGATGGTATGAATTGTTCAAGTTTGGAATTCAAGAAGGCAAATGTCAATATTTGGTCCATTCTGACATTGAACCAACTTGTCTGTAATAATTTTCGCCGTTGTGTTGTACCCATTCGAAACCGTGTTCATCCGTTTTTTGTGCTTCAGTATTTGCATCAGGAACCTTGGAAATCGTGTGAAATTCTTCAGTCACGACAAGGGGTTGGGATTGTTCTTCCACAACCGATTCATTCTCAGCATTTTGATTCTCATCGATATGCTCACCAATTGAAACGATTTCTTCTTTCTGTGCACTCTCGTTCGTGCTCTGATGACTAGGGAGAATTCGAAGTTCATTGTTCTCATACATTAATTCGTGAATCTCAATACCTTTCTTTTGAACGAGTTGATCATCAAGCATCATCACATGTGACTCAAGTGACTTTGTGAATTTCAACATTGGAAGCCATATGAGGGGATAAATCGCAATCAACATGATAACTGTAACAGTAAAAATTGCTGCTGTATTGAGGGCTCCATCAACGATTCCACCATTTTCAATTGAAGATGTGGAGATTTTCCAAGCGGTCTGAGAAAATAAAACAACAGAACCAAATCCGGCTACAACATTGGTCAAATCATTTGCCTTTTGCCCAATTGGGCTCATTGACCTTGTCTTTTTATCAACAATACTTAACGAACTGAACTTCAATACGATGACTGGGCCAACAAACACTGTGATAAGTGGTGCGATCATGAGAATCAATAAGACCCTTGAATCGGTATATGCCTCCATGATCCTATCGATTACTGATGTATTTTCAAGAATGCAGTCTTTGTTACACAAATCAAACACTTGCTCGATGGATTCATCGTATTCATCGCAATAGAATGCATCAAACTCAATAGTACCATCCTCACAATACACTGCTTCTCTACCCTCTCCTTCTGCAACGAGAGGTACATTTGATTGGGCGATAAGACTAATGGCAAAGAGTAAAACAAAAATAGCGGTCATACTCAATTTTCTCGTGGACTTAAACAACTCAATTCTTTCGGACGTTGCTGGTAGCCTATATTCTGAAAATCGAATCAGGAACTTCTTGCCCGAACTGAAAACCGTAGCATACAATGGGAGAATTGTCCTTATGAAAAAACGAGTGAAAGCATTCCATAAACCTCCAACAATAAAATAGAAAAGAACTGCAGCAACCAATATCGTTCCAGATGTAAATGGTACCAGAAGAAGCAGCGATACCATGAGACATGCAGTAACGAAATACTCCTTTTTTGAATTGATTTTTTCATGTTCTTCATCGATCTCGGCATTGAGTCCAGTGGCCTTCGGCTCTCGTACAAGATTATATTTCCCAATGAGAATCAGTAAACCTTCAAACCACGCCCATGGAATTGTCAGCAATACTCCTGCACCAAACGTGAAGACAACAATAAAGAATTGAACAAACCCTTTTTTCCAACGACCTAAGTAAAAATTATGTGTTCCAATCATTCCAATTAGAAAGGCTAAAAGAAATGCTACAACCTTACTTTTTGACTTCACTTCAAATTTTTCTTCCATGAAGATTGTTGAATATAATGTATTATTAAGTTAATCAATCGTATTGATTGGAATGAGTTGAATACGGTTGTCCATCATCATCAACAAGGACAACATCACAATTCGGCAATGCATGAAGCACATCATGG
>JAYODQ010000043.1:0-12319 GCA_038106355.1 Candidatus Poseidoniales archaeon | reverse complement strand
TTAACGGGCTTATCGAGATGGTTGTTTCAACGACAAATTATACCGCCGTATGAAAAATTTTAATTTAACGTTCTTCAATTTCACTTAATAAAATTTTATTGGGTCCTTTGTTGGAATCAATCCTAACACGAATTTGGCTTCCGGTTTGGCTTGTTGATTTTACAATATCCCATGAATGATAATTCTTATTGGAAATCAATCCTTTTACCTTTTTTGAGGTACCGATATCTACGAGAATTCCACTATCGAGGATTGCTAAAATTGACCCCCAATGAAAAGTACCTTCTGCATATTTATTTTGATTGTTCATTTTTTTTGGAGTTTTTGATTTCTCTTCTTTCTGCCCGATATTTGAATTGGAAATTTCGTTGTCCCAGTCATAGTTCATGTGATACCCAAATTGGACTTCCTTGAGCAATAATACCGGAATTTCATTTTTTTGAGAATTTTTTTCCCAAGGAATGATTTGGGTGATAAAATCGTTTGGTTGGACGATAAAAGTGGATGTAGACCCATCAGTGAAGTATACCTTTGCCTCTAATTTGAAACCTAATAGTAGGGTTTTCATCCAACCTCGTTTGTTGGAAAAACATATTTTTTTCGTTCGTTCTCGACTGATCTCGACATTGAGATTCAAACTTTCAATATCACAGATTTCAGGCAATTGACGAAATTGTTCGACGGTATCCCATGTTCCTAATTTATCGAGTAATTCAGTAATTTGAGAAATTTTCTTTTTTGAAAATACTTCAGAATTTATCGTTTCGTATATTGTTGATAATTTGGTTTCAAGATTCTTCAATGTTGTTACTTGATGATTGGTTTGTAATTTTTTATCAAGTTTTACATTATCATTAGCAAAAACAAGCAAGGATTTCAATTCGGGCCTTGATGATTGAAAATGGTTGATGAGTAAGCGGCCAAAGGCATCTTCTTTTCTCTTCATAACTTGAAAAATATCTCCCCTCTCATCCTTTCCTTGATACATCATATTGTTTTTGTACTTGACGTCACCTGAGAAGTTCTTAACCTCGATTAAGAATATTACTTTATCTGTTACTGCGATAACATCAACTTCACCTTTGGAATGGTCAGATTGCGGTATCGGAATTCGAATGCTTTTTTTTACATCAATAATTTGTGTAAGTCCTAAACAAACATCACTGACGTTTTTTTCCGCCATATCACCTGCTAATTTAGCATAATCGATTTTGTTTTCAAGTGTTCGTTTTTTATCCAGAATCCATCTTAGCCTCGTCCAGAACGAGATTTTAGAATTCACAACATCGACCTCATAGATTGTTCACATTCTTGATTATTTAAAGATTGAATGTTTTTACTTTTGGGTCCGAATTCGACCGTCGTAGAATTCGAGGTTGAGCTCATTTGCAAGTTGCATCAGGTAGAGGATGAAATCCTCACGCACCTCACGCTCTTGAACTCCACTTGTGATGTTCCAGTACAGATTGACATCAACATCAAGCGATAGTGCGGAAATTGCATTCACTCTGCACCAGGATGATTCTTCTTTGAGCGTGAATTCATTTTCAGAAATATGCTGCACTACACGTTCGCAGTATGTTTTGATGTCACTGTTCTTTGAGTGAATGTCGAAATGAAGTTGAGTCTGCCATCGGCGCCATCTTCGCTTTCCAAAGTTTTCAACGGGGGTGTTGACCAAATTTGCATTTGGCATGGTGACGACGGTATCCGATGATGTACGAATAAGCGTGGTCCGAAGATTGATTTCCATCACTTCTCCTTCGACTGAATCGACGAGAATATAATCGCCAACTTTGAATGGTCGGTCGAGCAATACGGTGACGGCTCCAAAGAAATTAGAGATTGTATCTTTTGCAGCAAGGGCGAGTGCCAATCCAGATATGCCAAGTCCTGCAATCAGCGAAGTGAGTTCAAAGCCAAGCGAATCAGCAACAAAGACTGCACCAATGAACACCACCACAAACCGAACGACACTTTGCAGTGCCGAAATCAGGGTTCTTTCAGAACCATCAAGGTCTCCGTCGACGTTGATAATGGAAACGATATCTTCGATGATTTCTACCAAACGATACGCCCAGATCACCAAAGATATGGCGACAATAAATTGGAGCAGACCTGGCAGGCCATCGATGATGGAATTTGGCATTACAATTGCACTGCCTGTGACCATTGATTCTTGAATGAAGATATCCAGCAAGATGTATGCAACACCAAAGCCGACTGCGGTTCCAAGTGCTTTGTCACTGTCATGAATCGTTTTTTCTTTGATGGAATCATGGCGTACGATTTTTCGAAGAATCGTTGGAAAAAATCGCATAGCGATGAATCGAGTTATGATGATGGTGATGACAAGTCCTGCAAGAAGATACAACGACAAGGTCGAAAATCCAAACATCTCATTTCGAAGGGATGAATCTTGAGATGGATTGAGAAAGTCCATGCGTTCATCCAAGAGAGGATTTGATTTCAAATTCACCCAAAGATACGATGTGAGGCTCAATTCGGTACTTCACACAACTACGACGGCTTCAAGAAGTCGAATTGATTGGGCTTGATGATAGCATGTCTGCTGTGATTTCAAAATACGGAAAAACGCAGGGTGTCAAGCCCTCGTTTGTGTTTTTACTCATCGCCCCACTTTTACTGAGTTTATTTGCACCCTTTGCAGGTGGTTCCGCTGTCCTTCAAGATTCAGGCATCGAACCAAGTGACATTTGGTCTGACGATTATGTAGCCTACGAATTTCCATGGGGCGGTGATGAAGCAACTCAATTCAAAGCATACCACGACTACGAATCCATGAAAACTCGGATGATGAGATTGGCTGAAGACAATCCTAACATCGCATCTTTCCACGAAGGATTGAAGGGTGGGACAAACATTCGCGGCCAAGAAACCAACGAAGACACCTACAAGGGGTGGTTCTATGGCCATGCATCACCTTGGATGAAAATCACACTCGATGTACAAGATGGTGAATACAACTCTTTTGTCGGTGATTCAGGAAATTACGCTGAGCGGCAAGACACATTGATTGTTGGTAATCATCATGCAAGAGAATGGATGTCGTATGAAGTTCCCATGTTCATGATTGAGACCTTGATATGGTCATACAACAACATCGGTTACGATAACGATGGAGATGGTGAAGTTGATGAAGACCCTTGGGGCGATGCCAACGGAGATGGCATTCTCGATGATGATGGCGATTGCCTTTCTCTCGACCCGGCCTTCCAAGATTCAGATGGTGACGGAACTCCATGCGGACCAGGTGACCTAGGAGTGGACGAGGATTTCTCCGAACAGAAATTGCACGACCTCATCAACACCCGAGAAATTTACATCGTTCCTATGCTCAACGTCGATGGAAACAGGTACGACCGCGAAGAATTCTGCGGCCCTACTGCATGGGAAAACTGTGCTACATCTGGCTGGAGGAAAAACCTCCGCGATAACACAGTGACAGGTATAACGCCAATTCCAGACCTTGGAGAAGAGGTAGACGAAGGCTGCGATGGTGTGGACCTCAATCGAAATTACCAATTTGAATGGGGTGCTCCATTGGGGGCAACTGGACCCCTCGTGCCCGGTATGTGCTATGCTGATGGACCCAACAACGATGTTTACAACGGGCCAGTTGATACTGTTGACCAAGATGGTGATGGCCGTCTTAACGAAGACGGTGTTGACGGAAAAGACGATGATAGTGACGGCTTAGTTGATGAGGATTGGCTGGGAGGAAACAGTGAGCCAGAAACCAAATTCATTCAAGATCTGACCGAGATGAACGATGATAACAACAATGGCGGGTCTGATTTCCCAGCCGTGACCACATGGCACTCCTTTTCAGAACTGATTCTCTATCCTTGGGGACATTGTCAAGACTGTACAAATCCTGACCAAGCGCAACTCAAGTATCACGGTGATGTGATGGCGACCATGTCAAATTACGAAAATATGCAGTCATCATCTCTTTATCCAACGAGCGGTGATTTTTGCGACTGGCATTATGGCCTTTTCCAAACTTATTGTTATACCATGGAAATTGGAAATGCATTCCACGAGCGTCCAGAAAATATTGACGATATCGTTCTTAGAAATGTTGGCATGGGCATGTACATGATTGAAATTGCAGATAATCCACGGGAGCGAGCCGATTTGGCAATTGCTAATATTTCCCAGCAAAATTATCTGACGACACCTCGGAATGTTGACATTCCTGAATCAGGTGATATTCCCATCGACATTTGCGTTTCAAATCTATTTCCATACAGCGAATCCAACAGCCATGTCATTTGGCGACTTGTCAAACCAAGCCGAATGCAAAGCGATTATGGCCCCCGAGAATGGGCTACAACGCCTTGGACAATGACCCATGTTGAGCGAGTGGATGAAGCCTGCACGACCTCTGCTGGAAATGGAACAATTCTTCGAGCTATGCTTCCAGTGTCAGAATCAACAACTGGTGAACTGCACTACAAAGCCCATGTTTCAACACTTTCGGGTGCCGATTTCTATCAATATCCAGTAGGTGGAGATTATCTTGTGCTTTCTATTTCGTACCGAGCATCCTTCGGTAGCGTGTTTGGTTCTCTCTTCATGTTCGTCGTCGTTGCAGGAACGGTATGGGGCGGTCTTGGTTGGGCCTTGCGTGTCATGTTAAATGGGCCTGAAGATGAACTCGCCCAAGCGGGGACTGCAGAGCAGGGGTGATTGTTCATGGCAGAATCTGACCAATTTAATGGGCGTCTCGGCCTCATTTTTGCCTCGATTGGGGCTGCGATAGGAACCGGGAACATTTGGCGATTTCCCCGAATGGTTGGTGCAAATGGAGGAGGTACGTTCCTCATCCCTTGGCTTTTCTTCCTCTTTGCATGGTCCATTCCGCTTGTTATTGCTGAATATGCGATGGGTAAACGTGCTCGGACGGGTACCATTGGAACATTTCGAATTTTCGCTGGCAAAAAATTTGCTTGGATGGGTCTGTGGACGGCTTGGATTTCAACAGCAATCGGTTTCTATTACGCCGTGGTATCAGGTTGGACCATCAAATATTTCCAACTCGGCATCACTGGGGCACTCAATGGTGAAGGCGTCGATACCACCGAAGTATGGAACGCATTCCTCGAAAGCCCTGGGCAGGTCATTTTCTTTCAGTTCCTTGTCGTCCTCTTCACATTAGGAGCCATTTGGAAAGGTGCAAAAGCCATTGAAAAAGTCAACCTGTACTTGATGATTTCATTGTTCGCCCTACTGTTCTTGACTCTATTCTTATCCCTGTGGATGGACCTTGAAGATGGTAGCCTCGATGGAGCGATGTTCATGTTTACCGTTGATTTCGACATGCTCGGTCAACCAGAAGTCTGGATCAATGGACTTTCACAGTCGGCATGGTCATGTTCAGCGGGCATGGGTATGTGTATCACCTACGCTGTGTACATGTCGAAGGATGAAGATACGGTCCTCAACGCCTTTACCATGGGGCTTGCCAACAACTCGGTTTCGATTATTGCTGGGTTAGCGGTGCTTTCAGCCATTTTTGCAGTCAACCCAGACCCACTTGCCACCGTAACGGGAGGGTCATCAGCTATCACGTTCCTTGCGTTACCCGAAGTGTTCGCTCAAGCCCCGTTGGACCCGATAGGGCCATTGTTCATGATGGCAGGATTTTTCCTTGCTCTTTCGTTTGCTGCTCTTACATCAATGATTTCAACCGTTGAGTTGTGCGTTCGAAACTTTGTCGACCACGGCTACGACCGAGAAAAGTCAGTGTTCATCACTGGCGTTGCCATCTTTATGTTTGGACTTCCTTCAGCCATCATGTGGATCAAACTCGACTCAGCGGGTGTGGCTTTCCCAGAATTTTTGGAAGTCCAAGACCACATTTGGGGCTACGGTCTCATGTTTTCTGGTTTGTTCATCGCTTTCTCGATATGGAAGTATGGGTATCTCAAATGGAAGGCTCTCGTCGAGACAGGTCAAGCTTCTCCAGGCTTTGCAGGGTATCTCGGTATCGGAGTATCTGCATTTCGTGATGATTTCATCAACACAGGGGATAACGACCTTGAAGTGGGAAGGTGGTGGGATCTCCTCATCTACCTTGCATTCCCCATTCTCTTTGCTGTCCTCATGATTTCGTATTTCGCTGACATGATTGCAAACACCCCCAATGTGTGGGACCCAGCCAATCCAAAAGGCGTGACTATCATTCTCTTGTTTTGGGGTGTCGTTGCTGCATTGTTTATCTGGTTCAACAAATATCTCGTTGCACGACCAGTGTACCGGAACATTCCGGAAGGTGCAGATGTTGACATCTCGATGTTGCCCGGTGGTTCGGATGAACTTGTGTTGGACATCCGAGACCGAGTAGACCGCATTGATGAATTGATGGATGCGGAAATTATTGAATCATGAGGTTGAGTTATGGAAGATTTGGTGAGCACCCTCACCACGGGTCTTATCATTTCGCTTATTTTCATTGCAATCAGTTACTTCTTCTGGAAAAAATTCGACAAACCTACCCCCCTCATGATTGAACGAGAAGAAGAACGTCGGCAACTCAAAGAAGAACGGCGTATGTGGAGAAAAGTCGAAAATCAGATGAAAGTCGAGCAAGAAGAAGCCGAAGAGCGAGCAGCCTATGAACGAAGAAAAGCCGAGGAACGAGCAAGGGCGGTCATTCCCGAAAAAGAACTCGTCACCAGTGCTTGGAGTGCATTAGGCATTGATGCACCGCTTTCAAAAGAAACAACCCTGAGCGAAAGTTTTGCAGGTGGAAAAGATGCAAACGAAAAGCACCGAGCGGTTACACTTGACCCCAGCGAACTAGAGCAAGTCAATGATGCAGATGTACTGGCTGTTCCCGACATGGTTCAAGTTCGGCAAGACGAAGGTGTTCATGAACTGCCACCTCAAGCACCTGATTGGGAATTGATTGAACGGATGAAAAAACTCGGTGAAGTTCCCGAAGCCGAGAAAGAAAATTTACCCGAGGCACCTGATTTACCCGACCTCGACGATTTGGATGACGATGTGATGGAGGAAGGTGAGCCGAATATTGAATCACCTTTGATTGACGTCGAAGAAGATGTCGAACAGCAAGAACAAGATGCTGAACCTTCTGAAGAAATGGATGATTCAAATGATGTTGATCTCCATCGACAAGAAGGCCATGAAGAAAAGCCTCTCCCTTCACAAAGCGAGAACGAAGAAGCCTCAACCATTGTACGTGTCCAAACAACGTCGGGTGGCAATTTCGATGTTGAACACCGTTCGAATTCCAACGAACCAGATTTTTGGACCGATGTTTCTTGGAGCTAAAAATGAACTTTGGTTCGCCTTGAATACCAAAGATATGATGAACAAACACCATGTGAGATGTTCATGGTGGCCAAACCTCGTGGAACGAGGGATTTCCTTCCTCAGGAGATGGCCCGCCGCCTTGCCTTTGAACGAATTCTCGATCATGTCGGTGGGCGACACGGATTTTCTCGAGTTCAAACGCCCATCTTTGAAACCTTAGAACTCTTTACTGCAAAATCCGGTGATGGTGTTGTTGGTCAATTGTATGCTTTCGAAGACAAAGGGGGCCGACATCTCACGCTTCGACCAGAGATGACCGCTCCTGTCATGCGAATGGTTGCTGAGGAATTGCGCAACGAAACCAAACCTCTTCGTTTGTCTTATTTTGGCCAATGCTACAGGTATGAGGAATTCAAGAAAGGACGATATCGAGAATTTTTTCAATACGGCATCGAAATCATTGGTGCACCAGGTCCATTGACGGAGGCGGAGATTGTGGCCGTTGCTATCAATATGCTTTCTGAGGCGGGCCTCAAGAATTGGGAACTTCGAATCGGTCACGTCGGTATTCTTAATGCGGTTTTGGGTGCCATGGGCTTGTCAAGTCATGCCCCCGAAGGTGGAGAAGCACCGATTGCGACAGCGATGCGGCTCATCGATAAACGAGATACAGCTGGGCTTGAAACATTCCTCTCCGCTCAACACATCAAGCGAGAAGTCGCCCAACCACTGTTTGACATACAAGCCCTATCAGGCGGTGTTGAAACTCTTGAACAAGCCCACGCCATTCTATCAACAATCGAGGGTGTCGATACGACGCCACTGGATGAATTACGAACCACATGCAATGCCCTATCTTCACTTGCAGAAACACCTCCAAGGTTGAGCATTGATTTGACCGTCGCAAGAGGTCTTGATTACTACACAGGAATGGTGTTTGAAATCCATGTGCCAGAACTGGGAGGGGAAAGCCAAGTTCTTGGCGGAGGTTCATACAAACTCATGCATTTGTTTGGGCTTGAGGACCTCGACCCGTGTTGTGGTTTCGGCCTTGGTTTTGACCGCGTTCTCATTGCTCTCGAAGCGCAGGCCCAACACGAAGGAAGGGCTGAAATCGTTCCCGGTGAATTGAACGCCGCACCAAGTATTGCGATGATCCCATTCAATATTGAGCCACAACATGTGCTTGTGCTGACTGCCGAATTAAGGAAGGCTGGCTGTCGGGTGGACCTCGAACTTCGAGGTCGAAAAATTGGAAAAGCGATGTCATGGGCCAACAGTATTGGAGCGACGCACTGTATTGTGGTCGGGCCGCAGGACCTTGAGCAGGGTCAAGTCACCATCAAAAATCTCAAATCAGGTGAGCAAAACACGACAACATTCTCTCTTGATGGCGTGCTTTCACTCATCAAGTGATGTCTCTTCCTCTCTTCGCACATTGTAGAAGAATGCCATTGAAAGTGCTGCTGCCCCGGCTACGAAGGTAAATCCTGGCGTGTCTTCTGGCTCTTTGAGACCATCTTCACCTGCTTGGAATGAGTCGGTCCACGTCTCTGGGTCGATAGGTAAGTCAAGTCGGCTTTCCATGCCGAGGATGAGTGCGAAGTGTGCTGGTGTGCCCTGCACCAAAATGCCACCTGGGCCAACATTACTACGATCGCCTTTGAGTTTCATGGTGATTTCAATGACGGGATTGTCGTCTCGACCATCCCAAACGGCATGGTCTTCGGGAATGGTAAACATGAATGGATACGATTGGTTTCCTTCTTGGAGTCCCGTTAACTGTTGTTTGTGAATGATGTTCGGTCCGTGATAAATCGTGATGTTCATGTTTTCACAATCGTTGTTGCAATTTCCGTCCCCTCCGTTTTCCCAGTCGCCACCAAGGTCGAGGCGAAGGGTTCCACGGGCTTCACCACCCACTGTGAGATTAAGCCGAGGGACAAGTTCAGGTTTCATGATGAATCGTAATTTGATATCGATAACGCCGTTGTCTTTTTCTTCACGGTATTCACCATCTGCTGTCGACATCGTGTCATTGTTTGCAAAGTGTGTCCAGGCTTCTGCATATCCGTCGTGATACAGATACATGGTGGACGAATTTTCATTCGGTTGTTTTGGGTCAGGCGGCTGCTCATCTTGCATCGACGATGCACCCGTACCTTGAACGGGTAGGAGAAGACAGAATGCCAACACAATCGCAACGATTGGACGACTTCGCATGGTAAAGCCATTTCATGCCTTATTTTTCAACGCTTCTAAGGTATGGGCCTTGAAGCATCATGAAAGATTGTGAAATGATGAGTTACTCGATATCGTGAAATTTGAGCAACACTTTTCCAATATTTTTTGCATTGTGCAAATAATTGTGGGCTTGCCCAACTTCATGAGAAGCGAAACATCGGTCGATGATAGGAGCAAGATGTCCATCTGAAATACCTTGAAACAAAGCCTCCATGTGGCTTTGCATCACGACTTCGTCGCTCCAAGTTCCCATATGGATGCCAAAAACACCACGGTTTTTGTTCATGAGTTTCAGCGGTTCAAATTTTGGTGTTTTTCGAAGCGCCATCATCGCTTTTAGAAGTGAACGCTTTGATGAAGGCGCTGCAGCAGAAAGCCCGTAGCAATACAATGCCCCACCCTCACACACCACAGATAAACTTCGGCGAAGGTTGTCCCCGCCAATCGGGTCGAGCACAAAATCCACACCTCGACCCTTCGTTTCTTGTTTGATACGTTGGACAAAATCTTCGTTATGTCGGTCAATAGCCATGGCTCCGTACTCTTGAATGATGTGATGTTTTGATGCGGATGAGGTTGCAAACACGTTCTTTACACCGAACCACTTGCAGATTTGTAGTGCTGCAGTACCCACACCACCCGCGCCTCCGTGGACAAGAACGGAATGGTGCGGTTGTATGTGCCCGAGATGTTTGAGAATGTGATACGCCGTCATGTATGTCACAGGCGTTGATGCAGCAACATCGAGTGGAATTTCATCGGGCAGACTGATTACGCCAGATGCATCGCAAATGACCATAGAAGATTGACCGCCATGCCGCATGCCGGCGACCACTCGGTCGCCAACACGCACATTTGAGACGCCCTTTCCGACCGCGTCGACAACACCACTCGCTTCGTATCCAGGGGTGAATGGATAGGGGGGGCGAGGTTGATATAACCCGAGTCGCATGAGAAGGTCGGCAAAATTGATGCCCGCGTAGGCAACTCGTATTCGTACTTCGTTTGGACCGCATTCAGGGGTTTGCATTTCTTGAGTTGTGACCTTCGATAGCCCGCCACTTCCCGTGAGCACCACGCGATGTTCCATAACTAAGGAGACTTGTCTTGGTTTGTAAATGAATGTCTTGAACAAAACCGTTATTCAAAGCGGTGAAAATCGATTTGGTCATCCTTACGGTTGTTTGTTCCCTGCTCTCTTGTAAGGCGAAGTGCTTCCCCGAGCATGTCAGGGGCCATACGGGTTGAACGCAATTCTTGGCCACCTACGCCTGTGATGATGGCCATGACTTTGATGGTGTCTCCAAAGGTTGGGTCTTGCCTGGCTCCCCAAATGACATTGGCATCATCGCTTACTTTTGCCGTCATAAGTTCCACCACTTGATTTGCTGCTTCAAGGGTCATGTACTTACCGCCCGTGACGTGAATGAGCACACCAGTGGCATTGGTGATATCAATATCGAGCAAGGGATGATGTAGCGTTTCATGAACCACATCTTCAGGACCTCTGTCCGATTCTCCGTACAACATCATGGTCACACCGCCGTTGTTCATGATTGAACGAAGGTCGGCAAAATCGAGGTTGATGAGCGAAGGCAATGTGATGGTTTCAACGATGCCTTTGACAATTTCAGCCACGAGTTGGTCCATGATCGAAAACGCCTCATCGAGTGGCATGTCAGGGACGAAGTGAAGCAATCGGTTGTTATCGAGAACAAGAACAGCGTCAGCAGCACGACGAAGCATCTCAAGGCCCTCAAGGGCACGAGTCATTCGTTGTCGGCGTTCGACTCGGAAGGGTGTAGTCACAATACCGACGACAAGGGCGCCAGCGGACTTTGCCTCTTCGGCAACAATCGGACAGATGCCAGTGCCAGACCCTCCGCCGAGTCCTGATGCGATGAACACGAGGTCGGTTCCGGTGACGATTCTTCGAATCATTTCACGGCCAGATTCGGCACAACGTCGCCCAGTGTTTGGGTCGCCACCAGCTCCAAGACCACGAGTAATGTGCCGTCCAACGAGGAGTTTTTGCAAGGCCCGAGTGTGGTCTAAATGTTGTTTGTCGGTGTTGATAGCCACGGTTGCAGCACCTTCAACCCCGAGGTGAGTGATTCTGTTGAGTGTGTTGTTGCCTGAACCACCGCAACCCACAATGAGAATTCGAGGGTTTGGGACACCAAAAGAGCCCATTTCATCATCGAGAAGAGCCGTGGCACCGCGCGCAATGGTCTCATTTTTGAGACCTTGAATCATATCAGCAAACGCCTTATCATGATTCATTGACATTCCGCCACCTACAGAAGAACGTTCAGGTCCCATCCCTACACTCTCTCATATGCCAGCCGAATCTTTCCCTACATAACCTCAACCCTCGCGTCAAGGGTGAAAAGTGGGTTTTTTCGACCATCAATGCGTCATCAACCTACTCGTTTTCAAATCTTTTCTTTGTTTGTTGAGTCATGCCTTTCATTCGAAAGTTTTGGAGAAGGATTCATGTCAAATTTTTGATGATAATTAAGTAGTGGTGCTGTTTCGGATGACTTGCCTCACTTAGCTCAGTTGGTAGAGCACCTGACTGTAGTTGGAAAAATACGTCGCAGCAGACATCAGGTTGTCCCCGGTTCAAGTCCGGGAGTGGGGACCAACTCTTTGTATAAGGGAAATAATTTATCAAATGAAACCCACCTCATCTGACTCATGAGAAAAATGAACATAAACACCGTTTTCTTGTCTGTGCTTTTGATTTTATTACCACTGTCGGGCTGTC
>JAYODQ010000042.1:0-12883 GCA_038106355.1 Candidatus Poseidoniales archaeon | reverse complement strand
GTTGCTCGTGAGACAAACACGAGAAGTGAGTTACTGCCAGAAACCTTGACCGTTGATGGATTTGCATATCTGTCGAGAAGTGCAGGTAGAATGACTTTGAGACCAACGCTTGCAAGTGAAACTGCGAGGATGATGTACGATGATGAAATGTATGGCATTAAAGATTCAAGCATCTCGTCGCTTTGACCGTAAATCCATACAAATGAAAATTGAAAACATACCACGAGAAGAAAAACCGTGAGTCGTTTTTTTGTTGGCCAGTAGAGCAAATCATCCCACTGAGCTGTGGTTTTTTGAATTGAAGTCAGTACAAATTTTTTCATCATGTAGTTTGAGATTGCAAGCAAAACAAGCGTTGTGAATGCTGCAACTAACCATTTGAACATATCATCGAGGCCGTTCAACATTTCGAGATACTGGTGATACAATGAGATTCCCCAATTATCTCCGAAAGTTGCCTTATTTTGAATATTTGGTCGATATTTTTCTTATTTTTTCAAGTACAAAAAACATCATTTCAAAAATAAGGTGATTGTAATACCTGCATGAAGGAGTCGCAACGCACGGTTGGGCGATTCCTCGTCGAGCGAGTCAAATCGATTCACATCGTCATGTTCATTCTTTCGCTGTTGATGATTCCTGGTGCCATGACCGCACTTGAACCAATCGACATGGAATCCTATGAGATGGAATCGCCGGAACTCACGGCACAAAGCATCATTGAAGACGAGTTTTCAGATTCAGAAATCATCCTCGGATTCATGGTTGCCCTCCGTGACCCTGAACTCGTTCCAAATGTGAACGTCTGGCAACCGGTTGAATTCACCTCGACCGGAGCCGCCGATTATGCTTCGCTTCCATCCGTCGATGAAATGCTCCCCGCAGGCGAAGCATGGAGCGGAATACAAGCACCTACTGGTGGAATTCTGAACCTTTCCGTGCTACGAGAAATTGATGAAAAAATCAGCCTCATCCAAGAACATCCATTGGCTCCTGCAATGAAACCACTGGTCAACGATGTGACAGGTCAGCAATCGAGTGGTGCAATATCTTTACCAAACCACTTTCGTAGTTTTATGAATGGTAGCTCAATTTTGACACAACCTGGCCTTTCATCTCTTGGCGTTCCCTTGCCTGCCCCGACAAACTGGACCAATTGTTTTCCACTGGAATGCTTAGAATTTGATGACAAAGAGGTTACTCAGCAACACATCGATATGGCAGCATCTCGAATGGCAGAGGCATCAAACAATAATTTTCTTCGATGGTTATCGCTCGATAGGGGATTTCTCTTTGACCAACAAGCCCTCCAAATCGGACCAGTCAATGGCACCCTGCAAAGCGATGGTTCTTGGGGCGATGCTACGTTTACGAACGGTCGTTGGTCAGCCTCTTCGACTTGGCTTTTGATTCAACTCGACCGAACCTCACTTCGAGAGATGGGCTGGGAGGTCGTTTGGAAAGATGCCCATCAAGAAAAATCGGTGTATTTTTCAGATGATGGTTTCCATGTTGGCGGTTACCGATTGTTTGACAATCATCTCATCCTCCATCCCCCTCAATACAATGCATCAATGTGCCAGGAGATGATGCTTGAAGGTGCTGGTTGTGCTACCGAATGGACGTACATGGATTTGGAGGGGAAAATCCGCAGTCATGACCGAACCACCATTACTCTGCTGCTCGGTCAAGGGGTCAATGTCGAAGTGAATAGGGAATTGCAATCCAGTGCAAGTTTGATTGCTTTGATGATGCTTTGTATTGTGGTGTTGTTATTTGTGAGTTTAAGGCGATGGAGTGATGTTGCCATTGTCATGTTCGCCCTTGGAATTGCTTTGTTGTGGATGCAAGGTCTCATTGGCTATGTTTCTTCTCTCACTTCATGGTTTGGCCTGCATATCATTACGAGGTCCCAATTTTCCAATCTACTTCCAATCCTTGTCCTCGCGTTGGGCATCGATGATTCGCTGCATGCTCTTCATCGCTACAAAGAAGAGCGAAAAAACAAGCACTCGACAACAATGTCAGCAGAGATTACGATTCAACGGATAGGCAGAGCCATTACCCTCACTTCAATGACGACAATGGTGGCCTTTGCAGCCAATTTGTTCAGTGATATCGCAGCGTTAAGGTCGTTTGGTGTTGAAGCAGCTCTCGGAATCTTTTCCGCATTTTTACTGACAGGAATTTGGTGTCCCCTCATCCGAATGTCTATCGACGATTGGCTTCAAGCAAAAGGTAAGGAAAAGACGACAAAAAAGGAATCAAAACAAAGACGAGATTGGCTTGAAAAAATTCCTTCGTTTGCAGGCCAACCAAAATACGCATCCTTCATTTTGGTGATTGCATTGTTGATCAGTATCCCCTCTGCCATCGGGATGGCGAGTTTGGAGGGCGATTTTGCCGTTGAAGATTTCCTCGATGAAGAGTCCGATTTTGCAGTGGGTGTCCATGAACTCAACCAGCGTTTTGCAACAGAGGGCGAACCCGCGAATCTTCTCATCATCGGTGATGTGCTCGACCCAGAGGTTTACGCTTCTATCGATGTGTTTCGACAGCGTATGAATGAACTTCCTGAAGGGGTACCTGACAAGGTAACTCGACAACCCGATGGAACCATTGATTTGCTCGCCTTGGATGAGATGGTTTTTGCTGCCCAAGGCTCGTTGGTCCTCAATTCCACTCCCTTTGAACAGGCAGGCTGGATTGTGAATTCATCTGAACACGGTGTTGGATGTCCAAATCAAGGAAGTAGTTTGTTCGTTGATACGACCGATAGAGACTGCCTCGCATTTTTCTATGGTTTTCTCAGTCTTTATGGGGTTCCTGGGACGGGTCCAATACCAGATATTCCCCCGAGCATTGTACGCCTTTACATCACTCCAGATGTGCAACTCGATCCCCTTCAACCATGGCTCGATATCAACGGGAATCCTGCATCATATTCGCTCATGCAAATTCGATTTGGTGTAACTCAGCCCGAAGATTTCCCCGGATTAGGGGAAGGTATCAAAGAAATTTGGAGAGATTTATCCGTCTTCACTAACCTATCGAGTGGTACCTTCTCGACCATCGGAGAAGAAGAAAGTGGAAAACCCCTCACCTGGGTGATGTTGACCGGCCGACCAATCACGAGATACGCTGCATCGACTGCCATGCAAGAAGAAATGCAATCTTCACTCGTCCTTGGCTCATTGTTTGTTCTCATCTCGCTTTCGATTGGATTCCGTTCGTTTTCCCAAGCCCTCGTCACGTTCATTCCAATTCTTGTTGTTGTGGTGTGGTTGTATGGCCTTATGTTCGTTCTCGGGGCGTCACTCAATATCGTGACCGTGACGATTGCAACGATTTCACTTGGCGTAGGCATTGATTATTGTATTCACGTCACAGAACGCTACCGAGAGAGCAAAGCGATGGGCAGGACTCACCAAGAGTGTTTACACTCGATAGGAGGTGCTTGTGGCTTAGCACTTTTCGGTTCTGCTACTTCAGATATCGTTGGTTTCAGTGTCATCGCTTTGTCACCCATGGGGTTGTTCAGCAGTTTTGGAATATTCTCAGCGGCAATGATCGCATTGTCTTTGTTCGCAAGTCTCGTGCTTACTACATCACTTCTGGGTCTAAATGAACAGTATCGATCAAAGATGAATCTCCAAACATTCCACATGAATGACGATGCGGAGTAAACAGACATTTAAGTAAAAACAGGCAGTTGGGTAACTGATCGAAATGGGCTACTGCGACGGGATTTTGTGGATACTTATGTTTCCATTATCTCTTTTCTTGAAATTTGACAGTTAACATCGGGTTCATCAGTTTTGTTTCAACCCATCATTTTGCGATGTATTCATGAAGATGAACCAAGGCGGATGAACTGCGGGAAACGGGGTTGGCCCCATTTTCGTGGTGTTTTAAATGCCTGAAGAAGACAAAGAATCTGAGGATGATTGGATGCGTTATGCATCTGCAGGTTTCGGCCAAACAAATTATTCCCTTTGGGATGATGTTGAAGAGGCCAATGACGATGAGGAGGATTCAGACCTTGATTCGGGTTCACTCGAAGTTGCTGACCAACTTGGAACACACATGGAGGAAATTCCGAGGGCACCTTCGCCTGCTGGATTGAAACATTTGGTTCGAATAGGTTGTTGCAATGCATGCTTGGGACGTTGCGGTGGGAAGCAGCGTTTTGGTCAAACCATGCAAGAGTCAGGTTTGGAAATTAGAAACGATATCGAAGAACAAGATAGCCATTTGTCCTCTGCACGAATTGAAATCCCACTTTGTCCAATGTGTGAAAATTTGTTTGAGGAAATCGAAGTCCTTGCAGATGTGATTCTCGATGAAATCGATGGTATTGATATCGGGCGACTTCAACTTGGTGCTCGGTTTCCAAAAGACCAACTCGAAACTGAGGAGGCTTTACGAAAGAAGTTTGCTGCTGGGGGCACTGAACCCCTTAAATCAGCCCTGGTCAATGACATAGGTCGTACTTTGAATAGCAGACTCACCGAATCGAAATTGGTCAATGATTCCCCAGAGGCTTTGGTGTTGATTGATGTGCTCACACTTTCCGTCGAAGTCGATCTGCGTGCCGTGTATCTTTACGGAAGGTATCGTAAACTCACCCGAGGAATTCCGCAGACAAGATGGCCTTGCAGAATGTGTAAGGGCCGAACTTGCGAAGCATGTCAATTTACAGGTTTGCAATATGAAAAAAGTGTTCAAGACTTGATTGGCAATCCACTTTTGCAAGTGTTTGAAGCCGAAGAACACGCGTTTCATGGTATGGGAAGAGAAGACATCGATGTTCGTTGTCTCGGTCGTGGTCGACCGTTTGTGATTGAAATGAAAAATCCAAAAAAGAGGTCGATGGATCTCCAAGAGCTTGAAAAATGCATTAATGATTTTGCAAATGGTGATGTAGAAGTTTCATCGATTCGTGAATCGTCTCGAAGCGAGGTTATTCGCATAAAAGACACGCCTGCTGAAAAATCCTACACCATTCGGTTTGAATTAGAGCCAATGACAGAGGCTGAATTTGCTGTCTTGACTGCTCCACTTGACTTGACCAACGAAGATGATGGACAAGGCAAGCGAAAGAAAAAGAAACGAGATCCGAAAAGGTCAGACCGAACCAAGCCAATTCAAAATGAAATCGTCGTTGACCAAGGGTTCTCAGAAGAAGAATTAGAATCGATGAAAAAAGATGAATTGGTTGCTGTTGCCAAAGAACATGGACTTGCTGTAAGTGGAACCAAGAAAGACATCATGGCCCGAATTCTTGACTTTCAACATCAACCCTCTCCAGAGTTTGACCTCCCGCTGGACGACCACATCATCTCGACCATTGAGAAGTTAAACGGTCTTAAAATAGCCCAACGAACTCCTGATAGAGTTGCCCATCGACGTGCAGATTTGATTCGAAGGCGAACCGTTTTCGAGGCCCATTCGCCATTGATTGAAATCAATGAGGACGGCCGCAAGGAAGTCGAATTCACCTTACGGTGCGAATCTGGAACATATGTTAAGGAAACCATCCACGGGGATTCGGGACGAACTCAACCTTGTCTTGCAACAATGCTCAAAGCAAAATGCAAAGTTCTGTGGTTGGATGTGGGGGATATTCATGCGGACTGAGTCGATTTTGCTTCAAAAAAGTGGGTTTCATTCGTCGCGGTGCTTATATGGGGCATATCAGTCGCCGAGTTGCTCCGAAGACGTATGTATGTGCCTCTAAGGGGAAAAAGGTGAGAAAATGAAGCGCTCAAAGGGACAACGAATGGGGACCCGTAGCATACTTAGGCGACGAAAGTCCGAGAAAAGTCAACTTAACATTGCCCGTGTGATGTATGACTACAACGAGGGTGACCGTGTTGCCATTGTTCTCGATGGAGGACAACAACAAGGAATGCCACATAGACGCTTTCACGGACGAACAGGATTTATTCAATCGAAACAAGGACGAGCGTGGATTGTCGCTGTAAAAGATGGCAACATGAACAAAACCGTTGTTGCACGACCAGAACACCTTCGACCACTAGAATGAGTTGATGAACATGACCGATGAACAAAAATTCCTTGATTTTTCCACCGTTCGAGATGAATTAATCGCAGCACAGGAACGCCGTGGCGTCTTGACCTATGAACAAAAGGCGGCTCTTCAGCACGCTGAATGGGCTGCGAGTGAAATGAGAAACGGATTCAAAACCAAGTCAGACGTTTTCTCTTCACTTACCTCAGCTCTTCTTGAAGTTGAAGCTCTTACAAAGTATCCAGACCTTGCTGCAAAAATCGCTGAACTTATCCCCAAATATCCTGATGATGTACGAACCATTCTCGCTTCAAAGAGAATTCACATCAACGATAATGACATTGGCACAATTCTTGAACTTGTACGACAGCACGTAGGTTTTGAGTGAACTCAACGTTGAGGAACATCAATGTCAAACGACGATAAGCCAAAGCGCATCTTCGTTCCGAAGAAGCAACCAGCCAAGCAAGAAGATAAATCTCGCTACATGCCAAGCAGGCCTGCTGAAGGGCGGGCTGAACCGGTTTCTCGCCCAACGAAACAACAACCGCCCGCTCAAAAAAACCAGCGACCTCAACCTCAAGGGCGGCCCGCACCACGTCAAAAGGTCAGACAACAAAGTCCACAACAACACAATCGCCCCCAACAACTTGAAGATGAAAATTGGGCATACATCGTTGAACATGAAGTCGATGAGAAGATCATGACTGCATTATCTGAACAAAAGATGGTTCTATGTCGTCTACGAGTGAAAGAAGATTGTGGACCGTGTTCGCCCATGCAAAGAATCAACATTGGAAAACGGCACCAAGACCGACAAGAAGTACAACACATCGTAGGGTTGGCAAATTTTAACCGAATGTCATCGTTTGCTGTGTTGCAATTACCACAGGTCATTCATCACATGGTTTCCCAACATGCAGAATATTTTCTCAATGCTTTCTTTAATGTCGCCTCAAATATTTCGCTCAAAATGCATGCGTTCGAATTGTTGCCTCAAATTGGAAACAAGAAAGCTATGCAAATGGTCGAGGCAAGAGGTAGTGGATTTGAATCCATTGAAACACTAAATAAGCAATGCAACATCGACGCCATTCATTTGCTCTCACAGCGATTTCTTGAGGAGATAAAAGACCAAGATTTACAACCTCGGCTCATTTCATTGCTCCTACCGGTGAAACCATGAAGGACGCAAGATGGTTCGTTGACCAATTGCTTGCTCATCAACCACCGAACAAAAATCTCGGTCAGCACTTTCTCATTGATGATACGATTTTACATCACATTGTCAGTGCAGGTAACCTCAATGAAGAGGACCACATTCTTGAGATTGGCCCGGGTCCCGGGACATTAACCTCAAAATTACTTGAGCGAGGTTGTAAAATCACTGCAATAGAAATCGACGAAGGCGTACATGAGCACTTGAATTCAGTGTTTGCTGAACATGTGAACTCAGGTCAACTTGAACTCATTCAAGGTGATGCTTTAGAATGCCATTTTTCTGCCTCTGTGACCAAAGTCATCGCAAACATCCCCTATCAAATCTCCTCGCCGCTCATTGAAAAATTGACCCAGTTCCATTTATCCAATTCTCGACAAATACAATTGATGGTGTTGCTTGTTCAAAGTGAATTTGCGGAACGTCTTGAGATGAAAACAACTGACACGGTCGGTTCTCTTGGGCTTGTTGTTTCACTTGATTTCAACATTGAAATGTTAAACAGAGTCGCTCCGGATGCTTTTATTCCCCATCCAAAAGTTCACTCAAGGGTTGTGAAATTTGTATCGGCCGAGCAGAGTATTCCTTGCAGCAGAAAATTACTCGTGATGCTCATCCGTCACTGTTTTGAACAGAGGCGTAAAAAATTGAGGTCCCTGCTTAAATCACCTCCAAAACGCCTCACTCGGGTCCAAGGTTGGTACCATCAGCGTTGGAAAGACGCATTTGAATCGCTACGAGAAGACCCAATTCTTGAACTCCGCCCAGAAGAGATTGACCTTCAAGAATGGTTTCGAATCGTTTCATTGATGGAACAACATGCTTCATAATGGGTTGAATTGGTGATTCTTTCGAGGATTGTTCCACGGGAGGGTTTTCTAATGAGTGCCTTCTCGCAGAAGCGCGGGGGGATGCCATTTGGCAAAAAAAGACACATATCTTGCACTATTACGTCGGGGAATCGATGACACAACTGCAAACCAACTCGCTGACGCTGGATTGAAAATCGGTGACCTGAAAAAGATTGATCAAACAATTCTCATTGACAATTATGGATTGAAGCCAGATATTGCACAAGGCGTTATTGAAATCATCAAGGCAGGACCACAAGTCCACGGTAAAGAACGCTATCTTGCGAAAGTTCTTGCACCCGAACGAAAGAAGGAATCCAAAATCGAAGAAATCAAATTTAAGCGTCAACAAAAAGACGTTCTCACAGAACTTGCAGAGCAAAAAGAACGCCTTAAGCAAGCAAAAGTTGAAACTTTTAGAAATCAAAAAATCATCATGAATCGACTTGGAAAAACAGTTGAGCTGATTGTAAAATTAGAAAATAACCTCAACGATGAAGGAAAGGATGACCAGAAAGTGAAAATCCGAGACCAACTTGAAACACGAGGCCTTGAAGCGGCACGTGACCATGAAATGTTAGAACTTGAGGGCACCCCTCAAGATATTGTTGATTTTCGTCGAAAACACGTCCCGAGCCTGGTCTTTCATGCCTGTCCTGAATGTGGAGATGAACTCGACCCTCGTCAAAGTAGAGATGACGACCGACCCGATGAGTGGGCCTTCATCTGCTGGGAGTGCGAAACCAGTTTCATGCCTGAACTTACCCAATCGGTTGAAGAAATTCTTGCCGAACGCCGAATTTCAATCGACCCAAACAAAGCACCGAGGTCGCCAGTTCCTCCAAAACCTGCGAGTCTCGATTTCTCAAGTGTCAACAATCTCATTTTACAAGACCTTCAGCAAACCGGTGCATCTGCAGATGAGATGACAAAGGCCATTGAAGAGACGGTTGTATCAGGTGGTTTAATGGACATCAATGACTGGATTGACCAAACACTTGCAGCAAAGAATTACATTCAAGCCCAAGAAGACCGTGAGGATTTCATTCTTCGTACTGGTGCAGGCGCAACCAAGTTCAACAAGTGGATGAAGAAGGCAGGATTGTACTTCAACAAACAATCTGGTCGTTGGACTCGAGAAAAGGCACGGTGATGCTTTCCAATGACCGTTCCTGAGATGGTTCGTATTCTACGAGGTGCGGTGTTGCTTGGTCAGTGTTCGTTGGACCTTGAAGAAACCCTCGTTGAACATGCCATAAGAATGGGACTTTCTATCCCGACGAATTGCACTTCGGGCACATGTGGGACCTGCCTTGTCACGCTCATCAGCGGAGATGTGCCTGTGGATGAAGAATTGCCACCAGGTCTTGACGATGATTATGTTGAGCAAGGAGGCCGGTTAGGTTGTATTGGTAAACCAACCTCCGCTGTCGATATTGACATTCGCCCTCCGTTGTGATTGTGATGTTTGAAGAGTGGGGGACTACGGAGTGGATTTTACTCTGTTTCGTGGTCCTTGCCATCTCTATCATCGTGAGGTTTTTTATTTGGAAAATTCGAAGTAAACTTGACGAAGTGGAAACACGACATCAATATTCAACACAACGAAGGCTTGATGAAAAATTATCCTGAACCGATGAATTTTCTTCGAAGTGAAACAATTACAAATGCGTGTTTCACGCGAAGGTCATGGTCGAGATACGATTCTATGACATATCGTCTTCGACCAAAGGGAGTGGAATTGACTCCCTTGACCAGGTACATGCCGCCCTGAAAGGTGAAGGTCCCGCTTGGCTCGACATTCTTCAACCCGATGAACAAGTGAAGGAATTTCTTGTAGGACTTGATATCGACGAGTTGATTATCGAGGATATCTTTGGCCATGCAGATACAACCGCTCTGAAGTTTTCCAATCACAGATACATTGTGGTCAATGCTCGCGATGCAGACAACCGATTGGATACCGAACCCTTAGCCATCATCATGCTCAACAATGTTCTCGTGACATTAAGGCACTCCGCCATTCCCGCCATCAACGTTTTTCGAAAACGATTGGAGAGTATTCATGAAGATGACCTTCTTCTCGGCGTAGATTTTTTGCTCTACGAATTGCTTGATGCTGTTGCCGATGATTGGACCCCAATACTTGGCCGTTATTCAAGAGACCTTGACGAGCTCGAATTCCAAGTGTTTGACCCGAGTAAAAAATACGATGATTTGCTTGAGGGATTGCATAATTTGAAACGAAAATTACGTCAAGCAAACAAGTCCATTGAATCCTTGAATTCGGTGACCATGAGGATGATCAAACCCGGAGAACGATTTGTTGCTTACAATTGCCAGCAATACTTTAGCGACCTCCATCAACTTTCGATTTCGCTCCTGAAACGATGCACGAATTACTCCGCAGGTGCAACTTCTTCAAGAGACACATATCTCTCGAACATCAGTATGCAACTCTCACAATCAAATGCTCAATTGACTGAAGTTATGACCACACTCACGATTATCGGTGCCATCATGTTACCATTGACCCTTATCGCAGGTATTTTTGGCATGAACAATGAAGACCTCCCCACCGAGCCTATCGGTGGTTTTTGGGGCATCATGGTCTTCATGGGACTTTTTGCCATCGTTATGCTCATGTATTTCTGGAGAAAGGGGTGGATTGGCTCTCGAAGACAATGAGTGTAGTTCCAAATCAGTAGAACATTCAACATTGTTGTGGACGAACACCACACATGAATCAGGCATGTTGAGATGTTCAACAAGACCAATCCAATGCGAATTGAGAAGTGAGTTCAAAAGAGCCTATCGGTGAATTGAAGATGTATAGCATGATGGTGGGTCATGAAGAAATCGAGAGTCGAACTTGACGGAGCAGTAACTTACGGCCCATACTCTCCAGGAGTAACGGCTGGGTCGATGGTGTGGCTAAGCGGTCAAATTGCACCTGATGCTGGTGACTTCAAAGCCCAAGTTCAAGCTACGCTCGACAAAATCGACGCACTTCTCACATCTGCTGGAACGAGCAAGCATCATGTAACATTTGTTCAAGTTCTTCTCAATGACATCACTGATTTTTCTGCCCTCAATGAAGTCTATTCACATTGGCTCGATGGTGTCGAAATCCCACCTGCACGGGCTGCATTTGAGGCGGGTGCACTACCAGCCAATGCTTTGGTTGAAATTGTTGTTCAGGCTGTAAAACCAGAGTGAACGTCATGCCCGGCTCACCGTACTTGGATGAAATTCCAAAGGGATTGCTCACGTGGCCTCGTTTGTTAATTCGAGTTGTACCCGTGCTGATCATTGTTCTTGCAAGTGCTTGGTATCTTGACTTCCTCGTCGAAGTCGGTCTTGCCATCCTCGTCCTTGGAACCATCACCGCTCTCATTCCACGCACATAAATATCTCAACAATCCGACATACTCATTATGATGACTCGCAAGGGGCGAACATGACAAGTGGGTGGCCGGAACATTGTTTCAAAGCCTACGATATCCGTGGCCATGCCTATGGTGACGGTTCAGGTGACCTGACGCCCGAATTTGCCCATCGTTTGGGAAGAGCGATTGCATCCTACCTCAAATGCAAGACGTTGGCTGTCGGAAGAGATATTCGCGAATCCTCACCCGCCCTTGCTCGTGAATTAATTCGGGGCCTCACCGAATCTGGCGTTGATGTGCTCGACCTCGGCATTGTCTCAACCGGTGTGGTGTATCACGCTTGCTGGACATTACCTGTGGATGGAGGCATCATGGTGACTGCAAGTCATCTTCCCATGCCCACCCACAATGGTTTCAAGATGTGCAAAGGAACATTGCCACTTGCAGGTGAAGAAATTCAAGAACTCAAACATGTGTTCCTTGAAGGAACATTTCGAGAAGGCGAAGCAACAACCATTGACACGCCACATCTTGATGCCTATCTCCAAGCCATTTTGGCATCTGTAGGTCCAGTTTCAAGGTCTGTCAAGATAGCTGTAGATTGTGGAAATGCCGTTCCTGGTCCAGCGATGCTGAAACTTCTCCATCTTCTTGGATGCGAAGTGCATGATTTGTATTGTGATTGGGACCCAACCGAACCGAATCATGGTGCCGACCCAACGCGGCCAAAAAACATGGTCGACCTCTCAAACGTTGTCGTCGCAGAAGGATGTGAATTTGGCATTGGGTGTGATGGCGATGGAGATCGAATTGGTGCAGTCGATGAACGAGGCGACTTCGTGTACCCTGACCGACTTGTTGCCCTCATGGCCGACGATATCCTGCGAAGGACGGCCTCGACCGATGAAGAAGAAATGACCGTGATTTACGATGTGAAGTGTTCGATGAACGTCGAGAATGTCATTTCAAATGCGGGTGGGCATCCCCTCATGGCAAGAACCGGTCATTCATTCATGAAGCGTGCCCTCGCTGAGCGCCCCAAATGCCAACTTGCTGCTGAAATGAGTGGGCATATCTTCCCTGCTGACCGAGGCTGGTATGGGTTTGATTGCTCACTTTACAATACTGCGAGAATCATTGAGTTGTGGTCAAGGCAACATCGAGAGACCGCGTTCTCTTCGGTTCTCAACCAACTTGCTCCTCCACTGCCAACAACAGGGGAAGTCAAAGTCCCATGTGCTGAAGACGAAAAAGCCGGGGTCGTTGAGGGTATCACACAAGCATTTGCTGATTTCGAATGCATCACCGTCGACGGCGTGCGGGTGCGATTTACCGACAATGAAGGCAATCAGTACGGCTGGTATCTTGCTCGTCAATCGAATACAGAACC
>JAYODQ010000041.1:0-13004 GCA_038106355.1 Candidatus Poseidoniales archaeon | reverse complement strand
ATTTGGGCGTGTAGCACAGCTGGATAATGCGTCGGCCTCCTAAGCCGAAGATCGCGGGTTCGAATCCTGCCACGCCCGCGTTTTTGTCCAAATACCGATCTTTGCCAAATCTCAAGGAAAAAGACCCATATTGAAGCAACACAACCACCACCACAGGCGGGGTCGTATGGACGAGGAAAAATCGACCACTGCGAAACAAGCAGAACGAGCCCATAACATCCTTCCAGACCCTTATGGTTCGGGATTCATCCGAACCGACAATCCCCTTGAGCGAACGCTTGAAAAGTGGGAGGTTCAAGAGCGAAGGCGACTGCAAGCGGGGAAGTTTGCGAGAAACAAACTCTTGATGATGTTGCGAATTTTGTTTGGTTTCAGCATTGCCATCGTTGCTCTCTTCACCGCTCTGATACCTTCAGAGTCCGTGACCAATCCACTCCAAGTGTTTCTTATTTGGTTCGTGCCTGTTGGGATGGCCATTCTCCCACCACTTTTTGCGTCAGAATCGATGTGGTCTGCAACCCAAGCAAAGTTGTCTCTTCGTGAACTTGGAAGCTTGCACATGACCCATAAACAGTCTCTTCGTTCACAGCCTGGAATGGACCGAGTGCTTGAGGGGCTCATAGATGTACGGCGTCACATTTGGACCAACGTATCCCTCGGAATGATGGCCCTCTTTTTACTTGGTTTCGCTACAGCGATCACGGTCGATACCGTCGCTTGGAATTTGGCCCTCCTCGTTGCGATGACCTTGGGTTTTGCACACATGTTTCATTCAATTTTTACTTCAGAAACAGTCCGTCAGCAAGGCGATTTGATGCCATATTTAGCACACCATTCTCCAACGCACCACCCGACACAACTTGGTTCCATTTTGAGCGAGATGCTTGTCCTCCACCTTGACCCCGACTTGACCATTGAATGGAATGAGTGGATGAAGAAATTCAACGACAGCATCCTTCCGGGATACGATAAAGCACAATCATGGGAACGATTGTTGTATGTCCTTTATCTCGAAATGAAATCTGAAATTAGTTCGAGCGAAGCATTGGATGAAATCAAGGAATTCATTCGGAACGATGCAATTGAGGAAATGATTCTCAACCGTGACAACTTGTTCCATTGGCGTTCATTTCAGCGACTTATTTCGCACGCAAGAAATTGGCAACCATGTGCGTTTCAACTCCTCGAGCGTTTGCAATTGGATTTGATTTCTGGTCGACCCGAATACTTACGTTCGGCGTGGCGAATGGATGTCGCTCTTGACAAAGTCTGCGTTGGAGGTGCAGGTCATTTGTTCATTGCCCTTAACAATCAATCCTTTGAGGAAAAGGTTGCTCGAATCGAAGTGATATGTCCAGATGGCGAGCCACTTTCAAGAGACCATCGATTCGAAGTCGCTCCGTGTCCACCTCCGACAGGGCCAGTCCAGTTGCGCAACGATGGTGATAACGATGCTTTGGATTGGATGCCAAGATATCTTCAACGCGGCGTGGTGTTGTGGCTGAGCATTGCTTGGAACAAAACCAACAATTCCCTTCAGAATGTACAGGTCATTCTTCGAGATAGCGAAGGCATTGTGATCGAATCGCTTGTCCTCCAAACGTATTCCACGCGTGGTGTAAATCAAAACAACTGGAACAAGAAAAAAGAAGAAGAGCGAGTACGAAAATTATCCCTCCGACCCTTCCCAAATTTTACCGATTGAGCAGACCTTTGAAGCGGTTTGCTTATGGAGGGAGGGTGTCTCGACAGAGATAAGGGCGAGTTTGTATGGAAGCGTGGGATGTTGTCGTTCTGGGCGATACGATTGCTGGATTGCGAGCTGCAAGTGAATCATCAGCTGCTGGTGCCACGACCCTCCTTCTTTCCTCGACTGCTCTCGGCCACCATAGCCATGGTGCTCGCGATGGTATAGCCGCAGGTCTTCAAGAAGCGAACAATCGTGGCCACAGGGAAGATACCGTGCGAGCTGGAGCGTTTCTCTCAGACCAAGATGTGGTTTCAACGATAACTGCATCAGCGATCGGCGAAGTTGACTTTTTGGAACGCAAAGGCGTTATTTTTCATCGAGACCAGAAAGGACTTCCAAAGACCCGTCATGCAGTAGGGCACCATCAACCAAGACTCATTGATTCGGGTGACAGCACATCGCTTGAAGTTCACCAAGTGCTCGAAGAACAGGCCATGAAATTTGGAGTTGTTCGCAGAGGTGACCATATCCCCCTACACCTCGTTCTCAATGATACTGCAGTCGAAGGACTCATTGTCCTCGACTCAATGAACGGTACAATCGTTCCTATTCAATGCAAAGCCCTTGTGATAGCAGACCAAGGATTTGAGGGGGCTTTTTCTGCTGGCCCAATCGGTCTTGGCATGGATATGGCTTTCCGTGCAGGCTTAGCTCTTCGTGACATGGAACATGTTCTAAGTCACCCACTTTACATCAAAGGCACGAATGTTGCTTTGCCTTTTGGCCTGCTTTCTGATGGAGCAACCTTGCATGAGGCATCTGGGCCAGAACTTTCGACGGCAGAAACCGACCACACCAGTTTGTGTCAAGTCATATCATCAGCTGTACAACCCGTCCTCGATGCACGACACCTTGGGGAAAACAAGGTTTGGTGGTCTTCAACGTTTGACATGGTCAAGATGCGCACCGGTATTGACATGAATAGGTCAACCGTTCCGCTTGAGTGCAGGGTTGATTTTACAATCGGCGGTCTACCAATTGATAGTCATGGACGATGTGTTGTTGGCACATGGTCTCGATGGGCCACAGGTCTTTACGCAGCAGGAGATGCTGCTTCGAGCGGTTTCCATGGAGCAGGCCTATTGGTTGGAAATCGCATGCTCGATGCGATGGTCATCGGTGCTGCAGCAGGTCGAGACGCTGGAACGTGGGTACAAAGTCGCTCGTTTGCATCTTCAAAGCTTCTTCAAGAAGCAACAAGTCAAGTTGAAGCCGACATGTCTGCAATGATGGTAACCGATGAGGAAAAAACACACGCCCTTCGAATCGGAAACATCAACGCATCCATTCGTTCATCACTTGCTGCTACGAAGGAAATGAATGCCGCTTCGCTTAGCCAACTAAAGGAAGAACTTGAGGCGCTTTCACATCAAGCAGAATCTCTCCATCTTGACCAAACTTCATTGATGATGAACACCAATTTGCATGAAGTCCTTTGTGCCCAAGCAAGCATTCGAATGCTCGCTGCTTGTACCATCGCATCGCTTGCTCGAGAAGAATCAAGGGGCCAATTTTCCCGTTCCGATTTCGCAAGTTCATCCAATGATTTCTTGTACCATATTACGGTCAATATCGCAGGCGAAACTGGCAGACTTGCACTCAAGAAAGGTGCAGGTGGTCATTGGATTCTCGCTCCACAAGAAGATTAATTACACTCACCTTTGTGCTTAATATCAAAAATAGGTTCATTGTAGCAACCCCATGGCAGACCAAACATTGTTTGAAAAAATCATCAATGGCGACATACCTTGCCATAAAGTTGCAGAGGGAGAACATTGGTTTTCCTTTCTCGATATTTTCCCTCGGCGAAAGGGACACACACTCGTGATCCCAAAGCGAGCAGTCTCACATCTTGGGATGCTTTCAGACAATGAAGTATCCGCCCTCATCCTTGGAGTAAAGCAAGTACAACATGTTCTCACACGCTATTTTGGAACCAACGATTTCACGGTATGTCTGCACGATGGACCAAACGCAGGACAAGAAGTTCCACATGTGCACTTTCATGTGCTACCACGAACCACAGGCGATGGTGGCTCAACACTTGCTGCCATGTGGCCAAGAACTCCAGCATCCACAGAGGTTGACCATGCAGGGCTGGCTGCGTTAGCATCTGCACTTCGAGGCGAATGATATGTCAGATGTGGACCTCGATACCGAAGTGGTCGTTCATAAAGGGGAAGTCCTTCCTATTCTTTCATCATCCGCTAAAAAAATGAACATGGAAAAATTGCTTCGAGCCCCACTACCTGTGTTCGACAAATCAACTCCGGGCTCACCGTTTTGGACGTGGTTGGGTTTCTGGTTTTGCCGAAGGGTTTCTGCAGTTCAATTTCGAACCACTTCCTCTTCAACGGTTGAAGATTTGAATCATGAAGGAGGTTCTATGTGTTGTGGATGGCACACCAATGGCCTCATGGACCCCCTTGGAATATTTTTACAACACCCCAAAGAATTCGTCGTTGGCAGTCGACATGACTTGGTAACACGACCTCTTCTTGGTTGGTGGACTCGTCGTCTTGCAGTTCAGCCTGTCGTGAGAAAGGCAGAACTTGTTCGAGGAGGTTGCTCCGAAGAAGAAGCGAACCACATCAATGGGCGTTCGCTTCTTTCTCTTGCGAGCGGTATTTCGCACGGTTTTGGTTGCGTACTTTTTCCTGAAGGTACAAGTCACGACAAATCCCACATGATTCGATTTCGCACCGGTCCGATGCGCACTGTGCTCGCAGCAGCAGCCCTTGCAAAGGCCAACGGACAACCCATGCCAAAACTGGTCCCTACTGGCCTTCATTTCCGCACCAAGGAATACTTCCGAACCGACCAATACATCGAATTTGGTCAAGCCATCACCATCGATGCTGACTCAATACCAGATGATATGGTCGAAGCGGTTCGAAAACGTGACTGGGTTGAGCCACCCGTGGAACTGGTTCATCAATTCCGTGATGAGCTTGAACGAAGATTACCCGAACTCACGCCTCACGCTCAAACTTGGGATGAGCATCGTGGCTTCCATTTAATTGCTCATGTCAAGGCGAGAGTTGAGAACAAGCCCTTGAAGCAATGGAGTGAAGAAGTTCATGCTGCGAGAGAAGTACGTTCTTGGTATCAGCAGACCACTGAACTTCCCCCAACAACTCAATCCGATTCGATGCTTGAACAGGCGATTGAAGCAGGAGCAATTCTTGAGAAACATCGTCTTGATGGCCGAGATTTAGGCCACAATCCAAGGGCACTTCGAAAGGCAAATCCGATTCACGGCGTGAAAAGTATTGTCCGTTGGTCTCTTTTTGCATTGTTTATTCCACTCTTTCTCCTTTCGCTTGGATTCCAACTTTTGATGGGGCGATTGCTCGGGGACTCGACCGATGAGGGTCTCGATGCTCGAACCAGTTTCCAATTTCTTGCCGCCATGTTTGGCTCAATGATTGTATGGCCAATTGTGGCCATTGTTCTACCAATCGTGTTGTGGTGGCAGACATCGACGATAGAATCACTTTTTGGCATTCAGTGGCTTGAACTGTTTGGAACGAGTACGTATCATCAAATTGGCATGGCAGTCGTTGTTATGTTCGCATCGCTCCCCTTGTTTTGGGTGTCAGGCCATTTGTTTGCTTGGGCTTGGGATGATTTCGTCGATGCAAGGAAGGCGTGGAATCGAAAAATGATGTCAAAAAATGAAAAAATACGTTTCAGCGAATTGATTGATGCCATGATAATCGAACTTCAATCAAGATAATTCATTTCATGAAAATTCCAAACGATTCAAACGGGATGAGGTTTTCCAATGGTACGATGGATGGCACAGAAGCAGTTGAGAACTTAAAAAAATGGATTGCTGAAGAACGATTAACCGTTCGAAGCCAACCCGATAAGAGGGCTCAAGCTCATTTTCTCATTCGATACCCTTCAGCTGGCCAAGGGCATATGTTTGCTGTTATTGTACCCTCCAACCGAGATTTAGTTGCTATTTCTTCGATGACAAGGGTCGACGAAGGACAACAAAACGAAATGTCGCAGCACATGGAGGAGGATAAAGACGGATGGGATGAGTGGGTCCATGAAAGCCGCCTCCATCTCATTCGCCAAGGTGTCGATTGGGGTATCCACATGGGACACGATGGAAAAGAAAAACCTGGACCGCTCCAAGCATTCAATGTCAGTTTGCCTATCTGGTTCGACGGATTAACAAAAAACGAATTTATGAACACCCTTCGAAAATTATGGCTTGCAAAATTAGGATTAATTCACGAAATCAAATACTCCTACGGTCCGGGAGTTGGAAAGCCAGGTCCCGTTGACGATTGGGCGAAGACCAACACGCCCGATCACGATGGAAACATCACCGATGCGCAGGAAATCGAAATCAATGAAGAGCGAACTTTTGGAAGTGGGTTCGACCCTTCAGAATGGGCTTAATCCCATGAAATCCCGCCAGCTTTCATGGACTCATCCCAGAGGATTGTCCATGGGTCTACAGGTAATTGTCGAACAAAAAATTGTGGCGAACCTTTTGGATAATTTAGATATTCAACAGCATCTTTACCTCGCCTTCCCATCCAAGTCGCAGGAGGCGTCCAGTGGTCTGCTTGAATTGTAAAGTTCGATGAGAGTTCGATGGTTCGGGCCTCTGCAGGTTGATGAGAGGCGAAAGGGGAAATGATTTCTTGAACGTCATCAACTCCCATAGCGTTTCGAATGCCCTCCCATTCTTCTGGGCTAACATCAGGAAACAGGTTGCTGTGAACATCCGCGGGGTCAGCATCCAGTGTGGCCATCATAGCCATCGTTGCTGTATTGGTTGCTTTTTTGTTTCGCTTTTTATTCTGGGCGTTCATGATCATACCCGGAACAACAAACAATTCTCCGATGCGAGTCGCACGGATGCGTGATGGAGATCCAGGCGTAATGACAATTTCTCCACTGCTGTGGCTAATGACGGCCTCAGATTCACCTGTTTGGAAGTGGATGCCATCCTCGGTCATTCGGAATTCTGCATGTTCATTACCATCGAGTCTTTTGACTAAATCCATGACGGCCTCATGCGAAATTTTTCCATGGGCGTGTTTTAGGGTCACTCGATAAACCATCAAATCACCCCTTGCGTATGACGAACCATGGCACGATATTTTTTCATCATCGATTGTTTATTTCCTAGGTAGAGAAGAGAGACCAACAACATCATCACGAGCCAAGGCAATAGAATGCTTTGGAAATCGTTGTGTTGGTTGAACATGTAAAAGGCGATTCCAATGAAGAACAGATTGAGGAAAATAAATCGCCGCCACATCAGTAAAATTTGGTGAGAATTGTGAATGGTTTGAGTTAACAATACATAGAGAACAAACGAACTAAAAAGTCCAATCCGATAGACGAACTCACCAGAAATGTGTTCCCTATCACTTCCCAAAATTGCAATAAAAACGAAAGTCAAAAACAATGAACTTGCCCAATGAATGAACAGATTGATAATTTCCGTTCCTTCTGTGACCGTGGTTTTGTGGTAGGGGTAAGGAATAGGGTCTGGCCGATTTTGTTGTTGTCTTCTTAGTTCAGTTATTTTTGAGGCTCGGAGGCTACGTAGTGTGTATGAAGCTATGAATAAGATGGGAACAAAAATCCTTCCAAAATCCGGGTCCGCTGCAATGTTTTCTGAAATCGAGAAGTCGATGAAATTTGAAAATTTTGCGATATCTACCAACCAAACTGCAGCAACAAACCAAAAAAGAAATCTCCCAATATCAGCTGGTACAGGATTTCTTTGGACAAATTGTTCTCGTTGTTGAGGGGTGATGACTTGTTCTTGCTTACCTTTTGAAGCCAATTCAAATAAACGCCAAACGGGTTGGTCGAGTGTAATTTCTTTTTCAACAAGTGTTTTCTTTACATTTCGTAAAATTCGTTGGTCGAACGTACCATTTTCACGAATTCCCGACAGAAGGAGTAACATTGCACGTATTGAAACAGTCGTTGTTTGTCGTTCAAGTTGCAAGTAGGCTTGGCATTGAGGAGGTAGTGATAAATTGGATAATGCGATTAAGCCAAAGAAAAATACGAGTTCATCATCAAGTCCAAGATACCCTTCTGTGAGAATTTTGTCGACTGCTTCAAGGATGTGCGGCTCGTTGAGGAGTTGACGTATATGAGATGATTTTTGTGCCTGCGATGTGGCTGCGTCCTCTATGATATTGTGAATGCCCTGAGTGAGTTGCAACAAGGAACCCATCACTTCAAGTTCGACGAGGCCCGCTTCCTTAGAGACTCGTTGGATTGTCCGAATACCTGCGAGCAATCGTTCGTATTCGCCATGGCGAACAAAATCGGCAAGATTGATCAGCATAGAATAAAATCGAAGTCCATATTCTTCGCTTGATTTGATGAGGTCCTGCCAAATATGTTCTCGAATAACCCAATATGAATTGTCTGCGGACAAGACCAATGCAAGAATTTGAGCCTCGATATCTCCTGCCTTTCGTGCCCTGTCAAGGCCCATGGACTCATGATGGTCGGCAAGTCCACCCTTGACACCTTCATGATGTTCTCCGAGAGCGATATGAAGCCATGCAGCCGCAAGATCGTGCGATTCACCATATTTCTCAAGATATGTTACGACATGATTGGCGTACTGCATACGGTCGATGGAAAGCTCTTTGCAACATCGAATGGCTGTATGAAGGGCTGAGGCTGCAAAATCAACAAATCCATGTTCATCGGCGATGCGAAATGCCTTGTCAGCATGTTGTAAGGCAACCTTTGGTCGAAGCACTGCGGTTTCAGTATCTGCACATAGCAAATGGGTTGCCGTCAAATTTTCAGGGGAAGATTGAACGTCTTCGCGACTAAGTAACTGTTGGGACACAAACGAGAGCAATTTTGGTTGAGCCATAGCCCTCAACAATCGACCAAATTCAATGAGGTTAGGCGTGGGTAGTTGACGCAGAGGGCTCGGGTCTCGTAACAATTGAGGGATGAGTGATTCAATATCTTGGCGAGAAAATCCACCTGCTGGAATTTTGAATCCAACGCCCCCTGTGTTGAATTGATTAAGTTCGTTTCGAAGTTTGGCAATCAACTCGTCGGTGTCCATGGTGTTCTGTACAATGGTTACATCGCCAGCGATAGCAGAGTCTTGAAGATTGATTTGAGCGATACCGGTGTTCGATGAATGGACAGCTGCATTACCTGCGATGGCACTATCCCTCAATGAAATCCCGGTTTCATCAACCGCCATGAATTATGCTAGTCCGCTTCCAATTTCAAACTGCCTCCGCAAAAATGTTGATTTCCAATCAAAAACAAGTTTATTGTAAGATTCAAAGATGTTCAAGCCAATGCTTGAGTCTACGAACCCCTTCCTCGATGTTTTCTTCACTCGTTGCATAACTGATTCGAATAAATCCTTCGCCACCCGGCATAAGTGAACCAGGTATGCACTGTACCTTTGCTTCATCCATTGCTCGAAGTGCAAATTCGGTATCGGACATTCCCGTCCCCCGAATATCACAGAACATGTAAAATGCTCCTTCGGGCTCTGGGACTTCGACACCAGGTAATGTTTGGAATCCTTCATGAATTAAAGCCCTCCTTCGTGCGAATTCCCGTTTCATTTCTTCAACATTTTCCATGGCATCAAATGCATGCAGTGCCGCAGGCATCAAAAAAGTCGGAACATGTGTGGCAGAACTGGCATTGATTGTTTTGACGTTGTTCATGACTTCGCTCGGTCCAGTAATCCACCCAAGTCTCCACCCTGTCATTGACCAGCCTTTAGACCACCCACCGATTGATACAGTTCGTTCATCTCCTCCAACAAATTGTGTAGGAGAGGTATAGCCTTCATCCGTCCAAACTAAATTTGCATAAATCATATCATCAATAATCCAGAGGTCATGTTGAACAGCAAGAGCAGTCAATCGTTCGATTTCAGAAGATGTGTAAACCGCTCCTGTTGGGTTATTTGGAGAATTTAGGATAATTGCAGTTGTGTTGTTGGAAATTGCGGATTCAATTGCTTCAAAGTCGGGGTGGTAATTGTGTTTGTGGACTGGCACATGGACAGGAGAAACACCGAGCAATCGAAGCATACCATCATACGATGGCCATGCTGGAGAGAGAAGTATGACTTCATCACCGGAGTTAAGCAAGGTCATCATTGCATAAAACAAGGCTTGCTTACAACCTGGAGTGATCAAGACATCATCATGGCCCCTCATAATCCCATAACGCTCTAAGTGAGTTGCAACACCTTTGCACAACTCAATGCTTCCTTGTGGTCGTGTGTAGGCCGTCTCACCACGGTCAAGAGCATCCTTGGCGGCTTGAACGATGCTGGCGGGTGTTGGGAAATCAGGTTGGCCCACCGTAAAGCGAATCACATCAGGTGATGGCGGCGTTAGAAATTTTGCAAAACCAGTTCCGACATCACCTAGGCGTTCGTTCATTCGAGGCATAGTATCACCAATTTTCTATGTGTTGAATCGTGGAGCACGGACGGAGATTCGAACTCCGGTCTCAGGATCTGCAGTCCCGCTCATAGCCACTCTGACATCCGTGCATATTGACAGGCCAATCGGAAATCATATTTCAACACGACTTTTCAAATGACCTCGTTCAATGATGCTAAATGTTGAAATTGAGGTCAATGCTCAACTTACCATGTCCGATGAAGATGACCAGCCGAGGGTCGAAGGGACATTCACATTTACGGGTATCGAACAACAGGAAATGCCACCATCCATCTCAATTCCCTTGACTGGGCAGCCCATGCTCTCTGGAGAGGTGCAGAATATTCTCACAGGGGGAAACCAGCAATGGGATAATCTCGCCCCAGTTGAAAAGAAACCACCATCTTTCGCTTGGGGAATACTCATTGGTTTCCTCCTCTACATTGTGTTATTGTTTGCCTTTGGTGGTATCAATGCAATGTTTGAGCCAAATTGGTCTGAGGATCCATATAGGTATCACGATACATCGATATCATCTGAAAATTCGACCTTTACCATGGTTCTGGACTTGGATGAAAATGTATATCTTGAATCATGTAATGGCTTTGTCGAACAAGGAAACAGGAGTTATAATCTATGGTGTTCATGGACCGAACCAGATTGGTACGCCCGAACAATTTACTTCAATTCATACTGCTATGATTGTGACGATGAACCACATCGACAAGATGAGAAGGAAATTGGGCAATATTACCTGGTAAATACAACCATTTGGTTTGAAGAACCAGAGTTGGCGAATAAAACCATCAATTTCGGATACAGTACCATTGATGTTGATGCAGAAGCGAAAATGAATGCACAATGGCAAAGACAAGATAATGTATTTAACACACTTTGTTTCGTTATGCCACTCATTTACGTTGGAGTGACCGTTCGTGCTTTTACAAAATCATCGGCATACGGTTTTGGAATGGTCACAATCGCTGGAATACTCTCAATCCTTCCTTTCCTCTTCATTTTTGCATTGTTGATGCTTTTCGGTGGTTTCTATTGATGTCAACCTCCATTAAATACCACACCATTTATCCTTCCGAAGCAATTCCCGAACAATACTTTTCCACCAGATACGATATACTACGCCAACCAATCGGCATGCCAAAAGGGAGCGAACGTCTTGATGATGACCATGAAGCGATTCATTGCTACATTACGCTCAACAACGACATCATTGCAGTAGGACGAATTCATCTTATTCCTGCTGGGTCCGATGGTGCAGGAAAAGATCATGGAGGCCCAGGTGCAACTGCTATTCCACCATTTAGTCCCCTTGTCTCTGATGATGGTCTTCATCGCCCAGCCGTTCAAATTCGTCAAATGGGTACGCGAGCAGAACATCGAAACAATGGATACGCAAAGGAAATTCTCAACCGTCTCGAACAAGAAGCTCAAGCACATTTCAATGCCAAGGTTGGATTTTTGCAAGCGAGAGAAATCGCCATCAATTTTTATGAAAAATCGGGATGGTCCATCATCGATGAGCCGTATTCTATTGGAGAAATAGGGCTCCATCGCTCAATGATGAAGCAATTTTGAGTCATTCTTTATAAGAAGTCATCCAGTTGCGTGGTTTGAAGGTAGAAAACGAATTACGGCAAAAAAAGAATGCCCCGTGAAAGTTTGCGGAAATTACCGTAAAAATGAGGGAAAAATATGGAACATTTGACAATCACACGAAAGAAAGAAAATAAAACTAACACGGTTTCCAACAAATCAATGCAGGAGCCCGCTGACAAGGGAATTGACAAGCGGAATAAAAAATTCCTCAATGCATTGCACTATATTTCTAGTCGCGATCCAGGAGCCTTTGAGCGGGTAGCTCCCGAATTACTTCACAGAACGCTGTGGGAACTTCGAGGTGGAGCCGATCCAATTTTTTCAGAAAAATTAGATTATTGGATTGAAGCTGAACATAAATGGAAAGATTTCGCAGAAGTTTTTTCCGAAGAGCAATCCTCTTCAAAACCAAAGAAAAGAGTTGATGATTTTGAACTTTCAAATGAAGATATTGATATCTTGCAAAAATTAGAAGATCGCTTTTACGGCGATTTCCATCGTTGGGATACCATTAAGCGCCATCAGTTCATTATTCTCGGCATCATTGCCCTTCATGGAACGAAAGGGGCAAAACAAGGCGACCTAATCGAGGGCCTGGCATCAAATTTTGAACGAACCAGTTTGGAAGGATCGAATGCGATTCGAGCGACAAAAGTAGCATTATCTCGGCTCTTGAGGCCGTACAATGTGTTTGGACCTTCATTGGGTCATGGTGTTAATCGCCTTCATAAAATCGAAGATGAACATCTCTCACGTATTCTTTCTTTGTTCATTATGCAGCAGAAGGCATCGATTTTGCTCCCCACAGCCCTGGACTATGAATTTGACATCCAATCCGCAACCCTTCAACATTATGGAAAATAGGGTTGAACACGACACTCAATGAATCGATGTATTCATATACACTGGATAGAGTTGACATTGCTAGAGGGAACGCAGGGTTCCCTATGAACAACCCGTGAAAAAACGATGAAAACGGAGGAAAATACCACAAAAAACAGCAAGACGTCGCCACAGTTCCCTAAGATGAGTGGAACAAATAATTTGGCTAACATAGACGTCTTGCAAGCCGTGCGCCGCTGTCAAGTACAGCGTCGCTCTTCTCCCGGCACAGATGCTGATGTTGCTCAGCTTATGTTGACGGAAAGAGAGGACAGTGGGTTCTCTATTGTATAAAACAAAAAAGGAAGTGAAAA
>JAYODQ010000040.1:0-14308 GCA_038106355.1 Candidatus Poseidoniales archaeon | reverse complement strand
TCGGTTTGTGGCCACGCATTAACAGATCCAAAGTGACGGCTAGCTCGCTTTCGCGGGCTGAACGCCATCGAACCTCTGCGTGGGTGACTTCTCTTCGCCATATCGGATTCCTCCAGTTTTTTTACATCGCATTGGCCCCACCGAGGAGGGGCATACGAGGGCCCTCGGGACAGGAGAAGCCGTGACACTGCGACCCATTTTCACGAATGGAAAGCGGGTTCTGTGGGTTCCTATGGATTGCCCGTTGTGTCTGGCTACTCACCTTTGAGCGTCATTGCGACAAACCTCTTGTATATGAGTGAATCGGTTTTGAAAAGGCGTTGATTTGGCTCCTATGTCCTCTTTTCGTTCTTCATTTTGAATTTTTTGACACAAGATGTTTTTTTACTGTTGGCGTTGAATGAAAATCATGGCCAACATCCGACATCCCTACCTTCGCGATGGGATTGAGGCAAGGGCCTATCAGTTGGAATCACTCAATACCGCTTTGGGTGGTTCTACTCTCATGGTCATGCCAACCGGATTCGGCAAAACTGCTGTTCAATGGATGATTATGGCTGAATACATTCGGAAAGGTGCTCAAAAAATCCTTCTCATCGCTCCAACAACTGGCCTTGTCGACCAACAATGGAGGATGGCAACTGAACAAATAAACATTGAACCCGAAAAACTAGTCAAGTACACTGGAGATACTCCACCTGCACAACGTGAGGAACTTTGGAACGATTCAACCATCGTTTTTGCGACCGCCCAAGTCATTGACAATGACGTAATCTCCAATAAAATTTCGTTACGGGATGTCGCTTTGCTGATTGTTGACGAGGCACATCATGCAGTTGGCAATCATGCGTTTGCAAAGGTGGGAAGACATTACAGACGACAAGCCACCCATCCTCGTGTACTTGCAGCAACTGCGAGTCCAGGCACGAAAGAAGACCAAATCAAGACCGTTGCCAAAGAATTGAACATTGGTTTTCTTCACTTCACGAAAAAGTCTGATGTATTGTTGCAACCGTATGCTGTTGACCTTGATGTGACATCGCATTACCTCGAATTGCCTGAAGAGTTGCGTATGATCATCCAACCGATTCAACAACAATACGACCAAGAGGTCGACTCACTTCAGCGACTTGGATTTTTAGCACCGGTTCAATTTGTTTCATCAAAGCACCTCGACCAAGCCCAACAGCGAGCCAGTCGTGCCATTGGACATAGGGATGTTCGAGCATATGACGCTGCGAGGAAAATCGCTGATTTACGCCGAATATTGATGGTCCTCAATTTATTGCAAACTCAAGGTATGGGTTCGACTAAACTATTTCTCGATAGGGCTGATGAAGAACAAAGTGACGAGCGAAAAACGTCGAGATTTATCCGTCTTCCTTTCATCTCAAACCTTCGACAGTCACTTATTGATTGCCAAGAATTTCATCCGAAATTTTCCGCGATGAAACAACTCATTCAATCGGCCTTCGACTTGAATCCGAATGGCAAAGTGATTTTGTTTACTGAATTTAGGGATACGGTGGACTTACTGGCTCAAGAATTTTCCCTTGACGAAGTCATAAAACCTGGTCGGTTCATTGGACAGTCAACTCGTGGGTCCTCGAAAGGCATGAGCACAAAAGAACAACTTGAACAGTTGCATTCGTTCCGCGATGGTGAAATCAACCTCCTTATTGCAACTTCTGTAGGGGAAGAGGGACTTGATGTTCCTGCAGCTGATATGGTCATCCTGTACGAACCTGTCCCGAGTGCAATCCGGCTTATTCAACGAAGAGGGCGAACAGCAAGGCAAAGAGATGGATCCGTGCATGTGCTTATCGCCAACAATACCAAAGACGTGTATGTTCAAAACGCATCAGAACTTCAAGAAGAGCGGATGATTGCCATCTTGAACAAGATGGTCCTCAACAATACATTGCAAAATTACCCAAATACTGCATCCGACACCACCTCCTTTCACATCATTGAAGATGGTACGACGTTGAGCATTGAGGAATTCGTTGCACACGAGAAAGTGCGTTTGACGCCCCCTGAGAACACACCACCGACATCGAAGCCTGAGCCAAAGGCTGAACGGGTGATTCATTCAATTGCTGAACCACTACCTCCAGAATTTTTACGCTCGAAGAAGCAAAAAGGATTGTTTGATTTTGGTGACATACAACCAGGCAACAAAGAGGTCAAAGTTCAATCTCCAACTCGAATTCATCCGCTGCGTGAAACCATCCTTTTCGACGCATCAGAAAACAACATCGACGCCGTAGGTCATAGTGCAATGGCCGAAGTTGATGACCTAGAATCAACTCAATTTTCAAGTCAGTTTGTGTATCTTGACTACAGAGAGTCTCGTTCAACACTGCCTGCTTACCTCAAAAGTTTGGGCTGTAAAGTTGAACTGACATATCTTCCAGCAGGTGACATTCGTCTCTCAGAACGAGTGCTTGTAGAACGAAAAACAAGTGTCGATTTGGGTCAAAGCATTAAGGATGGACGATTGATCAACCAATGTAGAAAACTGGTTGCAGGCGCATCACGACCAATCCTGTTGGTTGAAGTGGGTTCTGGAACCGAACAACGCCTCCATCCAAACGCAATTTTAGGGGCAATTGCATTCATTACCGTGGATTTGGGCATACCTGTTGTGATGACCAAAAACGCAATGGAAACGGCGCAATTCATCGCCCTTGCAAAACAGAGAGAGGACACTTTTCTCAAAGCATTTCACGACTTACAGTCGACTACCTCGCATGATGAAATGGAAGGGTCTTCGATGGCTGCAGTGATGGAACTTGATGCGATTGAAGATGTGGTGCCTAATTGGGCAACAACCCGATTAAGCATGCTTTCAACATACATTGAAGAATTTCTTGTTGAGCAATTTGATTTCAATGGACACGAAGTACGTGAGCGTTTGAAAGAAAACCCAACCCTCGGAATTCTTTGCGAACTCCTCGACGGGCAATCATGAACCAATCAATTTGGCTCGTGTTCGAAGTTGAGCGAATCGATCAGGAAATACACCCAGTGCGAAAGCCAAGATTTCGGTGAGATGAACCACTGGTATTGACGTGTTTTTTCCAGTCACCTTTCCTGCTTTAGTTTGGTATGAATCAAGATTTTGATGAGACAACGTGCAGGCCGTCACAAGAATATCTGCTCCGTTCGAAACTGCATCTGCTAAGACATCAGCGGTCATTCGAAGTGCGGATTTTTCTAAGGAAAGGAGTGCGGGGGTGCCAACGCTTGAACACTTGCTATCAAATTCGACAGGCGTTCCACCGAGGGCTGTGACAAGTTGTTCCATGTAACTTGGCATAAATGGGTCATCTCCTGAGCAAAATCCTTCCCTTTGCATGTTCGGCCCATAATAACACGCTACTCTCATTCCGATTGGATTCTTGACCAGTTCATTCAACTTCTCAAGTCCAATTTCTTCGACTAAATAGTGGAGCAAATGCCATGATTTCGATTCTCCAGCGTATTCAATTTTGGAGTGTCTTGCAATTAAATTGTTGAGGGTACTCGCATATACGGGGTCATTTTTGAATGACATTGAGGTTTCTGCCATGATGGAATGGCTCGTTGCACAAGGTGTCAAAATGTCAAGGCCTTTTTGTTCGGCCAATGCTAGATTTCGAGCCACGAGGGCATCCTGTAATCGTTGGGATGTTTGCCGGATAATGTTTGCACCATCGCTTGAGGCTTTTGGTAACTCGATAAGGTCAATTCCCAAAATTTTGCACAATGGCTGTATACAATCTTCAACTTCAGAAGCACCCGCACGAGCGACGTTGCCGGGATAATATGCTATCTTTGCCATTGTTCCACCTCAGAGTCGTTGGTCGAGTTCATTGAAAATGCTGACCACTTCGTGATGGTCATCGACTTTAGAGTTGAACATGTTTGGTATTCTACCTACGCCAGCAGGAGGCAAAAGCAGTGCTTGGAGGCTACGAATTGGTGGTCCTCCGTTTCGGGTGAATGCTAACATCATTCTGGCGGAAACACCAGAAAAGACATTGCTCACAAGGCCTAACGGTCCGAGAACTTGACGATACAGCGTTGTTTCGTTGACTTTTCCAGACCATTTTACACTTCGGCCATACCATTTGACAAGACGACCATGTTTGCCAGCATATCGATATTCAACGAGCAATGCGGCACGTGCTCTGTTGAGTGCATCAGCAGTTTTGCTTCCATCTTGTCCTTGGCGAGCAATGCTTGCAAGGTCAGCTTCACTCCATATTCCGTCAACGTCATTGAGGGATTCGAGGAGGTTTTGCTTTTGCTTTTGACCAGTTCTTGGGTCACAGCAACGAATCCATTGTTGCAAGTGGATACCTGGGCCTTCGTAGTGTATGTCATGTGCTAATGTATCGGACATCCCTTGCAGATATTGGAATGAATGAACACTGTTCATTTGATGCAAGGCCATTGCGGTTGAAATTTCCATGGTACCCATCGCACTACCATTTGCCACATACTCGCCGACCCGGTCGTCTGTTTTCATCCACGGTTCAGCACGGCTTCGATGGCGGTCATAATGTGACATGTCAACGATAAGGTCTCGAACAACTGGATGGCCAGGGAGTGGCTCAACTTTGAGTGTGCCTCCATTTTTGACAAGGGATTCGACTCGAGCCATATCAGATAACACGACACGCCCGTTGGCTCGAACTCCAGTGATTGGACTTCCTGCATTGTTTCCTCGTCGGAATGAGAATGAACCATCGACCGATTTTTGAATGTTTGAAAATAAATCTTCAAGTGAAGCGTGTGCGGGCACAGTGCACTCTATGGTATCCCATCCTTGTTGACCCGATTCAGGTTGATAACGGAAGAGTTCGAGTGTTATACTGAATTGTTCATCGTTCATTGGTGAAGGGGTGAAGTCTCCATCAACGAGATCATCCTCCTCACCGCTACCGTACGCAATCATTTCAGCAACGAGGTCTTCAAGGAATGAACCTGAACTGTCAACGCATGCAATCCTCGGGAGCACATCGTTCACCCAGACTTTCCATGGGGGCTCATAATCAACATTGCATTCTTGAATTGGATGGATTTGAGTTCCTCCGAGAGCTTGCAATTTGTTGTTCCAGTCGTGTCCTGCTTTGCAGTATTCATCGTATGAGGTGTCCCCAAGAGCACAGACGGAATACGATACTCCGGACATGCTTGGGTTTCCGGAATTGATGGCTTGCCACATATTTTCAGCGTTATCTGGCATTTCACCCTCTCCCCATGTCGAGGTGATAATGAGGACTCTCTTCATCGATGACATCTTGGATGGGTCGTATCCATCCATGTCAAGAATGGTGGGTTCTAAGCCATAATTCGATGCAAGTTTTGCAGTCTTTTCAGCGAGACCCGATGCGTTTCCTGTTTGTGAACCGAAGAAAATTGAAAGCGACCTGTCTCCAGCCAAGAGAGATGCAAGTCCATCCGATACGCCTGCAACTGCAGTGGCAGGTGCTGGGGCTGCGGCAACAGCGACCGCTTCTGCAGCAGGTGCTTCGGCTTCTGGAGCAGCACCATCTGTGACAAGTTCAAACTTAATCACTTCAACTGGGCAAGCCTCAGCCGCCTCAAGGATGATATCGCCCAAATCGGCACCAAAGGAACCCGACAAGAGAGCACCTTGGGTGTTTCTGTCAAATTTTCCATCAACACGAACAGCAGCAAGGATTTGGGATGATTCTTCTGTAACGCTAAAAACTTCAGGGCATATATCTTGACATGCATCGCAAGTAATGCAGTCTTCATCAATCCAGACCTTGGCGACGACGACCATGTTTTCACCTTCTTAGCATACGCTAGTCAGCCCTCCCACCGGACAGAAGCCTTTGAAGGTTATCATTTCGCCACATGTAAAAATGGCTTTGAGTGATATGATTTAACACCTAAAAATCACTTTACATTTGGAAGTCGCCCATGTCGTCCATGTTGCCATCCATCATCACACCTTTTGACGAAATGACATCGTCGATACGAAGGATCATGATTGCAGTTTCTGTTGCAGATTGAATCGCTTGTTCGACCACACGCAATGGCTCGAGGACATTTGCTTCCTTCATGTTTGCAACGCCGCCGTCGTAGACATTGATGCCAGCAAATTTTTGACCATCGGCATGTGCTTTACGAAGTTCGATGATGGTGGTCACAGGGTCGAGACCCGCATTTTCTGCGAGTGTACGCGGAATAATTTCCAAGGCTCCAGAGAAGGCTTCGATAGCCATTTGTTCTCTTCCACCAATGGTCTCAGCATAGTTTCGCAATTCACGCGAAATCGAGGCGAGAACACTTCCTCCGCCAGTGAGGACTGCTCCATCCTCCCATGCGACACTGACGACGCCGACTGCATCGTCAAATGCTCTCCTAATTTCATCAACCACGTGTTCGGTTCCTCCGCGAAGGAGTACAGACACACTTTTTGCTTCGGGACACCCTGTGATAAATGTCATATCAGATTCACCGATTTTCTTTTCTTCTATTCGAGCAGCGTGGCCCAAATCTTCGGGAGAGATGTCCTCAATGTTGGTGATGATTTGAGCACCAGTTGCTTTGCTCAATGCCTCCATGTCGGATTTCTTTGCACGGCGAATCGCGAAGATACCTTTCTTTGCAAGGTAATGCTGAGCGAGTTCATCAATGCCTTTTTGGCAAATCAACACATTTGCACCTGATTTTTCGATAGCATCTACGAGATTTCGAATGTATTGCTCCTCTTCCTCAAGGAAAAGAGCCAATTGATTGGGGTCAGTGATTTGTATTTTCGCATCCACTTCGGTTTTCTTCACTTCAACTGCTGTGTTCACAAGGGCAATCTTTCCATTTTGAATGGTACGAGGCATGCCAGCGTGAACTCTTTCTTTGTCGAGGATAATTCCATCGATGAGGGATGAGTCTCGTATGGAGCCACCTTGCCTCTTTTCCACTTTGATATCTTTGATATCGACCATACGTTCTCCGTCTTCGACAACGCCAACAGCTTGGACCGCACGGACACAAATGTCAGCCATAAATGACTTCACAGCACCGGCGGATTTTCCGGTCAGTGCTGTTTTTGCAACCTCGTTGAGAATTTCGGTGTCGTTTTCTGTGGAGATGCCGTGGATTTCAAGCAATTCACAAGCCTTTTCTGCAGCGAGCCGAAATCCTTCGCAAATCACGGTTGGATGGACATTTTGTTCGATCAAATCTTCACTTTTCTTGAGTAATTCACCTGATAAAATCACAGCAGTTGTGGTGCCATCGTAGCAATGTTGTTCTTGGGTTTTGGCAACTTCAATAATCATCTTAGCTGCTGGATGTTCAATATCCATTTCCTTTAGAATGGTTGCTCCATCGTTGGTGATGACAACATCACCCATAGAATCAACGAGCATTTTGTCCATCCCTTTTGGTCCGAGGGTTGAACGAACAGCATCTGCTACAGCTTTTGCTGCTGCAATGTTGTTTGATTGTGCGGTTTTGCCTCGAGTTCGCTGAGTGCCCTCTTTGAGAATGAAAATAGGAGCTTGTCCGTTACCGTACATTTGTATTCCTCTGTGTTTGGGGCGATACCCTCATCCACTTGAACCCTACGCTATGCTTTCGCACATCAGGCAAGACCATTTTGCTCAAGCCATTGCTGACCATAATGCTTCCATTGCTCCATCGTCCATCCTGCAGGTAGGCCACCGGGTGGTAATGCAGGTCCATCTTGAACAGGTTGCTCTACTGGGGCTGGGGCTGGGGTTGGTGCAGGGGCTGGGGCTGGTGCAGGTGCCTCGGGTGGCATGGCTGATGGAATATCAACGAGGGACTTTTCAGCGGAGGGTATGACACCCATCGCACCAATCGTCGGGGCTGCTGCTACAGCTCCGTAGGTCGAAGCGAGGTTGTCTTCGTACATGTCACGTCCCCATCCACCGTATTCATCTTCCTCCTCTCCACTGTTTTGCATGATTTTGAATGCGAAGAATCCACCACTTGCAAGAACAGCGACAAGGGCTATCCAAAGCACGATATTGAACATGCCATCGAATCCACCCTCAGTTTCATCTGTGTTTGCATTGTCGTCATCCGATTCTAGTTGAATCAACGTAATTTGAATTGAGGTTTTGGCAGCGTCACTCACAGTTTCAGACTGAGCCCAGATTGTGAGATTTACCGTTAATTGCCCTTCTGCGTTGAGATACTTCAAGGTGGTTTCAGTGACAATGATTTCAATCAAAATTTCACGTTCTTCCCCAACGCCGAGGACGAAACTTCGGTCTGCTGAGTCGATTCTTGATTGGAACCAGTTCTTGGTTTTGCTATCATCGAGGTCCATGGTGACCACTTGTGCACTTGTGAATTGATTTCGAACGGTAACGAGTGCTAAGACTTCGTCATCAGCGTTGTCAATGGTAATTGGTGCTGAAGGAATCAACTTGAGCCAGTTTTGTGAACCGACAAGGAAGGTGACAGAACCGCTGTTCGAAATGGACGGGTCGTTGACACTGGTAGCGACGACATTCATCACAATTTGGCCGTCGTTAATTCCTTCGAGGAAGGAAAATGAAATCGAAATATTCACACTGGCACCCGGATTGATCGAAATGGTTCTCGTTCCAACGATTTCGTTGTCATTTTGGTCGACATTTGCCTGCATTTTGTCTGTTGGATAATCAAGAGTGATGTCAAAGCGGTCGGGGGAATTTCCATCGTTTCGAACCATAAATTGCATCGTTTGAGCGGGTTGACCAGGTATGTAGGATTGGCCAGTATCTTCATCGGAAACAAATACTGCTGCAGTATCAAGAATTTCGACAGACATTGAGATTGAGTCTTTGATTGAGGTATCATTGTTGTTGGTTGCTGTGACCGTAATGGTGTAGATGCCTGGATTCAGTCCAATTGGCATGGGAAATTTGAGTGGTATGGTAACTTCGCCGTCCCATGCATCGAGACCGCTCAGGGTTTCAGTCGGAAGGTAGGCTCCAAATTGCCAGTTGTTTTGGGTCACAGTGAGTGTGTAGGATTCATCGCTGTTTCCTCGGTTGTAGACGTTGATATATTTCGTTTGTTCAACACCATTGGCAGGTGATGAAAACGAGACTTCTTCAGTTTCGAGAAGTACTTCACGTATGACTGGAACTTGGATGTTTCGAACAACGATATCGGTTCCAAACAATGCGGTTGAACACGAAGGACATGTTGCACGAAGGTTGAACGAAACGATGCCCGGATTCGCGAGGTCAGGTGCCGATATGTTCATCTTCAAGTCAACTTTTTCAGCACGATTAAGCACGATTGGGTTTGGCACAGGCACACCAGTTGCATTTTCGATTTTGTAGGTCCATCCGGATTCGATATCAGAAAATGTAGCGGCTAGATTGAAAGCAGCATCCTTGTTCCCTGTGTTTTGGAGTTTGAAGTTGAAGTAATTGAACTCCTTTGGAGGAATCGTTGCCGCAACAAGGCCGCTCGTTGAGGTCAATGCCACCCCGTATTGTTCGGTGACACCTACAGGTAATTCCAGTCGAGCTTTCTCCCCGAGTTGAGAACCGCTAGCGTCGGTCAGCCAAAGATGCCATGTTTGTTGTTGGACATCTGCGCCAGGTGGAATGGTCAGGTTTGCCCAAATCTCGATGGTCTTCCCACCATTGATTGGAGGGATGACTACATTGACATTGTGGTTGTTGCTTGACTCGATATCGAATCGAATGGAGGGAACTGGATACATCCAGGAATCGTTGGTGATGTTGGTTTCAGCACGAATACTGATCGGCGAGTATCCATTGTTGGTGAGGAAGCAGTGAAGTGTCGCCATTTCACTTGGTGCAAGTGTATATCCGCCCGTAGGATTATCACACGAAAGGTTGACCGTGTAATCGTTGACTTTGCTCACGCCAAAGTGGATGAAGTCATCCACATGCATACCCTCAGCAGCACCCGATGAATCAGAGGTGAACATGAGTCCATAGTGGAAGGCGTTTCCACCGAGGAAAATTTCAGGGTTCGCAAGGCCAGGAATGTTTTTCCATGTTTCTTGTGGGTCCCATGAAATATTTGTCCACTGGCCAGAGGCAGGACTTGGGTTGCCGTCGGCAAGGTCGTATCTGACCGATTCCATGTCGCTCGAAAGTGAACCTGAACCTCTCCAAAGTTCAAGAGAAACGGAATCGCCTGTAGCCATGCTGCCCCATGCTTGGATGTGGAACTGACTTGAAACATAGTTGCTTGCGTAGAAGACTTTTCTGCATATGTAAACGCCATAGATGACACTTAAATCCCCGTCAATCGAAGACTGTGCATCACATTGCCCGACGTTGGTAAAGAATCCGTGAAACAGGCGAGTCGCTTCGGCCCCAGAGGGATAGTTGCTTCCTACCGCTGAGTGTCTCCAATGTTTTGAGCCAACAGCGTTGTTGTTGTTTTCAGAAACCCATGAACCAGAGCTCAATGCACCCCCGCCATCTGAAGGATATTTACCCGAAATGAATGTGTCCGAAAACAATGATTGAGTCGTTCCGTCGAATTTATCGCTACTAACGGCAATAGGGAGTGTTTCTTCTCGTACGTCATTGGTGTTTCGATCGTCGAGTGGATAACTAACCGTCGCTCGCAAGATGAGTCCGCCACCCAAATTATTGGTTTCTGTGTCCAAGATAGAGTGTGCTGCGGTTGGTGTCCAAAGGATGGTTTGGATTTTCTCTTGCCCTCCAGTCATCGGAGCGGTCGTCCAAGCAAAAGTTTCCATGACGAAACCAATGGGGTGAACGATTTCGAGGGTGACATTGGTGGTCCTTTCAATCTGTGAAGTTCCAAGTCGCTTTACATTGACATCGATTTCAATTTCTTTGCCTTGAAATGTGTAGGGTTGAACGCTACCGTCGGCTTGAATCCATGTTGAAATGTTTGATTGTCCAAATGAGATTTCCCAAATGGTATAATCATCGTTTGAGCCACCTCGACCTGATGCGGCAAGTCCAGACGGTGCAACCATCACTGCTGCACTTTGCATGAGAAAAAGAAGGACAAGGAGTAAAGGGCTGATTCGACGCATAGTCTTCACTACCCTTGCGAGAATGATTTCACATAAGAAATTCGTGTTTGATTGAGTCGGTTCAAAATCTCCAAATTCAATCGAATTCGATGCCTTCAAAACCTCGAATGGTGAGATTGTCAGTTAATTCAACGACCTCATTCTGGTCAATGTGATCAATGAATTCAAACACTTGGTCTTCGTCTCCAACATCGATCATGTTCTCAAGGTCAAGAACATCTTCTGGGATTTCAAGTTCTGAGATCGAAGAGATTTCGGGTCCTCGTGATTGCGTCAAAGAACTGAGTGGCTGTCCTATCTGATGAGCGGAAGAGGCAACTTGAGTTGCATTCGCAGCCTGAGTTGCTGCCATGGAGGTAACTTGAGTTTGCATCGCGACATTCGCCGCAGTCATTGAAGCAATGCTTGCAGTCGCTGTTGCGGCAATTTTAGCCCCCTTGGCCAGGGCAACCGCAACTCGCGTCGGCTCTTGGCGTTGCAGGGACTGAGAATAGTTGGTGTTCATCCATTCGGGGGGTTCGCCCGAAGAACCACCGAGGACGGCGAGAGTTGTGAAAGCAGAAAGCGGCATCACAGCGAGTGCTGTCAGCAAATCAAGGAAGGATGAATTTGGAATGTGCTCTGCGGAAAGTAAACTTTCGAGTACTTTTTGTTCAAATTGAATGTTGAGGTCTGTTGATGTTCCAAGCGTTCCTAAAACGACGATGTTGGCGATATGCCCCATGGTCCATATGAGCAGAATAGGCAAGAACAAGGACAAAGGTGCAATGGCTCCGATCATTTTGCGAGTAACAGATGCAACGGCAATGTATTTGCGTGCCGCATAAGGATACACTTTCATCGTGAACAACAGACATACGATGTAAAACATGAGGGCTAACTCAAGTCTACGATGTTCATGTAAGACCGATTCGGGGATGAGCAACACAAGACTGAGTGGCAGTGTTGCTAAGAGGATCTGAAAAGGAATGGCGAGGAGTGCAAGGCTACCATGAGTTGAAATGTGTGAGTGCCCATTCCGATATCGATTGTAAGAAAGCATGGATACCTTCGCATGAGGTGATTTTGCAAATTTTTTACGGGACTCCTTACGTTTTAAGGCACTTCTTTTGTTTCTCGAAAACCCAGCAGCAATTCGCCAACCCCCACTTTCAACCACGCGCAATGGTCGAAATCCACCAAGAATCAGAGCAAGGAGAAGTGCGGTCATGCCATACACCAGGGAAGCAATGCCAATCCATGGGATCATGTCTGCGTGAAACGACAATGACAAATTTTCCCCACCAAAATCAAATTGAAACAAATAATTCACTGAAAATGCAGCGAAAGGCGTCACAAAAATTTGAGCGATGACAATGATGGTCAACCAAAGTCGAGTGGTCAAAGGACCAGAAGATTTTGGTGTTGTCATGGGGATGGCTTGAATCAATGAGTTTCTCAAGTCTTCCGTTCAAAAACGCCCGAGGAAGTTCATTTTACTCCTCTTCGAATTCACCGGTCAATTGTACCATTGGGTATCCATCCGTGAGCAGTAATCGAAGATTTCCAAGCAAAAACCCATCTGAGCGCTTTCTTCCGAGGTCTGGGCGTCCTATTCGTTTCAGCACGTTTCCACATGCATCACACTTGACGCATTGGAGGTGCCATGAAATTGCAGGAAAGGAGCAGCAAGGATTGCTTTCTATAGAATTTTTCATCAGTTGTAATTCCTCTGCAATGTCCATGGTCCAAGGTCCTTTGTCGCCTAAGGCAAGCAATTGTAATCGAGACAACATGAACCAGCCAGCACCTATCCATAATCCAAATCCGAATGGACCTGACCCCCATCGAAGACTGAAGTAACCAAACAGAAGAATGACACTCGCCAAAAGAAGACTGCCATGGAAAAACTTCCTGAGGTGAAGGATACGTTGAGTGAGGTACGGTGAGAGTGGAATGGGGTCAGGGTGAGGTGGAAAATGCTTGTTGAATCCTTTGGTTCTCGTCATCAACACGGTTGGCAAACGAGGGCCGATGATGCCGATGAAAAATCCGAAGACCCCAAGCGTCAACTCTACAACAAGCGACATGGATGCTCACCCTATGACTGACGCAGTCGGTTGATCGTTCGTTCGAAAATATCCATGCCTCTGTGAATATCTTCAATTCCTATGGTGAAGGCAAGACGGATATGCCCTTCTCCAGAGGGTCCGAAAGCCGAACCTGGTGAACAAAGAACGCCATCTTTGAGCAGTTCCATGGCAATTTCTTCCGAGGTCATTCCTGGGACGGTCACCTTTGGGAAGACGTAGATTGCACCTTTTGGTTTATGGCACTCGACACCATCAATGGCATTTAATCGCTCGACGATGGCATCGCAACGTTCTTTGAACGCGAGAGAAACTTGCTTCGGGAACTCTGATGCTTTTTCCATAGCTTCAAGCACTGCATATTGCATTGCATCATTGGTACATGCCGAGATATAGTATTGCATTTTGATGACATTTTGCATGAGGTTTATGTTCGCCGAAAGAATATATCCAATTCTCCAACCGGTCATTGCAAATGTTTTCGAGAACGAGTTGACTACCGCTACATCGTCGTAGCCACAACCGAGAAAGGATACGTGCTCACCTTCAAAGATGATTTGGTCGTACACTTCATCGGAGATAATCCACAATCCTCGCCGTCGGGCAAATTCAAGCAATTTGTCTCTCTCGGATTCGGTGATTGTTGCTCCTGTAGGATTGTTTGGGAAATTGTACAAGATAGCGACGGTGTTTTCGTCGCAAAGCGCCTCAAGTTCTTCGACCTGCGGAACAAAATTGTGTTCAAACATGCAGGGGTAGTATTTTGATGAACCACCAGCAAGGGTTACATCAGGGCCATACAATGGGAAATACGGTTGAGGAAGAAGGACATTTTTACCAGGCTCGACCAGGGTCATGAAGAGGTTCATCAGTGCACTTGTGCCCGACATTGTGATGCACACATTTTGTTCGGAGAGACCCGCTTGACGTGAACTCCATTCCTCTGCAATTTTACGTCGAAGTGCAGGTAGACCGGCTGTCGTGGTGTATTTGTTTCTGCCATTTTTCATGGCGTGATAAAAGGCTTCGATAGCCACTTCTGGAGGTTGAAAGTCAGGCTCGCCAAGACCAAAAGAGATGGTATCGTCGCCAGCGAGGTCAAACATTTTGCGAACGCCAGTAGGTTGGATGCTCTTGACCCTTGTACTGAAGTCGCCCATAGCAACCTGATGCGACCGGTCTTTTTCAATGGTCTGCC
>JAYODQ010000039.1:0-14621 GCA_038106355.1 Candidatus Poseidoniales archaeon | reverse complement strand
AACAGTGATGATGGTGCCATCAAGATCACCCAACAGTCACTTGAAAAGTCAATTCGAAGAATGGTTGAGGCACATGAAAAATTCGTTGGCGAGCGACACATCCGTTTCAACGAAGTTTCACCTCTACCCAATGTTGACTCCTTCGTGTGATGCTTGAACGAAATTCGATTGTTCCATGAAGGGAAACCAAGACATCATGAAACCGATTGCTTCATGATGGGGTCACAAAACCGCGGGTTGTGTCCTCTCCTGCAATCAAAGCAACAAACCTGACCAAAAACTTCGGTGACTTGGTCGCAGTCAACGGGGTGAACCTTGAGGTGCCTCGTGGAATCTGCTTCGGTTTGCTTGGTCCAAATGGTGCTGGAAAAACAACGATGATTCGGATGATGCAAGCATCTTCTCCACTCACGGGAGGCTCTCTAGAGGTGCTTGGTACAGATGTCACGTCGAAGGGCCGAGATGTACGTTCTCGTATAGGTGTGATACCACAAGAGGATAATTTGGACCCAGATTTTAGTGCTGAATACAACCTCGTCGTGTATGCGAGGTATTTTGGACTGACAAAAAAACAAGCACTGGAAAAAGCGACACTCCTGCTTGAAGACGTTGGTTTAACAGAAAAAGCCAAGGAGAAAATTCCAAATTTGTCGGGTGGAATGAAACGACGCCTCATTGTAGCACGTGGCCTAATGAATGACCCCGAACTTCTCATTCTTGATGAGCCAACCACAGGCCTGGACCCACAAGCACGACACCGAGTGTGGGACCAAATTCGAAATTACAGGCGATCAGGGCGAACCATCCTCTTGACGACACACTACATGGACGAAGCAGAATTGTTGTGCGATGATTTGGCCATCATCGATGCGGGTCAAGTTCTCGTTCGTGGGCCACCTCGAACCCTCATCCATGACACGGTTGGCAACGAAGCCATCGAATTTGTGGCTTCATTGTTTGATGGTGGGGACGAGGCTCTTGACCGCATTGAATCGAGAGCTCTTGAGATGGGACTCAAAACAAGCAGAATTGCTGACAGGATTATTGCTTACGGCGAAAACATTTCACAACTTGCGAGTGAGTTTGAATCTGACGATGAGGTCAACGATGTCATTACGCGAAGAGCGACACTTGAAGATGTCTTTTTGCAGCTGACTGGTCGCCAGTTAAGGGAGTGAGTCAATGAAGGAAATCTTTGGCGTATCCCCACACATGGTCGCTTCAGTTTGGAGAAGGCATGCTGATGTTTGGGTTCGAACCTGGAAAACAAATTTGCTACCTCCGATTTTTGAACCTATTCTCTATCTGCTTGGTTTTGGGTTTGGTGTTGGTGCATACATCCAAACCATGGGGGGTGTGAGTTATGTCGAGTTCATCGCTCCATCTATTCTTGCAATCTCGATGATGTTTGGTGCATTTTTTGAGGCAACATATGCTGCCTTTGTGCGTATGTATTATCAGGGTACTTGGCAAGCGATTGCCGCTACCCCTGCATCACCAGAAGATGTTCTGGTCGGTGAACTGTTTTGGGCGACCACCCGCTCTGTCACCAACGCTACGCTCATGACTCTGGCAATTCTTCTTGTTGGTTTGATCGTTGACATGCAATTGATTTCATGGACAGGTGCCATCATGATGCCGCTCATCGCTATTCCAATCGGCCTGATGTTTGCGGGAATGGGTCTCATCCTCACCTCGTACACACCATCTATCGACTGGTTCAACATCCCATTTTTCTTGTTTATCAATCCAATGTTTATTTTGGCGGGGACATTCTTCCCACTGGATGAGTTTCCTCAAACAGTGCAATACATTGCTTATTGTTTACCACTTACCCATGCTGCCCTCATCACTCGGAATTTAGCTTATGGCGCTGGCCTCGAGCAAGTTGTTCCTTCGCTCTTGTATGTCCTCGTTTTAATGCCCATCATGATGGTTTTGGGTGTACGAATGTGTAGAAAACGAATCGTTTCTTGACATTAATTTTCGATATATTGCATCGAAATCGGGGTTTGAGAGGAAAACTATATTGGCACTTATATTATATACTTCCTGTGTACCCAGCCAAGTATGGCTAATAAGAAATATGCTATGCTATTTGTAATAATGATGGTGCTTTCCACAACCCTCGCAGGTTGTACAAGCAACGATGACGAAGATGACAACGACAATGTTGTGACAAACAACAACGTGAAGATTGGGTTCTTGAACCCACTCACTGGTCCGTTGGCTCAGGACGCTGCAGGTTTTACCTACGGTGCAACTGAGGCTATCAAGGACCTCAACGCTGCACAAAGCGATGTCGTGTTTGAGCTCGTTGAAGCGGACTCTGGCTGTGACGGTACCGTCGCTGGCCCTGCTGCCCAAACACTTCTCGACTCCGATGTCGTCGCTGTTGCAGGTGCAGCTTGTTCCGGTGCTTCAATGGCAGCAAACGCAATTTTGTCCGCAGCTGGAATCCCAATGATTTCCTACGCTTCGACCAACCCAGGACTCAGTGATGCATCCGCATACCCTATGTTCTACCGAGTTGTTCCAAGTGACGCAATCCAAGGACCAGCAGCTGCTGACATGATGGCCTTCCTCGGCGTAGAGAACCCAGCAGTCCTCCACATGACCAACGATTACGGTTCAGGTTTCGCTGACGCAATCGAAGGTGCATGGGACGGTGATCTCTGTGCTAAGATTGGATACTCAGAAACGACAACTGATATTTCCGCTGAAATCACACAAATTGATACCGCTGGCTGCGACGCCATCTTCATGGTTTCATATGTGACAGACGCTGCACTTATCCTCAACGAAATCGCTGCCCAAGACCTCGATGTCTGGGCTTTCAGTGGTGACGGGCCAGCTGGTGAAGGTCTCCTTGCTGAGTTGACCGACGACTCCGTCGCTGACGGATTTGGTGTAACTGCACCTCGTGCAGGAACTTCATACGGTGACTTCTCTGCACGATACGACGCTTCAGGTGTTGGAAGTATCAAGCAATATGTCTTGACCTCCTACGATGCAGTAAGTATCATTGGTAAAGCATACCTCAAAGATTCATCAAACATGGATGCATCCATCAAGGCTGTTGGAACAGGTTACGAGGGTGCAAGTGGCCTTCACACATTCCTCGCAAACGGTGACGTTGGTGGGGACGGTTACGACCTCTGTATGTACATGGCAGATGGTGCTGACGACGGCGAATATGTTTGCGTTGGATACTGGACTGCTACCGGCGGTGTTGTCGTTACATGGGAAGAAGAGCGAGACGAAATGGACGTCATGTACGACTTCCTCATGGGCGACATGACCTATGCTGATGCTTGGGATGAACTCGAGAGCATGCGTGCTTGTGTGGAACCAGCTGGTGCTACAAACAACCCATGTGAAATCGTTGAGATGACCATTGGTGACGCTTCAACTTTTGACCCTGCTGATGCATACGACTCCGCATCTGGCGATGTCATTGAAAACGTCTTCGACACTCTCTACCGATACGAAGGTGACGGCAACGGAAACGCAATCATCGTTCCACGACTCGCAACTGGATACACAGTCAGCGATGATCAACTTACCTACACCTTTGAACTCCGAGACGATGTGTTCTTCAGCAACGGTGACCACATGACTGCACACGATGTTGTGTACTCATGGTGCCGTGTGATCGGCTATGGCGGTCCTGAGAGCCACGTGAACTGGATTCTCGACCAATCCTTCGACTGCAACGATGCAGATGGAAACCACGATGACATGGGCGGTCAAAACTTGACTGTCATTGACGATTACTCATTCAGTGTGACCCTCTTTGCTCCATCATCTGCATTCGTGTCAACAATTGCATACACTGTTGGTGCTGTTGTGAACATGAACCTCTGTGAAGAGAACCGTGTTGACGCTGGTGGAGAAGGTGACGACTACTGCCACGGCTGGATGGACGAAGCACCTCTTGGTGCCGGAACTGGTGCCTATGTGGTTGACTCCTGGGTTCGAGAAGACAACATCGTCCTCACCCCTAACTGGATGTACTGGGAAGAAGGCGACTTCAACATCAACCGATTCACATCAAGAATCGTGACTGAAGCATCAACCAGACTCCTTGCATTCACTGACGGCGAAGTCGACTTCGGTAGCATCAACATCGAAGACCTCACAAACTTCTGCTACATTGACCTTAACGACAATGGTGCATTTGACGAAGGCGAAGATGAAGCACTTACAGACAAACCAAATGTCCAATCCAAGGATGGATACGTGTGCGTGTACCGAGAAACATTCAATGTTGTCCTCGCAGCAATGAACCTTCAACCCTCTGCACTCGATGACGGTGAAAACAACACCAACACCGACGCAAACTCCAGTCTTGTCCTCAACCACGACTGCAGTGACGATGGTGTTGCTGAAAATGACTGTAACGTGATGTCAAGCCCTGCTCTTAGAGAAGCAATCAGCTACGCATTCGACTACACCACGCACCGACGAGACACCTACGACAACTCGATTGCACCATACTACGGTCCTATCCCTTCAGGATTCTTGTACGCTGAGACTCAATATGAAGTCTTTACCTACGATCTTGAATATGCTGAGAGTGTCCTTGATGCAGCAGGATTCATCCGACAATACGACTGTGAATCAATCACCGTGAAAGGCGAACCTACCGTTGTTGCTGAAGGTGAACGAGACGGTTCAGAATGCCGACTACCAAACACACTCAGAATCATGGCCAACGAAGGTAACGATTACAGAATTGCAATGGGTGCTCAACTCCAAGAAGCACTTGGTTCAATTGGTATCGTCACAGACGGTGAAGCAAAGCCTTGGGCTGAATACCTCACCATGTACTACACAGGTACCTTCGACATCCGATTCAGTGGATGGGCTCCTGACTACCTTGACCCAGATAACTACTGGTCACCATTTGCAGGAAGCCACGACATTGGCGGTGACGCTTACGGAACCAACTACCACAACGAGGCACTCGATGCTCTCCTTGTTGCAGCACGAGAATCAACTGACGACAGCGAGCGTGCAAACCTTTACGCTCAAGCATTCGAACTCTGGGTCGAAGATCCAAACATGATTCTCGTCGGTCAATACAACGGTGTTGGCGTCCGACACGATGACATCTGTTCAGCTCCATTCGCTGCTATCGGATCAGCACACTGGTTCGACTACAGCAAGCTTGCAATGGTTGACGGTGAACTCGTCGGCGAGTGCTGATTGAATCAAGCACGACGTATATCACGCGAAGCCTCTTTACGGAGAGGGTGCAGGCAACGCCATGCACCCCTCTGTAATTTGGACCAGCATCAGGTGAGGTGGGATAGTGAAACTGCACGAGTTTGTTGCTCGTCGTTTGATACTTCTCGTCCCTGTGATGGTTGGCGTTGCAGTCTTTACGTTTACAATTGCTCAACTCATACCGGCAGATCCCGCTGCGGCTCTGTGTGGTGAGAAGTGTGGTGTGGTTGTTGACTACACTGAAGATGGAGAACCCATCACAGCGTACGACAAGAATTTCATTCGCCTGGGCCTTGATAAATCTGTCTCTGAACGATTCTTCATCTACGTTGATGGATTACTCAACGGTGATTGGGGAGAATCTGTTGCCTATCACCGTCCGGTGATTGAGGTCGTTCAAGATGCAGCACCGATTACCCTAGAGATGGCATTCTTTGCCCTGATGATAGGATATCCAATAGGCATCATTCTTGGCATCCTTAGTGCTGTCATGCAAGATAGAATCTTTGACCACCTTTCGAGGTTTATGGCCATCGCTTTTGTCAGTCTACCGATTTTCTGGCTTGCAATGATGTTGCAATACTATCTCGCCACTGGTGAAGGTGTATGCGATCCTCTCTTCGGTACGGAAGGAGGTTGTTTCCCACTCTTTGGTCGACATGATTCAGGCTTCACATATCCACAAAGCACAGAGGAAGTTTCAGCCTTTGTATCATGGTATCCGCATGACGGGACAGGCTTTCATCTCATTGATAGTTGGTTTGTCACCGATGAAGCCCTCGAAGAACTGCCAGATGAATACAATACCAATTGGCTTCTCTTTTACGATACTATTGAGCATTTGTTCCTTCCAAGTTTGACCTTAGGTCTTGCAAGTTCTGGTGGTTTACTCCGCTACATGCGCTCAAGTCTCCTTGAAGTCATGAATGAAGATTATGTTCGAACGGCAAGAGCAAAAGGTCTGAGCGAAAGCCGAACGATTCTTGTTCACGCTTGTCGAAATGCACTTGTTCCTATCGTCACTCTGCTCGGGTTTTCCATTGGTGGGGCTATCGGAGGAGCAGTGCTTACTGAATCCATCTTTTCGTTCAATGGGATGGGAAGAATTGCGGTGAAATCCATTCAATATCTTGACTTTGCCACGATTATGGGTGTGACTTTGATTACTTCGTTCATCTTCTTGCTTTCCAATCTTATTGTCGATGTCTTGTATGCCGTCATAGATCCGAGGGTGAGATTAGAATGACGTGGAAAGACGGGGCCGATGACCGAGCTGAAAGTCGGAAGCGCTTTGTCGAAAGTTGGCATCAGCGTGGAAAGGACATCCACAGAAGTTGGTCCATTTACCGACGTTCACTCCTTGCCATGATGGGCTTATTCATCGTGTTATCCGTTGTTCTCGTCTCTGTGTTTGCAGACGATATTGCCGTTGAACACCCCTACCGCAATTTGCAGAACACAGAAGACTTATGGAAAATTGACAATGAACCCCGCCGCGCTGAACCATTTTCAGAGGATTGCGATAAACATGAACAAATGATCTCGCTCACCGAAATGAGACGAGACAACAAACAACTTGGCGACAAAGGATTGCCTCCAGTATACAGCGTTGGTGCAGAATCCGATGACAAAGTCGGAGAGGATAATCGTTACTATCGTGATGTACTCGTCGTGTATGAGATCCTCCTTTTTGTTGACGATTACGGTTATCCTTTGGGCAATGAAAACATCACCATTAACGCTACAAATTCATCCATGCTCGATGTAAGTCCAGATTTGGTCAATGACCGAACGCAGACTTCTGTATGGGTGACTTATACATTTGACAACAGTGCAATGCACCACAATTGGCTTCCCGATGGTTACGATGTGTGTATATTTGGAACAACACATACCGGTCAAGATTTATTTAGCAAAGTGCTCTATGGTTCAAGGATATCTCTCAAAATTGGTATCACGGTCGCATTACTGACCGTCTCACTTGGGACGATTATCGGTTGTGTAAGTGGGTACTTCGGAGGACGAATCGATGAGCTCATCATGCGAATTACCGACGTGTTCTTTGCCGTTCCAGGACTCATTCTTGCCATGGCTTTCGTCGCAGCCTTCCAAGCGATGTCGTCGTTTACATTACCAACATGGTTGAGCATCCTGATTCCGACGTTTATCATCGGGTTCATGTTGCGGAATTACCTCAATGAGAGGCTCGTTGGTGATGCCAAAGTATCGAAACATGAATGGGTCGAGGGAAATTCGAAAATAGCCTCTTGGTTTTCTGAACGAAGAAACTCAATGTTGATGATTTTGCTCGCTCTCTTCCTCTTGACAGATATTCTTGGCGTCTCATGGTCTGGTTTGTGGACTGAATTTAATGGCAACAGCGGAGAACGTACAATGTGGCACTTGTTGCTGCCTGCAATTTTAATTTTCATGATTGGTGCAATTACCATTATCGATCTTCGCATCTTTTCGCAAGTTCAATCAGGTCAAATGATCGACCGACTCAAAGGTTCTTTCGAGTGGAACAATCCATGGCGTATGTTGTCCATGCGAACTTTGTTACTCTTCCTCTCCATTTATCTTCTTATTGTGTGGACTGAAAACGGACAATCTGAAGTTACATTTATCGAAGATTTTGACCGCCTTTGGAAAATCCAATTTGCCCTCATTGTGACCGGTTGGCCGGGTTATGCCCGTCTTATTCGAGGGCAGGTCTTGTATGTCAAAGAAATGACGTATGTTGAAGCGGCACGAAGTGTTGGTGCTTCTTCAAACAGAATAATGTTTAGGCACGTTCTACCTAATGCTTGGGCACCGCTTCTTGTTGCTTTTACACTCGATATTGGAGGGACCATTCTTGGAGCAGCGGGACTTTCTTTCATTGGCTTAGGAGCCGCACCTGGTACTGCCGAGTGGGGAATTCTTGTCGAAGAAGGGCGACAATTCTTCCCTCGGGATTGGTGGCTTATCGTGTTCCCAGGTCTTGCGATTGCCATCACAACTCTTGGTTTCAATTTGCTTGGCGATGGTTTACGGGACGTCATTGACCCAAAAAATAGGAGGTGATGATGATGTCAAAACCACTTATTGAAATCGAAGACCTTTCGGTTCACTTTACAACATTTGATGGTAAAGTTCAGGCCCTTAATGGCGTAGATTTCCACGTCAATGAGGGGGAAATCGTAGGAATTGTAGGAGAATCTGGGTGTGGAAAGTCCGTTACATCTCTTGTGACTATTGGGCTCTCGACCGGAATCGTCGACCGAGGTTCCATTCATTTCCGTGGCGAACCAATGATTCGAAGCGTAACACAAAATGAAGAGAAGTACTTGCCAATCATTGGAAGGGTGACTGTTTTCTCAGCCGTTGCCATTCTTCTCAGTGCTTTTTGGCTTTTGATTCGCCCAGTTCAAGGTGCATGGCTTCTTGGAATTACATCAAGTATTGCGGTTCTTGCTGCACTTGCAAACATCGTGCTTCGACTCGACGCATGGCGATTTGAGCGCAGAATGCGAACGATTCGTGGCAATGAAATCTCAATGATTTTTCAAGAGCCAATGACAGCACTCAATCCACTCTACACCGTTGAAAAACAAATTGCAGAGGTCATGAGAGAGCATAAACGATTGGCACCACGTTCGGTTTCGACGCTTCATCGAATTTTACATGCTCTCTCAAGTCCATTCCGAATTCTATGGACATTTGCTCGACCACAACCCTTTGCAAGTAGTGTGCTTGTCGTTCTGATCACCTTATTCATTCTCGCAGACACCAACAAGGATATCAGTGACCTCATCAAGAGTGGTTGGTGGTTCCTCGTACCATTTGTCTATGGCAAAGCCGTCATTGAATCCAAAGTAAAATCAACTGAAGAAGTTTCAATTCTTTACCTTCTCCGACAGCATTTGCCATTAATTCCTGTTGTCTTCGCAGGTGCAGGTTTCTATCTTATTCTCAACTGGTTACCGTTCTCTGGTGTGGTCATAGCCTGTATTATTCTTGCAGGCCTTGCATTGCCTGCCATTATTTTGAGTACATGGTTTAGTTTGGACCCAGCACACGAAAAGCAAGTTGTCCAAATTCTTGAGGACGTTCGAATCCCAAATCCAAACGCTGTAGCAAAAATGTATCCGCATGAACTGTCTGGAGGAATGCGTCAACGTGTGATGATTGCTATGATGATGTCCTGTGAACCAACCGTTCTCATCGCCGATGAACCAACCACAGCACTTGATGTGACGATACAAGCTCAAATTCTCCATCTCATGCGCGATTTGAGAGACCGCAAAGGAACCTCGATTATGCTCATTACACATGACATGGGTGTGATTGCACAGATGTGCGACCGAGTTGTCGTCATGTATGCTGGAAAAGTTGTTGAAACCGCACCGCTTCATCAAATCCTTGAACAGCCAAGAATGCCATACACGATTGGATTGCTGCATAGTATTCCTTCGATGGACCCAACAGAACGAAGGGAGGTTCTCCCCATTATTCCCGGTTCAGTCCCTCCACCTAATGAGGTCATCAAAGGGTGTCGTTTCCACGCACGATGTCCGCTGGCTACACCACTCTGCGTTGATACGCCGCCACCTGCCATTGAAATTTCAGAACATCACATTGCGCACTGCCACCACACCGATCAAACATTGGACCAACAAATGGTGCGGGCCGCGTTTGACCAATTTGCCTTTGATTTTTTAACAAGGAGGAATGAAGATGAGTGATGAAGATACGTTGATTCGAATCACTGGGGCTTCAAAGTGGTTCCCAATCAAGGCAGGCATGTTTTCAGCTGTTCGACAACATGTTCGTGCTGTCGACGGGGTCGACCTTGAAGTGAAGCGGGGCGAGACTCTTGCTATTGTTGGTGAATCCGGTTGTGGAAAAACAACGCTTGGAAGGTTAATCTTAGGGCTTATTCCCTTGACCGATGGAACCATTGAACTCGATGGAAAATCCATTGGGTCACTTTCCCGAAAAGAATTGCGTCAACGTATGCAAATCGTCTTTCAAGACCCAGGCGGTTCAATGAATCCACGTATGTCCGTTCGTTCTGTGGTGGGTGAACCACTGCTCATTAATGGCCGAGCAGATGGTGCTGAAGTTACAAGACGAGTTGAATACTTACTCAATTCCGTTGGTTTGAATTCAAGCCTTATGTCCCGATATCCACACGAATTTTCAGGTGGCCAAAAACAACGTATTGCCCTTGCAAGAGCACTCGCCTTGGAACCCGAATTCATTTTACTCGATGAACCAACAAGTGCTCTCGATGTCTCCGTGCAAGCACAAGTCCTCAATCTATTGGATTCCATACAAAAAGAGATGGGACTGACATTTGTCTTGATCACGCACGCACTGAATGTTGTTCATCATATTGCTGACCGAGTTGCTGTGATGTATCTTGGAAAAATCGTTGAACTCGCTCACCGTTCAGATTTGTTTGAAAGACCATCGCATCCATACACCCACGCTCTGCTTTCTGCAATTCCTGAGCCAACTGTTGAATCAAATCGAAAGCAACTCATCCTAGAAGGTGATGTTCCAAGCCCTGCAAATCCCCCATCCGGCTGCAGATTCCATACTCGCTGTCCCATTGCAGTCAAGGGAACATGTGATGTTGATGAACCCCAACTCAATGAAATTCGACCCGGTCACAGTGTCGCTTGTCATTTCCCTGTGGAAGACCCAATCGTTCTCGTGGATGGATTGCTCAAAATTTCGATGGAAAAACAGAGTAAATTGAGTGATGAGGAGGAATGACATGGGTCCCAGAGAGGATCGTCCAGATTGGGTCGAAGGCCAAGAAGGGCGACGTTCTGCATTGGTTCGAGTCATTGACCGAAGTGCAGACCGTAGGCGAAAGCGGGTTGCGGGAATTTTGGCTCAAGAAGCGGAACCTTGGTCCCATCTCTTCAAAAGGACGACCTTCCTTCTTGTCTGCATTCTTTTTGATGGACTTATTCTCACAGAAATTCCAGAACGATTAGGTGGTAAAATTGGCGATTGGCTCTTTTATTTCATTCTCCTTTTCTTCGTCATCCGCTGGCAAATGTCGATGTACGATAGATGGTTCAAGCAAGACAAAGAACTTGCCCAATTGATTGCAGAACGATTACGCTGAAATTGACCTCTTGCTCATTCATCGTACCAGTTTCCGTAGAAATCCTCCGCATTATCCACTTGAATGAACAGTGACAGAGCAATCCATACCAGTGTGTTAAAACCACTTGCCATTTGAGGTTGTCCTCCTGCCTTGAACGTCATAAATTCAAGTGTGTCTGAGGGTGAATGCCACTCCTGCCAGAATGAAATATCCCCTCCCGGTGAAAAGAAATTGAAGGTCGGAAAACCTGCCCTGAAGAATGAACAGTGGTCTGATGCACACGATTCGGCAATTTGCCAGTAGACCCTGTTGGCATCATTCCATTCATATGCAAGGTCATCTTGAATTGTTGAAGCGACCCAATCGATCATTCGATTCATGCGTTCATCGTTGGCCCCAGCGATACTGATTGAAAGTTCGTACGGGCCGTAGCCTGGTGGTGGTATGATTGGATAGTTGAGTGCAACCATGTCAAAATTCATGTACGCTTTTACTGTGACATTCTCGGGTAAGTGAGCCACGAAGGCTGAACTTCCAAGCAATCCTTCTTCTTCACAAGCCCAAAGTGCTGCAACGACAGTGTGGTCAAACTCCATGGTTGCTAATGCTTGAGCCATTTCAAGAGAAACAGTTGAGCCAGAGGTATCATCGTTGGCTCCTTCATTTGTTCCTCCACCTGGAGGGGTGAAGACGTAGGCGATATCGAAGTGACCACCCACAACAATGTATTCATCAGGATTCACACGACCCCAATTGTAACCCACAACATTGAGTTGGTCTGGGTCATCATCGTATCGGGTGACCTCCACAAAATCAAAGCCCATTTCTCTCATGTCTTCGGCCATGGCTTCTGCAGCAATTTCGTAATTTTGACCACCCTCGTGAAGAGAAGCACTAGCACACCAGCGATTGTTGTAATTTGATGTAATGTAGTCGATGGTATCGTACGCCCTTTCGCCATCGACAACACCCAGCCCTTCATCGATGAATTCAAGGGAGATATTCATTTCAAGAGCACCACTTTGAAATTGGAGGTGACTTGAATCCCGTAATGTGTCTAAAGCTAAAAAATGAACCGCAGTTGCCGTAGCATCGAAGTCAAGACCGCCCACTCTGTGGACCATGTTTTCATCGAGAAGGTAAATTGCGGGACCAGGAGTTATGGTAAAACTCGTTTTTGACTCAAGTTGAATGGTGGAAACGACCCCGCGTGCAACTTGCATTGAAGGGGACTCATTGTCCAAATCGAGGAATGTGATGGATGGGACTGTAGTTTTGTCTTCTTCGGGGTCAATACAGCCCGTCATGGGCATTGTCATCAAGAGTAAGACGACAAACAAAATTTTCCAGCCCATGATGTGGCCACAACATTGTTGTATATTGGGTTCACGATGGAAAAAGACTTGTTACGAGTTGCGCATCTCGGTTGACTTAAAAGAACAGTTGATGGGGGTAGAGTATGGACCAAGATGTAGCCGAATTGAAAGAATCTTCGATGAAGCACCATTTTTTTGAATTCACCTTTCCACACAAATGGGGAAGAATAGGTTTTGTTTTTGGCGTTCTCTTATTCATCGTTGCTGGATTTACATTTTTGTTCAGTTTATCGATTCCCGATGTTATTCAAACCGACGATGCAGTAAGTATCAACTCCTCAAGTGAATTTGAAACATCGGAGTTTGTTGAGCAGACATTAGGAAAGGGATTCGATGGACAAAAAGGAGCATATTTTACTACTGTTGCTACGATTGAAAGTGGAACAATGATTGAACGATATTGCACAACCAACGATGAAGGTGAGACACAATATCATGCAACGGTCGCAGATTCAAAAATCCCGTTTGCAATCGGTGGCTCCTCATTTACAGGTACATGGTATACTCATAACTTGAACCCAGAATATTCTGTGGGCGATAGTTGTGATGATGACATTAAGCAAGGAGATCAAGTTCGCTTATTTATTTTGAAGCAAGATGATACCTTCACCATACTCTCGATGTCGGAGTACCCTTTTTCGCTTCCAGAAGTCACACAACGAGAAAATTCACAACGTGCTGCAATGTTCCAAATGTCACTCGGAGCACTGATTTTGATGTTGATCACGCCCTCCTCCCTTGCCAATGATATTCGTAAAATAAAGAAGAAGAGGTCGCGAACTGCAAGTGTGATTTACGATGGTCATGAGTTTTCTTTTTCCTCAACAACATTCAGAAATGTCGACCAACAAGATTGGATTTTATCTCCGCCATCCATTGAGGCATGGACGCCCACAAAATACGGACCAGATGGTGATGGTGCAACCATCGCCGAGCATCCAACAACCATTGGTACTCCCCATCCAGCAACATTCACACCTTACAGTATCTGTGGTTCAATTTTTGTGTTGTTTAATGTGTGGCTTATCGCTGATCTGAACGCAAGAGACACAGATGTTTTCGGGGCATTTATGGGTGACCTTGGAAAGTATATTCTTGTTCTCTTTGCTCTTGGTTGGACCATTCAATCGATTCGAAAATGGAAATTACTGCACAACATCATCGATACACCGACAAGTCGAGTAAGAAGTGTTGCCGTAGGTTCAGCAGAACTTGTCGGACAAGTCCGACCACATACAAACACTCTTTCCTTTTCAGTCGGAGGTAGGAGTTACGATGGTATGGTTGGGTTTTATTGGCTTGAAGAAGAAGAAGTGTGTTCACGGGATAGTGATGGAAAAGAATCATGCAGATGGCATACAATAGCATCGGAGAGTCAACAATCAAATTTTATTTTGCACGATGGTTCTGGAGGCATCCTTGTTGATGTAGGGTCATGGAATGAAGTTGACATGGGTGAACGATTGGACACATGGAGGATTGGCAAGCATCGATGGACCGTTACAACGCTGTGTTGTGGAGACCCTGTGTATGCACTTGGTACGGTCGATAAAAGAACATTAGATGAGCAAGAAGATGGCCTCGATACTTCGATTCCATCGGCAAATATCATCATGCGAGGCAATCGATTGGAAGGAATGCAGGCAAAATTATCAAGGGGCACAGAATTTAGTTTGCTCGGAGGATTACGAAGTACAACCGAATCAGTCTTCATTCCTATTGTCATGCTCTTTGCAAGTATCGTACCTTTCATTTGGTGATTAATCCCAAATGCCCATGTCCATCTTAGCGTCCTCGGAAGCGTGAATCTTCGGGTCCCACCGAGGTGACCAAACGAGATTGATGTGGACGGATTCAACACCATCTGTTTGCAGGGCAGCACGATGTGCTGCTGCCATAATTTC
>JAYODQ010000085.1:296-2137 GCA_038106355.1 Candidatus Poseidoniales archaeon | reverse complement strand
TGTGGAAAAAAGGGGCTATGCTCGGGGGGCTCATGTTTGCTGGATTTGCTTTGCAAATGGTTGGTCTCGACGATGTCAATCCTGCAACTTCAGCATTTCTCACCTCGATGGATATCGTGCTCGTTGCGGTGTTGAGCGCTTATTTTGCTGGCCTACCCATTACGAGAGGGCTTGTGATCGGTGTGTTGTTAGCGACCATTGGTGCTGGTTTTATCGATGGACCACCTCACATCACTTGGGGTCGCGGTGAATTGCTGACCTTGCTTGGTGCCGTGATATTTGCCTTTCACATTATGTTGATTCAAGATTTGACTCAGAAATTCAACCCACTTGGCATCACTCAAATTTCCTTCATCGTGGTGTTCATCGCTTGTCTTGTGCCCTTGCCGTTTCTCGCCACAAATGTACCCTCTGTAATGTGGGATATTTACACCACAAAAGGGGTTCTTCTTCCATTGGTTTGCCTTGGTATCTTCGGTTCGTTTTTGGCGCTCGTTCTTCTCAACACGTATCAACGGCACCTCCACCCCGTGCATGCATCAATTATCTACACGTTTGAACCAGTATGGGCCACCATCTTTGGCCTCACTTTTGCATTCGTGCCATGGTCGTTGTGGATTGCCTTCGGAGGCCTCGCAATATTTGTTGGCAATCTCGTCGTCGAAGTATCGAGCCACAAGCACGAGGAGGATGAACAACCACTGAAAGAAGGCGAGGCTGAGGGAAACGATTAACGGAAACTTCCAGCCTTTCCTTCGTAATGGTAAAACGAAACCATGGTCTGAGTTGCCCCAATACCTTCGATGGTCGAAATTTCATCAAGAATCGAATCGCCAAGCACATCCATACTCGGAGCTACAGCCTCGACGAGGATATCCCAATCACCGGTAATGATGTCACATCGAACCACATAATCTAGAGATGCCACTTGTTTTGAAACTCGTCTTCGATCGATCTGGTGGCCTTCGCATCGTAGGAAAAGAAACGCCCTTAAATTCAGTCCGTGGGCACGAGCATCCTTTTCGATGGTAAATTTTCGAATCACACCGCGTTCCTTCATGCGCCGAATTCTATCGTGGACCGTTACTCTCGGCATGGAAAGAACATCCGCAATGGCTTGGGTGGTTTGGCGAGAATCTTGCTCAAGACACACCAAGATGGCCTCATCTCTTTCATCAAGTTCTGTTGGCATGATTCGATGGTTAAACGGAAAGGATTCAAAGATTTCGACATTTTGTCGGGAAAATCATAGTTCCATCGATATTCATTCGACGGTTGTCCAAAAAATTAGCCATATTGTTGATGAACTTCGAACATTTAAGGCAAATTGAGATTGATATGACCGACGATACGACTAAAAATCAATTTGGAACAAAAGCAGTACACAGTGGCACACAACATGTTGGCGATGCAGTGAATACACCTGTTTTTCTATCCTCAACGTACAAACTCACCGAAGAACGCTACGCAGGATGGGCTGCAGGTGCCCAACACACCTTGCTGTATGCCAGAATGTCTTCGGTAAATTCAGATGCTGTTGCCAAAAAAATGAGTGCTCTTGAGGGTGGTGAAGACGCTGAAACCTTTGCTTCTGGAATGGCAGCAATTTCAACCACCCTACTTGCCCTGCTCAATGCTGGAGACCACCTTGTCGCTTGTCCAGACGTGTATGGGGGGACATATGGTCTTCTGACTGAAGAGTTACCAAGGTTTGGAATTTCTCACACAATGGCGGATATTCGAGACCCCGCCTCGTATGAGGCTGCAATTGAACCCAACACCAAACTTCTCTACATTGAGACGCTTACCAATCCGATGTTGAAAATTTGCGATGTGCCGGC
>JAYODQ010000085.1:0-286 GCA_038106355.1 Candidatus Poseidoniales archaeon | reverse complement strand
GGCGCCGACCTCGTGATTCATTCCACAACGAAATACCTCGGAGGGCACTCCGACCTCATTGGTGGATGTGTGGTTGGACGTGCTGATTTAATCACACAAATTTTCAAGCGCAAAGTGCATTTTGGAGGGTGTCAAGACCCACACAATTGTTATTTGCTTGAACGCGGAATTCGCACACTCGATGTCCGTATGCCACGGATTTGCGAGAATGCTGCGACCATTGCTGCGCGACTCGAAGCACACCCGATGATTGCAAAAGTTTACCATTCTTCACTTCAATCACATC
>JAYODQ010000038.1:0-14767 GCA_038106355.1 Candidatus Poseidoniales archaeon | reverse complement strand
GAGAGCGGGATTCTTGGGAATCCAGCTTTGAGTTTCCAAAACCCAGGTCGACTTGGCTCAAACACATCGGGCCAAGGAGTCCACGGTAATTCTTCTCGCTCAGTCAGTCGTTCAATGACAAAACCGTGATTCACGAGGGCATTGATGATGAGGTCATATCTGTATTCCCAGCAATGTGTTCGGCGAGTCTCAGGGTGCTCAGGCGCAGCATAACTTCCAGTGGATGTCTCACTGCTGCGGCGATGGCCAAATTGGTCAAAGTGTGGTGTAAGGGCACCGTCTTTGAGGTCGAGCATCATCAGCGAAGGCGTCGCTTCTTCAAGATGAAGTCGACCACCGGGTGCCGTTACTGCTGAACACGCCCGTGCCCAAGCGTCCAAATCGGGGAGCCAACACAAGGCCCCTCTTCCGGTGGTGACAATGTCAAATTGTTCTCCACCGAGGACCTCATCAGCTTGTTCCACTCTCCCGCACACAAATCGAGCATCCTCTATTCCCATGTTCTTTGCAAGTAGGTATGCTTCTTCGATGGCTTCTTGGGCAAAATCGAGGCCTGTGACCTTCGCACCACGTCGTGCCCATGATAGCGTATCGGTACCAATGTGGCATTGAAGGTGGAGTAATGATTTGCCGCTGACGTCGCCAAATTCTTCAACTTCCCAAGGAGGTAGGCTGCATGCTCCTGCGATGAGTTCATCGATTCTGTAAAACTCCTTTCCGTCGCCTCGAGCATGAACAGGAGCAAAAAAGCGCCAAGATTCTAGGTTTTCTGAAATTGCCTCTTCGTTCGAGAGAGAGTGATCTTCGCTCAACTCTGACAACTCCTTGGCCTATGCCCTCATCGAACAATGGGTAGGTGTTTGACTGGCGGGGCGATTCCCAAGTCTTCGGGGAAGAACATGGTTGGTTCTGGAATGGGTATAGGCGATATTTCGGTTCCAACAAGAGCAACGCGACTTGGACGTGAATCGGATAAAATTTCACGACTCGTAAGTGGTGCAATTTTCCTTGAGAATTCCATGATATCTTCATGGCTTGGCATATTTTCGACGCTCAAATTTTCTCGACTATGGCCAACATACACATACCCTTTATTTTCTATAAAGTCGGGGTCTGCTCGGTTGTCGATGGCTGCAAATTCTTGAATATGGGTGTCGGACATGTTGATGCCTTTCATGAGTGTGTGGCGACAAACAATTCGAGTATCGAGGGAGGGTAAGAGGTCGATGGTCTTCTCAAATTGGTCCCAAGCTCCGTTGTTCCATTTCGGTCTGCACACTTCATCGAACACTTGCTTGTTTGGCGCATCAACTGAAACATACAACTGCGTTGGCAAGGGGTCGAGTTTTTCGAGGACTTTTGGTAAGGTTCCGTTGGTCACGAGCATGGTGGTCATTCCGTGTTTGTGGCACAGGTCGATGTATTCACCTAAGCGAGTGTACAACGTTGGTTCACCGTTAAGCGAGATAGCAACATGTTTTGGGTTCTGAGCGTCCAACCACTTTTCTTTGGGCACCTTATCGTTGCCTCCAAAACCAGAGAGAAGTCGACGTTGTGCTCGAACTGACTCGTAAAGGAGGTCGAGTGGGTCTTGGTCGGTGAGTTCGAGTGTATCCATGTGGGGTTCTCTCCAACAGTAGGTGCAGGCGAGGTTGCACTGGTCGACCACCGGTGACATTTGCATGCAATTGTGACTTTGGACACCGTAGAATTTGCCCTTGTAACACTGACGGTCACGGAGCAATGACTCCTTGGTCCAATGGCATGTTTTGACGCCGCCGTGTTCGCCAACAATGTGGTATCTTTGCTTTTGCAATGTTGCTTTGAGAAGTGGATCCATACCCATGTGTTCACCGCCTTCAGCCAAAGTTCACTGTCGGAAACCGGTCGGAAGTTGGCTCGGCGAACGAGGCTAGATTTGGTTGGGTTTTCAAATCGACGCATCTTTAGAGGAGGTCAAAAATGTAATTTACTACATTAAGTGTAAATATTGCACCTATGTAGTAACGCATTTACCAAGGATTGATATAGGTCCGGACCCTAATCTATACCAGGTAAGAAAAATGGATACCGAATTAGAAACCTATGTCGAAAACGTCATGGAGCAACAAGAATACCGCAGTGGAATTTTCACCTCGGTGGCAGGCTCCATCAAGAAAGCACTGATCCAAGGCATGGCGGCTTGCAAAGCACCATCTTGGACACGATTTGCGAGGATTTGATATGGATGCTTGGCTTGACTCTTATGTTCAAGAGGTACTCGAAAAACAAGAGTATCGAAATGGAATCTTTAGCAGGTTCTTCCGTTTAGGAAAAAAATCTCGATAAGGGTTGTACAACATTTAACATACCAAAGCGATGAATTTGTTTCATGAGCAGGTGGGTCCCTCATCTTTTGGGACTTGCAACCCCAATGCTCGTCGTTTTATCGTTGTACGCTGGAGGAAGTTGGCAAGGACTTCCGATCCTTGTCATTCTTGGATTCTACCCCCTGCTCGATGTCCTAGCGGGCCAGTCAGGAGAAGTCGAAGGTATTGAAGAGGATAGGGTGTTTAACAGCATCATTCACCTGCATGGTCTGTTCATGCCATCGATTGTTGCCTTGTTTCTGTACCTCGTCTGGGAGCGTGGATTTGATGCGTACACCTGGCTCGGTATCATATCCGTTGGGCTAACGACTGGAGCGAGCGGCATCGTAGCTGCCCATGAATTGGGCCACCGCAAACCGAAATCTGCTTCATGGTGGCTCGCACGTTCCGGATTGTTGAGCATCCTCTATCTTCATTTCACGACCGAACACAATTTTACGCATCACAAACATTGGGCGAGACCCATTGACCCAACCTCCTCGCCACGGGGAAGGGGCATTTACATTCACTTCCTTCGAACACTTCCCCTCCAACTCAAAGGTGCACTGAAGGCCCGTCCCAAAGACACTAAGATCTCACTTGTGGTTGAAGTCGTGCTTTTGGTTGGACTGTACCTTATCTCGCCTGTGGTTCTCGGTGCTTTCGTGCTGCAAGCCTTGGTAGCGGTTTTCCTGCTTGAATATGTGAATTATTTGCAACATCACGGTTTGTTTCGAGGAGCAGATGAGCGGATGGGCCCTCAACATGCATGGGAAAGCCGACATCGCTGGAGTCGATGGACACTCATGGAACTTCCACTCCATCCTGCCCATCATCTCACTTCGAGTATGCCCGCTTGGAAATTATCAACGTACGACGAATCACCAAGACTGCCATTCGGGTACTACACTTCATTTTGGCTTGCATTGTTCCCACCTTTGTGGCATTTTGTCATGAAAAACCACATTTTACAAGCATCTTCAAAATGAAATCATTGTGGAAGAATTCTTAACAATATACACGATATTATAAGGCAGAAATTAGCGGGTAATGTGTGGCTCTGCTCAAGATTTCCGAATTGAAAAAAGGCTTTGGCTCTGGAGACTCAAGGCTTGAGGTACTCAAAGGAGTTGACATCGAAATTCAACAAGGGGAGATGGTTGCTCTTATGGGACCATCCGGCTCTGGGAAATCCACTCTGCTCAACATCATCGGGGGACTTATGGCTGCCGACAGCGGTCAAATTCAACTTCGAGACCGTATCTACGGTCGAAAGGGGCCATCAGGTGTCATCGATGTACGCCGCAATTTAGTAGGATGGATTTTCCAAGATTTTCATCTCCTCGACAATCTCACGGCCGTGGACAATGTCGCCATGGCTCTCGAACTCTCAGGTATGTCATCCATGGATGCCGAAATAGCAGCGACCAACGCTCTCGAAAAAGTTGGACTTGGAGATCGAATGCATCACATTCCAGACCAACTCTCAGGGGGTCAACAACAACGTGTGGCCATTGCGAGGGCGATTGCTGGGAACAGACCAGTCCTTCTTGCGGATGAACCAACGGGCAACCTTGACATCGCAAGCGGAAAAGAAGTCATGTCTCTGTTTAGGGAACTCTGTCACGACAAAGACAACCCAGTCTCGATTCTCATGGTAACCCACGACCCTGACCTCGCATCTGCGGCAGACAGAATGCTCTTACTTCGAAATGGAAAAACTGAAGCATCCGATATTCGTTCAGCATGGGGTCTTGACGCAGAAGAAACCACACAAGGGGGTGAAGAAGAATGAGCGACCGCCCCGATGGACTGCGAGATTCTGATTTTGCTCTCGGTCGATCTCGAATGAGCAGAATCAAACACAGGGTCAAGGAGTTCCCAAGTCGAATGCGACTCGCTGGGCAAGGAGCATGGCGAGGCAAAGAGCGCGGATTAGCGGTCATTGCGGGGGTGTTCCTCGCCTCTCTGGTGATCACCACCGTTCTTGCGTATGGTGTTGGGTTGTCGCAATTGTTTTTTGAAGAATCACTCAAATCAGAACCCTTTGATGCAAAAATTGAGTACGCTCGAACGCCTATTGAAAACGCCTCAGGATGGTCCAACAACACCACCACCATGCTCGGTGTATGCGATGAATTGATGGAACAATTTTCAGAATTTAACGATTGTACGCTCGTTCTCGGCCGCCAGGGAATTCACAGCGGTGGTTTATTCAATCGAGAGTTTGTCGTTGCACAGCCACTTGAAATGCGAGTGGTGACTGACGATGAAAACCCGTATTGGGGTAATGTCACCTTCGACTATCCAGAAGCTGATGAAAATGGACCACCAATTTCAAACAAGCGTGCTATCCGATTCCTTGGACCTGAAGCCTTCGATGGTGAATTAGCCAATCGTTACAGCGAAAACATCATCGCAGGTTCTGGGGAGTGGCCAACTCCAGAAAATATGAGTGCCAATCGTGGCATTATTTTGCCCTCAACCATTGCAAGCGAAGCCCAAGCCAATGTTGGTGACGTGCTCGATTCTCTGACCTTTGTCTATGTTGTGGATGAATCAACTCTGCTCGAAGGCACCGTCGATGAAGACAATTGTGCCGGCGAGATTACGCCAGAAAACAACGAGATGATCTACTGCCGCATGTCGATGACCGTCGAGAACCTTACCGTAATGGGCATTTACGAACCTTGGCCATTTGGTAACCCTACCCTTCCTTTCAATCCAATTTTCTCCACATGGGAGGTCCTCACCGAAGAACAACGTGGAATTTTGATGGCATATGACCACATGTATCTCGGAGTCACCGTCGACAGAGGGCAGTTACCCACAAGCTCAACTGCCGATGCAGCAGAATGGCTCGAAGACTTGGGAACTCGAGTTCAAGCAGGCTCATACACCGATGAAGGCGTCGAATTGTATTACACAGATATCATCAGTGGGACCATTCTGTTTCTCAACATCTTCCTCGGATTGATTCAGATTTTCGATTACATTATCATGATTCCAATCGTTATCCTCTCGATTTCTGTGCTCATTTACGGATTGATTCTTTCCCTTGAACAACGAAGAAGAGAGGTGAGCATCCACAGGGTGATAGGTGCAGATAGCAAGAGTTTGCAAGGCATGGTCCTGCTCGAATTGTTCGTCATGTCATCCGTCGCATGGTTAGCCGGGTACTTGCTTGCGATGGTTGCAGTTCCTGTGGTGTTATCGGCCGTAGGCTTCATGGAATTCAGAACCGGTGATTTCGATGTGAATCCAACATTGTCTTTGACTTCAACAATTTTCACAGCCGTGACCACCCTTGGGCTTGCGTTGTTGTTTGGTCGAAGTCGAGCAAGACAATTTATCGAGCTTGAAATTGAAGAAGGGGTCAAGAAAACCACGCAGGCTGCTGAGCCAAAACGTTGGCTTCACTGGCTTGCCTTCCTGTTTGGGATGCTTGCAGTGGTTGATACATGGCTCGAGGCTAACGGTAGTGAGGATGGCATCATCTCCAACTTTTTCTTCGAGGGACTCATCAGCATCTTTGGACCCTTTGCCCTTTGGATAGGAGGAGCATTGTTGCTTGGAAGAATTGGAGCGAAAGGGCCACAAATCATGCAATTCATCTTTGGACGAACACGGCTCTTAAACGACGTCAAACGAGGTCTCAAAGGTTCGGGTTCGACCGAATCGGTCAACCGACTTGCTGTCATTATGTTGCTCACATTATCGATTGTGACCCTCGCAGCCGTTCAAGGTTATACAGGAACTCTTGTCGATGAAAAAACTGTAGATGCTTCTGTTGGCTCGGATTTGAAAATCACACTTGAACAACCCGTGAATGAGGCAGACCTTCTTGCCTTGTTGGGTGAGTTCACCGATGAAAGCGTTACACCGATTGCAACAAGCGTCGTAACGATTGGTCTTTCGAACGGCGAAGGTGGAGAGACTTTCTTGACGTACGTCCTGCTCGACAACAACGGGGATGTTCTCCGTTGGAGTGAACAAGCTCTCCCAGGTGAAGAAATTGACGAAGCCTTGTCGGCGTACGCCGCAGGTGGTTTTAGTGCAGGAGAAGATTCTGCCTACTCACTTGATTTACCGGGTTCCGACCGAGGAGGCGATGAGAACAGGCTCGACGATGTCTTGCTCAAGGCAAGCGATGAAAAATCTCAAACCGTGACCTTCGTATGGGAGAAGATTGAATTCAATTTCACCTCTGGTGGCTCAGACCAGCAAGACCCTCTTGCCTTGTTCGAAGCCTACACTCTGTTGATGCGAAGTGACTGGTCAAGTCTCAATCTTTCAGGACAAGACTTGAGTGGAAGAAACATCGGAAGGGTTGACCTGTCCGCGAGCAATCTTTCCGGAGCCAATCTTGCCAATGTCAATTTGAGCGAATCCATTTTGGTGGATACCGATTTGTCGTTTGCTGACCTCAGCGGTGCAAATTTGCAGAATACAGTGCTTGTCAATTTCATGGGCGGATCGCTTGAAGGAACCGACCTATCCAATGCAAATTTGGAGGGTGCGTTTGGTTTCTTTGACCTCTCTGGTGCTATTCTTACTAATGCCACCTGTCCAGACGGATCGTCGGCTGATGAGACTGCTTGTTCCAGTGGAGCCTCAGAAATCCCACCACCACTTGCTGCAGACCTCTTCCTTGCAAACACCAAGGTCCGAATCATCGTCACCCCGTACTCCACAGAGATGTATTACATGGGAACCCATGAGTATGTGCCCGGAGTAAATTCAGTAACGGCATCTTCCGCCTTGATCATTGGAGAATCATCTTGGCGAGCCCTCGTAGGTGATGATGCCGCCAACAATTATACTTCGACAACATGGATTGTCGATGTAGGTTCCATCGAAGGTGAACAACTTGAGGCACTCGGCTCGAAACTCTCCGCAGATGTTCGAGTTTCGAGCGTAGAAGATTGGGCGAGCACACACAAACTTGTCGAACGAAATGGCGGTTTAATCTTCGGAACGCCTGGACTTCTGTCGCTTCAATTTGTTGTAGCCAGTGTTGCTGCTGTGGCCTCAAGCTTCGTGTTCCTCTCACTTGTTCTCAGTCAGCGACAAAAAGAACTCGCTGTTTTGCAAGCCATTGGGGCCTCACCAAACCAAATCATCCGACTTGTCCTGTTTGAAATCTTGTCCATTGTGATGGTCTCTATGACCTTAGGCATTGTTTTAGGTGTTGGCCTTGCCCTATCATTCAACGGTTTCTTCGATGTCTTCGGTTTTATATTCCAAATCTTTGGAGGTTCATCCACAACCATTCAGCGAACCCTTGTGTATCCATGGTTCCAAATCATCATGGTCTCAATTGCGGTCTTTGCTGCCGTTGTTGTGGCTCTCCTCGTGACGACACGCCGTGCGTTAAAGGCGGACTTAGCCAGTGTGCTCAAGGGGGAGTAAAGATGAGCGAAACGATTCTCAAAGCCGACGGCTTGTACCATGTGTATGAATCCAAGGCTGAAGACGGTAACGTCGTTGCCTTACGTGGTCTTCACATCAATATGAAAGAAGGTGAAGCCATCGCAGTGGTTGGTCCATCGGGTTCAGGGAAATCCACTCTGATGAAGTGCCTTGGAGGGTTGATGAAGCCAAGTGCTGGATCAGTGACGCTCTCTGGGAAAAACATGACCCGGCTCACGGGGCAAGAACTTGTTGAACTAAGGCAAAAGAAGGTGTCCTTCATCTTCCAGGAAGGCAATCTCTTACCTAACCTCAATGCACGTGACAACGTAGCTCAACCACTTCGCCATCAAGGTGTTTCCTCCAAGAAGGCTCTGGCTCTTGCCGATGCCATGCTCAAACGTCTTGGTATGGGTCATCGAATCAACGCTCTACCCGCAATGCTCAGTGGTGGTGAGCAGCAACGAGTGGCCATCGCTCGGGCACTGATTACTCAACCAAGATTGATTCTTGCCGATGAACCTACTGGAGCACTTGACCCTGTCACAAGTCGTGAAGTCCTTGCGTTGTTCAAGAATCTGCACAAGAACGATGGAGTTTCATTCCTCATTGTAACCCACTCCAAGGAAGTCGCCTCTTTTGCGAATCGCTCACTTGAACTTCGTGATGGTCGGTTTGTAGCAGAACACGGTTTGAACATCGACGTTGAAGATTTGAGTAAGGATAGAGAACTGATTATCGACGAAACTGGAACGGTCACACTACCGCCAGATCTTTTGGTTCAACTCGGAGGTGCAGGTCGTTACACCGTTGGAAATGTGGCAAGTGGATATCTTTCATTGCAGGGCGAAGCGATTGAAGCGATGGGCAAACTCGTCCTCGCCTCAAAGTGTCCCGCGTGTAAACACAATTACGGGGACAGTGAAGACCAACTCTGCCCTTCGTGTGGTTCAAGTAGGCCAATGGTTGAGAGTCAATCATGAAGCAATGGGTCTCGCTGTTCGGCTACCTCGAAGGATTTTCGTTCCTGATTCTCCTCTTCTATGCCATGCCAATCAAGTACATCGGAGGTGACCCGAGTGTGGTTTCAATCGTTGGTGCAATTCATGGGTTTCTTTTTGTAGCCTACCTCTTTTTCATTGTTCTCGGCGTAGGAAAACAGTGGAATAAGACTGCCCTTATCCACGGATTTGTCGCTGCTGTGGTGCCAGCTGGTCCATTTTTGTTTGAGGGTTTACTCATTTCGGGAGAATATGACCTTGAATCGAACCTTCGATAAAATCAACGATAATCTTTTTGAAGAATTTGACCGATATGCCAACATGGTCAAACTTAGGTGCATCGATTGCGAGCAAGTCGAATTTGAGGCAGAATCGGTCCAAGAAATGCTCACACAGATGATGCCACATTACTTTGAGGCTCATCAAGACATCATGTCGGGTCAATCATCAGAATCGCAAGAACAGTGGATGGAGCGACTCACGACAGCATTCAACCAAGCCAATGCTTCATGATGAAATTTGAATGGTAGGGCCTTCGCACTTCCAAGTGCTTGAAGATCCATCTGGACCAACAAGAAACCCATGAACAAGGGCATCATGGATTCGCCTTTGTATGTCGTTCAATTCATCGATATCGCATTGGACTTCCACCACAAGATTGAACCCGTTTTCGCTATGTTCGATGTGGCTATGATGAGGATACAAACATGTGCCGTCGTGGTCCCAGTGGCCACAAAGTTCGACGGTGACCGCACCTCCGGGTGCTCGTTGATCTTCTCCTTCATCAAATGAAATCGGTGTGCTGAGCGTGAATGTGTTCACTTCTCGATGCACAACACCAACTCAGGCTGCTTTGACACCTTCAGGCCAAAGAACGAGAATGAGCGTCTGACCACGAGTCTTTGGGGTGTGCGTTGATTCACGTTCCATCCACACAATCGAGCCTGTGGGATACGTTCCATCTTCGTCCCAAACTTCGCCACGGAGGACGAGGTAGGCTTCTCCACCGGGATGCATATGGGGCATAAAGGCGTCAACTTCCACTTCGCTTTGAGCCTCGTAGAGCACCAAGGAGCACTTCTCCTCGCGCTTGAGCTTCCCGAGTTTGACACCAGTTCCGAAGTCTTTCCAGGAAATGTTCGCTTCGAGCCAAGCATCGTCGATGTTGAAGGATAACCAATCCGACATGTCGTGTGTAAACACCATGTGACTTCGGAGTGAGAAGTCGATGATATGGTATTCGGTTGAATCGAAAGCAACGGATTTGTTATTTAGGGGTGGAATCAACCCCTATTATGGAACGCCGTCGACGTGACCTGCCTGTAACGATGTATCGAATACTTCTCTACTTGTCTCGAATGAAAGTGAGAGAAGATGAAACACGCCGATTGATGAGAATTGAAAGGGCAACAGGAATCGAACGAAAAGAACTCCGTCTCCATCTCCAAAAGTTAGTCGAATCGGGGTATGTCGAAGCAATCCAAGGTGGGAAAACGGGAAGAGGCGGCCATTCCATCATCACCTACGATATTCTTGAATCTGGCAGAACATTACGTAGTGACTTAGGTCGTTGGATCGATTTATGCATTCGGATGGAATATTATCCAGGTGAATTCTTTTTTCTTCCAAGTGATGCTTGATAGCGGGTAATTTAACCCCCTAAAAACACTCTCGTTTGGTTATATATTTCCGTTCCATACGATGTCTATGACCGGCAAGAAATCCGTCGACAAGGTGAGCAAAGGTTTGAACTCCCTCATCGACGAATTCTCATCTGCAGTAAAGGAAATGGTGAACGCTGGAGAAGCAACAGTGGTGCATTTGGCGGTAGGCTCAAGTCGAGTCATTAAAGCTGCAATCGATGCAACGGGTGAAGTCACCAAAATTACTGTTGAAACAGCAGGCAACGTCGTAGGCACAGTAGCATCTGGCGTGAAAAATGCAGTGAGCCATGTTGGTCATAAAAAGGAGGAAGAAAACGAATGATAGGTAGATTGTTTGCGATTACATTTATCGCAGGAATGGCAGGATTAGCAGTAGGAATGGCAGATAGTGCTTTCAGACATTATTATTATAAAATCGCTGAAGGCGAAGATAGAAAATCACTATTTGTCCATGATGTCCAACCAGTAAAACATTACGAAGGAAGTGTTGAAGAATGATACCGGCAATAATTGGTGGCGTTTTTGTAATTGCAATCGGTGTTGAATACCTCGCCCTCGGTGCTGCAGCAGGTACAGGTTATGGACTCGGAAGAAAATATGGTCGAAAAGCATGTGAAGCACTTGATTCTATCAAAATTCCAATTCCACAATTTCACAAAGATGATTGAATAGTGAATTTGATGTATTTGATTGAGATGGAAGTTCGTGGGCGTTGAATCGATTTCAATTCCTGACTTCCCGCCCGCAGGTCCTTGGGATCTGTATGTACTCTTTTTGATTTGGTTACCTTTTGTTTTCCGTACAATTTTACTCTCAAAACCACTTTACAAGGTTATCAAAGCCTTTGCACCTCATACAGGTTGGGCAGTCAAACAAATTCGAGATTTGCCAATTCGCGGCTTTGCAATCTTAGTTTTCAATGAAACATTTGCATTTTTGATACCGCCACTCAGTGTGCTTATCTTGAGATTATTTGCAAATCCTGTTGGATGGCAAACTTGGGGTCAAGTGACCACCTTAGGTTGGATTTTACTTATGGTCCTAATTTTGGGATGGATTATTGCGGATCTGTTTCGGATACTACGTGTTCGAAGAATGCTGTTTGCTATTTTAAAATATGATATTGGGAAATTGCAAAAGATAGCAGACACTGGATTGAAGACCCGAAATTTTATTCGACGTTTTGCAAAGAAAAAAACCAAAGATACCCCTGATGAATCTGACGCGGGAAAATCAGCCAGCAGAGTAGGAAAGCGGGCTTTGAAAATCTGGGGATACAGGGCTTGGAGAGCAAGAAAACTAAGTCCTGGTACATTGCTTGCCTCTGTTGCGGTTGGTGCGGCGATCGAAGGAGCTCGAGCGGGGGCAGGTAAAGTATCAGATCTTATCGATGAAAAAATGCAGGAAAAGTTCAACGAAATCGCAAAAACCAGTTCGTCAAATTTACTTCAATTATTCCTTCGAGATTTGTTGATGGGTGTGCTACCAATCGTTTATCTGGCAGCGCTCAAACAATTTTTATGAAGGCCGTCACATTGATGCACTTCATCCATGTCGGATGGGTTGAGGACACACATGTCTCAATTGATTCTGCTGCGACACGGACAATCGGTATGGAACAAGAAAGGGTTGTACACCGGCTGGGTTGATGTTCCACTTTCAAAACAAGGTATCGACGAAGCCATGAATGCAGGTGCTCTTTTATCTGAAATTTCAATTCATGAAGTGCACGTTTCAAATCTTATCCGTGCCCAAATGACCGCCATGCTCGCCCTCGCAGAACATTCTGGAACAGCCTCCCCTTGCCTTTTGACCCAAACAGCATCTGAAGAGCAAAAAGGTTGGTCGGACGTTCATGACGAAGATCAACCTCTCCTTCCCGTTTATGTTTCATGGAAACTCAATGAGCGAATGTATGGCGAACTTCAAGGGAAAAACAAGCAAGCTTCAATCCAAGAATTTGGTGAAGAACAAGTTCGGATATGGCGACGTTCCTATGATGTCCCTCCACCCGGTGGTGAAAGTCTCAAAATGACTGCAGAGCGAACACTGCCTTACTTTGAATCGATGATTTTGCCCACTCTTCAAGAAGGAAAAAATGTCCTTATCGTCGCTCACGGCAATTCCCTTCGAAGCATTGTCATGAGCATAGAACAATTGACACCCAAACAAATACTCCAAATCGAGATTCCTACGGGTCAACCTTTGATCTACGATGTGGACAAGCAGGCAACCACATTTGTGAGAACCACAACCTTGTGAGGGCAACAAGGCTGAGTTCCAGCCGAGAAACATTTACATCATTCCGTCATCTATTCCTCAACATGCCTCTACCATGGCGATTTGACGGATTCCCTGGGCGCATACTGTATGTAAACCTCGACCGTGGGACTTGCGAAGCAAGAGATATTCCGCATGCGTGGTGTTTGGAGAATCTTGGTGGCAAAGCCTTAGCGACCAAACTACTTGTCGAATGGGACACGACGAACTACGATGAAGCAATGTTGAATCGACATCCAGTCAATGGTCGCGTCGATACAGCCTCTCACACTTCAACACCGTTGCTCATCATGACTGGCCCGTATCAAGCGTCGAAGGTTGGCTCATCGGGAAGGGCTGTGGTCGTGACCCGTTCACCGTTGACTGAGTGTTACATCGACACCTACATTGGTGGAAATTTAGGTCACGAAATAAGGCGAGCAGGATGGGATGGCATTTTCATCACAGGTCAAGCACCAGACTGGCAACGCCTCGAAATTTGCGATGATGTCGCTATGCTTCTACCCGCCGACAACCTTCTTGGAATGACCACTTGGGAGGTCGAAGAACGGCTAAATTGCCTCGGAGAGTGTATTTCTATAGGTCCAGCAGGGGAGCATGGTGTTCGTATCGCATCTCCAGTCACAGCAGGAAGGAGGGCAGCAGGTCGTGGGGGTACTGGAGCTTCCTTTGGATTCAAACGACTCAAGTGTATCACTGTCATAGCAACGAAACAAGCGGTTGAAGAGATTCGATACGCTCAAGATTTTGACTTGAATGAAGCGATCAAAACCCAACGTTCTGAAATGGGTATGCGTCGAAAAGCAGCCGACCCCTTCTACTCTTTTGGGACGAGTAGAGGTCCTCTGTATGCTTCAGAAAATGGTCGAATGCCAACAGGAAATTATTCTTCGACCGATGGAAATATCCCTGTCCTTGCTCAACTCAAAGTAAGTGGAGGTTCAGGCGGAGTTACGCCCGATGCTGTGGCCCAAGGGTCGATACCTGTGCAAATTTCAATGCCGCTTGATGCGTTCAAATTATCTGGTGAATATTGGCATCAACAATTGCCGGATGCAAAACAATCAGGATGCTGTACGCCATGTCCAATCGCGTGCGAGGCCGCTGACCGTCCAACCATCGATGGTGAGAAACTCAAAGGAAGACCATTGCATCACAACCGAGTCGAACGACCCGAATACGAAACGCTTGCCATGATGGGGGCGAATCTTGGAATAACATCGAGCCTCGAAGTTATGGACGGCAATGATGCCTGCAATCGTCTCGGTATTGATACCATTTCAGCGGGTGCGGCGCTTTCGCTCATGTGCGAGGTTTCAATGCGTGGTTGGTTACCAAATTCGTGGAATGCCTCCTTTGCAGCCCCCTTTTCATTCGGTCGATTTAGCGAAGGTGACCAAGTCCCATGGGAGTTTGGCATACCCGAGTTACCACCATTGGCACTCCACTGTCTTGCTCACGCAACCCCTGGGGATGGAACACTGTTTGGTACGTTAACCGCTGGTGCAGTTGTTGCATCGCACGTAATTGAAGAGATGACAGGCCATCCGACCTCCCGACTCACGGCTCACTGCAAAGGCCTAGATTTACCTGCTTGGGACCCTCGGGGAAAGCGTGGTAATGCGATGGCTTACATGACCGCAAATGTAGGTGCTTCGCACATGCGAGCGGGGTACAAAGAACCAACAGGCTTGCCAGACGCTTCTGCACTTGATTTGATGGAAGAGCTCATCGAAAGTCAAAACGAAATTGTCATTCGAGATTCCATGATCTTGTGTGCTTTTGCAAAAGGTGCTACGCCTGACGCGGTGATGCTCCAAGCCTGGCAAGCGATGACTGGTGAACACTGCACGTGGCAGGACTTACTTGATAGGGCTGCTGTTCAATGGAACCTTGCTAGACGATGGAATGTTGAACATTGGCAACGATTGCACATGGACACAAAACAACAAGACATCCTTTCATGGCGCCTCCGTAAAGAACCATTACCGAGCGGGATTGCTGCGGGTATGGTATCCTTTGTTGATGATGAGGATGAAGAGGCGTGTCTCTCGAGATACTA
>JAYODQ010000008.1:0-68673 GCA_038106355.1 Candidatus Poseidoniales archaeon | reverse complement strand
TCATTAAATCATTAGAATTCAAACATGTTGGAGTCCAAATGGATGAAATTGACGGTGAAGAAGACATCTACGAAATTTCTGTCAGTGAGTATGTATCTCGATTTCAAAATCGAGTTTGAATTGAACAAACTATTCGCAAGTTGGATATTGGTTTGGATCTCTTCCATCGCTTTCGTCCCAATTGATTTCCCACGAATTAACTACGGTAAAACTTGTTGAATGTTCTGAACCGAGGTTAACATTCGTAACAGTTATTGTAAAGTCATAACAATCATCTCCGTCAAAAAATTTGTTGGCTTCGATGTATTCGAATCCGTCATTGTCGATGGCTGTACCAGAAAGTGGGACAAACGCAACGGCAGTTGACGAACTCTTTGAACCAGAAAAATCGGAAATCCATTTCGCAACATCTCCGTCGATTGTTACAGTTGGATGAGTGTAACCTTCGGATGAACCTCGCCTAGAGATTTCAAGCGAATATGTTACCTGACCGGTAAATTGCCGTTGGTTCGCTGATGCATAACTATGTTTACCATCGTCCATTGGTTTTTCTCCACTTGAGAAAAGTCCTACGAAAGCCTGAACTCGAATGCCTTCGTGCTTGGATGTTCCATCCGCAGTATTTGTTGACACATAGGGGGTAAACTGAACGCCGGCGTCCGATGCTTGGCGTGTAAGGTATTTTGAATTAACAACCATTTCCACTGTGTTTCCATTTGATGAAATTGCTTTGATGGTATAAGTTTTCAAAACTTTACCTTCGTAATCTTGTGAGTTGCCATCAAAAAATTCGGCGATTGGTATGTTAAATCTTTTGATATTTTCTCCCATCTCTGCTGAGCCACTCCAAAGAATCTCACCATCAGAAACAATTTCTATATCGACAGAATCGAAACTTCCACGGACGGCAAAATCCAGTTCATCATTTTCTTCATCAATGCTGATGTCAGTGACTGCGATATTTGCGTTGGAAGGAAAGACGACGACAAGGGCATAAGGCCCAACTGCAACTAACATTGCAATAATGAGAGTAGCATAGAGTTTTGGCTTACTCACGCCACCTCGCATTCGGTCTGCCTGCACGATGGCAGCCACCCCAAGAACCACGACGGTTGCAACGACAACCAAACCCCAAGACCCACCCTGAAGTGATAAAATAGCACCGATGATGATCACAACCCAACCGGCTAATCCGATTTTCTGGGCAGTTTCGGGAGAACCACTTGGGCTTCTACCGCCTGCAGGAACAGATGAAGAAGGTTGTGGACTTGGTAAAGGAGATGCTGCAACGATGACTGCAGGTTCAAACGTCTGACCTTCGCTTTGTTCTGTTTTTGTTGTTGTTGCTTTCTCGAGTAGACCACCCATCTCAATCCCTCTAAGTCAAGTCAAACAAGCAGTTGGTTATGAATCAAACCCTTGATTGAATCAACAGCGTAGCAATTTTAGGTGAGGTTACAGACCCGGGGCGGATTCTTTCCATTCCTCAGCTTCTTCCTCATCCTGAGAAATGAATCGACGACCAGCAACTGCTGCTGCGAGTGCAATCATGGAAAGGCCAGGAACGACTTCAAAGCCGGGGAGGTACACACCGCGAACGTAAATGGTGATCATTTGAGATTCACGGTTGCAGCCACCGTTCTTGCAAGCGAAGTCTGATTCTGCATAGAAATCGAGAACATGGTAAGCATCGGTCCAACCTTGGTTCTTTGGTGTTCGAACGAGAACACGTGCTTTTTCTGGAGCAGTGTTTGGTTCGATTTGGACAACGTTGATTGGAAGGTTGATGGTGAATCCACTTTCCTCGAGTTGTTCTCTTGTTGAATCGGTCACACCAATCTTCATTCGGTCGATTTGGTTACCGTAATTGTACACTTTGAATTCAAAGTTCTTGTCGGTCTTTGGCATAAGTTGCACGAATGGCTCGACGGCCTCAACCTGAACGATGCTAAATTGCATGATGTTGATCAGAGCATTCACTTGAGAACTTGCGGTGTTGGGGGGTGGCAAGTTGTTCAATTCTTGGACTGAGGCAGATACAGTGAGTTGCCTTGATTGCATCTGCATGTATGGGTTTGCTCGAACAACTACTTGGAAGTCGACATCAGCACCAGCACCCACATACATATCACCGGGAGCAGCGGTAGCAAGGCCATCGCTTGTCACTTGAATTGCAACTTTTTCAACATATGCAGTTGGGTTTGAAACAGTACATGTTGTGTAACCGGTCAGAGTTGCACCGGGTTTAACTTCGACGTTGATTTGCCCAGGAGCACAGGTCATGGAAACAGCAGCACCTGAAAGTTGAGCAGAAGCTGGTGGAACGGCGACAATCATGAGTGAACAGAAATACAAAGCAATGAGAAAGATTGGTCGCTTTAGAGATGCCATAACCTCACCCTACACCTTGTCGAAAAGTATGTCCCTCATAACGATTGTGGGATTCATTGGTTAAAAATTTGTTTTCTTATTGCGTCGAATTGTGGGCCCGAGGGGATTTGAACCCCTGGCCGCCCGGTTATGAGCCGGGTGCTCTAACCAACTAAGCTACAGGCCCTTGCTTGAGGTCGGTGACAATCGCAACATGAAACTTATCCAACCCAAACATCAAAATTGTGACAATGAAGATTGACTTGGTACAATCCACTCCCTCACCGAGTTTTCAAGTTGATTTCTCAATTCCTCGGGGACGAAGATGAGCACCCGCTCTTTGGGTTGGATGAGCGATCGAATAAGTGGAGAATGTTCTGAAGCATCCCTTCCATCTTCGAGCATAATCCCTTGGGAATATGGAAGGTAACCACGCTTTCGAATCGTTGCTGCGATGACATCGAACTCGGGGTCAAATCCGTTGGCTTGAATCGTTTCCTTGATTTTGGGCATCACAAGGTCTTTCATTTCAACAGTAAGCGTATCAATTCGAAGGGATTTGTGAAATCCCTTTCGTGAAATGAGTCTGTTCGCAAGTCCCGACAAGACTGCATCAGGGTGATTTGCCCAGTAGGGGAGGGCGACCTTCACATGTGCGTCGTTGAGTCTTGCATACTTTTCAGCAGTGAGTGAAGGATTGAGAAGCATATCGTACAATTCATCACTCAATGTCAATGCCTCTTGGCTTGCCAACTGCCTTGCTCGTGCAAGCAAAGTCACGAGATACGACTGAGTTAGCATGTTGACCTTGTGAAAATACACTTGATGATACATATGGTATCGAGTCACAAGGTAAGCCTCGATGGCTGGCAACCCCCACGATTTGACGACAAATTGTCCTTTGGAATTCACTCGTAGCGCTCGAATCACTCTTGCACTGTCAAATCCCCCGATTTGAGCACCAGTGTTCGCTTGGTCACGAATCATGTAATCCATTCTATCGACATCGACTTGGCTGCTCACAATTTCTTTGAGGAATTTTGGGATGGCCACACCTTGTTCATCGATATCTGCTCCATCCATAATGGAAAACAATCGATTTCGCCTCTCCAATCCTAAATGATGCAAAAGAGCCCGGCCGATATCAGTATCGTGACTCGAGAGGATGAGTTTTCCCCAATGCTCGTGTGAATGAAATGTTGCAAACACATCAGGGGTTTCTAGAAGATGAGAATATGGAGGATGCCCAACATCATGCAACAACGCTGCAAGTTGAACCAACTCCTTGTCGCTCTCCGAGAGAAGACCAGAATTCACCTCGTCAAGGTGGAAAATGAATTTTCCAGCTAAATGATATGCACCGAGCGAATGAGAAAAGCGGTTGTGGGTCGCAGCAGGAAAGACGTATTCGCATGTGGATAATTGTTGTATTGAGCGCAATCGTTGAAATTCTGGTGTATCAATAATTGCGGCATGTGATTGGGGAACGAGGATGTCGCGATGGATTTCATCTCTGATGACCCTATCCATCTGACTCATGGCTGGGGGCCTACTTTTTGTTTTTTAAAGGGATGGTCGAATCAAGAAATTTCGATGAAAATGAATTTACATGGGTCTTCTTCATGGCAAACTATGGCAGACGCACTCAAGGGCATGATGAATAAAATCACGAGCGATGACCCAGAAGTTCGTGGCCAACAACTTTGGGTGATGTTTGCTCTGTCTCTGTTTCTTGTAGCAGGAATGAATTGGTATGCCTACATTCGTGAGCCTGACATTGTCGAAATCGATGAACTCGTCGAGTACAAGAATGAGGTCGTGAAAGTGCAAGGCATCCTCATCTCTTGGGTCGAAGACCCATACGGTAGCGGAGATGACCGAATTGATGCAATTATCGAAGACGATACTGGGGTGGTTGAAGCACGCTGGTTCCGACCTGGTCAAATGCCACCGATTGGAACGAAGGTAACGGTCATGGGGGATGTCATCGAATACGAAGGTAGGATGTGGATTCAATCGCTGGGTGCTGGTGCCTTTGAGTGGTCAGCAGGAGACTTGCCTTTGGTCACCAAACTTGCTATCGCTGATGTGGCAAAAGAACCATGGTTGTACGCAAACACGACGGTTGAATTGACTGGTTTCATCGGCGAAACGATCACTCCTGATGCTACCTTTACCTCTGCATACCTCGGAGACCATCCGAATTATGGAAACTCAGACCATCAAATGCACATCATCGTTCGTTCCGCAACTCATGAGTGGATTGAGGCATCATCCAAGATTCAAGTTCGTGGAACCCTCCAATATCAGCAAAGGGATATTCGATGGAGCCTTCTCGTTCAAGGCTCAGAAATTATTGTTGACCCTTCCCATCAAATTCTCATCGCACAACTCGATTGGGTTGATGAAGCGACATGGAGTTATCAATCTGGTCAACTTGTCGACATGTCCGGTTTGCTCGATACCAACGGTGATGTTTGGTCATTGGTTGGCCCAAACAACGCTCGCATATGTGTCATCCCTCTTTCGAACGAACGCTCAACGCTTGAGACGCAACACAACACGCTCATCACGTTCAGAGGGCGCCTCACTTGGTCAACAAGCAGTTCACAGTGGTGCATCGACGCAACAAATGGAGATGCACAAGACATGGTGATTCCTCAATCTGCACCATCGATATTGGGTCTGCTTTCCGCTGACCCTCTCGCCCTTCTTGGGGATGAGAACCAACGATACACCGTCTCTGCGTTCGTCAAGTATGCCATCGAACCATCGGTTGATGATGAACGAGGGTTTGTTGTCGATGCGGCATCCTACATGCCTGGATGGACGACAATTGCAGCGACATTTCCCGGACCACGAACGACATGGATTGAGGCAGGTCAATCCATTGTAGCCAACATTTCAATCCTTTGGGATGACCAAGAAATGAGAATACGATTCGTTATTCATGAATATACTTTGGGCTCTTCGCCATTACCTCGAACTTTGCTTTGGGATGATGGTGCTGTTCAATGGGGCTACACGCTTAACCAACGAGTCTATTTGGATGGAAAAGCCATCGAAGACGAAGGAATTTGGTATCTTTCAAGGGAAGGCTCCGATGTCCGAATTCGACTTTCAGCCATCAGCAATGGCATTGGCATGGACAGCCTGCATCAAAATCAGTCGATGACATGGGAGGGTCGGCTCGTGGAGTATGAAGTCGATGAGGTTTCCATGGGCTTTCGACTGATTGATGCAGACCCGCTTGATTCGGATGGCGATGGACTTGCCGATACCATTGAGGAATCGTTTGGCACATCTCCTTTTTCTGAAGATTCAGATGATGATGGTACCGATGACCGAACTGAATATGAACAGCAGGTGTGAGGCATGGAAGCCTATTTTATTGACCTTGGATGGCTTTTCATCGCCCTGTTTATCGGTGTGATGATGGGTTCACTCACAGGGTTAATTCCTGGATTTCACGTCAACAATGTTGCCCTCATCCTTCTTGCCATCTCCCCAGCACTGCTCGATATTGGCATTCCGCTGTTTGCTGTTGCGGGAATTATCGTAGCGACGGGAACCGTTCATACCTTTCTGAATTATATCCCCTCGGCACTCATTGGTGCACCGGATGGAGATACTGCTCTGTCCTTGCTACCCGGTCATCGAATGTTACTTGCTGGAAATGCTGCACGTGGAGTCGCATGGTCTGCCCGTGGATCTCAACTTGGCCTCTTTCTTTCACTCCCCCTCATCGTTGTAGCAAGGATTGCCTTTGGTCCCGAACTTGGTTGGTACGACCAACTTCGTGATATTCTGCCGTTCCTTTTGCTTGGCATCAGTCTACTTTTGCTCGCTACTGAAACCACACGACTCGATTGGCCAAGATGGATGCAAAAATTGAGTGGGAAAAGGCTTGGCAAGGATTCACGAGTCGCAGGATTTTTATCAGCAACCGGATTCTTCCTTCTCGCAGGATTTTATGGCTGGGGTGTGTTTACCCTTCCTGCACAATCACCCGTCGGAATGCCGGATGCGAGTCTTTTGTTGCCAAGTCTTGCCGGACTTTTTGGTATCGCAAATCTCCTCGACATCTATGCGACAACCTCCCACTTACCTCCCCAAAAAGAAGACTGGAGTTTACCGCCGATTCGACCACTCATTGTACCATGCTTTTGGTCAGGCGTCGCGGGTGCATCTATGGGAGTGTTACCGGGTATGACTGCATCTCAAGCAACCGTTCTTGTCATGGGTGGAAGAAATGTTGCTGCGAAAATCCAAGGAAAAGAAGGATTCGGAATGGACTGGGAAACTCGAAAATTAACGGAAATGACCGATGAAGAGTTGCTTGAAATCGCAAAAGCAGAAGCTGATGGGGGCTATGAAGGACCTCAAACCAAACAAGACCTTGAAGTCATTGCCATTTTGTCAGCCGTGAACACCGCAGTCACAGTTATGGTTCTCGGTTTTCTGTACATTATTGGTAGGTCGAGGTCAGGAGCGACCCTTGCTCTCAAAATGATGTACCCAATCGAAACATGGTCATCACTCGAACCAACCTCAGATTTCATTCGATTGCTTGCCCTCACTCTCGCTTCGGGCTTGTTAGCAATGCCAATGATGCGATACGTTGGGAAAGGAATGCTTCGATTGCATGCTGCTATTCCTCTCCAACAAATGGTCATGGGGGTCATTATTTTCGTGGTCGTCCTTGTTTGGCTCACCACAGGCTTTGTGGGTATTGGTGTCCTCATTATAGGAACGCTGATTGGCTTGTTACCACCTCGAATTGGAATTCGGAGGTCGCATGGCATGGGCATTATCTTGGTTCCAATTATGATTTACACTTTCGCCCAGCGATTTGATTCCTTTGGATTTTTGTGAAAAGTTAATTGAAGATGTACAGTGAGGATTAATTGTGAGAAGTTTCATGCGTTCAAAAATCATGAGCATCATGCTGATTGTTCTCTTATGTGCATCGATTTTTTCGACTCCTGTTACACAAACAATGGATGTTTCAACTCGACATTCGTCGGGCCGAGCCATGGCTTGTACCTCAGACGTCTGCATCAACGAGATCATTCCAAACCCCAATGGTTTTGATGACGACATCTACCCCAACGGAGAATGGTTGGAGTTGTACAATGACGGCTCAACCGATGTTGATTTGACGGGTTGGAGCGTTTCAAACAGTGCTGGAAAGGTTCTTGCTTTTGATGCTGCGACAATTGTAGGATACTCAAGTTCTAACAATCAAACTTGGGAAATTAGTCCTGGAGAATATGTGGTCATTGCTCGAAATGGTGACTCGAATTTCTATTTGACCAATACCGCTGACAGCATCTCCCTGCTCGATGCTACTTCAACCAAGGTGCATGAAGCCTCTTGGGGTTCTTCTGCACCATCCGGCAAAAGTTACGAAGAAGATTCGGCAAGCCCTACATCGCACTGGATTTATACCTCTCAACCCACACCCGGACAACAAAACAATCCAGGCGGGCCAACGACCTATATACCATCTGATTTGGTGATTTCAGAAGTCATGCCAAATCCTTGGCCAAGCGAAGATAACGCATCTTATCCAGGAGGTGAATGGATTGAAGTGTTCAATACAGGCTCTGCTACGATGGATTTGACTGGTTGGTCCATCGTGGATGCGGCTGGGAACATCATTGATTTTGATATCGACCACCTTGTTGGCGCTTCAGGGGACACCTCATCATTCATGATTCGAGGTGGAGAACATCGGTTGATTGCAGTCAACAGCACAGGCTCCTATGGGGTGCTCAACAATGGTGTTGAAGCCATGACCCTCAAGTGGCCCAATGGTTCAAATTCACAACTGGTCGAATGGTCTTCTTCGGTGGGTGGATTTTCATTGTTCGGTTCACCTACCTCCACGTTTTGGTCTTCCATCTCAGCATACCCCACTCCAAACGCAACAAACGCCCCCTCGTTATCCTCTATCGCCAATCCAAACAACGATATTGTCATCAGTGAAGTGTTGCCAAACGCCACAAGTGAACCCGATGTGTTTCCAGACGGCGAATGGATTGAATTGCACAATCAAGGCTCTGCAAGTGTAGACCTCATGGGTTGGAGCATCATCGATGGCATGGGTAATGTGACCTTCCTTGACCCAGGAACGCTCGTGTTCAATTTGAGTCAAGGGGCCACCATCATCGATGCAGGCGAATACAGACTCGTTCAATTATCGTCGAACACCAGGCTTTGGGATGATTACAATCACATCATTCTGCGAGACCCTCTCTCGATGCCGGTTGACATGGCATGGTATGCAACGGATTATGGCGAGGATGTTTCTCTACACAGGGATAGCAATGCTGGCGACCCTTGGGTGCCTTCGCCTTGGAAGACCCCTGGCGAGCCTGCACCGGGCTCGACTCCTTCAAGTTCAACAGTCCGATTCTCTGAAATACTCCCCGATGGTGTTGGGAGTGACTCACAAAATTATCCTCTTGGTGAATGGATTGAACTCGAGAATTTTGGAACGACTGACGTTGACGTAACCGATTGGAAATTGCAAGCGTCTGGTCGAAGTTTTACACTTCATGAATTCAATTTCCCACTTCAAAACGATGCATTGGTCCCGGCAGGTGGAGTTGCACTCATCGCTCTAAATGGAACCAGTTCGTTTTACCTAAAACACACAAGTCAAGACTCGATTGTTCTGGTCGAACCAAGCGGAGCCGTCGTCGATTCAGCTTGGTGGAATGCGACAGAGGAAGGAAAAAGTCTTGTTCGAGCAAATTCGACTCACGCAGGTTTGGCTTCATTGATTCCAAGCAGTGTTGCAAGCACAGAATTTGTCAAGCATCCTTGGGCCACCCCCAATCAACTTAATCCACATTGGCCGTTGTACTCAGGGGGTACAAATGTCGCCATCACCGAAATTTTTGCCTATTGCCCTGATGAAACTCAAACACCTGTTGAAGATTGGATTGAAGTGATGAACAACGATGTTGAGGCCATCAATCTCTCCCGCTGGCAAGTGATGGATGACGAGGGCGTCTACACATTTATCACCTCAGACCATATTTGGTCCAATGATTCAACAAATTCAACAATCGTTGAACCACAACAACGCATCGTCATTCAACTTCATCCGTGGTTTATTTCCGGTTTGGGAGATTCATTTCAACTTCGAACCCCCGATCACGAGCATATCATGACCATCGAGTGGGACATCGTAACTGAATGTCAATCGATGGCCCAAGTCAATGGTAATTGGACGAAGATGCCTTGGACGACACCTGGTGAAGAAGAGCCTGACCTCTCAAATTTGGCACCCTACCAAGATATCAAACTTACACGAATTATGCCAGACGCTTCAACCGACATCGATACCGATATGGAATTTATCGAAATTACAAACATCGGCGGCTCGTTTGCTTCGCTACAGGGTTGGACCTTACGTCATATCTCGACAACGTCGGTTCCGTTCAATACGTCGATTGGAACACTCATGATTCCGCCGATGAGTTCAGTTATTTTAGCGTCAGATGTTGCTTCCATATCGGTGTATGAGGATGGCACAATTCTAGGGATGGGAGAAGTTCTCAACCGCACTATGTACCTCGCAAATTCAGGAGCTGCGATACAACTTGAAGACCCATTTGGAAATATCGCAGATACTGTTGTTTACGAAAATGGTCCTGTCATGTCATCTGGTTGGAATGGCGTGAGTCTCGTTGCCCCCTTGAGCGGCATGAAGAATCTCATCTATGTTCGAGGCGATGGATGTGAAATGATGGTTGACACTGACCAAGCCGATGACTGGCAACACCGATGGCAATTACTGGGTGGTACATCACACTGTAGCACAAGGGTACATTCCGGAACATACTCCATCACTCCACTCATCGGTCCTGATTCTGGGATTCATGATGTGCTCGCGTGGATCAATCAAGCCGAGCAAACTCTTCATATTCACATCTATCAATTTCACTCGGATGTTCTTGCAGAGGCACTCATCAATGCCCACGAACGAGGCGTCGAGGTCACCGTGACCATCGATGCTGGGGACACCTGGTGGACCGAGTACGAACTCGACCAGAATAGAGGCATAGCCGTTGCACTTCTTCAGGCGGGAATCGACGTACGGTGGTTTGGTGAATCCTACAATGGACCCTATGCATATCTTCACAGCAAAATTGCTGTTCGCGACGGAACAAGTGTGTGGATTGGTTCGGGTAACTGGAAGCAATCGTCCCTTCCTGTCACTGGAGAAGCTGGGAATCGAGAGTGGGGCATGATTCTTGACAATCAAGAATTTGCTCAATTGGTCCTTGAACACCTCTTGGCCGATGAAGAAGTGGACCGAATGTATCTCACGGATGTTTCATTGTCCGACAAGCCAGATGGTTGGACACTCGACCAAGGCATTGGTTTGATTGGCCAAACAACTGAACCCTTTGATGTCGATGCAACTGCCGAACTCATTGTTTGTCCTGACATGTGCATTGAAGGTTTAAGTGACCTCATTGAAAGTTCGGATGAAGAAATTTTGTTGTCCTTGCAGTATCTCGATTTGGACTGGTCTTATGGTTGGGGTGAAAATCCAATCATTTCATCACTTCAACAAGCTGCAGAACGAGGTGTGACAATTCGACTCATTCTCAATGGTGCATTTTTAGACGGCGATATACAAACTTCGATCGATTTGATGAATGAAGAATGGAATGCAACATTAGGATACGATACTGCTGCGGTTATTATGTCACCCGACGAATTCATCACGAAACTGCACAACAAAGGTGCGATTATCGATGGTGAGAAAGTCTTGATATCATCCATTAATTGGGGTGATTCGGCACTCATTCGAAATCGAGAGATGGGGATTGTTCTTTCAAATCAAGACATAGCACAAGTGTATCGAAATTCTTGGCTATCCGACTGGAATCGGCTTTCGGAGGACATTGACTCAGATTTAGATGGGATTGACGACAAGTGGGAGGAGGAAAACGGACTTCATCGAACACGTCGCACCGTCGTTGGAGAAAGTTTCATTGAATCTGCAGCTGACCCAGATGGAGATGGATTACCAAATCTTGCTGAATATCAATACAGAAGCAATCCTCTATCATCCGATACCGATGGAGATTGTATTCTCGATGGGCTTGAACTTCAATGGGCACAAGCTGTGACAAGAGATACCTCAACTCCATCAATTGACCCACATGTTGCCCTGACCTCGTCTGATGCCAATGAAAATGGAATCGATGATGGGGAGGAGTTGGGGTGTACCCTCGAACGAGCCGACATCGAAATTGAGGAAGGCACCGAAGGAAACACACTTGATACCGATGGAGATGGGGTCACAAATGACATCGATGTTTGCCCAGAATCACCTCTCGGGCAACTTGTCAACACAAGGGGTTGCACCGCTGATCAAGAAAATCAGTTGAGTATTGATGCAGGGCAAGGTTCGAAAGATGAAAGCGATCTTATGCTGTATGTTCTCGTTTTTTCTCTTCTTTTTGTTGTTGGTGCATTTATCTCCTATCAGGCAAGAAAAAAGAATAATTTAGGGACTGTTGAATACATTGAGTCAGAATTCAATGAAGAAACAGAAATTGAGGTAGGTTCACTTACGACAATCCAACAAAAGCAATGGATTCAACCTGTTCTTGATGGCTCGCTTGCATCCGAGGTTGAAGAAGCGGATGGACCTCGTTTGAGTGAAGCACAAAAGCGGCAATTACACGGATGGGGTGAAGATATGATACATGAGTATCTTGACCAAGGATGGACCGTTGACCAACTCATCGAATATTACCAACAACAAACGGAAAAGAACACTTGAGTATCATAACATTAAAGGAGAACTCCTCGAATCAGTGGTTGAGGCACATGGTCTATTCAAACAGCAATCCGGTAATGAACACCAATTTTTGGTCAAATATGCAAGATTCCAACAGAATGACGTTTGAGGGAACGATGAATAAAATTGGTTACCTCACTGGAATTCTGCTTTTGAGTGCAATCATAACGAGTGCGATCGCACTTTCCTCGCTCGAAAATCTTGCTCTGGTCTATGGACTGACTTCTATGGGAGCGATTGTTGGGTTTGTTCTTGTACTTGTCATTTATTTTACTCAGCCAGAAAATCCGCAAACCTTGATGACCATTTATGCCGTAGTAGAAGGCATGTTTATTGGTGGACTTTCAAGTGTCTTGGAAATCATTTTTCCGGGATTGATACTCCAGGCTGTGTTTGGAACAGCAATCCTCTGTGGAGTGATGTATGGCCTTTACGCAAGCAAAGTGATTCGACCAACACCTACATTCAACAAAATTGTGTACAGTTTGGTTCTGACCATCGTGTTGTTGTACTTGATATCGTTCATCATGCAACTCTTCGGTGCTCAAATGCCTTTCCTTCATGACAATGGACCATACGGCATTGGATTCTCGGTTCTGGTTCTAGGTGTGGGGGGTTTGATGCTCGTGAGTGACTTTGGATTCATCCAGTCGTCTGTCAGTCATGGAGCGCCAAAGAAATTTGAGTGGTATGCTGCTTTTGGCCTCCTTATCACACTGATTTGGATTTACATTGAAATGGTCCGACTCATCGTGAAATTACGCAGTGATTAAGGCTCAAAATCAACAAATTCACATACCATCGACCGGTTGGAGAGCCTATGGAGGCAATTCCTGAATTGGACTTCTTCGACTTCGCTCATGGAGATACAGCAGCAAAACATGCTTTCGTACACGGGCTCAAAGATGCTCTCTCCAATATTGGATTCTTTGCTCTCAAAAACCATGGCATCCCAATTCAACTGATTCGTGATGCATACAGCCAATGCGACTTGTTTTTTGACCTCGATGAATCGCAAAAGTTGCCATTTTCCCAACCATCTATCCACCACCAAAGAGGCTACACGCCCTTTGGAACAGAACATGCAAAAGACCAAATTGCACCTGACTTGAAGGAATTCTGGCAAACGGGTCTGCCATCCATGGAGGAATTCGATACTTCATTTCCAGCAAATATTTGGCCAGATGATGTCGTGCCTGAGTTTCGAAAAATCATCGACCAATTGTATGGTCAAATGCTTCACCTCTCGGTTGAATTGCTCAGAGCATGTTCACTCGCCCTTGGCAAAGATGAGCATTGGTTGCCAGACATGACACACATGGGAAACACCATTATGCGACTTATCCATTATCCTCCACTTGGTCATGAGGTCCCACAAGGTGCTGTAAGGTCAGCAGCCCATGAGGATATCAATTTCATCACACTCCTTGTCACTGCTACAGCTGATGGTTTGGAAGTGATGGACCATGATGGTTCATGGATTCAAGTACAGGGAAATGAAGAACACATCATTGTCGATACCGGCGATATGATTCAAAACTTGACCAATGGGTTCTTTCGTTCGACAACCCATCGCGTGGTGAACCCGCAAGATGCATCCACCAGACGGTATTCTATGCCAATGTTCGTTCACCCAAGAAATGAAATTGACCTATCGCCATTGCCTGAATTTATCGAAATGACTGGAGGCATTGCTCAATATCCAAACATCAAGGCAGGCGATTTTCTCTACCAGCGACTCAAAGAAATCGGACTCGCATCATGAGTTGATGGCATGGATGAAAGCAAGATTTCATCGATGATTTCTTCAATTCAAGAAGGACGAAACCAAGAGAAACAAGATATTTTTGAGTTCATTTCGCACGTCAAAAACGATTCAATTTTGCAAGAACTTGTCGTGCTTTGGTTGCAGACAATGCATCAATATGGTTGCTCAAGTGAAGATGTCGTTCACCTTACGACGGCAATGCGAGAATCAGGTGCAACATTAACCTGGCAAGGTGACAAACCAGTTGTCGACAAACATAGCACGGGTGGTGTCGGGGATAAAATGTCCATCATGCTAGCCCCTGCCCTCGCAGCTTGTGGTCTTCGAGTACCTATGCTCGCTGGGCGCAGTTTAGGCCATACAGGTGGAACCATCGACAAACTCGAATCCATTCCGCATTTTTCATGCATCAAAACTCCCGAGGAGATGAAAGCCATCGTTGAAAAGGTGGGTTGTTGCATCGTTGCTCAAAACTCCAATATCGCACCAGCCGATGGTCGATTGTATGCTTTGAGGGATGTCACACACACCATTGACAATATTCAACTTATCACAGCATCGATTCTATCGAAAAAGTCGGCAGAAGGTTTGGATGCCCTCGTTTTGGATGTCAAATTTGGTTCTGCAGCATTTATGAAAACACTCGAGGAGGCAAGAGCACTTGCCCGATCGATGGTTGAGGTTGGAAACGGTTGTGGTATCAAAACAGTGGCTCAACTCACACACATGGATCAGCCCATTGGAAGTCACATTGGGAATGCACTCGAGGTGATTGAATCCATTCATGTGTTGAATGGACACGGTCATGAAGATACAAAAGAACTCGTGGTCATTCAAGGCGGAGCATTACTGCACTTGTCAGGTCTCGCACCTGCTGAGGAGGAGGGTCGTGAAATGATTCGTCAAGTTCTAGCCAATGGCGAAGCGATGGATGTCTTCAAAGCCATGTGTATTGCACAGGGTGTGCCAAAACAGACAGTTGAGCAACTTGTATCAAAACCAGAAATGGTGTTGCCTACATCAAGAATGAAAACACATGTGAAAGCCTCGACATCCGGCTATGTGTCAATGTTTGATGCAATGGGTCTCGCTGAGCACCTACGAACAATGGGTGCTGGACGTGTCAATCTCAGTGACAACATCGACCATGCCGTTGGAATTGTCATCCATTCTCACATTGGTGACAAGGTAGCTAAAGACGATGTCGTTCTCACAGTTCATCATTCACATGCCCTCAGTGAAAAAGAAATGATTTTTTTCTCCAACTGCTATTCAATACAAAATCAACCTCTACATGTTGTATCCCGATTACATTCAACAGTTTCCTAAGGAATTGATTGAAACGAAGTCATGATAAAGGGGGGCTTTTTCGGTGGACTTGCCGATTTAGCTTAGCTGGTGGAGCGTGGGACTGTTAATCCCAAGGTCGTGGGTTCGAGCCCCACAATCGGCGCAAAAACGACTTTTCTTACCGTGTTGAAAGGAACATCTCATTCCCATTCAATCGTACCCGGGGGCTTGTGTGTAATATCATACACCACTCGATTTACTGCACCTTTGCAGGTGTTTGTAATTCGTGTTGAAACTTTTTGAAGAATGCTGTGAGGAATTTCAGAATACCTCGCTGACATTCCATCCATACTTCGAACGGCACGAACAACAATAGTTTCACCATAAGCACGTACATCACCATGAACTCCTACTGAACGAACAGGTAAGAGAGCAGCATAATACTGCCAAGGCAATTCCATCAAACCTTCTGATGACGCTTTTTCAAACTCTTCTTCCACGATGGCACAAGCTTCTCGTACAACTTCGACTCGTTCTGGTGTGAGTTCACCCAAGGTTCGAACAGCAAGACCTGGGCCGGGAAATGGTTGACGCTCTGAGACTTTGATATCGAGGGTACGGGCAAGTTCCCTCACTTCGTCTTTGTACAATTCTCGTAATGGCTCGACCACTTCAAGGGTCATATCTTCTGGTAGACCACCAACATTGTGATGAGATTTGATGGTGTCTCGAACACCACCACCAGATTCAATCCAATCTGGGGCGATAGTTCCTTGGATGAGGTATTTGGCACCACACTTGACTTGCTCTTCCTCGAAAATTCGAATGAAAAGTTCGCCAATGATTTTTCTTTTCTGTTCGGGCTCGGTGATGTCTTTGAGTGCAGAAAAATATCGATCTGCTGCCTTCACAGTCAAGAGTTGAATACCCAAATCAGATAACATGTTTTCGATTTCTTCGGTTTCATTCTTTCGCATGAAGCCTGTGTCGACATAGACGCAGTGCAATAAATTTCCCACCGCTTTGTGGGCAAGCACAGCAGCAACTGTCGAATCGACACCTCCAGAACATGCAATGATGGCGATATCATCGATGGTTGCCTTCATGTTTTCAACTGATTCCTGTATGAAATCAGTTGCATCGAACATGCTTATTCACCACTATTGATTTCTCGATCTTGTGCTTTGACTTTCTCGATTTGGTCGAGCTTGTTTTGCTTGAGTGCTGCAGCGTACGATTCATTTTGAAGTGCTAGCATTTGAACAGCAAGATATCCAGCATTATCTCCTCGGTCAACACCAACGGTTGCTGCTGGAACGCCAGGGGGCAACTGAGCGATGGAGAGCAGAGAATCGAATGGAACTTTGCCACCACAAGGTACACCAATGACTGGTTTTGTTGTAAGGGATGCCACCGCACCAGGTAGTGCTGCTGCTAATCCAGCCATGGCCACGAAGACCATGCAACCTGCTTCTTCGGCGTCATGAACAATTTCTTCAACAAATTTAGGGGAGCGGTGTGCTGAAGCCACTCGCAATTGATGTGGGACTCCAAATTGTTCTAGTATCGCGGTACATTTCTTGGCAACGGGTAGGTCTGAAGAGGACCCTAGTAAAATGGTTACATCCATGAATTATACCCAACGCGGTGGGTTCTTTAGCATGACTGTTGAAGTTTATGATTCCTCATCGCTCATCTTTGAAGATGGACCAATCATTGAGCCTGAAAATTTGATGAGACCAACAGTCTCTTGAATTTGCTCGACGGAAGAAGTAGATAACAACACGCAACGAATGAATGCTGATGGAGGATCATGTTGTGAACTCTTTCCCACAACTGCAAGCACCGATTCCCAGTCCAGTTTGACATATGCAAGTATGCCGTGGCGAAAAACAGCCGATTCAACCTTCCATGCTAACTCGCCAGAAAAATCGAAGTTGGACTTGTAGGAACATGGCACCTCATAGACGAATCGTGATGATGATGATGCCGTGTTCAATGCAGCATAGGTCGTAAACACCGAGGCAGTTCCGAGGGTAAGTGGGAGCCACCAAAACGAAGCTATATCTCCAGAGGTTGAAGGCCAAATGGACTGAAAGAAAATGGTAAATGCGAGCGAAATCGAAACAAAAAAGAGGGCAAACCTCCATTGACTTGTCAACAATAGTAATCGATTCGGTGTTTTTTCAACTGCGAAAAAAAGTGCAACGACTTGGATGGTTAACCCAGCCATGACAAAATAGTTTTGAAGTTCGATGAAATCTTGAAACAAAAATATCATCATTGCAAATCCAACTGGAAGGAGTGACCAAGAAAACAACAGCAAAACGATTCCGAATTTTTGTGGCCCTAACGTGGTGGCCTCAAAATGTTCTGTCAAGACGATGTCTTCCACAGGCAGCCTACAAGGTCCACCTTAATTGAGTTCATTGGTCGTCAAATGGGTGGCGTAAGCAAAGGTTTCTTGCTGCGTACACCTCATCTACACGTCGAACTGGGGTGGTTGTTGGTGCTTCGTGAAGTGATTCTGGCGATTGTTGCAACACTTGGACAAAATGCTTTGCAAAGGTATCAAGTGTATCTTTTGATTCCGTTTCGGTGGGTTCAATCATCATACATTCAGGAACCACTAAGGGGAAGTACACCGTTGGTGCCATGTAGCCTCGGTCAAGCAACCCCTTAGCGACATCCATTGCTGAGATACCTACGGATTGCTTTGCTGGTTCCAAGGAGAGTGTGAATTCGTGTTTTGCAACATCGGTTTTTGCACCATCGCGGAACATGTCGGAAACTCCAGCATGTTCAGCCTCTTTGTGAATGGCATGTCGCAAATAATTTGCATTCAAAACAGCGTGTTCGGACATCGTTCGTAGCCCATTTCCGTATCGTCGATAATAAGCCCAGCATCGAACGACTGCTCCAGCATTACCGTGCCACTGTTGAACTTTTCCAATCGTGTATTGAGGCGTTAGCCAATAATACCACGAACCATCAACAGAATGAAGTAATTCTTCTGCCGTTGCATCTCGCTTTCCGGCAATTGGGCTTGGTAGGTAAGGTGCAAGTTGAGATTTGACGCCGATAGGGCCTGAACCAGGTCCGCCACCTCCGTGAGGCTGAGAGTAGGTTTTGTGTAGATTGAAATGCACTGCATCAAATCCCATCAATCCCGGAGAAGTGAGGCCAAGAATTGCGTTGAAGTTGGCTCCATCATAGTACATCTGTCCACCTGCATCGTGGACGATAGTTGAAGCCTCTACGATGTCTTGTTCAAATAAACCAAGTGTGTTTGGGTTGGTGATCATCATAGCTGCTGTTGTTTCATCGGCAACTGCACGAAGTGCATCCAAGTCAATACGTCCATCTGCTCGAGATGGGATTTCAACAATTTCATACCCCGCCATGGCTGCACTCGCTGGATTTGTACCATGGGCTGAGTCGGGAACAATCACTTTTGTGCGTTGGTCTTCGCCTCTATGACGGAAATATTCCTGAATACATCGTACAGCAGTAAATTCTCCTTGTGCACCTGCTACCGGTTGTAATGTCACCTCATCCATTCCGGAGCAAACGGCAAGCATTTGTTGCATTTCATAATAAATCGACAAGAGTCCTTGCAGATGCTTTTCTCCTTGATGGGGATGGATATCGGCAATACCAGGCAATTGAGCAATAACCTCGTTGATCCTTGGATTGTGTTTCATGGTGCATGAACCAAGAGGGTAAAACCCTGTATCTATTCCAAAATTTCGTTTGGACAACCATGTGTAATGGCGTACCATTTCTGGTTCAGACAATCGTGGCCACTGTGGTGCCTGTTTTCTTGCAAGGGTCGGTGGAAGAGATACCGGAGTGTTTGTAGCCATTGGTTGCGGCTGAGAATATCCCTTTCCTACCGCACCATTGTGTCCGAACAAGTGGCTCATGCTTTCACCCCTCTTTGATTGACCCAATTTTGCAATTGAGCACACAACATCTGAATATCAGCATGTGAGGTTTGGTCAGTTGTTGTCACAAGCATTTGATTTGTAATGGATGGATTCCATTCTTGAAGATTAAAGCCACCAAATATTCCTTGCGAATCAAGATATTCTAAACATGATGCTGCACTTCCAGGTACCTCCAAGACAAATTCATTGAAATGCGGACCCTCATGAGGCAATCTTAATCCAGCGATTTTTGACAATTCTTCCTTGAGTTTTTGACATGCACTCATGTTCCTGAGGGCGAGGTGTTGCAGCCCTTCAGGTCCGAGCAAGGCCATGTGCATGGCCCCCATCAATGCAATGAGGGTTTCATTGGTGCAAATGTTGGATGTTGCTCGATGACGTCGAATATGTTGTTCTCTTGTCGAAAGCGTCAAACAATATGCCTCATTTCCATCGACATCGATAGAACGACCCACAATTCTGCCTGGCATGAGTCGAAGATACGGTTTATGGCAAGCAAAAATGCCGTACAATGGACCTCCGCACGTCATTGGACTACCGAGCGGTTGTCCTTCTCCGACAACGATATCGGCACCATAAGCTCCAGGGGCCTCCACCATACCCAAGGAAACTGGTTGTACACCCACAATGAGTGCTGTATCCTCGCCAATGATGTTCTTTGCTTCGGTTAGTCCTTCATCGAGAATTCCGTACGGATTTGGTTGTTCGACATAGACACCACAGGACCCCTTCGCTTCTTCAAAGGAGGCGTGGAGAACTTTACCATCGGGGCCGTGTTTGAGCATTTTAATGTGAATATCAGCGCCTTGACAATAATTATGCATCACCGACAAACGATCTGGGGGCGTCAATTCTGATACATACACCGTATTTTCTTGGGTTGCTTTTCGACCGTGGACGCGAACAGCACAAGTCAAGGCTTCGGCAGCAGCAGTTGAACCGTCGTACAAGGAAAGGTTAGCAATCGGCAATCCTACAAGTTCAGAAATGAGTGTTTGAAACTCCCACATCGATTGAAGCATGCCTTGACTGACTTCGGGCTGATATGGAGTGTATGCGGTAAGAAATTCTCCCCTTGTCACAAGTTGAAAAACAGATGCAGGGACATAATTTCGATACAAACCAGCACCCAAAAAGGACGGGCGGGAACCATGACTGGTGTTTGCCCCGAGCAATCGACGGGCATCGGCAAGAATTTCTTCTTCTGTCTGCGGGTCAGGCAGAGGAAGTTGCCCTTGGACACGAACTGCTGAAGGGATATCGATGAAGAGGTCTTCCATACTTTGCATGCCCATGGCCGCAAGCATCTCTTTTTCCCGTCCAAGGTTTGGAAGTTGGTCGACCATAGCAGCACCTCACGTGAAACGTGTTGGTTCGTCGTGATGCGAGGATGCTCATAATTAATTGCTTTTGAGCAGATGAACACATTGCCTGAGTGTTCGTTTTTTTGAATAAAAATTCACACGAAAGGTGGTCGAATCACCTGTGCCCGAACCGATTTTCTCGGACTTGCAACAATTTCAATGAAATCCCCTTCGTTCACACCAGTCAAGTACCCCATTCCAATGCCAATATTGTCAAGACTTGGTGATGGTGCTCCTGAGGTGAGGTAGCCAATGTGACGACCATCTTGCTGAACTTCTTTTCCGGGTCGAGGAAGGGGGCCCTTCTCGACATACTTGATGCCCCATAATCGTGCATCTGAGTCATTGTGTGCCACACATCGATGTTTTCCTATGAAATCGTGTTCAAAATCAACTCCAAACGGTACGTTTGCCTCCCATGAATCTCGGTGCAAAAATGCGTCATGACAATCAGATAATTGGTGCCAACAAAAGTCAACGCCTGACAAGAGGTACCCCTTTTCGAGGCGCAGCGTATCCCTTGCACCGAGGCCAACGGGTGTTGCCCCCGCTTCAACAAGTGCTCGCCAAAGTCGTGGAGCGTCATCGTTTGGAACGAAAATCTCGTATCCGGATTCACCAGTATACCCTGTTCCTTGAATCCATCCACTTACACCCAAATCATTGGTTTCAATTTGTTTCCAACGAAATCGTCCAACGTGATTTTGACCTCCTAAAACTGGTTCAAGTATTGATTTTGCAGAAGGTCCTTGCAATGCAATGATCGAAGTTTGGTCGGATAGATTTTCAATTTGAATACTCTGGTCAGATGGAAGTAATCCATGAAACCAATCCCACATTGTTGAAATCATCGAAGCATTTGGCACCCCAAGGATTTCATCCTTTGATACTACTGCGAAAATCATGTCATCAATTATAAAACCATCATGGTCGAGAAAGTGTGTGTACGCACATCGCGTAGGTTCGATGTTGGTCACTTTTTGGGAGGCGATGCTTTCGAGCCATTCGAGCACATGTGGACCTGTGAAGCGGAATGAGCCCATATGTGATACATCGAACAATCCAGCAGATGTTCTCGTAGCAAGGTGTTCATCGGTGATTGAAGAGTACCAAATCGGTAATTCAAACCCATGAAAATCGACCAAATTCGCATTCAATCGAACGTGTTCATCGTAGAGAGCCGTGCGTACAGGCGGGTGCATGTATGTCCCTTCATGAAATAGTTAAACTACTTATGCTGAGGATTTGAATGCGCTGAATTGATGTTAACTCTGGCATTTTTTGTGGCAAAACATGAATCCAATTGGTGTGAATCAAGCCATACAATGTCTGCAAAGGGTTTTATCAAACCCTCTCAAATATAATTTGGGAATTCAATGTTTAGGTGGCAATCCTTTGAGAATGTCCTCTCCCACCCGAACTACATTCGATACGAATCGATCAAGCGAATCTGTAGAAACAGTATTGTTTGCGATCACCGCTCGAATCACCGTCGAGCCTTGAAGGCTTGCTCTTGAAACCATAAATTGTCCTTCGTTCTTGAGTCGTTCACGAATTTCAGCATTGAGTGCATCGATATCAACACCTGCAATGTTAGGATGATACCGGAAACAAACATTGCTCCACACACGTGGAGCCATCATTTCCAAATGCTCATTTTCAATGACTTTTAGTTCAAGATAGTTCGCCATATCGAGATATTGCTCAACCATCCGAGCCCAACCTGCATCGCCAATTTCACGCCATGCAAGCCACAATTTGAGGACATCATTACGACGAGCACATTGAAGAGAATAATGCCCTAGGTCAAATTCATTGTCTTCCTCATAATAGAGATAATCTGCGTTTGAAGTATGGGCACAAACTTGTCGTAGAAGGGGGACATCGTTGACAAGAAACATACTACTCATCAAAGGCAGACCCATCATTTTGTGGGCATCCCAACATACACTATCAGACTGTTCGATGCCATCAAGCAATGGACGAGTTGTCCTTGAAAACAAGGCTGACCCTCCCCAAGCAGCGTCGACGTGACACCAAATATTGTGTGATTTTGCAATGCCAACAATGTCAAGAATTGGGTCGAAAGCACCGAGAACTGTGGTCCCTGCAGTTGCGAAAATACACAATGGAGCAAACCCTTCTTGTATTGAGTAAAGAATCTCTTCTTCCAAATGATTGACATCCATGGACCCATTTTCATCACAACGGATTTTCAACACATTTTGACGACCAATGCCAATCACATTTGCAGCCATCATCACCGAAAAGTGAGCTTCTTCGGACACGAAAATAACATGCTTTGATCCATTAAATCCATTGAGACCCGAATCTCTCATCAAATGTTGTCGAGCACAAAGCAAACCCATGAGATTCCCATTCGAGCCACCACTCGTGAAAGTACCAAATCCATGCGTGTAACCAACAAGTTCACATGCACGACGAATTATTTCAATCTCAATTAATGATGCAAACGGAGATAGTTCTCTTGTATACATTGAGTTGTTGGTCACACTTGCAACCATATCACCAGCTACACCGGTGATTGACATCCCCCCCCATAAAGGATTCATGAACCCAGGTGCATGGGTTCTGATGCTATGTTCGAAGAATGTTGCTAGGTCAGATAGTGCATTCTCAAGACCCATGCCCTCCAAGGGCAATTTTAGGTCCGAAATTTTCTGAAGTGATGAAGGGGATATTGCTGTTGAAAGGGGGACATCTTCATGTTGGCTTCCAACATACCGGGAAATTTGTGCAAAGACAGCCTGAAGGAATTCATCAGGTGTCATGGCCTTCATCGTTTGGCCATCAACGATACTCAATGAACCTTTGGTGGATTCAGGTTAAAACCCAAGCGTCAATGTTGAGTTTCATCATTTTACCCAAAATGAATAATTCTTAGTAAAGTTGAATAATAGGTTGTTGAATCGAAGAACATGTTTGGGGCCCAGGGGCGCGAATGGCTTGAACGATTTTACCAACAATTGGCACTTGAATTGCGAAGAAGGGGGTGGTCTCAAATTGCAATTGCTGAATTTACAGGATCGACCCAAAGCACAATTTCAAGATTGATGTCAAAATCTGCAATTCCTCTTGAATCCACGGTCGATGAAGATACAATCGATGGATGGGCAAATGAGTTGGCCGAGGCTTTGGAAAATGTCGACGATCCCATGAGAATTCTGCGACAACGAATGATATTCGAAATTCAATTTGGTGACCAGCAAACGTTTCGATTCGACAAATCACTTGTGGGCAAACACATCCAAGCAGGTCAAGAAGAGCAAGCGTTACTTAGAAGATTAACATGGGCAGTGTCAAAATTTGATGCTGATAGATTGCGAAAATATATGCCAACCGTAGGGATGAATCTTGCTGCATGCACGCCTTTAGCAACAGAAATTGAACACATTGCGGCCTTTCCAGGTCGGATTACACTTCTTGAGGGCGAACTCGTCCATGCAAATTCTCCTTTGTTTGGAGGTTCGAAGCACCTTGCTTCTGTGCTCCAGCAAGCACGCAAATATGACTCGAATGTTCTTGCAATTACAAATATCAAGCCGCCAATGCTCGAACGAGTCGTTGACACGACCGAAGTGGAATTTGTGTGCGATGAACTTGGATTGAACCTCCTCATGGCCCCTCGTGGTATCGTAGAAGCGACCGATCTCTCAGAGATTGATGTGCTGTTGGATGTTGGAGATTTTGGCTGGGAACCATCGCTATTCATTTTGGGTAACAACCCATTGGAGGTGGTCGAACGCTGCCACCAAATGATCGATGAATTTGATACGGAGTGAGGTTATGAAGAGTCTCCTTGTTGTGGTTCTCCTGGTTTGCATCGCTCAACTTAGCGGATGCATAGCCTCCATCAATTCAACAACGGAAGATTGCGTATTCGTCAAAGATGTGAAAGAATCAGATACATTGTACATTTTGAGTTATGACATTTTAGCATTTGATGATGCGATGATCGATTCATTTGAGAACACATACGGATACTCAGTGGAAATTATTCTGACCGATGATGCCGGAGGAATCCTCAACCAATTGATGCTTACAAAGGGCAATCCCCAAGCAGATTTGGCCATTGGCCTCGACAACACATACATGCAAACAGCGATTGATTTTTGTCTTCTCAAGCCACATGGACTGGACATCGAAAACATACAGAGTCATTTGCTATCATCATTCGACACGATGGGTGTGCCATTTGATTATGGATATGTGTGTTTGAATCTTGATTCTTCCCAACTAAATGAACAACTGTCAATGCCAACTTCAATCGAGAACTTGACACAAAGCGAGTGGCGTGGAAAAGTGTCAATACCTTCCCCTCTCACATCGTCACCAGGAAGAGCATTCTTTTTTGCAACACTAATGGAATTCGATTACGATATCAATGCAACTTTTGATTGGTGGCTTTCGATGAAAAACAACGAGCTCATTCTCACAACTGGTTGGACAGAATCCTACGAAACTCATTACAGCGGGGGTTATGGAGTTTGGACCGAAGGGCACATAGGTGATGCCGCAGTTACAGTTTCATATTGTCATTCACCAGGAGTAGAAGCTTATTTTTCAGAAAATTCGACTATGTCTACCGCAATCTTGTATGAAAAACTTCATTTCAAACAAATTGAGTATGCCACGCTTCTCAACGGCCAAGTCAATTCAGATGCAGCCTCAAAATTCATCCAGTTTCTTTTAACTAGTGAAATCAATCAGGAAATGCCAACATCGAACTACATGTATTCAGTCCTCAACAATTCCGAGTTACCCCCCGAATCGGGTTATTCTTGGCATAGCCCAACTCCTCAAACCGAGCGTACCTTTCAACAGCAAGCCATCGAATTCACCACGGATGAACTTTTGATGAAGTGGAGTGAAATGATGTTGAGTTGAATTCAATGGGGAACGTGCATCTTTCAAAAGCACAAATTGCTGGACCATACATGTTGCTCCTCACGGTCTTTGTATTGACAATTCTCCCAATTCTCCTAGCCCTGTCACAACTCATGATGGTTTCAGATTGGACTTTTCTTGAATTCGTTGAATTCATCGGGCAACATTCCCTCTTCGTGGATACATTACGATTTACAATACTTCAGGCAGTTGTTTCTGCTACGGTAGCATTGTGTATTGGAATTCCAATTGCATGGTTGCTTAGCCGATATTCATGGAAGCACAAGAATATCTTGCGAAGTGTGTTTACATTACCCTTCATTACTCCTTCAATCGTTGCTGCAGCAGGTTTCCTCGCAATGTCATCGGACCAAGGGATTCTGCAATCGATCGGCATTGACTTACAATCCTCCGAACATTGGATTTCAAAACTAGGTTCAATCATCGGTATCGAAAAGTTTGGAATGATTCTTCTTCTTATTTTGGCTCATGCATGGTTCAACATTTCTTTGTTCATTCGTTATTTAGAACCAAGGATTACAACGTTGCATCCGGACTGGGAAATGCAGTTTTTACTGTTGCCAATGGGGAGGTATCGATGGTATCGTTTTCGACATTTTTGGTTGCCTTTTCTCGGCGGCTCAATGTTAACGGCCTGGTTGTTTTCTTTCTTTTTCTCATTTACATCGTTTGCTATGATACGTTGGCTCACACCAACTCAGCACTCCTTGGAATCATTATCAGCGACATTCGGACAATTTGCAGGAATTGAAGGGTATAGGCTTGATGCGACAAGACTTGTCCTTGCATCAACAATTTTACAATTCCTTGCGTTGTCATTGGTTTTTCTTTTATTTCATGTTCAAAGGGAAAAAATGAATCAATCCTACAAAATTATTTCCGAACAAGAACACTTCAATCGACAAGAAATTCCACCTTTTGGTGCGAAGGCTTTGATGTGGGGTTTGACTGGATTGGTGTTGCTTCCGTACATTTCGATTCTCGCTTCATCCTTTCAAATTCGTTCAAATGCATCACCTCGAGGTTTTTATTGGACGTTTGAAGCATGGGAGGCCGCTCTCTTCGGGCATTTTGACGGCATTTCAGTGTTTTCGGCATTAGCTAATTCACTTCTTTATGCAGGCGTGACAATACTAGTCGTTTTGCCATTGACATTGTTGGTGAGTTTCTCACTGCTTGAAATTGAAAGAAGAGGACATCAGAAAATAGCACATGTTATGGAATTCATGTGCATCTTTCCCGTTTTCATTTCAGCAGTGACATTGGGCCTTGGAATTTCGATAGGCATGATTTCCTTCGCCCCGTCGTTATTACAATGGAGAATGTTACCAGCCATCCCCCACATCTTCCTTACCTTTCCCTTTGCACTACGAATTGTTCATCCAGCTCTTCAAAGAATCGATGTTCGATTTTTTGAACAAGCCAAGCTTTTGCGTCGTTCAATCGTCAAATCGTACTGGTTAGGTTTTGGTATTCATTTGAAAAGCGTATTTATCGTTGTGATTTCTTTATCGTTTGCATTCTCGGTTGGGGAATTTGGTGCATCGTTCCTTGTTGTTCGGTTCGAATCGTGGTCATCACTTTCCTTACTTGTCGATACTTTACTTTCGCGACCGAAATTTGACCCAATCGCGTATCCTCTTTCTATGGTTGTGGCAACAATTCTGATGATTCTCACCTTCACTTGCCTCGTCATTATCGATCGTGCTCAAGCAAAACGTGGTGAATCAAAATGAACGAAGAAGTACTCAAAGTCCAGGATATTTCAATGATCATAAACGAGACCACTATTTTGCACAAATGCAATCTTACACTTCATCGAAGTGAAATTCTTGGAATCATTGGCCCATCTGGATGTGGAAAAACGACGTTGCTCAAAATCGCTTGCGGTTTACTTCAGCCATCACAGGGTGAAGTTTATATTGAAGGCACTGCACAACGTTGGACAAAATATCCTTTCCAAAATATCACCTATATGTTTCAAAGTCCAGTGCTATATCCTCATTTGAATGTGTTAGAGAATGTGATGCTTGGCGTGGACAAAAAAATGTCAAAACTTGACCAAATGAATGCTGCCAAACAATCCCTTGAATTCACGAACATTCAATTCCTTTCCGATAGAAATGTCAATCACTTGTCTGGTGGAGAGGCTCAAAGAGTTGCATTTGCAAGGGCTCACGCCCAAAGGAATGACATTATGTTACTCGATGAGCCTTTTGCGTCAGTCGATCAAGAACAAAAAATGAACATAGCAAGTGACTTTCACGAGTGGATTAAAACGATGAATAAATCCGCCATTTTTGTTACTCATGATGAAAAAGAAGCAGAGGCTGTATCTGACCGGATTTTGAGATGGAAGGATATTCAAATTCAGGGATGAGGAGTGCTAAATACTAGCAAAGAACAGTGTTATAGTAGGTGGGACAATGGTAGGCACGCCTCTCGATATAATTCCTTATATACGGGGCATTCAAGTTGTCCTTACAGGTTACAGTGGATACACCAAAGGTAAACGAAGAGATGCGGATAAATTGGTTCGGGATGAACTTGTTCGTGCTTCAAATCGAGCAAGAAGTCACATTCAGAATATTCATGACCAAAGTTTCCGCGATGACAAACTCGAAGTGACATCGGCTTGTCGTTCATGTATGCAGGAAATTGATGCGTTCATAGAAGATGTGGATAAAGCAGTCACTGGAATGGACCATGCATTTCTTTCGGGTCAACGTTCTGCAAGCAACAGCGACCTCAAAAAACTCATCAAACATGACCACGACACAATTGAGATGATTACCAAAGCGGTAAATATTTCCAACAGCGCCGAAAAAACATTGCAAGAGAGTGATTACGACATGACCAAACAACTCGCTTTGCAATGTCAGCAAATGATATCGAGTTGTCGAGGATATTTTGGTGAACGAGTCACAGTTCTTAATGGACTACGAACGAAGAAAAAGATGTGATACTATGGCGAAACAATTTGCATGGAGAGATAACCCCACAATTATTGCACGATTAATCGATGGAAGAACAATTCAAACTTGGCGAGCACAGGAGGTTGTTCTCAAACCAAACGAAGCATGTGCCTTCATCGTCGATGGACGAATTGGCGACATCGTAAGCGAAGACATCGTTCGAAATGTAGGTGGAGGCATTGGTCGATACATTGGTGACATGCTCGGTGCTACGGCGACAGATCGCAGATTGCTTTTTGCAATGACCGGTCCATTTGACTTGAGCATCCCATTTGTAACAACGCTTTCCGATGGACAATCTGCCCAAGGTATTGCTCAACTCCGTGTCCAATTCCGTAAAGATGACATCCCCAAACTGCTGAATATTTTTGCAAATCATGAGCCAACACTCGATCGAATGAAACTCGCTGCAATCCTATCAAAGGAAGTGAGCCATCGTCTTGTCAGCCCACTTCTTCAAACTGTGACCTCGGTCGAAGAACTTCGAGGATACAAACTCCAAGAAACCTTTGAAATTCGTTCTGAGATGGAATTAAGGCCCTATTTGTCGACACTCGGACTTACCTTGCTCAAATCGATGCTCATCACAAACCCTACGGATATGGAAAGAGTGAACTCACTTCGTGCGAATTTAAAATACGCAACCGAAACCGATGAAGCAAACACTGAAGCAGAAATTCGAAAAATCGAGTTAAGTGAAGCTGCCACATTACGAAGAATCGAATTTGAAGTAAACATTGCAAAGGCCAAAGAGGCAGGTGAAGTTGCAATTGAACTTGAACGCGAACTCAAAGACTTACGAGCAGAAGAGGCACGCTGGGAGGCTGAACTCAAACGGGACACCGCTCAAGCTGAACTTGAAATGAAAAAATCATCACACAAAACAGAACAAGCGATGGCATTGTTTGAACAGGTTCAACAAAAGAAGCAAGAACGAATGGCTCAGCAGATGAATTTTCAAAACCAGAGAATGGATTCCCAGAATGATTTGCAACGTCAAATGATGGAAATGGCTGCACAAAATGGTGCACTCACACCAGAAGTAATGCAAGAATTCTTGAAACAACAAACTGCTCAAAAAGTTGCAGACACAATGCCTCAAGCACAACAGGGTATTGAAGACCGATCTGCAACCCCTTCAGGACCTGTTTGTCCATCATGCCATAATGCTATCCAACACGATTGGAAGGCATGTCCAATGTGCGGTCATTCCCTTTCTTAAGAAGGGTATGAGATGCAATTAGACGAGACAATTGAAACTCAGCCATTTCGCTGGTTTGCATCGGATACCTTGATGACAAGGTCTCGAAGACAACTTTTCTCAATCTATCTCTTTGGCATGGGTCTCTTGATTGGTTTACCTTATCTTCTGATAAACCACTTCATCCCAATGTTATGGGTTTCAGATGTACAAGTCGAAATAGCGTTGGATTCATCGATTCCATTCATTCCTTCTTCGTTGGTCCCCTACCTATCGCTTTACCTTTATTATCCAATTTTTGCCTATCTGCTTGCTAAAGAACAGCATCGGTCCGAAGGTATTGAAATGATGAGGTATTTTTTGATCATGACATGGATTTCATTCGCCTTTTTTATGGCCTTTCCTACTGAAATTCACCTTCGACCAGAACCACGACCAGAGCGGTTTGAGCGTCTTTATCAAGTCCTGTATTCTATTGACCAACCATTCAACGCTTGGCCTTCACTACATGTTGCTCAAAGCTTATTCATTTTACTTGCAAGTGTGCACTTAAAATCAAATGAAAACGAAATGATGTGGTACACTAAACTGGTCCTGATTGTTTTTTGGATTTGTTTAGTTCTTTCAACCTTGACAACAAAACAGCACTATGTGTTTGATGCGGTGAGCGGTGCCCTTTTGGGATGGGGCACTTGGAAGTTCTATCAAAGGAACTCCCGAGCATCTTAGCTGAAAATGGAATTGACGATATCTGGTCTCGTGAGGTAGATGGTCAAGCCGACGCCAGCCATCATCATCATCCAAGAGCCCACCAATTTAATGGTCGCTGTTGCACGTCGCAGGAAATTTATCATGACTTGCCTGCCCATGCCAACGAGCCCGGTGACTGCAATCATCAAAATCAGCAGACCTACCATAAGACCCCCAATTCCAAATCCAATGGCCGTTGAACCAAGAGTTGACAAAAATACGACGAAAGGTAACACGGCTGCTGCAGTACAATCGATTGATGCTGCGGCATACCCAATGCCATACAAGTACATGTTTCGGCGCGGGGTGAATGTTTCATCTGCTTCTGTCGTACTGTATTTGTCCACAAATTTTTGGACAAATCCCATGATGTGCGTCGTCACACCAAGAAGCATCATTCCACCAAGAATGATGAGTAAAATCGCTACGAAAAGTGCGATGTAATGAATAATTCCTGATTGAGCAAATGCTTGCCCCATAAGGAGAGCGACAATGCCAATGAGTGCAAAAAATGTCCACATTCCAAAACCTGAAAGTGACCCGATAACGAAGGAATTTGGCATCTTCTTTTTCAATTTCCCCACCTCAATAAGTTCATCTTCCCTTGCCCCAAGTGAGAGGTAATACGAAATGAATCCGGGGAGCACCGGAAATGCACAAGGTGAAAAGTAGACCAATATGGATAAAATCATGCCGAGAGCGAAGACAGCAATATAGGATGTAGACGGCTCTTCCCAGGCAATTCGTTCTGATGCCGTTGCCTCAACGCCTTGAGTCAATGTTTTCTCAAGCATTCCATCGAAATGGACCCATTTATCTTTCGGCGTCCCGGTAGGTTGCTGGGCTATGATGTAACCTTCTTCATCAATGATCAGAACAACCGGAATTTGACCTGTACCTGCGGTGGTGAAAAGCCGTACTGGGTCTGTTGTGGTACCATCGTCAAGTATCGCAGCATTGACGGAACCTAAACCTGTAGGATAGAGTGGCACTGTGTATTCACCGGATGATTGGTTGAGGTATTCTAGCGTTTCACCATACCAGGCACCATAGGCAAAAATCTTCAAATCTCGACCAGAAGCATTGGCAAGTTCGTCCCATTGCTCCATCTTTTCTTCAAGGTGAGCTTGTACCGAGTGGCAGTTGCTGCAATCGTGTGCCATCATATCAAAAATGATAACACTTCCTCGGTGCTCTTCGAGTTGAATCCAACCCGTCTCGTTGGTCACATTCTGCTCTATATCTCGATTGAGCGATTGAAAAACTATATTCGGGACAGGAGCAGGTTCAGCATCGGATTGAAACAATTCATCCATGCTATCAAACATACTCAATGCCGCAAAAGAAATTGAAACAAACAAAACAACAGCAATTCCAAATGCCTGCCATGTTTCTTTTTGTTTGAAGACAGCAAAATCGACTTGGTCGAGTATCCCCATAAATGTGCGGTGGGCAACATTGTTCATGAATGTCATGTATCTATCGAGTGGGTTCGGCCGGAATTGAACCGGCGATCTTCGCCATGTGAAGGCGACGTCATAACCCCTAGACCACGAACCCGATGTTTGTCCGGTACATCACTGAAATTTAACCATGATGAAATGAAATTCTTCTAAAGTTTACTTTTCGACTACACTATTGAGATGGATGACTGAAACTTCTAAACGCTCATGCGTTGGATGAACTTCGATGACTTGAACTGGAACTGTAAAGATTTCAGCCAATTCTTCTGCCAAAGCCACTGGAATTTCTATACGCTCTTCGCTCGCATCATAACGAATCCAACCATCGGTAAGGCCACACATGAGTTTGATTTCTTCAACATCGTCATGTGCATCTTCAAGTGCCGTTGGGATAGCACCAAAAATAATCGTGTCGTCCTCAGTCAGGGACTCATAAGGTCGGAGTGTCATCTCAGCTCGCCGTTTGAAACGATTTCGAAGTTGCCCAGCATCTTTGTATTGGGCTGTACAAAATTTAATGTGAAATGATTTGGATTTTCCAGCCTCCTTGAGACGAAGTGCGAGTTCCGCAGAGCCTTCTGCGGCTGCTGACATTGAAGATGACAAATTGAAACCTCGAACATCCATATTATCTTGGTTGCCCACTGTGATTTCAAGTTCATTGAGATTAAGGAAGGAGATCGGAGTATCCTCTAACTCATCAATGAGACTGAACAGTGATTCCTCTTTATCGGGCTCACACGGTAATTCAACCCCTACCGTGATACCATGTTCATGGCATGCATGCATTGTTCGCAAGTATTTCGTGGGCCTTCCATCAAGAAGATGAAATCTGATTTCATCGAGACCTGCTTCTGCAAATCGTTGAGCGAGTCCAACATCAAATGGAATAGAAGTGTACATGTGAATATGATGTTCTGTTCCAAGATGTTGCTTTAATTGTGATACGGCCTCGATGGATTTCTCAACATCGAGCAATGGGTCACCACCGGTGATACCTGTGCCTGTTGCATTCATGGCTCGAGCCTCCTCAATCACTTCACTCCAATTTGTGCATCTTCTTTCATTGGCAAACATGTCTGGAGATTCCCTACGGTTTTCAGAAAGAGGACAATAATCACACCCCCAATGACATTTTCCAGTCACAAAGAGGACCATCTTTTTGCCTTCTTGGCATTGAATGCAACCCTCTGCCTCACCTTCTTCAGCAGGAAGTATTTCTGCCATAGGCAAATGGAGGACCATCTTATTCTAACCCCCGTTTAGCTTGCGTCAAGAGCCAGCGATGGAATCGCCTATCGTTGGTCAATTCAGGATGAAAGGTAAGGGCAACAATGTTGTTTTGTTGAACACCAACAACCTCTTCGTGGAGCATTGCAATTGAACGACAAGGTTCGGATATGTTTCCAAATCGTGGTGCTCGGATAAACACTCCGGGGAAACCATCAATGAGTGCAGGTGCAGCATATTGTGCCATCATCAATGGAGTGTGTGCACCGATTTTAAGTGGGCGCGGTGCACCACCAAATTCGAATATATCATCTTCAAGGTCAACCAGAACCACTGCCTCAAAGGATTCACGTTGCCTGCCCCATGTATTCCGAGTCACTTCGGCATAGATACAACTTGGATGGGGTTCTGGGGGAGATGCAAGCAAAATTGCACCTGCACAAGTTCCCAAAACGGGGACTTGTGGATTGTTATGTATGAACGTAAAGATTTCATCAAGTAGTGCATAATGTCGACTTGCAATTCTCATCGTCGTAGATTCTCCACCAGGCAAAATGAGTGCATCAATACCATCGTTGAGGTCAAGCGGAGTCCTCAGTTGAACGATTTCAATGTCCACCTCAAGCTGATTGGCTGCGTGGGTTACTGCCTCAGCATGCTCATGTCGAGCCCCTTGAAGCATGGCAATACCCACCCTGAGCATGACCATGCGTATTGTTGCCCCTCTATGACTTCAACGCATTTGTCATTGATTGAGAACATCGCTTCACCTAATTCAAAAACTGAATCGTGTTGGCTATCGCATGGAAGAATTATCATCTTGCTTTCTGGTTCCCGGTCCGGTAAAAATGAGCACTGAGTGTCTCCAAGCCATGTCGTCACAAGTCATCACTGCACGTGGTAACGAATTTCGAGAGGTGATGGCAGGATTGAATTCTGGCTTGCGGTATGCCTTCAATCTCACACCAAGTGAAGGAGTTGCCAAGAAAAACTCGTGGTCCGGCGAGGATGGTTACAAGGTCGTTGTGGTGAGTGGAAGTGGGACAGCCGCCATGGAGATGGTCGTTGCAAATCGATTCCGACCCAATGACAGAGTGCTTGTACCAACCAATGGAAAATTTGGAGAACGTGTTGCAGAGATGTGCGAAAGATTTTGTCAGGTCAAACACCTCAAATACGAATGGGGCCGTTCTTTTGATTTGTATGAAATTGAGAACCTTCTCGAGCGTTCTGAATATGAGGCAGTTCTCATTTGTCACAACGAAACGAGTACTGGTATCACTCAAGATGCCGAGGCAATTGCAGAAATCTGTATGAAGTATGATACCGCATTTATCCTCGACGGCATCACCTCCGTTGGCGGTATGCCAGTCCACCCTGCAAAATGGAAGGCAGAAGCCCTCGTTGTTGGTGCCCAAAAGTGCACAGCAGGGCCATCAGGTATTGCTGCGATTGCAATTCATCAAAGGTTCATCGATCGAGTTCACGCTATCGCAGAACAAGGTGATGTCAATCCACGTTATTACTTTGATTTACCAGCCGCACTCAAAAACGCGACTGACGACCAAACACCTTGGACACCCGCCATCAATTTAGCAATGGGTTGGTCTGCAGCACTTGAAAATTTGAAGAAAGAGACAAATGAAGGTCGATGGAATAGATGCAAACATCTTGCACAGGGTGTTCGTCAACTTTTCATCGATGCAGGATTTACGCTTCTCGCCGACGATGACCAACGAAGCAATACAGTCACCGCTATTTTGTATCCCGAGGGCATTGATGACGCGTGGAGAACTAGATTGAAATCAATGTACAACACTCAAGTGATTGGTGGCCAAGACCATTTGAAAGGCAAGATGTTTCGCGTAGGATCAATGGGAGAAACTCCAGCAAGCGAAATGATTGAAGGTTGCAAGAGAATGCTTCAGTGCTTCCGCGATTTGGGGCATGACCTTCCCGAATTACAGGTGGAATCATACTTTGAATGAGCAAAAAAATTGCGTTGTATTAGGACGATTTCAGCCATTCCACAAAGGGCATGAATCTCTTGTTCTTTCAGCACATGCTTATGCGGAAGATCACAACCTCAACTTGACCATTGCCATTGGCTCAGCCCAGCATGGATACGAACCAATGAATCCATGGACGATAGAGGAACGTGTTGAAATGATTTCACAATGGGTCACCTCAATGGATATTTCTGCAACAATTGTTACTATCGAAGATATCAACGACCCACCTCGATGGGTTGAACATGCTGAAGAGTCGCACGGCACAGGTCAACTGTATACATCCGATATGGCCACGGCAGACCTCTACACCTCATCGGGATGGGAGGTTGAGGTCATGGAACTCATCGAACGTGATTCATTTGAAGGGTGGAGGGTTCGTCAAACCATGCGCATGTTATCGACCGTTGACGATGAAGAGGCTGTTGAAATGGTTCTGTGTGAAGTGTTACCAAAAAGTATTGCTACTTGGATGGTGGCCAACGATGCATTGTATCGTTTGTCAACCTTCGACACAGGTGTTCATGCAGGTTAATCTTAGGATGCTACCACAACTCTTGCTGCGACCATGACTTTGTCTTTGTAAATGAAGCCGGCTTCAAGTAAATCGACAACTGTACCCGATGGAAATTGCTCGTTTGCTGGAATCGTCATCACTGCTTCCATTGTGCTGGGGTCGAATGGTTTTGATTTTGCATCAATTTCGACAATGCCATCGGCCGATAACTCGTGCCACAACTTGTTTCGAAGCAACCTCAACCCTTGGGCTACAGGACTCTGGTCTTCTGCATCGATGCTTTGAAGGGCCCTATCTACATCTGTCAACACACTCACCATTCTTCGGGCAAGTGGCATTGTACCATAACGAAGAATTTCCGATTTCTCTGCCAAACTACGTTTCCGAATGTTCTGAATTTCTGCATCCCGGTAAGCGATTTCCTTCTCAGCGGATTCTGCACGCTCAAGTGCTTCTTGCAAAGGATCTACGAGAATCTCTTCTTGGGGTTCTTGCTCTGCCAAATGTTCACTTGAAGCAACTTCGTTTTCCAAAGAATCGTCGACATGTTCCTCGCTCATGCTTTTGGCTCTTATAGGGGGAATTTGAACCTCACGCCCTAATCGGATAAGTAGGAATGAAGATTCCATTTGCCAAATCCCCATTTTGAAGATTCAAGATGGTCCCTGCCAACGACAAGTCCGAATCTATTGGAATTTAAGGCATCAAAGAGTGTGACAAATGACTCTGCTGCTCTCGTATGAGCTTCAAATGTCGGAAGGATTTTTGGGTCTTTTGATTCATCGATGGTTTCACCTAATTGTTCACGTCTTCCCATCCAATCAAGAACAACCTGTTCTGAAAATTCATTTGTCGAAATCCCGCTCATGCGTTCGAGGGCATCCAACCATGTCGATTCTTCGTAAAATTCGTCCACATGTTCCAATTCTCTTTGAACTGCAACTCCAAGATAAATGAAACAACGGCCTTCCCATACTTCCCAGGAACCTGGACTTGCCCATTTCATAAACAGCAACAGACCATCGCAGCCATCGTCAAAGGATTTCAAGGCATCACGAACTGACATCGAACTACGAACCGATTTTGTTTCCATCCAATCTAAAATTTCTGCCTCCACATCAATGTCAAATTTTCTTTGGAGCAAAGGAATACCTGGTATTCGTTGTTGACGAAATTCGCTTTTTTCAAATGCCTTAAACACATCAACCCATGGATGTTCGAGCACCGAATCTAAACTCGCTTCATCGACGAGCATTGCAACCAAATCTATGCCCATGAAAGAGCCCCTCCTTCATCTCGTTTGAGGCCTCCGATGAGATGACACCAAATCACCATGAAGAGTATGATTGGAGAATAGGCTTCAAGAAGGCAAGAACGACCGCAGTATTGGGGCTGAAGATGGCTACAATCAAAGAGCAAATCGAAATGATTCGCGCTGAGATTGATAAAACCCAAAAAAACAAGGCTACAAATGCACATATTGGTAAACTGAAAGCAAAGATAGCCCAACTTAAACTAAAGGAAGAAAGAGCGCATGCTCACGCATCTGCAAGTGGTGGAGGCAAAGGCTTCGAAGTACGAAAGACTGGCGATGCAACGGTTGCGTTGGTTGGATTTCCTTCGGTGGGAAAATCCACGTTGATCACCAAAATTACCGACGCGGAATCCGAATCAGCCGGATATGCATTCACAACCCTGACCTGTATTCCGGGCGTCATGGAACACCGAGGCGCACGAATCCAGATTCTCGACCTTCCCGGTTTGATCAAAGGTGCGGCGGAAGGAAAGGGAAGAGGTAAAGAAATTCTGAATGTCATTCGAAGCGCAGATATGGTTCTGTACATCGTCGACCCATTCCAAGAAGGCCATTTTGATGTCCTTCATCGAGAACTTCACAATTCAGGGCTGAGACTGAATGAAGAGAAACCACCCATTTTCATCAGTCGAACAGACCGAGGAGGAATTGATGTACGGAGTACTGTTGAACAAACTCACCTTACCGAAGAAGAGATGGGAGACATTATCAGAACCTTTGGCTACACGAGTGCCATTGTTACATTGAGACATGATGCAACGCCTGAACAAATCGTCGATACATTAGCCTCCAATAGGGTGTATGAAAAAGCAGTGATTGCTGTCAACAAAATCGATATTGCAACCGAAAATGAACTTGTGAAGATTGAGAAGTCGTTACCAAAGCATTGGCCAATCATGAGAATTTCGGCGTTCAAAGACATTGGACTTGATGACCTCAAAGATTTCATTTACGAAAACTTAGGATTCATGAGAGTTTACCTCAAACCACAAGGCCAAGAAGCGGATTTAGAAGAACCCCTCATCGTTAAAGATGATTCCACGGTTGAAAATATATGCAACAAGTTGCATCGGGATTTCGTTCGTAAATTCAGGTTTGCAAGAGTCAAGGGGCCAAGCGCCAAATTTGATTGGCAAAGAGTGGGTCTTGACCATTTACTCAAGGACGGCGATTTGTTAACCATCGTGGTCAAGAGGTAAGGCTTCATTCCTCATAGGCATTACATTCATGAGTGGGCTTTGAAAGTAACCAATAGGTGAGAGAATGCCGGGTGACAAGACTTGGATGGCGGAACGATACAATGAGTTGAAACAAAATGCCTTACTATGGGAACCTCCGACGTTGGAATCACCAAATCAACCGAGGTGTACCATCGAGGGTAGATCGACCATCATGCTCTCTGCCAACAATTATCTCAATCTCACAACACACCCAAAAGTCATGCAGGCCATGAAAGATGCCACCGAAAAATACGGTGCAGGCAGTGGTTCGGTTCGGGCTATTGCTGGCACGATGGACTTACATCTTGAAGCCGAGAAGAAGGTCGCTGAATTCAAAGGCGTTGAGGCTTCGCTCATTTACTCTGCTGGCTATACGGTCAACGTAGGCTTCATACCGACGCTCGTCGAAGGTCCGAAGGATGTCATCATCAGTGATGAATTAAATCATGGTTCAATCATTGACGGAGTACGCCTCACGAAAGCATCGAGAGCTGTGTATGCACATAATGATATGTCTGAACTCGAGGCAGTCCTCCAATCGCATGAAACAAGCGATAGGAAACTCATCATTACCGACGGAGTATTCTCGATGGATGGTGATATCGCACCACTCGATGAAATCACAAAACTCGCTGAAGAATACGATGCGATGGTCTATGTGGATGACTGTCATGGAGAAGGAGTCTTGGGCAAAGGAGGTGCTGGCATTGTGGCACACTTTGGTCTTCAAGGAAAAGTCGACTTTGAGACTGGATCATTTTCCAAAGCACTGGGGGTCCAAGGCGGAATTCTTGCTGGTTCAGAAATGACAAGAAATCATGCCCTCAATCATTCCCGTTCATGGTTGTTGTCAGGATCACAACCACCAGGTGTCGCAGCAGCACAAAAAGCAGCCATTGAAGTCTTGATGACTGAGCCAGAACATCATCAAAAATTATGGGACAACACTGAATATTTCAGAAAGGAATTGCAATCGATGGGTTTCGACACCGGTGTTTCAACCACCCCAATTATCCCGGTCATGTGTGGGGAATCTTCGACGGCAAAACAACTCTCCAAAGAATTGGCTCAGCAAGGTGTCATGGCGGGTGCAATTGTGTTCCCCATGGTTGCAAGGGACAAGGCTCGTGTCCGCACTCAAATGTCTGCAGGTCTTTCAAAAGACGATTTGAACGAGGTGCTTTCGTGTTTTGAAAAAGCAGGTCCAAGTGTTGGTCTGCTTTAGATGCACTACTCTTCTTCAGTGTCAAATGCCTCAATCACTTCGAAGAGTTCAGTTTCTTGTTCTGACCTCTCTTCGCTTCGTTCTCCATTGAAATCTTCTTCAGATTCAAGACCCGAAAATGGATTTTTTCCATCTTCAATCATGCAAAGTAATCGATGCCTTGGTGCCCACGAAAGATGGACATACAGCGGCCCAGGAAAAAGCAACAACATCCAAATCAAGGTCACGAAGGAGGAGAGCGAAATCAAGCCCGTTCGATCTATCGTGATAAGGGCTAAACCAACGAAAGGCATTGGGTAGAGCAAAGTCCGAGGTGGTTGGACTGGGAATCGCTTTGAGAAGAACACAATGAGGGTTGATGCAAAGCCGGAAATTGAACAAGCGACGACCAAAAATGCAGAATGGACCGTCCATTTTTCGAACCACGCTTCATTTCCAGATGCCCCAAATGCGTAGGGTAAAATGAGCGAAAGAGATACAAGTATCCCATAAAACGCAGAAATATTTGCTGGATGATTCAGCCATAGTGGCCATTTTGTAAACAATTGTGATAAGGATGTACCGAGAAGTACTTCTCGTTCTTTATCCTCCAATTTTTGAAGGTTGTTCATCCAATTTTGATAAGACACTGATGAGAAGGGATGAGGTTTAGGTTTTGAATCTAAGGGGTGTTCATTGTCAAGAATTATTCGTTTTTGGTAAAAATTCGAGTGAGGGGAGTGTCGATTTCTATCCCCTGTTCATCTTCAAGCCACGACCTTTCAAGCAATCCTGACTCCATTCGTTCTCGTTGTCTTGCATCATCAATGGTGTCACGTACATTGTTGGCCCCGTCTCTCAATGCCAGTGCTTGATTGATGATTGTTAATGAGCGATTGACAAATCGTTCGCTTCGTTCGCTGAAATAACCAATTGTCGGATACTCACCTTGGTCTTCAACGAGGAGCCAGCCACCTTGAAGTTCATCGCGCATGACTCGAACTCGTACTTCCCCCACATCAACCCAATGGCCATCGAACAATTGAACCAGAACTTTTGCAGTCCCGCCAAATTCTTGGTCGACAAATGGGTGAGATATGTTTACTGCAAGTGGTAGGTTGTGTTTTGATGTGAGTGATTTTTTCGAAACAATCCAAACGAGAGGTAAAACAATGAGGAAGAGGACTGTCAAAAATAAAGCGGTCAAAGCCAAGAAAATACTTACGCTGGTCATCAATTTCTTGAAATCATTGTGGTAAGCATTCTTACCAATTGGTGTATCAAAAAAGAGAATCATATCTTGCGGTAAATGCTCAAATTTGCTTGGAATAGAGTTCCGCCCGATTTGAACCTTTGGTGAAAAAGTCATATGTTGGGTGGCCTTTTCCATGTGTTCACCTCATAATTGAACTGTATTTGGTTCAATATTGACGATTCCTTCCTCACTTACAAATGATTTGATGGTCTGAAGATGTTTTTTTACATCCACACCCCAAGCATGCTCCCATCCATCGAGTTTGGTTACCAACTTCGCCCATTGTTTTAGAATTCCTACATGATTCTTATGCTCATGATGATACAACAATGCTGCTGTTTGAATCAGGCCTTGAACGAGAAGGATTTCTTCAGGCGTTGCATTTCTTCGCTTAAGGCAATTCCATACATCCTCCCAAGATTCGTGAGCATGCCAATATTTACCTGCATTGAACAAGAGCCTTCCGTGTTCAAAAAGAACCTCCTCATCAGGAGATAACGGACTGGCAACGAATTCCACGTTTTCGCTGTAGCCTATGTCACTTGAAATAGTTCCGATTCAGTCCCATCATCCACACTCTTCAAGAAGGATGTTGAATACTGACTGGTTAGCGGGTGGATGAATTGGTGCATTTACCGACTGGTGACCTTCTTGAAAAGAGGAGGGGTGGTATTGATGTCTTACGCACCCTTGGTCAAGAAATCATCCGCGAGAAAATATCTGCAGTTCTTCATATTATCTCAGATGAGACGGACGATTCAGCCTTTGAGGGGGCAATTTATTTCAAAAATGGACAACCTCATCTATCCATAGCATCACAACTTGGAGAATCGTTTGGTGTCGATGCCTTTGAGCTGATTCAAATTCAAGCCGAAAAGAGCAATGTCACCATCGCATTTCACGAAGCAAATGTTGCCCTTATCTACAGTGTACAAGACATGTACCCCCCAAGTGTGCTGCTATTCGACTTGATTTCAAGCGAACACATTGGCTCAACAGATTGGTGGAAAAATGTACGATATCAAACACATCATATGAGATTTGACACAAAAGACCTTGCACATGATTTTGCTTCGCTTGAGTTCTCAAGGAAAAGAAATGAAAAGCAAAACACTCAATTGATTCGTGGATTGGAACGAGGTACTGCTTACAGTTTTCCAAGTATTGGACAAATCAATATTCCACCAATCCTTGGTTATCTTCAACAAACAGGTTGTCACATTCTAGAGATCTCAAACCGGCCCTCATCGTCAACTCATTTTGAGTGCATCCATGTTGGCCAACATCAGCAACATGAATTACAACAAATCCTCAGTACTATTGAACATTCGATGTTCGGCGTTGATTTTGGTTGCATTTTTTTACTGGATTTTGAACTCTTCGTTGTTGTTCATGGAGAGTTGTTTGCTCTTGAATTACTTCGTTCAACCGTCGATTTATGCAGAGAACGACGCTTTACAATGTTCATTGGTTTCGATAGTGATGTGCTCGATCAAAAAACAACTGCAAAGGTGCATCAAGCCACAAACCAACTTGAGACAACAACGATTCAGATGTGGGCGGAGCATCCGGAAGAAATGTCGCTTGATTCATTTCATGAGAACTATACCGATGAAGAGGAACATTGGTTTGAAGCACAACTCGAACTCATGGCACAGTCTGACGCCTCTTTTGAGCCACAAAACACATTCGGTCTCGAGGGCGGCAGTTCAAAACTAAGTGATGAACTTCGTGCTGAAGTAGCGGATTCACTCAAAGGTGCACTTGACTCCTTTTCAAATCCATCAAGTCATAACACACAAAGCAGTGTTGACTTGAGCGACCTCGAGACTTGGAGGTCAATGTCAAACCACCCCCATGTTCAACCCGGAAAATTTGTTTCAGAATCCAAAATTTATGAGGACCCAAATCAACACCAGATTTCATGGAAAAGCATGAGAACATCATCTCAAAACGACAAGCATAAGGCTGTAAAAATTCGAAAAGTTCAGAAGCAACCTCAACGAAAACCAAATCCAGTTCTTCCAGAAACCAAAGTGCAAAAATCAGCTCCGAAGGAGATCGGATTTCGCCATACGCCAATTGACGAATTATCCTTGCCAGAAATCAAGAAGCCACACAAACTTCCCCCGAACGTCATTCAAGAATCGTATGAACGACAAGAACGACTGGCACCTCCTCAATCTTCGAAGTTACCACTTCATATGCAAGGCATCGGTGAAAGTCTATCAAATTCCGATTACGCCTCCAATGCTTCATTTCCACACACCCAAGCCCCATCGAAACTCAAATTTGAAGATTCACCAAAAGAAGCCATTGAATCTCATATGGCGGAGGATCATTCTTCACTGATTGCATCAAGAGAGAAAGCGACATACGCTCAACAAAAGAAATCCCTTGATGAAATTTCGAAAAAGTGGGCAGTGGATATCAAAAAATCACAATCGAATGCTCAAGTGTTGTACGATGAACAAGGTCGAAAATTGAAGTTTTTTGGTGGTGACTCTTAATGTCAATCCGAGGTAAAAAACTCAATGACGCTTTAGCCTCGGCTGAAAAATTGCTTTTGGATTCAGAATTTAAGCACGTGAAATTCTCCAATCCAACACCCAAAAAAGAACAGGCTCCAGACCAACCATTGTCCAAATTGAATGTGTTGCTCGGCCATCAAAATCAAAAAAAGCAGAGGCTATCCCTCTTCAATCGGCAAGGTGTTTCTCAACGACCTACCTACGATATGATTTCAAAGGATGTCCTCGGCACAACTGGTGAGTATCAGAATCCATTTTTATCAAAAAACATTCAATCAACAGATGAATTTTCGATTGCCAATCGATTGAATGAAATGAGAAAAAACAAGCTCAATTCGATTGAAAGAGCACCTGCGAATTCAGACTTTGACTATGTGGGACTGGACCATGTAGGAACACCACTTTGGATGAAGGTCTTACAAGAGCAACGGTCCATGGCAATACATCAAATTCCGTCAGCAATGAAAGCCGATGACAAATCTATATCGAAAAAATCAATCCAATTTCAGTGGCCAAGAAAATTACAGTGGAGTGAACATCATTCATTTCGACAGTGGTTTGTGTGCAAAGAAAATATTGAAGCTACGCGTTTGGCAGAAACAGTCATCGACAGCCCGTCCAATGTCATCAATCCTTTATCCATCGTTGGGGGGGAACAATCGGGAACAACCTTCTTGATGCGGGCTTCGGGACAAGCTCTTTTGCGTCGACAGGAAGGTCACATTCTGTGGTTAAATGCACTTGATTTAGAACATGTATCACAAACTCCGATCGAAGATGCATTGGATGGTTGTTGTGCAATCATTGTTGACGATATTGAACAATTTGCGGTTCACGAACAATGGAAATTAAGGCTGGGAGAGTGGTTTGAATATAGTTTGCAATCCTCGGTACAGATCCTTGCATCCTCCAAAATCCCAATCGAAGATTTGCCAAGTTCAAAAATGAGAAGATTTTTGCTGGATGGAATCACAATTCAAATTTCATCACCAAGTGAATCAACCTTGATTCAATATGCTAAATGGTACGCAACTCAAAGAAACATGATGATGGATGAATTTGAATTTGTTCAACTTGTTCGAAATTCCCAGCACTCATGGCGTAACATTCGGAACAAACTAGAGGAATTCATTCATCTCAACGAAGACTCAGGAATCAGGTATTCTGGCATCCATCCTGAGTTTGAAAACGATGTGGAGTCGATGGCGAATCAAATATTTTCAAAGGCGTTGGATGTCGTCCATACGGACATCGATATGGGAGGCGTCGAACTGCATTCAGAAATCAAGGATTGGGACAATGATGATTATCAGCCACCACATTTTGATGATATTGTTGTTCAAGGCACTCCAATTTCCAGAATACAAAACGATGCTCAGATGTTTGTCAAAAAAATTATGCCTACATACCCCTCTGTTCTTGATGTTCATGATGAAGACAAATTCATGGTCTCAAAAGAAAAATTTGACCACAAGGAAGACATGTTCAAAACTGCTGATATGCTCGTTGATATCGAACAAAGAGTTGATGATTCATTTTCGAGGCGATTCCATGCTATGCATGATGAACGTCAATTGAGCCAAATAGGTACAACCATGGAAGAATTGAGTTCAAGAATTCAACATGCTGATATTGAGGAACTCATCGCCATTGCCGACCAACTTCAAACCATTGATGAACAGCTTCAGTTGATCCAAGGGCAAACCGTGGGCACAACATCACAACTTGATTCCTATGAACCCGCTGGAGAGTGGTTCATCGATGAAGGTGATGTTCAATTGAATGAACTCGACCAACACGAAGATCAAAGAAGCAAACCAAAAAAGAAAGTACACCTTTCAACAATGAAAAAGAAACGTGTGCTTTCACCAATGCACGGAGAAGAGGAATGAGTGCTTGGTGGTCCGACGGGGTTCGTTTTGGTTGCCAACCTCAATGCGGAAAGTGCTGCGACCAACCAGGAGGAGTGGTTTTTCTTACCAAAATCGATGTTCAACGCATGGCAGATGAACATGAACAAAGTTTTGATGAGTTCATTGAACAGTATTGTACGGAAAGCATGAATGGGCGCATCGTGCTGAAAAGTGATGAAAAGAGTGGAGTATGCATCTTTCTCAACGATACAAAACAATGCTCAATCTACTCTGTTCGGCCACAGCAATGCAAAGCATTTCCTTGGTGGGCTGAAAACTTACACAGTGAGCAAAAGTGGAACGAAATAAAACTCCTTTGCCCTGGAATAGAATCTGTCGACGCAATTCAAATCGATGGGAAAACAATTCGAATGCATGTCTTGGCTGACAGGGAAGCATCAAAAGGATTCAGATTATAATTTCCAAGCAACACAAAAGGTGTAGATACCAACACCATATTTGACATTGATGTAGGAGAGGTAGGGCATTTATACGGAGATGATGAATCGGTGCATCGAGAGGGGCAACGATGACGGGTGAAGAACGTCTGTTTGAGGTGACTTCAGCCCATCTTAACACTGGACTTCGTGGCATTCCTGTAGGAACATGCTTCACTTCATTTGTCACACCTACAGAAGGCGTGCATTATTGCGGTTATCCAATCGCAGAACTGGCAGAACAACAACCTGAGGACATTGTGTTTCTTTTGTTCAACAAAGAATTACCAAACGATGAACAACGAAGTCAATTTCTCGCTGATTTGCATACAAGAGGTCAAGTTCCAGAGCAATTGAATGAGGTGTTTCGTTCCTTACCAAAAGATGGCCACCCAATGGATTGGCTAAGTATTGCCATTCACGTTTTAGGTATGACATGCCTCACAGGGGACTGGAAGGAAGACGCTCTTAATTTGGTTGCAAAAATGCCGAGAGTCATGGGACTCATGTTTCGATATCGAGAGGGACGTGAAGCATCAATTCCTGAAGATGATATCACCCAATCTATGGTTCAAAGATTTGTGAACACTCTTGACCTTGACGGCGTGGATAAAGACAAAATGGAAAAAATTGTCGCCACGTACCTTGTCCTTCACATGGATCACGGTGGGGGTAACCTCTCGACCTTTACTGGCAAAGCCATTGCTTCAGGGCATGCAAATGTCTATTCTTCTATGGCTGGGGCCATGAATGCCCTTTCCGGCCCACTACATGGTCGTGCGAACCAATCCTGCCTTGAATTTGTGCTGAAGGTTGGAACAGATGACCCTATCAAGGTTGAGGAATTTGTTCGAAATGAATTGGAAGCAAAACGACCAATCTACGGATTTGGCCATGCCGTTCTTCGAGCAGAAGACCCCCGAGCGACCGTTCAATTTGCTCTTGGTGAGGAAATTTGTCCTGATGATGAAAATTTCAAAATTATTCGTACACTTCGTGAGGTAGCACCACGTGTCCTTGCCGAAAATCCAAAAGTTTCGAATCCAAATGCCAATGTCGATATCGCAAGTGGTGCACTACTACACCATGTGGGTTTTACGGACCCCACCTATTACACTACTTTCTTTGGTTGGGCACGAGTTGCTGGTATTGGTGCTCAGATATTCGATGAACGTGTCATTATGCGTGAAGGGAAAGGCGTTCCAATCTATCGTCCAAAATACATTGCAGAAGGTCAAAGTCTCAGACATCTCAAGGAATAACGATTGAACCCGTTTTCCCAGAGCCACGGTGACCAATGAGTCGAGGAGCGAACAAAGGAATGTCCTCGTCCATCCGTCCCTTTGCGAGCTCAACAGCCTTTTGCGAGAGATTCCATGCTTTAGCCCACTCGTCAAGAATTTGTACTTTCTTGGAACGGTCCATTTCCCTCCAAGGAGGTGTGCTCTCCTTAAGTTCGGACACGAATTCAAGATGGTGCTCAAAAGTAACTGCATTAAGAATTTCTTTTTCTTCGTGAAGAAGCGGTTGAGTACCTGGATGTGTCCATCGTGCGTGACCGCTTTGCAACCATGTCAATTGTGGGTCTGCATCATCGGTTAACGCACTTAGACCCGCTGAAAGAACATCATGCTCAACCCTTGATTTCACTGGCCACACGTACACAGGCATGCCCCTACGATATCGATGGAGTCTCTTCAATGGCGTTCCTTGAAGGCCGACACTCCTTCCAATCGGTATCCAATTTGTTGAAGGTTTGAGATATTCCATAGCACATGGCAATATTGAAGCACCTTGGCCATGATGCTTCTTGACGAGCCTTGAAAATGATGTTCCAAGAAACGCTGGAAACGCCTTTCCACGTTGGAACCTTCGTTGTCCGAAGGGAACGATGTAGGGAATAAGGGAAGCCCAATGGTGAGGTGTTTCTGAGCGTTGTATCGATTGTTTCATGTGCTTGTGAAATGAGTAATACATCACCGAGGCGTGAGGAATTTCATGCTCTTCAAGCAGTGCATCGATTTCTTGAATGCATTGTGCAACATGATGAATGTGTTGTTCTTTTCCCCAAATGCCACCACCTAAAGAAGAGGACGGATGTGGGCGTTTAATTTCTATGCACACCATCTTGTTTTCATTTTTCCATTGATGTTGAATCATTGGGTCAGAAATGAATTGTTGAAACGAAGTGAAACCGATGGATGTCAGTTCATCAATGTCATATTCTTCAACAAATCGCACACCCTTTTTATGATGTTTTGCAGATGCCATCAGTGTACGGTCGTGGTGAAGAATTAATCCTTCATCATGTGTTAATCGAACATCCAACTCGATTCCATCGAAAAATTCCATTCCATGGCGGAGGGATGGCAAGGTGTTTTCGGGGTTCTGTATGAAACTCATATCCTCTGCCCCAAAAATGTCCATTCATTCCCAACAATTGAGTATTTGCATGGAATACTGAAAAAAAAGTGTCGAAAAATGGTAATCACTAAATTGAGGAGGTTGTGGGCAAATCATGGACCCTTATGAAGTCATGATGGGTCTTATCATTGTGTTTACACCTGTCATCTGTTGGGTTTTCACACGCAATCAAAAGTCAATGGCCGTTCCAATTCGGGAGTTTGCAAAGGAATTTCATGACAAACGCTACTATTTGCACGCCATTGGTTATGTCATCATTATTCGCTGGAAGGCAATAACAGATGAACTCAATGAGCCCATAAAACAGCGAACTGGACACTTTACGGATTGGGTTTATTCGATTGAAGGGAATCTAACCTTGCACATTCAGCAATTCTTTGCCAACACAACGCTCACTGAAATTTTAAATTTCCATTATCTGTTTGTTTATTTATTCCTCATCTATGTCACTACAGTGTATTTTGCATATGCTGGTGACCGCAACATGACCGATAAAGTGACGATGAATTATTTACTCATTTACGCTTTGGCTGTACCTTACTACTTGTTCTTCAATGTAGAAGTCACATCTTCTTGGATCGGAGGCATGGATGCTTTGTTGTACCACGATGGTACATATTCCTCTTTTTATGCCCTTCATGACCCACTGGACAATGCAGTTCCAAGCCTGCACATCGCTATTCCTACCGGGATTCTCATGCTGAATTATCTGCATGTCCGCAATGAAGGAATTACATTCAAAGAATGGAGACATTACCGATATCACATCTTTATTTTCCTAAACACCATTCTATTCGCGTTCTCGATTTTATATCTCGGCATTCATTGGTTTGTGGATATTCCGCTCGGTATTGTTATTGGAACGGTAGGGTCATTGTTTATTCACCATTTACAACCAAGGTTACGTAACGATTACGGGGCTATGTTCAAAGGAGTGAACATCGACAAAGTGAGGAAGCATATCGTAGTCGAAGGCATTCTCGGACTGTTGTTGCTTTCAATCATCTTCGGTGCGGTACAATATCAAGATGAACGATTCGAAGAATTGCCTACCCATCGTATCGCAGAAGGCGATACGAAATTCGAGATTCTACAAAAAATCAATGCTGGTGAAAAAATCACTTCGACCGTTACGAATTTTGATGAAACCAGAAGCATCGAAATTGCATTGGTTCTTGTTGAATTATCGGATGAAGCTATGGATAATGGCACAGTGGATTGGAGTAAAATTTCAGAATTAACTACAATTCATACCTTGGGCCCGGGTGAATCCTATCAGTATGAAGTCGAAATACCTCGCTTGTACTTTTTCATATTCTTCCATGCACCAACTCAGTCGAATTCAAGCGACGTCGTCAACATCCATATCTCAAACGATTACAACAAAGATGTCATGGCACAAGCTGTCATCTTATCGATTCCTTCTGTTTGGATGACGGCGTTTGTCATTTACAGAGTTTATCGACTCAAAAAGGAAGGTAGGTCTTGGATTGACCCTACCCCATCTCATGCATGGAAATATCAAATAGTTGCATCGGATGAAGAAGCGTGAGAGAATGGCAAATTTCACAATTCCTTCCGATTTGTCACAAACTCCAGGTATGGAAATTGTTCGACAATTTAGGTCGTACATTCTACGAACATGGAAAAGTTATACGTTGGTTTTTCTTCTCGGCTTTACGCTCGCATTTCCATTCACAAAGGAAGTTATCGCTTGGTTGATCGATGAACGTCGACTGCCCGACAACGTCAACATCTTAGTCACAACACCTGTTGAACTCATCGTTTTGCAAGTTCGAATTAGTGCAAATGTCGGGGTTGTATGCGTCGTACTTTTCGCTTTGTATGAACTCATTCGACATGGAAGGCATCACCAGGCAGTGCAGCAACGACTTGAACAATTGAATGTTAGGATTCCATCCCAAATGAAACAATTTGTACCGCACCTCATTTTTAGCCTCGTCTTAGGGATGATGGGGTTGTGGTATTCATGGACCATTCTCGTCCCAATGTTGCTCGATTATCTCACTCAAGATGCTCAAGGGATTGGGCTTTCTACGGAATGGAGACTTCAATCGTATGTTGGGTTTTTGTTCAATCTCGTCATTGCATCCATCATCGGATTTCAAACACCTTTGTTCACGAGGGCTCTGATGAGATACAATATTGTTCAACTGAAGAACATGAAGCAATACCGAAGACATATTTGGTTCGGAGCATTTGTAGCAGGTGCGTTTTTGTCCCCACCCGACCCGTTGTCATTGTTTCTTGTAGCAATGCCAATTATACTGTTCTTTGAACTCACAATATCTATGGAATCATTGTTTCAAGTTCCTGAAAAAAATACGGCATGAACGCTTTGGTTACGACCATGTTCCCGGGCAAGTGTCCATGTCCTTGTCCGTGAAAATCTGAACCAACGGTGACGCCAAGTTTTGCATTCCTTGCTGCAGACAACAATTCGAAGCGATATTCATCATCATGGCTACGGTGGAATACTTCGACGGCATCGCATTCCACGTTTGATAAGTAATCAATGAGTTCATCAACTGCAACGCCATAATACAATGGATGAGCTAATGATGTGATTCCTCCTAATCGATGAACTAAAGAAATTGCATCGAAAAGAGGTGGTTCTTCGCGTTCAACAAATGCTATGCCTCCATCACCAATGTACTTGTCAAAAGCCTCCCTTGAAGTTGATACATAGCCAGCATCGACCATCGCTTGAGCAAGATGTGGTCGACCGAGCGACCCCTCTGCCCTTTTTGTGACAGCCTCAAGTTGTATTGGCATACCTAAATCCTCCAATCGCTCAAGCATGAGCACCATGCGAGGAAGCCTCCCGGTTTGCAACGGCAACAGCCACTTTTGAAGTTCGTCAAGTCGCTCGTGGTCTTCGAGTATGGATTGCGGAAAATATGCAAGAAGATGCCACGATGAAGATGCCCTATCCTTTCCTCGAAGCAACAATTCTTCTTCATTCGCTTCAATTCCAACATTACAAGTAATTTCAATGCCAGGGATAAATGTCAAACCATATTGGATTGCAAAACGATGTGCATCCTGCCATCCTGAAATAGTATCGTGGTCTGTCAGCGACCAAAATTGAACACCGTTCGCTTTCATCATCGAAGCAACTTGTTCAGTCGAATGTTCACCATCGCTGTGCGTTGAGTGAGAGTGAAGATCAAACTTGGATGTCCACTCCATGAACATTCCACGAAAATGTTCCCTAAGAATGTTCTCAAAAATCCAAGTCATCGAGCGATGGCAAATCCAAAGTCATGATTGTTGTTTGTTCATTGGGTGGGTCGTTGTCTTCTTCAATGTCTAGTGAGATATCGATTTGAAAGACCTCATCAATGTCATCAAATAGGATATCATCAATTGAAGGTAATTCATCAACATGAGGACGTTCGACTTCAACCGCTGTGGCGGTTTTGGCTGAATCAATGATTGGCAAGGGTATCTCAGATATACCGTTTGAAACAAATTGACGAGAAGTTCCAAGGCCAGGAATGGCGGCGACATCAGTGAGTTCGTTTTCTGATTTACCTGGCAATGGAATTTGAGGTTGAATCATTCTTTGTACTACTCGTCCTGTTTGTTCGTCGGTTGGCGTGCTCTCTCGATGGTGTGAGGTTTTTGAATGTGGGGCTGGTTGAAACTCAGAGAGTAAAATGGATTGATGTGCAGCATCACCTGAAATCATTGAGGTCAATGCAGAATCAATCGAGATTTGATTTGATTCTTCAAGTTGAAAAACATATGGTTGCGTGCTTGGCTGAGTTGCTTGGTTCGATTGTAATGATGATACTTCGAAGCCAAACTCATCGACAACCGTCGAACTGGATTCAAACAACGTCCTGCCTTCGCGATATGCACCATCAACATCATTCACCGAATGTTGTTGAATTAATTCGGGTACTGGGTTTTCTTTGGATGCCCAATGATTGATGTACAACAAAATAAGAATAAACGCAGCAAAAATGTAAGATACAGGAATTATAAAATCAATATCAAGCAAATCTAATCTGATGTTCACGATGAGAAAACCAATCGTAAGACCAAGCAAAATTCTCGCAATTGCTGCGAGGTGAGGTGCCTTGGGGTCTTGAGCCACGATGTTCACCTTGCATTCAATGAATTATGAGATTATTCATTCTGTGTCATGAGTTCTGCAGAACGAACTGTATTCTCCATGAGCATTGCAATGGTCATTGGACCAACGCCCCCTGGGACAGGTGATAGCCAAGCAGCTACTTCTCCCACAGCAGGATTCACGTCACCTGCTAATCTCCATCCACGTTCGTGAGAGTGGTCTTCAACTCGATTGATTCCGACATCGACAACCACAGCACCAGATTTTACCCATTGTGGTTGGACCAACTCAGGTATGCCCACAGCAGCCACTACAATATCGGCATCAGCACATTCCTTGGGTAAATCTTCGGTTCTTGAGTGTGCAATGGTGACCGTCAAATCAATGCCACGGGATGCAAAAAGAAGCGAAAGTGGCATTCCAACGATACGAGAGCGTCCGATAACAACCGCTTTTTTTCCTTGTAGCGGCACTTTTGACCACTCCAAAAGGCGAAGGACACCATGAGGTGTGCAAGGTATCATTCCGTCAAGCCTTCCTTGAACGAGACGCCCTAAATTTGTGGGATGGAACCCATCGACGTCTTTTGTAGGGTCGATGAGATCGGTCATCGCTTCTTCATTCATGTGCTTTGGGAGTGGAGATTGAATCAAAATACCATGGACTGACTCATCCTCGTTGAGTTTTATGATGTGCTTGACCAATTCTTGTTCATCAATACTTGATGGAAGTTCAACGTGGGTGCTTTGAATTCCTAATCGCTTGCAAGTTGAAATTTTCGAATTCACATAGACATGCGATGCTGGGTCATCACCAACAATGATGACGGCTAAATGAGGAACAATCCCTTGACTGCTCAATATCTTAATTCTCGACAAAAGATTTGCTTCGATTGACGATGCACATTGCTTTCCGTCAAGTCTCTGAGCACCCATGACACTTCCAATGAAACTCCTTTATTGATTCTTCTTACATCACAAGTGGTTCAATTGGAGCCAACGGAGGGACTCGAACCCCCGACCGTCTGATTACAAATCAGACGCACTACCAGCTGTGCTACGTTGGCGATAGCCTGCCGTGCGCACTCCCCTTCAAGAAATATACGGCAAAGAGCCTTCTTTTTTGGGGGTGAAATCAATGTAGTTGATGCTCCTGCATAGGTTATGGCTCCAGAGAAAGATATGCTGTTTCTCTCTGACCATGCTTTCTCCAAAAAAGGCGATGACACCATCTTCGGTTGTTATGCAAGGTATCTACGGGCATCCGAATCGGGTGCAGATGCAGTAAACGGAACGGTTGGGGCCCTGCTCACGGATAGCGGTCGTTTAGCAGTGAATGCAATTGTAATTGATGAAATCAAAAATGCTGACGAGTTGGAATTTGCTTCGTATGCACCATTGAAGGGCTTACCTGCATTTCTCGATTTAAGCAAAAGTTTGGCTTTAGGCGATTCAAGAGAGCAACTTGAGTCGCTTGGCATTCATATGACCAGTATTGCAACCCCGGGCGGCTCAGGTAGTTTGCATATTGCCGCCAAATGTTTTGCAAATCCCGGTGAAAAAGTTCTGTTGAGAGATCGACATTGGGGCCCCTACGCCGGATTTTTAGATGGTTGTGGCCTAAATATGGCGACGTATCCTCTGATTCCAAAAGATGGAAGCGATGAGTTCCCTTTTTTTGACCATCGTTCATTTGAACAAGCCGTTGAACGACTTGCAAGTGAACAACAACATGTGATGACATGGCTCAACGACCCTGCACACAATCCAACAGGTCTAAGTTTGCCGAGTGATAGCCGCAGTGAATTGCTCAACATTTTCATGAGGCAAGCAGTCAATCATTCGAGTGTCGGATTCACGCTTCTCCTCGACAGTGCCTATCATTTCTATGCAGAAGAAACCCATGGATGGGCACAAACAATTGTTGAGGCGATTGATTCTGGTATGATGTGGCCAGAAAACCTTGTGATTTGTTTTGCCTTATCGATTTCGAAATCACACACCATCTATGGGATGAGAAATGGTGCATTGATTTGTCTGCACCCCGATGAGGATGTTGTGTCACGACTTCACGATGTCTTCGGAGTGACTGGCCGGCAAGCATGGTCAGCCTCGCCCAGAGTCTCGCAACATGCGTTATGTCATCTTCATTCAGATGCGGGAAAGAGTCAACGTTGGCTGGAAAGCGTTGATGAATTTCATGCTCTTCTCAACGTGCGTCGAATAAATTTCTTACAAGCCTGTGAGCAATACAATGTACCAATCAATCCAACGCATGACGGATTCTTCGCTTGGTTGGAGACTGAACATGGTTCAGAAATTGTCGAAAGTTGCGCATCGAAGCACGTGTATCTTGTTCCACTTCAAGGAGGAGTGCGAATCGGATTATGTGCGATTCCAACTCATCACATTGAACGTGTGGCAAAAACTATCTCAGAGGCCATCGATGAAATGAAGGGAAGAACATGACAAGGTTACGTCGGGAAAATTTTCTCATTTCAGGATTGATTTGTATCGTTTTTGGTGCTTTTTTTACTGTGGCCAATGTGTATGCAATGGCGGGAACAATTGGATTCTTTGGGATACTTTTGTTTGTCATTGGCATGACGATGAATCGTGGCTTAGAAATGTCTGAGGAAGAAATCGCAGCTTGGCTCCCACCTGCTGAACACTTGCCTACGGCTGGTCGAGTGATGTATCGAGTTGACACAACACTTGACAACCCAATTCGGACATCGATTTTGTGTGGTCAATGTTCCAATATCACCGTTGTCGAAGGCAAGAAACCAGGAACCTATGTTTGCCCTCGCTGTGAGATTCAACTTTGGGAAGAAGAATGAATTCCTCAAAGAAATGACGGAGGTTTCAAACCTCATTGTTATGTGGAAGCCACATGGATGGTCGACATCTTTCAAACAACGAGCGAAGGTTACTTCGCAAAATGAAAGATGTTGAAGAAAAAAAATGGGATGTTGCATTGATCCTTGAACAATGTCAATGGAATGACCAAGCCATAGCCGTTGGTGCTGCACAAGGTCTCGTTGAAAAGGGGCTTGTGGAAGAAGAGGAGCAACATTCAACCATGGTTCGAAGACTTCAAAGTGGTGACTATGCCCTTCAACATGGCCTGCTTGAACAACGTATTTTTAATTGGTTTGAAGCATCTGAGGCACCTACAATGTCGGCTTTTTCACAGTACTTTGACCGAAGTGAAGCCGGACCAGGCATTGGTCTGATGAAAAAATTAGGAATGCAAACAGAGGCAGGCGTCCTCTCTTTTGACAATCAGGAAAATGTTCTCAGCATCATCACTCATCGTTTGGAATTTTTATCAAATCTTCCAATGGAAGTTGACCTATGTGAACCCGAAATGCTTGAACATTTCAAACAACGAAAACAATTTGTCGAACTTATTGAATCTGTTACAAGAAGTTGGAAAATCTCAGCCGAAGGACGAAACATAGCCTCTGATTCACTTGAGGAAGTTGCCTTTATCAACGAGATAACCCCTGAACTTCTTCAATCCGATGCTTGGCATGCATCTCAATTTCGACCATTTGATGTCACATTGGAAGCCGCAACTCCGAGAACTGGACGTGCTCATCCAATGCAATCGCTGATTGAACGAATTCGATCTATATTTCTTGAAATGGGATTTTCCGAACTTGTCGATGATTATGTTCAATCAGCTGGATGGAATATGGATGCATTATTCATTCCTCAGGATCATCCAGCAAGAGAAATGCAAGATACATTTTACCTGTCGCAACCAGCATCAATCGACATCGACGAAAAGACACTATCACACTGGAAATCAATTCACCAATCAGGTGGTGATACTGGCTCACGTGGTTGGGGAGGTCACTTTTCCGAAGAAATTTCCAAAAGGTCACTCTTACGAACGCATACAACTGTCAACACAGTGCAATACCTTGCAAAACATCCAAATGAACCCTGTCGAGTTTTCTCTGTCGACCGAGTGTTTCGAAACGAATCAATCGATCGAACTCACCTCCCCGAATTTCATCAAATTGAGGGAATCATTCTCGAACCAGATGCAAATTTGCAAATGCTTGTGACAACCCTCAAAACCTTCTATGCCAAAATGGGGTTACCAGAGGTTCGCGTCCGGCCTGCTTATTTTCCGTACACTGAGCCAAGTCTTGAGGTCGAGGTGAAATGGAAGGGGAAATGGCTCGAACTTGGAGGTGCAGGAATTTTTCGACCAGAAGTTACAGAGCCTCTTGGCATCACTTGGCCAGTGAGTGCATGGGGTATGGGACTCGAACGATTAGCCATGTTGGTCCTGAATTTGGATGATATTCGTCAATTGTACATTTCTGATATCGATTGGCTACAACAACAGCAAATATTGTGATAAGCATTAAGATGGTAAGGCCGAAAGCAAATCCATGAACCCATCAGGGATGCCAATGTTGTACTTATCAAATACCGAAGAAATACCAGGAAAAACAATTGTTCAAACATTTGGCCTTGTGAGTGGCTCAACTGTACGAGCAAAACATGTTGGAAAAGACATCTTTGCTGGCTTAAAGTCCATCGTCGGGGGAGAAATCAAAGGTTATACTGAGTTACTGAATGAATCTCGGAATGAAGCATTGCAGCGTATGATTGTTGAAGCTGCTGGCCGCGGTGCCAATGCTGTGGTCAATATCCGATTTTCAACATCTTCAGTTGCCGCTGGTGCAGCAGAGTTGCTTGCCTACGGCACTGCAGTCATGGTCAATTGAGGTGATGTTATGGAACATGAGGGCGCATACATCATCCTCGTGTTCTTTTTCCTTGCAGTGATTCTTCCGATCATCATTTGGACCATTTCAATCATTGGCTCGCACATCATCCTTTCAAGAGGAAGAGAAAGTCTTGACAAAAGAACTGCCATAACGTATCAAACACATCCACACATGCTCAATAATATGAGGACACTGACAAAAATTCCGTTGAGCAATTCTGATTCCTCTTCGACATTCACACCATTGTCTCATGGAACTATCCAACAATCTGGTCTTGTTTTTGTCAATGCGGTGTATTCTCTTTCCAAATGGTCAGTTGCCTTGGCTCGGCTCAAATCATTGGTTGGAGGCAGAATTCAAAGTGCAGAAAAAATGCTAGAATTGGCGAGACAAGAAACGATTCAGCGATTGCGTGAGCAAGCCATTCAACAAGGATGGACGAAGGTCATTAATGTTCGAGTGGAGACTTTATGTTTGGATTCAAAAGGAAACAGACCGAGCGCTTTCATCGAATTTTGTGTGTACGGCACCGGCATTCGATGTTAACGCCATTCCTTACGGAAATTATCCCTTCGCTTTCTTGAATCTTCATCCATATGACGGTCGTCAGGTTGGTGACCTTGAGGATCGACAGAATATGCTTCGTCCGAATCATGTTGTTGCATGTGATGAATGAATTTGAAAAACTCTTCAGGATTTGGAAAACGAATCACATGTTTACCTGATTCTTGGCTTCGACGCGAAAACCTCTGAACCTCCTTTCTCCAAAATGTGAACCATCGATACAAGTTCTTTTCCCCTGATTCACTTTTCACATCAAGACCCATGAGTTCGAATTTTTTGCGAAATGCTTCCAAGTCATCCAAATAATCCTCACGAAACTCTTCACGTCCGTATCGTTCATCCTCTATCATGTCGTTAGGGTTGGTTGAATCATCATCTTGGACATCCATGCTTCGATACAGAACTCAAGACTATATCAAGAATTCAAGATGGTTTGTCACACACTCTCAAAAAGGTGAATTTGTTCGATATGAACATGCATCTCCGAGGTACTGTAGAATCTGGCCTTGGAAGGGCGAGTGTATTTATGGCCCAACCGCATTACCAAGACCAATTCAAGGAACTGTTTGACCAAACTGCCTGGCCTGGAACCCTCAATGTTCAAGTTGAGAATGATGTTCTTGTCCGATACATCGCCCTTCGAAAATTATCGGGTATTGACACCTTAGATGCAGACGCTTCTTTGAGAGAACAATCACTCCATGTTGATACCACAAGCATTGAGGCCATACGAATTCGAGGATTCCTTCGAGATGGAGTATCGTTCGGTGGAGCAACGGCTTTTTTGGGCACGATATCTCACAACGAAATTTCTGTCGATTGTGCGATACTCATCCCTGATTTGACTCGACATGTTGACGTCATCGAAATCATATCACCCTTGTTTTTACGGGAAAAACTCAATGTCCATGATGGTGATGAAGTTTTTATCGAAATCTATTCACGAGCATGAGTGACATACTCAAATTTTCCAATATTTGACCACTCATCAAACAACATCATTTTGAGTTGATGTTGTCGACCTTGTTGCCATCGCTTTTTTCTTGTCCTCTCAACGTTTCTACCGGATGGAGGTTTGAGAATGTCGATTTGAGTTGAATCTTCAGGTATCTCAAATCCGTCCCATGCAATGCCCCAAAGAATGAGCCACTCTGGTGGAGCAACACCAAAATCGACCTCATGATGTGGGTCGTCAAGGGCAGTTTGAACTTGGTCGACGATGAGGTCACCGTTGCTTAATTGGAAGAGACAATTTGCAATCCTACGGACCTGATTCCACAAAAATGATTCTCCAATGATTTCAAATCCAACAATTCTATTCTCAACGAGCCATGGTTGCACATCGAGTATGGTGCGTTCAGGATTCTTGCCTGGTTCTAATTTTGAGAAATTTGTGAAATTATGTGTGCCCTTGAAGATGGATAACCACGACAAAAAGTCACTCATGGTTGGTTCTTTCCAAAAGTCCATGCCCTCCAATAAATATCGATACGTTCGATGTTTTGCCATTCTCGGGTTCCAATCTTCATCCACTTCATACACATCAAGAAAAACAAGAGATTCATCGAGCAAATCATCGACAGCACGAACAAATTTTCGTGGCGTTATCGAATTCCAAAGTGAGGTTTGCACCGTCACAATACCGCCATTCATTCTCACATGCACGCCTGCATCTGTACGACTCGATAGGATGAGAAATGAGTCGGCATCGGAACCATCCCACCATTGTAGTTTGCTGAATACTCGTTGCAATTCACCTTGGACCGTTTTCACATCAGGTTGAATTTGACTACCGTGAAATTCATCACCGAGATATCCGATTCGGAAAAAAAGGCGAGTGAAATCGCCCAAATATATCCCTCAATATTCGTTTTTGAGAATTTCAATGGCTTCTTCTTTAGTAAAGCCTAACGCAGCGACAGACCATAAAAGTGCTTGTTGTAGCCAAGGTTGTACCATTGCTTCATTTCTCGTTGGATCCATCACTTCAATGGCATCAACAAGGTTTCGACTGGCATTGTAGAGGACATCATCGATAGGAATATCTTCAATTTCAAGGCGTCGGGCGTATCTTTGGAATTCTTTTACTGCAACGGGTACTCTTCGACATTCAAGGGCAAAGGATGCAAAATCAGCAATATATTCCATGTTTTCTTCATCAAGTTCCATGGCTTTTTTGTACGCCATCATAATTTTACCACCAGGGATAATGTCGTCTTGTGCTTCCATGTTCTTCATGTTTGCAAATTCTGCATACATGTGATGCAAGGTTGCCACAGAGCTGTTCGCTTTAATTTGCTTCTCAAGTTCTTCGAGAGCAGCGTCTAAATCTCCATTACTGAATAGTTCGATTGCATGAGCACTTAATTCCTCTGACATATTGCCACCTATCTTAAGCGGTGAGCAAGAGGTTCTTCAAGGCTATGTTGTCAATCAACGACGCAGTTATTGCTTCTGTTGACTGATAATGACATCTTTCAATTCTTGGAGCATGTTCGACTGGGAATTCTTAAGGTGCATTTCGTTCAAAAGCATTTTCGCTTTTTCCCAATTTCGAATGTTGTAAAAACAATGTTTCGGGTCAGGTTGGACTCTTCGAATGGTACGCTGATACAGCATCAATGCGAAGATTTTCCTGAGGAAACTCTTTCCAACTTTGGTCGCTGCAGAATCCGATTCTTTTTCATCTGTTCCAGGCACACTACCGCCACCTCCAGCACCAACTGTCTCTTCGACAAGTCCAACACCTGAGTCGGTCAAAACGGTTAAGGTTGCATACCCAAGTATGGTCCCCATCGGGGTGCGATCTACCATAATTTCAGATATGCGGTCAAACAAAATTCTGCGATGTGACCTTGAGAGAAGGAAACCGTGTTGAAAAATCACAGACTCGGAGGTGATGGCATAATGGAAACTTCGATGGAAATAGAATGTCATAGCAAAAAATAATGCTGAGTAGGCAACTCCGAAATAAATCAAGTTGTAATCAAGACCTATGACTGGGTCGATGTCGTTACCAAAAATGCCCATGACCGTTGCATAAAGTTTGTCAATTTGAAGTATCAAGGGGGACAAAGTCACAAGAAGTAACCACATCGTAACCCATCGACCTGATGTCTGAATATTGATGAGACGATTGAACCATGTCACGATGAGCATGCAGAAGACGAAGCCTAACGGCATTGAGTCGGTGCTGATCAGATCGTTGAAGAAAATTGCAAATTTGAGGAATGCATTGGCGTCATCACTCGCATTGTAGTCTTCTGCAATGGAAAACAAAAAGTGGAGACCAAGGACGATTGCACCCAAGAAATACATGTTGAGAAAGGCAATGGGACTGGGTTGTTTTGACAAAAGTAATTCTTCTCCGGGAACAAGTCGAAATTTCTTGGCTTGTGCTTCATTTTTACTCGAATTCGTTGGTTCTGAAGGTGCGGGGGTATCTTCAACTGCGGGGTTCTCTTCATCAGTCATGTTCAAGCCTCCTATTCGTCGATGACAACCATTAAGTGAAATAACTTCCCCTTTCAAAGAACCATGTTAATGTAAAATTCCCCATGCATGTTCAGCATTTCCTCGAATCCAACGAAAGTCTTCAAGCGTTCTCTTTCCAAATTCATCGGAAATTTCAATCTTTTGAACCGATAGGGGATATTCGTTGTACGTTAAATGGGACCACATTCCACCTCTTGTCGGTTGGTCAAAATGCCAGTGTGCACGCTCGATGGCTTGAGCCTGTAAACGAATTGTGGTTCGGCCATTTTTTAATTCAACCAAAAATTCCGGCAATGGAGAGCCAGGATGAGCCCCGTGTTCTGATTCTACCATCGTTGACATTTTTTTGTGGACCGTCACTTTTCCAAAACGTTCGGTCCTCTGATAGGTTGCATCGTGAAACAAACCACCTTGGGAAAGTGAAATGTGAGATACATCCCTTTGTTTCCATGGTCTCGAATCACGTGATGTCATCGTCATGGAGACATGTGGCAAAAACCAATCCAAATATGACCCATCCTCAAAGTGCAAGACTCCCCAATACCAAGGCGGCGATGGTGCTTGGACGCATACTTTCTGAAAATACGCTGTTCCTTGATGAGGAACTCCGTCGATGTTGCCACGAACCTTTGCACCGTGAATTCGAAGGATATCGTAGCCCATCCCCCCAAGATAATCGGCTTGAAGATGACGGGCATGGGATAAGGTAGGGTTCCATGGTGAAATTTCGAGAGAAAATTTTGATTGCACTGAAGAATTTGAAGCCGAATCGAGCTCCAACCAAAACGAATTCAATTCGGAGCGAAGACCCATTGAACAATCTTGTTTCAAGTGTGGTATGAGTGCCCCCCCGCCTATTCCTGCTTTTTTGTGGTTTGGCCAGATTGAGGATGTGTCTTCAATGACTGTCATCGCGCAGATTTCCTTGAGCAATGGTTCATGCATCCGCTTTCCATCGAACCACCAAGCACAGACCATTCCATCGATATTGTAAGCCCCATCGAATGAATCGCTGGGACGACCCGATGGCTTCCATATCGTATCATTCACTTTGACCAAGTCATTGGTTTTGGTCGACCAAAGCACCATCAATTGTTTCCCGCTTGGGTTGCCCTCGTCATCATCAAGCATCACAAGCCACCACCACCAGTCCCAAGTGAGGTGCTGAATCGGCTCTCGAAGACCCAATTTCCACATTGATTCAAAATCGCCAGTAAATGAAGTGCTCATACCATTCACCTATGCAACTTCTTTGGATGAGAACAGCGCGCTACCAACAAACCAAAATGCAATCGCCTGAACGAACAAGACGACAGAGCCAACAATGAAACTTGAAAAATTTGAAAGGCCCAGACCTGGGTTGGATGAAAATACCATCAGTTGTTCTGCACCTTCAAGTGGTGCCATTCCACCGCCCCACATACCAACTTCAATCATATACTCCATATCTGGCCATAGCATCAATGCTCCAGCATCAATCAACATCGTCGCCCAACCGAGGACAGAGAATCGCAGAATGCTCGCTTCAGGTTCCCATAATGAAACAAACATCATCGCTAACTCCCATGCAGCAACAGGAATAGCGAGAATAATACCGTGCTTCCATAGTACTCCGAACATACTAAACATCATTCCATACACAAGAATGGCAAGAAGTGTAGCAAATGCAATCACCATCCAGATACCTATGTCGGATAAACGAAAGAATGATTCGGAAGGGCCACTGAGTCCAAACATTAGGGCACAAAGCAAACACAACACGATGACATAAGGATAGGTTATGGCCAAGAAACCAAGCATTCGATAAAGGAATATTTCTGCTCGCTTGATCGGTTTTGCGATGAGAAAATGCATCGTTCCTGATTCCATTTCATCTCGAATTAATCCTGTAGCCATGAACAGCGGTAAAAAGATGCCAATCAAAAAGACAAAACCGAATTTTCCTAAAGCGAGGATTGTGGCACGATGTAGGGCCTCTTTTGCATAGGCTTCGTCGTCAGGGTCTTCGTCCACATAATTATCTCCACGAATAATGTAACCTCCACCAAATTGATTTTCACTAATTTTGATATTGCATGCGATTCCGTCTCGATTGCTATCCTGTGCAGATGGTGCAATCGGTGCATTTCTGCAATCCCCATCATCGTCATATCCAACAGAACCAGCTTTGAGAACATCCCAATCGATGTCGTCTTCATTGATCCATTTTGAACGGTCATCTGGAAGGATGCCTGGGTCAATTTTTCCAGGATGAGATTCGCTAAAATAAGGGTCAGTCCCATACAATCGTTCTTGGCCGGATGGATATCCATCGCCGTCAGGGTCGAATGAATCATAGTCGTTATCTACAGCATCGAACTCTCCCCACATGGTGTCAAAGTAAAACAACATGATGATACTAACAGCAAGAAGGCCAACCGATAGAATGACCCATGTCGAGATTCGTTTTGTGTATTGCTTTAATGTAAATTCAGCAACAGCAGCAGCTTTCCTATCAAAGCGTTTTGGTGAGATGAGGGCATTGTTACTTTGCATGCGATTGCCCTCCGGTTAAATAGCCAAGAATGGATTCTAAATCATCATCGGGGTTGTCAATGAGTTCAACGGTATGTCCACCTTCAACAATTATATTGGGTAAGTCTTGATGCATTTGACCAAAATGAAATGTCTGAATATTGAGTTCATTTTCATTTGGGAAATTTAATCCAAACACTGCTGGATGTCCAATGAGCGATTGACCTAATGCCCTTGAATCATTTCCTCGAATATGAATTGTGTGAGGAATTTGGTCTAGACGTTCTCGAATTGCATGAAGATTGCCTAATGCAAGTAATTTCCCATGATGCAGGATCACGATTTGTTCAGTCACTCTTTCTATTTCTGTGAGGATGTGACTACTGACAAGCACTGTACAGCCTGATTTTCCTAATTCTCGAATCACATTGTTGATGGTCGTTCTTGCAAGGGGGTCGCAGCCCTGAAGAGGTTCATCGAGTATGATGAGTTCTGGCTTGTTCACGAGTGCATGTGCAATTTTCGTACGTTGTCTCATACCTTTTGAAAATCGACCAATTTGTTTGTTCGCTACATCGGCCAAGCCCACAAAGTCGAGGACACGTAGGGCTTCTTGTTCGGCTTCGGCTTTCGTCATTCCAAAAAGTCGTGCAAACGTAGAGATAAACTCAAGAGCGGTCATCCAATCATACATCTTTTCGTTTTCAGGCACGAAACCAATGCGTGAATAGGGGGCAGGATTTTTCCATGGATCTTCACCAAAGAGACGAATTGTTCCACTGTTTGGTTTCAATTTGCCCATGAGGAGTTTAAACAGCGTTGATTTACCCGCTCCGTTGAGTCCAAGTACACCGGTCACGCCTCCAGATAAGCCAAGGGTTACGTTGGTTAATGCATGAATACGACCATACACCTTGGATACATTTTCAAGGTAGACCACGGGCATTTGTTGTTGAGGCGTCATTCTCGAGTCACCTCCATCGAACTCACTCTCGAAGCGAGTACATACAATGCAACACCATTCATCATGACGAGCGACACAAGTGACCATGTCCACGAATATTGGGTGTAACTCAATTGTGTACCCACAAGCGCTTGTCCAACATGGGCAAGACAATCATAAGGCGAGAGGAGGTAAAGGATATCCCGTTTAAATAATCCAGAAATGATGGCAGCGATTGTTTTTGAGCCAAACAAAAACGCAAGCAATCCAATACCGGGAAAAAAACGACCACGAGAGATGGAGGACATTGCCAAACCCAAACTTGTGTATGTAAAAATGAGAAGAACCCCGGCAATGAAGCCGGCAATGAAGATTGGAAATGTGTCGACAATCCATGCCCAACCTCGGCCCATCGCAATAATCTCGCTAAAATAGAACAATATGTAGGAGCCAAGAATGATCAAAGACTGTATTAAAGCAACAGAAATAAATTTCATTGCGGTGTAATCAAAGCGGGAAATCGGACGAGAAAAATACAAGGCAGATGTGCCATGATGCCTATCTTCAGAAATAACTCCCCCGACAAGTAAAGCAGTGACGATGGGATAATACAAGATATTTCGTGGGAAAAATCCGAGATTATGGCCATAAAGATTGTTTCTGTTTACACCCCACAGCTGATGCAATTCGGAGGAGCCCAAAATACCCGAAAGAATGGTCAAGGCTGCATCTGTGAGCGATGCAATGAACACGATCACGAGAAAAATTCGGGTTGGCATGCCCCAAGGGCGGTAACCTTTCCGAAAAATACCGAACAAATGATGTCGTAAAATGGCCCAATTTCTCATCCAACGCGGGTTCAGCGTACCCGTCCATGGTTTGTAATCTTGATGAAAAATTTCACCAGTCTTGGGTAATGCTGCCATACCCATGTCCTCGACTTCATCGCCGGTGCTTGACCCCCATGCTGCCTGAAGTCGTGTCTTCCCAGTAACAGGGGCACTTGCGTCATCTCTTGCCAAAATCACCCCTCCTTCAGTTCTTCAGGTGCATCAACTCGGCGTGCTGCAATAGGATTGCCAAGTAAATCATCACTGGATTTGACATTGTAGCCAAGATTTTCCATAATGGCAACGAAGAGGTCTTCAAGGGATGCTTCGTATTCGTGCAAACGACGAATTTGTGAACCAACTTCAGCAGCGGCACGAAGAATGTCGGTTGCAATTGAATCACGTTCTTGTGTGATTCTCATCACTCTTCCTTCACGTCGCACCTTCATCCCATCGTTGCGAAGTCGTTCCTCCAATTGAGTTGCTTTTCCCCACACATGAATTTCAATCTCTTTATCGATGGCTTTGAGGTCCTCAATCTTGCCTTGGGCTGCGAGTTTTCCTTTATGCAACAAGACGATATTGTCACAAACCCTCTCAACATCTTCCATCAAATGGCTTGCCATGATGACCGATCGCTCACCCTCTTTGACCATCAACCGTAGTGTATTGACCATGAATTCTCTTGAATAGGAATCAAGACCATTCGATGGTTCATCTGCGATGACAAGTTTGGGGTCGTGAATGATGGCACAAGCCAATTTTGTAGCCTGCTTCATTCCAGTGGAATAACTTTCAATTTCACGATAACGTTGCTCACCAATCCCAACGAATTGTAGTGTTTCATGAGCACGTTGCATTGCAACAACAGGATTCATTCCAAGCAATTCCCCTGAATATTTCACTTGGTGTATACCATCCATTCCGGGATTAAGTGCATCGTATTCTGGCATGTAACCCACATGACTTCGAATCAGTTCCCCTTGGGTTCGAATATCGTAACCCAAGACTTGGCCTTCGCCAGATGAAATTTGAATAAGACCGAGGATGGTTTTCAAAAATGTGGATTTACCCGCACCATTTTGACCGAGTAAGCCAGTTGCACCATAGGGAATCTGAATGTTCAAACGCTCCAATGCCACATGAGGGCCGTAGGCCTTCGTGAGGTCATTTGTTTGAATCACAAATTCTGAATCCATATCACTCTAATGAGCCGAGGAGGTTCATCCTATCAAGACTTAGCCCATAGTGTTTGTATCCCGAAAGGAACTTCGAATTCGAACTGCAACGCCTTTGCTGAACATGCCAAACTCTTCGCTTGAGAATTGAGATACTCCGTGACCAACCAATCGACCATCGCTTGAAATGACCAGTACTTTGTCACCAGGCGTAATCCAGGGGTCTACAGACACGACAAAGCCGTGGAAAACATTTCTGCCTTTTTCGACAAATGGAACCGCCTCATCCACAAGAACAACACGTGGCAATCCCTTCTCGATACCTGTAAAAGGTTCTGCTATCGAAAAACCATCTGGTGGAGGAGATTGTGCCAACCCATAGCATGCAACAGCACCTTCATCTGTAAGTGAAAGACCTCCATCTTGTAATCGTGTACTTAGGATATGTTTGCCCTCATGGTTGAGGACGTTCTTCATACGGCCATGCCGGTTGCATACAAATGCACAGTGGGCAAGCAGTTGTTCTCCATCGGACCTGCTGAAATTCAATTCATACAGGACTTTGTCCTCGATTTGTCTTCGATAAATTTCGTCAGAAACTTTTCCTTCGGTGTTTTGATAATCCTCAATCGCGATGACATGACCCGCTTGCTCAAACATCTTGGTCGCTTGAAAACATGATGCGACATTGTAAGGGTTTAGATAAATCACCTCAGGATTTGAAAACGATAATCTCGACAATTCTCTTTGGATGTAATCTTCATCAGGTGGATTGGAAATCATCCATTTTGGTCCGTCGATGTGAGCAAACGGATGCACATCTTCGAAACCATATGGGACGAGGCCCAATGGCGTGAGTATGCACATTTCACAAGATTGCGTGTCAGCAATAGCGGAGGCGTATGCACGCAAGGCCTCTCTGTACAATCCACCTACGCCATGAAACACCACCACACGATGCATCAGTTGTTCCCTTGGCGACCAACGCGTATGCAATCGTCTGCGGGCTTTGAGCAGGTAGGGTCGAGCAAATGTGTCAAGACCTCCCCATAGAACTCCACCGGTTTTCATCGAGTCTTGCCGCAAGACAAGGTTGTCCCATGCGTCTTCCCATGCACCTGCATCTTTGGAAAATTGACCTGCTTGTTCATCTGATCGAATCATGTGAATGACATCGGTTGGTATGCTCACTCGAGGGTTACTGGCCAGCCAGAGGAACGCCTCACGTAACGCTGGATGTTGATGACTTCGGCGCTCCGCAAGTTCCCAAATCGTTCCATCGTGGACAGCTTGTTTGCATCGAGAGATTTCTTGCAATGTAATTTCAAGATTGTATCTTGCTAAACACTTCGTTCGCTCATGCTCCTCCATCGACCGAACTTCCTCAGGCGATTTGTCATGGACCTCCAAAGTAATCATTGGCCAATGAACCATTTGATCGATTTTTTCAGTACCCCAAGGTGTGAGAATTCGTCCATCCCGAGCAAAGAGGGCGTAGGCTGCAGAATCAAACAAGTCAGCCCCTAATGCAATGAGCATCGGAAACAACATTGGATGGCCACAACCAAACATGTGAATCGGCCGATTTTTTGGTAGATAGGGAATCGTTGCAAGCATAATTTGCACGAGTTGTTTGTAGTTTTGTTGTTCCATAATGGGTACAATGCCTCCGAGTGGATGAATGGAAAACGGAAATTTTGCCATCTGCATGGCTGATGAGATTCGTAAGTCTCGAAAAATGCCGCCTTGAATAGGGCCATTGAGCATGGTTGAACCTGCAACGTCAATGCTCGATTGAGAACGCTTAACTGTGGTATCGATGCACTGCTTTACTTGCCCTTCAGTCATATCGGGGCGAGAGAATTCGTCGAGCATGGTGGCAATATCGACACCAATATCCCGCTGAAATGCAACGATTTCTTCTGGACCAACGTCAATATCACCGTACACATAGGATTGAAACGTACCAGAATCTGTCATGACGACGCCTGGAAAGTCGAGAAGTTTGTGAACTCCATGCTCTAAGGCCTGCTGTTTTAGGTGTTCATGTTTTGAAATCACATATGAATTTGTGATGAGGGCTTGAATCCCATATTTGTCCCACATTTCTCTTGGGGTGACCGTTTGTATGTTGGGATTGACCACTGGCAGCAAGGCAGGAGTTTCAAGAGCGCCATGAGCAGTGTGCAGTACCCCACACCTTGCCCATCCGTCTCGCTGAGTCATTTCGAATTTTCCTTGGTCCTGCTCTCTGCACGGCTTCGGATTGGCACGAGAACCTTGATTCCAAGCGACCATGAACCACGCCTAACCGAATGTTTTTTTAGTCCTATGGAACTTT
>JAYODQ010000084.1:0-2165 GCA_038106355.1 Candidatus Poseidoniales archaeon | reverse complement strand
CTTGGGTAAGTGTAGTCAATTCGGATATCAAATCGTCCTGGCCGATTGACAAGAGCCCAATCGAGATGCTCTGGATGATTGGTGGTAGCAATGGTGATCACACCATCGTTGTTTTCGATTCCATCGAGAGCATTGAGTAATGCAGACAAACCAACCCCTGATTTGTGTTCATCTCGTTGACCACTGATAAGAAGGGCATCAATATCTTCCAGCACGAGGACAGATGGAGCGTATTTTTGGGCAAGTTTGAACAAACCTTCGACATTGTTGTGCAGAGATTCAGTGGTAGCAAAAATAGCTGTACAGTCGGTCTGAGATATGATGGCATCAAGAGTCATGGACTTTCCGACGCCTGGAGGTCCAGCCAAAAGAATACCTCGGCTTGTCTCAATACCTTGAGCTTGTAGACGTTCAATATTCTCGAGTAAAGAAAAGACGTTGTCTTTGAGTATCTCAATTTTTTCTGATGAAATGACCATTTGGTCAAAGACTCGACCCTTTGGTAAAATTTCGATGAAATCACTGCTAAATTTGGAATTTTTGAGAAGACCGTGTTGACTTTGATACTTTTCAAAAGAGCTTCGGATGAACTCGACCAATTCTTTGGCCTCGGAACCATGTGATTGAATTCCGTTGAACTGTCGCACCTGATTGAAGACTTCTTGACCAACCATCCATCGGATTTCCCCCCCACCGTGATGGCTGTAGTAGGCGTTCATAGCAATCCTCATTTCATGACCTGAAAATGGACAATGAGGATGATACAAGAACACATCTTCCATGGTTGAATATCGAATGACATGTTCATTCCAGGAGAATGTTTGGTATCGAGGTTCAACACGTTGAGATTCTAAAGTTGAGGTTCGCTTCAGGATTTGGTAACCAATTGATTCTAAGAAGTTGAAAAAATCACTGTAAAGAATTTTGTATTCATGGCCTCCACAACCGATGCTCTCAGTTTCCATTTTCAAACCTAACCAGTTCTCTTGGTCATAAATCTCGAGCATGTGATGTTCCTTTTTTGCATTCTTAGCCCACATTGGAAAACCGTGCACAGGTTTGTTTGGAAGTGAAGCATCGGTAATGATATGTTGGTTCACATCAGAAAGATTGAGTGATGTAGCTTGTCCAAATTGGAACAAAGAAATGGTCTTACTGAATTGTTGCAAAGCTTCGAGCACTTGGGTTTGCTTCTCACGTAATTGCTTGCTCCCTTCGGCATCAACGTGTGCTGGAAGGTTGGAAGACCAGATCTCTTCCAAGATGAGAAAGGTCTTCTCTTTGTTGTTCTTCGCATCTTCAATGGTTTCTCGAACTTTTGTCCATTCGTGCTTAATGTCACTGGATTGTTTTCCCATGGAAATGAGGGATAATTTCAATTGGACAATGGTCTGTAAAATAGCGTGCATGAACACCTCAAAAAAGTCTTGATGGGATGGCTTTTCGCTCAATGAATCAAGTGTTGAAAGTAAGGTGATGGCATCATTTTCGATGCTCTTCAAATCGGTTTTGATGCAAAAATCATTTTGATGCAAATGTTCCAAAAAATTGGACCATGGCCCAGGAACCTTTGTGTTCCTTACACTATTGAGTTGCACATTGAATTCAGCTAAAATTTCATCAATGTTGTTCAACTCATCAATGGGCTGATGTAACATCCCATTGAGTTTCTCGCTCAATTCGCTGATGCAGTTTCGCACCAACTCCAACTCGTGTCTTGTTTTTTGCATAATCTCTCCATCGACCTCCCGTATATTAAGAGAGGGGACCAATGTTTTGCCGTCATCCTTCCTCATTTACTGTTCACCACCTTGACAACGTCGGCAAAGAAATCGTTCCTCGGTTCGAATTCCATCAAATATACGAACCCCACAGCCTGTGCAAATGTCTTCACGCATTGATTTACAAATATGACAATAACCACTGGTGGTTGGTGCCCCACATCTTCTACAACCCAACATAGGCATCCAAATCAAAATCAAGGGTATATAAACGTATTTTCAAAGCGAAAATTTCAAAATATATTAATGAAATAAATACAACTACTACTATAAAACAAAAAAATTGACAAAAATCGTACGTGTATCGTTCGGTCTCATCGGAACCAAGAGTTGATTCAAACTGGCCTGCGACGAGCGGTAATCAGCGCAATGAACAAGGAAAAG
>JAYODQ010000007.1:5769-69177 GCA_038106355.1 Candidatus Poseidoniales archaeon | reverse complement strand
CCGATAGCCGCCATGTTGTCGCGGTTTTCGTTCGTTTTTTCGTTCTTCATTTTTTCACTTCCTTTTTTTGTGTTTTCCCCCTTTTCGGGTGGAATATGATGTGGTCAAGCAGTACCTCCTCGACCGAGATGTATTGAGAGCGGGAATCGTAGCGTTGCCATTTCATCGGGCTGTAATCTTGGGATGAATGGGATTTCTTTAGCAGTAAAGCCGGGTGGAAGCCACGGCTGAATCAAAATATCACTAAGTGGCTCCATCGATCTATTTTGTGCTTGAACTGTTACTGTAATTTCACCGGACCGCATTTCATATGCGGTGGTGATAGCAAGTTTTCTTGACAGTGGAATTTCATCGGTACGACCGTCAGGTCGGATTTCGAATCGAATCGGTACATTGCCACCAGGACCAATGATTGGGAGGTCAACACTTGATGGGTTTGAAGTCCAACCTTCTGGTAAAGGAGGTGCCATACGAAGCATTGGCAGAGGAATGGGGCCATCGTTGATGATTCGAATGAGCAAATATCCTGCTTCTCCTCCAGCGGGCCACACCGTTCGCACGCCCATCCAAAAATGCCTAAACAAAAATGGATTGAGCGTGGATGAATTTCCACCAATGAGGGACCCAAGAAGTTCTTCGACTTCGATTGCAGCATCCTCAACATTTCCTTTTTCAGCCTCATAGGAAGCATCTCGGAGTTTGTGAAGAATAAGTTCTGCTTCGTCGAGTGAGATATTCTTGTGAGCAAGAATCCTGTGCACCATCGCAATGTTTTTTCTGAGTTGAAGGACATCTTCCTCTAAAGTTCCTAGCCTATTCTCAACTCGTCGAATTCTTTTCTTTGCTCGGCTAAGTTGTTGTAGGCCAAGATAAGTTCTCGCGTCGAGAATATCAGACTCCGTTTCGGAGATGTTGTCCGTGAAATTCTCACCCGACAACATACTGGTGACGGATGAACCATCGAGGCTACGTTGGACATCATTGAATATGTCTCTGTCAGCCATCAATATCACCTTCCTCGATGTCCTGCTCTGATTCTCCTAAAGAAGTTGAATTGTTCCCTGACGATGCATCCATTGTCGGTTTTGGTTTGTTTGCGGGCTCAAAGAATTTCTCAAAGTCAATTCCATCGTCTGCAAGCTCGTTAAGCAATCGTGCTGGATCCCTCAAGTCACGGTCGAGGCGAACTGATTTAACTTCAACATCAGTGAGTCGACCATACAAATTCCCGTAAATCTTGTCTGACCTTCGCAAGAGGTACCAAACACCGAAAGCCACGAAAACAAAATAAGCAGCCAAAAAGCCAAGATTTCTATTGTCATCTGGCAATTGTGGAGGAATGCCAAGAATGACGGCGTAGAGGCCAAGAACAGGGAGTGCAAGGATGAGTGTTAATTGCTTTCGACCATCCTTCAAGGCCTGGAAATGGTCAGCATACACAGTAGCGTTACCCTTTCGTGCACGTTGATAATCTTCATGGATGAGCCTAAACTCTTCACCGCTCTTCCAAGCCGAACGCCAAATCCAAAGTGCGGAAATTGCTAGAATTCCATAGCCGTAATATTCGATGTTCATCAAATAGAATGCAAATCCAAGAGCGAGCACCGTAGCATAGGTCGAGAAATGGCCCCATTGTTCGGATTGACTTTTCAGCCTTGAAAATACAAAGGCGAGAAGGAGCAAGGCGATGAACGCTCCAAAGGCAATGGCCACATCTGGCGAGGCAGATATTCTATCGACATCTTCGAGTCGAATCACATCGTTTGTTCCAATATTTCCTTCCATTTGGAATGCTGTAAGACTTGCTTTGCAATCGATTGGTGCAACGGTTTCGTACCAGTTCATCGTATGCGGAATGATGATCCATTCGACCGTAATCACATCTGAATCATTGAGAATTGGAATGATGCCAGCTTGTGTGATGACATCAGCAGCATCACAAGTGAGAGTTGGAAGAACACCAATGGCTTGTGCCGTTCCGAAGTTGACAATCACGGCAGAAACAACAACTTCTTTTCCTTCCATAGCACCAAGGTCATTGTCAATGAAAATCTTTTGATAACCTGGGTCAGCACTATCATCGAGTTTGAAGGTGAAAATGTCGCTATCGTAGACGGTGTAACCTGCATTTTCGTCAGGATGATACAATCTGAATTCCAAATCCCAGCCATCACCAGAAAGCAGATTTGGTCGATTCGGTGGGTTGATGATGACCTTGAATGAATCTGTGGCGTAAGGGTTGATCGGTGGAAGAGTCACTCTGTTGTCTTCGCCGAGGGAAGCGGACGGTGAACATCGTGCTGTCAAGTTGAGTGGGAACAATTCACCATCAATATCAAGCGTAAAAGTCCAAGGGTAAGTCGATTCGTTGAGATTTAAATCATCCAAGTCGATGAGTCGATTCGAACGACACAATTCAATTTCATATTCTACCGTTAGGGCAACGCCGGAAGGAATGTGAGAATACCGAATCAATTTTTCCACATTATCATTACCAACAGGTGAAAAAATCTCATTTTGCCTTTCAAAGAATCTTGACATCGACAGGGTTGTGATTTGTTGGCCACTTCCAGTTACTCCAGATTCTGCTGGCGTCACCGTGAGAACAAGTTCTGCTGCATCGGTGAGGTCGGGCTCAAGTTCAGTAGATATGATCGAAAAAGCCAATGTCACAGGGAAATCCTTAGGCAAAAACAAACTTTCTGGTGCATCTGCCCCTAGTTGGAATTGGGTTGATGGTGTTGATAGACCAGCCTCAAACAATGCATAATCAATGTCGACTGTAACATCTTTATTCCCCTTGTTTGTTATAATTACGTTCCAAGTTCGTGTGTCTCGAGCATTAAATTCCACTTCACTCGGCCAATTTTCAAATTCAGGAATGAACTTGGGTGCAATGATGACTTCAATGGTCTCTTGGTCCAAGACAAAATCTTCGTTTCCTTTGAAAGCAGTAAGTGTAATTGTGTGAGTTGCACCATTCAACATGGATTCCGAACCATCGTATCCTGGTATTGTCATGACAAATGAACCGGCAAAAACCTCTTCAATGGAGAGAGGAATGTTTTGAATGTCATCATCGATGTCCCAATCATCAGAATGGTTGATCACCAACCGAACATTTTCAGCCAAATTGCCCAAATTCGTGATGTTGAATGTAATTTCTTCTTGCGTTCCTGGAATGACTGCGATTTGAGTGATGTCAGGATCAATATCAATGCCGTGATTTTCAGAAATATTAGCGATGATATCAGCCGATACATTCAATCCACTTGCTGGTGACTCGACCCAGAGTGTCGCTTTGTATTCAACATCTGCACGTGCGGTGGATGATGCAGTAAGGCGTACTTTGACCGTTGAATCAAAACCAGAACCCACGAGCACTGAATCCGATGTTTCGATTTCAAAACTCACCTCATCGCTTGATGAATCGTCAAGCCATAAATTGAACAATGTTTGAGTGTTTCCAGTGTTACTGATTTTCACTCTTGTCACGACAGATTCGCCTACCGAGAGATTTACCAATTGGCTTGAAGGGTCAACTTCAAGGTCGATTGATTCCTTGACAATGAATTCAACTGCGTGTGAACTGATGAACTGACCTGTTTTCAAATTTTCAACAACAATGGTAACATGTTCAATCGAATTGGCTGGTGCATCATCAGCAGGAGTCACAGTGATCGGGAAGGTGGAGATGTGGTTGTCTTCAATATCGGGATAATCTGCGACGGCAGCCCGAACATTTGACAAATTCATAATTTGTAAGACGGAACCATTTGCAAAGGAACCTGTCCAGTCGAGAGGTAGCTCATCGACAAGAGTTAATCTGTAACTGGTTTGGTTGTTTCCAAAGTTAGCAAGTTCGATATCGAATGTGTTCGCTTCTCCTACACTGACTTCGAGTGGAGTCGTTTGAAGGATATCGACTTCATCCACAGCCGGAATGTGTACACGGACAACTGTATCGATGTCAGAGGCTTCAATGCCTGCAGGGAAACCTGCACCAAGGGTTGGAGAAGTCGTCACTGGGATTTCAAGAACACCAGCAACAGGGTAATCACTTGCAGGTCCTTGAATACCAATGCTTGCAAAATAGATTTCATTAAGACTCATATCGATAAACGAAGAAGGAGAGGGGGGAGGTATTGACCATCTGTCTTTCTCGTCTGCACCACCAGTGGATGCGGTCTCAAAAACGATGTCACCAATGGTCACCGTCGAGTCGATGGTGCCATCTAAATTTGTGATGAGGTTGTGCCGTGCTTGAATCTCAAGATCCAAGATGATGTCAATACCTTGCCCTTGTTTTGCTTGCCGAACTTCTTCGGGGGTAAGATACACATCTGTCATTTCAAGACCAGGGTCAACAGTGAGTACCGGTTTAATCTCCAATGGTGAAGAATCTTGATGCGGAACTCCACCTCGAGCCGCTGTTGCCATCACCCACACCGAAAGGACATCACCAGCACGATTGTATTCGTTTGGATTGATGGGTTTTTTAATTGCAGGAGGAGTGACCTCCACGGAAACAATGATTTCACCGTTGCTTGGTACAGTTGGTGTTTCTTGAGCATTTAACTCGAGGTTCCAATTCACAGCTGGGGCAGTAAGCCCTGTTGAAAGCAAAAATGTTGTCGGGGCGTTTCCTGTGTTGTTAATGGTCACATTGACCGTGGATGGTTTTCCGGGAATGAGCATGGTTACCGTCGATGGCATTGTGACAAGAACCCCGTAGGATTCACCAGCCATCACTTTTGTCGTAACTTGAATGGTGTAGGTTGGGTCTGTTGCCGAGGTAAAGGTAACTGTAACGGACTCCACCTCACTTCGTGCCGCAGTTGAGGGGACTGTGACGCTGATGTCAACGGTGGTCGAAGAGGAGAACATACCTGTGCTACTCGGTGAAGTGCCAACCCATCCAAGAACATCAGCGACAATGATGTTGAAATTATCAGGGTCTCCGATGTTCTGAAGCATGTACGTGAGGGTTGTTGTCAATCCTGGCTCGGTGGTTCTGTCTTGGGCAGGAGTGATGACGACTGCGAGATTTGAAAACGTGACATCAATCTCAAGGACAGTGATAGTTTCAACATCAAGACCATTGTACAACTTGAGTGTGAGTGTGAGATTCCAGTCACCCACAAACGACCCACCAGTGAAATCATACGATGCGGAAAGGGTTTCCGTCACTTGAGGTAGGCCCGTGTGGACATCGTACAAACTACGAGGATTCATGTTTTCTTGGCCGGATACAAATGTGACTGGGAGAGGCCCCGCCGCGTATGGAGTGAGTGTAGCCTCAAGTTCTGCGGTAAAGGTATCAACGCCCTGATTGGAAATTGATATGTTGAAGTAATTCATGTCTTTTGAGATTCTCGCTGTGGTTTCGCCCGGGTTAACAGAAGGCAACGGGTTTGCCAATTGCTCTGAGAAAGAAGCGTCAATGTAGTCGACAACATCAAAAAAGAGGCTCTGCTCATTATCCGATAAATCAGAGTCAGCAACTGAGTCTATTCGAGCGATGAGAGTTTGTCCATCACCTAAGGTACCTGTCCAGGAAAATACAATCGGAGAGGTTGTTGCACCAGCGGCAAGATTGGATACAGAATGAGTTCCTTTTTGGACTGGGTCGGCAGATGGGGAACCTTTGTGAAGCAATCGAAGTGTGCCTGAACCTTCAAGGCCCCCTTTATTTTTGACGATGACGACCACTGAATGGGTTGCGCTATCTTGAACGAGATTGTGGGTCCCGTTGTTGATTGAACCAGCATTGTCAAGCGAAATTAACTGGACGCTGAGATTGGGCGAGGAGCGACCTTGGGTACTCGCGGGTGTTGCCAACGGAGAGGCCAGCGAAAGTAAGAAGAGACCCAGAAGGAAAAAGGTCACAGAACGCTTATGCACTTGCACTACCCCCTTGATGATTCGGATCTTGGAAACTTTCGATGGTAACTTTTCGTCCCTGTCTCTTCCACAAAATAAGCAACTGCTCGAGAAGTCTGTCATGAACGGTTTGACTAATACCAAGGCGTCGACGCTCTTCCCAGAGGAGCATTTGTTCCGTCTTGGTAAGCAGTGCATCTCGTAGATAGAGTTCCAATGTTCGCCGGTAGGAATCTCGATCTGAAATCGCATACACGATTTCATTCCCCGGGCATTGGTCTGCCTGATTTTGGAGAATGTTGCCAAGAATCAATGCCTCGTCGTACGAAAGGTGCCTTTTATCGAGTTCCAATTGTATGGCACTGGCAATTTCTTGAAGCCCGTGGGTTGTGTTGGCCTTCTGAATTTTCTTCAGATAACGTCGAGCGACCCTGGACATACGCTGCCCGACCATACACCTTCGGTGAACATGGCAGTTCTTGAAAGAATCGGAAGGATTTGTTGATTTAAGTCATAATGAATATTTGATATTTAAAATGAATATAAAGAAAACGTCGGGCGACCGCCAGTATATTTTGACATGATTTTTTGTTCAATTGAATACAATAACTTATGAAAGTGAGTCCTTTGGTAAATGCATGGAAGAAACAATTCAATTGGAGGTGGGTGACCAAGCACCTTTATTCACAGCAACCGATAGCGAAGGGGAAACTCATGAACTGGCCAGTTATCTCAACCAAGGCAAGCATGTCATCGTGTATTTTTATCCAAAAGATTCGACTCCGGGGTGCACAAAGCAAGCATGTGATTTTCGAGATAATCTCGCAAGGTTGGCCTCAAATTCGACCATCGTCTTTGGCGTCTCGAAAGACTCTCAAAAATCCCATTCAAATTTTATCCAAAAGCAAGACCTCAACTTTCCATTGCTCATGGACGAAGATTTGGTGTTGCACCATCTCTTCGGCACTTGGCGTCTCAAAATGAATTACGGGAAAGAGTACATGGGAACTTCACGTTCAACTTTTGTCGTTTCGCCTGATGGAAAGATTTCGTGGGCTCGTTACAATGTAAAAGCAACAGGCCATGTTGACATGCTTCTTCGAGAATTACAATATTGAGTTGATCCACTTGAGTGATGAGCCCATCCAAGGCAAAAAAATCGACCTTGGTCAAGGCTCCTGTGCTTGGTGGCCATGCCACATCGGCACAGGAACAAACATTGGCGAAAAGGTTTCAATCGGTGCCCTTGCACATATCGGGCGAAATGTCAACATTGGTTCAGACACTCGGATTCAAGGGGGGGCATACATTTCTGACTTGACAGAAATCGCAGAGGCGGTGTTCATTGGTCCGAATGCTGTCATTCTCAATGATAAGTACCCCCCTTCAAAGAACAGCACGTTATGGAGCCCAGTTCAGATTGGTGCTCACGCTGTCATAGGTGGGAACGCCACATTATTACCTGGTGTGGTCATAGGCGAACATGCAGTTGTTGGTGCTGGCTCAGTTGTCACAACGTCGATTCCTCCCAACGAGGTTTGGATGGGCAACCCTGCTAAATTTCATATGGTACGCCAAGACTATGAAGAGAGGCGAGAGGCATGATTGAGAAGGAAATTGTCGTTGGTTTTCTCCGCCAATGCAATGATTATGCCAGCAAATCCATTGCGAGGAAAAACGAACGTGGCCAGACTCAAGACATTGAACCTTGGCAATCGTACATCGAATTCAATCAACATGCGATTGATGAAATTGAATCTGGAAAACTCGATGATTGGTTTCAACCCCACGTGCCACAAACCATCCTTGTTCCAACTGAATTTGAAGGACTTGAACACCGTGAAAAAAGTAAGTGGCTCTCAGCACTTGTTTCACCTCGTCCACTTTCAATATTTTCAACCCAGCAAGCCAACGGCCAGTGGAACTTGTCAACAATTACATCCTGTATGCATGTTTCAACTTCACCCCCTTACCTCCTCGTTTCATTGTCGAAACACAGGGACGGGGAAATGCGGGATACCTTGATTCATTTGAGAACATCGAAAAAAGGGACCTTGAATTTCTTTCAAGGGCATGAACATGTGATTCATCTCATCGAAACTGCAGCACGCCCTCTCAAACTTGACCAATCGGAGGCAGAAACCCTTGAGGTTGATGAGCAACCAAATGAACATGGCGTATTCCCACGGGCTGTTGGGGCTCTTGAAGTTGAATTTGTCCAAGAATATGACATGCCTCAAGCCGTTGCAAAATTGGTGTTACTCAAAGTCAAAAATGTCTGGTATTCAACAACAGAGGCTCCATCAATGATACCACACATCCTGTGCCAACATGGCCTCGATAGAATCGGTCGATTATTGACGTCCGAGCAAACCATCATACAGTCTCATTATGAGCCTCATCGTGCACCTGAAGACTCTTCTTGAGCCAAGGATTGAATCATTTGAGCAAGTCCATCTTCAAGCGTGGTTGTTGGCATCCAGTCAAGATGTTCCTTAGCAGCTTGTGGGTGGCATGTTCGCCTTGATGAATCTCCGGGATAACCGGTCTCAAGCATCAACATTGGCTTTTGTGGCAGTTTCATGTTTGCTTCTTGGCACAATCGTAACATGAGATGAGCAACATCAAGCATTTTATGCTCCTCGTCAGATCCGATATTGAAGGACAAGCCTGCAAGTGATTTTCCATCTTTGAAGGACACATCAAGTATACCCGCCTTGTACATCCCTTCAACAGCATCTTGAATGTAGGTGAAACTTCGAGTGTGTTTTCCTTCGTAATGCAATTCGATCGGTTCGTTGTTCAACAATTGATTGAAAAACCGACCAATAACCTGCCCGTCTTTCTTCCCACGCAATCGGGGCCCGTAGACGTTGAATGGCCGAACGATTCGAACATCGAGTGATTGTCGAGCAGCATAGTGCATGGCTAACTCTTCAACGTACTTTGTAGCACCATATGAAAACCGTTGATGGTCACTCGCAGCGGGGAATTTGGATTCGTTGTAATCTTCAAGTGGCATATGTTCAACAAGGCCAAATGCTTCTGGAGATGAAGTAAAAATCAATCGTGTCGAGGTGGCAAGGCAATGACGTAGCACATTCATTGTCATTGATATGTTGGATGAAATGACATCGAGCGCCTTCTCATGAAAAAACAATGTCCCGTTGATGGCTGCGAGGTGAAAACATATGTCTGCACTTGGAAAAAACGATTTAACATGCTCTTGATGTGTCAAATCCATTTCAATGAAGGTAAAATTTGTGTGGTTCATGATGTGTTCAATATTCTCTAAGGAACCTCTTGAAAAGTTATCAAAACCAGTCACTGTATGTCCTTTCTCAAGACAATATTCCGCAAGGCTGGAGCCAAGAAATCCCGCAACCCCTGTGATCATGATGGTCTTCAATTCAATTCCTCAACTCTTCGAATCACTGAAAGTTTGACATCTTGACCAATTCGTTCAAATTGTACAGTATCTCCTGTGTTGATTCCAAGGCATGCGTCATCTTTGAATCCATATCCGTAAGGCACTCCAAGCAACGAACACGCAGGTAAGGTGAGGGGACAAACATCACGATTGACGACGGCTTTTGGCCCTTTTGAAGTATACAATAAGCCCATCAAAACGTAGGGGGCAACCGTTGAACCAGAACCTTTCGGAAAAATAAGGATGGTATCTTCGATACTTTTGCCGTACAATGGGTGCCCCACTTCTTCAATGACACCTGTATCTGGATGCACATAACCAAGAAATGTAATTGGGACATCCGTCACGAGGGCTTGGCCAACAATTGAAAAATCGCCTTGACTGAGTAAGCCATGTCCATTGCTTGAATATTCATTTGATTGAAGCACCTTCGAGGATTGCAACGTAGGTGGAAGCGATGATGTTGATTCACCGTTGACATGTTCACCAAATTGTGATGGTTGGAACGCCTCCTTCACGCAATCATGAATGGTTGCCACGCTGGTGGGTAGTCGATTGAGGCCGCTTGTCAAATAATGTTCTGCCTTCATTGAATTGGTCAAAAGATGATTGAATTTTTCACGATTGTACGGCGTGACCTCTGGGCAAGTATCCTTGAGAATCAAAACGCCTGCTTGTTCAAGAATGTCAATACTGCCATCGGCCATCGCAAGTTCGTAATTCTCTCGACTTGTAAAAAGCCACAGCCGGTCATGCTGAACCCGCTGACCCATTTCAGCAAATGTCCGAACCGATGCAGCAGTGATTCGTATTTCCTCCAAACTTGCTTGAGGGCAACCAATGACAACCAAGTCGACGGGATATTTTGGTGCGAGTTGGTCGTACCGTTGCTGCAAATCTTGCTCTGTAAATCGAAGTATACCTTGCCACTTGCCCTCGTTGAGCGTTGGTTGACCTTGAGAATCCACGGCAAGGATTCCCTGTGTGGAATGTTCGTGGACCCACAGCATTGGTGTGCCATAATTTGCTGCTGCTGCGGTCAATGCTTTTTTCATGCCAAATGACAGATGCGGTGGTGCCCCAATGATGTATGGCATCGGGCCAAAGGGTAGATGCCAATCTGACCGAACCTGTTTGCCAATCCAATCCCCCAAGATGGACCAATCCGAAAGATGTTGCAAGTCGCAATCAAGGTAAACAAGCACATTTGGTTGCCTGTGCTTTGCGAGATGCAAGCCCCACTCGGGGGCGAATCCAGTCAAGGCAGTTGCTAATGCCGACAAACCTGATTCACGATTTGTCATCAACGATGACCACGTGTTTGCGAAGCATACAGCGTTCGATTCAGCCCAACTACCAATCCCTGATTCGAGTTCAATTCCTCGGTCGTAAGGCGTGCAGGAGAGGGTTGCCTGAATGCCCAACGATTCATAGGCGTGGATGATTTCAAATTGTGCTTCAAGAAAATCTGGCACAGAAATGTGCATGTCTTCGAATTTTTCAGCATCACAACCAGCAGAATTTAATGTGGTGGGAATGGACACACCTTGGCCTTTTTTGGATTCAAGGTCAGCAAGGAATCGACGCAATCCATGCCCCCCTGTCAGGACAGATACGCCTGATATGTGGGCATGCTGTACGGGAATAATCTTCTCTGCTCCAGCCGTCATGGCGAGGTCAAGCACCAACCTTGCACCTTTTTGACGTGTGCTTCCCTCGAGGCCTTCAAGTTGGTCTTGAAGACGCTGAGGCCTCTCCATACACCTTCCACATCGTTGCAGTTCATCAATTCACCCCTTATGACTTCGGAGAGTGTGGATATGATAGGAGAAAATTTTGAATCCCACATGAAAATTGCCCGCCCATGCCTTCAAAGCAACAAAAGCACGGAACTTCACAACCGAACAAACATAGGACATTTCGAGCAATCGGCCTCATCATGTTGATTGTCCTCACGTCCTTGAACACGTACTGGATTTGGAATGCTCAGCAATCTGATGACCAGATGCATGATCAAGTATTGATGACCTCATCCGAACATTTTGAGAAAATTTCACCTTGTGTTGAGGGTGGAGAAATGATCTACATCGGTTTTGACATCAACAAGAATGGTCAACTCGATGAACAAGAAATCGACTCCTCAACACTCCTCTGTCATGGTTTCCAAGGGTTGAGTGGACCTCAAGGGCAACCTGGTGTGCAAGGTGGTGACGGTCACATGGCACTTCTCGATGTTCAAGATGTCAATGAAACCACAAGCCAATGCGATGGCAGCGGCCTTCTCATTTCAACCGGCCTCGACCTTGACGGAAACGGAGAGCTCGACGATGTTGAAGTGGTTTCCTCTTCACTGCTCTGCAACGGCATGGTTGGACGAGACGGCGAATCGGGCAACAACGGCACAGATGGGCATTCTGCACTCGTTGAACAACGCCTACCGCCCGAGTGGCTCTGCGAGCGTGGCATTATGGTGGCATTTGGTATCGATGATGGGCGAGGGAACGGGCAAGCCAACGACGAGGTACTCCAAGAATCTGAAATTCGAGATGAACTGAACTTGTGTTTTGACAACAACGAACCTGCACGCCGTACCGATATCTTTCAAGGAAGTGGTAATTCATTTTCACCGACATGTGCAACACTTGCCCACCTTGAGCAGAGCCAACATGTTCTGTTTTCAGCAGTGAACGGAACATCTGGTTGCGAACTCCATCGACTCGATTTGAAGAGCAACACCACGACCCTTGTGTTTGACCTCAACCCCAGCGGCGATAGTTTTCCCGGCCTCAACAACGGCTTTACCTACACCGATGCCAACGCGTGGGTTTACTTTGATGCCAACAGTGGCTCCGGACAACAAATGTGGGCAGTTCACCCACAAAACTGGACCATGCATCCCGTTCTCGATGCTACCATTCGTCAACCTTTTGCTTGGTCAAATGGGGTGGTGATGTGGAACCAGTCCAATCAACTGTCATGGACCAATGGTACAGCATTGTATCCACTCACTGCAGCGATGCTCGATCTCCCATCTTCTTCGATGCTGACTTTGCAACATAATCTATCACATCTCGGGGAGTTCTTTGCACTCTCCCATGAATCTACAATGTACATGAGTGCCATGTTCGATGGAGCAACACAGGTCATCGTTGGCCTCGATGATGAACTTCACGTGTGGAATGTTCCTACTGAGAGCAATCTTGTGCTCTCCCATCCAACTCCAACTCAAGATGGTATGGCCTTCATTGCATCTCAAGGCAACGAAAAGCAAATCCTTCACTTGCTCGATGATGGTGGATTTGTATGGCTCACCGACCTAGAATACGATGGGCCAGATACGACCCTTGAGCATCTTGGCAACAACATTGGGCTCAACTTCATCGAACAGCGTCTTGTGTTTGACGCGGTCACGGAAGGCATTGATGCGATGCTGTATGCTGTCGATGTGATTTCACTTGAAGTGGGTATTGTTTCAACGGACATTGTCGCTGTTGGACAGCACGTTGGGGTCGAACGTTTGGACAACACCATCTTTTTCGATTGTATGTCCGCTTCAAGTGGTCATGAATTGTGTCGAACAGACGGCACATCCGAAGGCACCTTCATCCTCGATGCTCTTCGACCAGGATTTCAATCCTCACAACCAAAACAACTTGGACTCGTTGGTGACCGTGTGATCCTCATTGCAGATGGCCTCGACGAAGCAACATTCCATGCCTCATCGCTCTGGATGGTCAACGAAGACGAGGTGTCCTTTGTCTACAACCCTTACCTTGGACCTTCAAACGATGCTCAATCAGGTATGTACGGTGAACTTGTTGTATCATCAACACATCTCTTTTTCATCGCACAAGATGGAAGTCGAGGTCACGAATTGTTCGTATGGAACATCCTTGAGTTCGATGACGATTGGCTCTTCATTTAGGTGAAACGAGATTGGTTTGAGCACAATACAGACACGACACGCCTACCTTGTAGGTCGCGTGTTGTTGTTCTTCGAGTGTGAGCGGCGTTCGACATGCAAAGCAGACCACTTCACCGGTTTCAATGAGTTGAGGATTCACGGCGACCCTTTGGTCGAACACAAAACAATTCCCATGCCAGTGATCACCACCTACTTCTTCGAAATATCCGAGAATCCCTCCCTTGAGTTGTCGAACATTCTTGAATCCAGCCTCAATCATAATCGCACTGGCCTTCTCACAGCGAATTCCTCCCGTACAAAACATCACAATCGGCTCATCTTTCATGGATTCGGGTAGTTGTTGAATTGCTTTTGGGAAATCGCGGAACGAATCGATCTTCAAATCAATCGCGTTTTCAAAGGTACCAATTTTCATCTCGTAGATGTTTCTTGTATCGAGAAGGCGAATGTTGCTGTTTCCATCGAGGGCTGCTTTGAGCTCATTAGGCGTCATGTCTGGGCCAGTGAATTCAACAGGACGGATATTCTCCATGCCAACGCTGATGATTTCCTTCTTTCGCCTGACGTTCATTCTGTTGAAGGGTTGGTACTCTGTCCAAGATTTCTTGAGTGGTATCCCTCGTAAACGCTCATCTTGCTCAAGAAACAACACGAAGTCATCAATCGCTTGCTCCACGCCCGCAAGGAAAAAATTGATGCCTTCGCTTGCAAGAAGAATTGTACCTTTGAGATGAAGGCGTTGGCATTTTTGTTGAAATGGTTCAATGAGTTCATCGTGGTCTGGTAAATCAACAAATCGATAACCAGCAATGTTGAGAATGGACTGCGTCATAGCGTTCACCCCTCATCCTTGTTGCCGACGTTCACTTCTCCATTCGTGGTTTGATGCGAGGGGGCGCCGCCAACCTTGACCAAATGCACGAGAACTCACTCGTGGGGCTGGTGCCATTTGCCAACGTTTGTGCTCATTTCGTTCCAGCCGAACGAGAACCTCAAGAACGATGTCCTCATCAAAACCGAGTCCAACAAGTTCCTCCTGAGATGCACCTTCCTCAATATGGTGGCGAAGAATGGAATCGAGCAAGGCATAGGGTGGCAAGGTATCCTCGTCTTTTTGGTCAACATCGAGTTCAGCCGATGGTGGTTTTGTCATTGTCCCTTGAGAGACTGGGGGAGTGCTTCCATGGTCCCTAGCGTGCTGATTGAACCACTCTGCAATAGCATACACTTCCATCTTGTACACATCGCCAAGGGGGCAATATCCACCAGCCATATCACCATACAGTGTACAGTAACCTTGTGCAATTTCGGATTTGTTTCCTGTACTGATGGCCATGTATCCTTTTGAATTCGCATAGCCCATGACGATAAGGGCACGCAGTCTTGCTTGGATATTTTCTGTCGCGACGGCGAAACCTTGAGCGAGTTGGTCACCAATCGTTTCCTCTGCTGCATGATGCAATGTCTCGATGGGGTGAGTGATGTAGGTGATGCCGAGGGCACCTGCTGTGTGTTGAGCATCGGATTTGGAATGTTCAGAAGAAAAACGACTCGGCATCGAAATGCCAACAACTCGCTCTCTGCCAAGAGCGTGTGTGGCAATACAGGCTGCTACAGCGGAATCAATGCCACCGGAAAGGCCGAGCACAATGCCGTTGATGTTTGATTTGCGGCAATAATCCGCCAATCCCGTCGTCACCGCTTCAACCACTTCATGGATTTCGTCGACAACAACTCCATCATCGCCAGCCTCGATGTTGAGAGGTTCACGACGATGGCCGATGAGCAATGCTCCCTCATACTCGGCATCGACCCATCGACATGCATCTTGATTGAACAAGTCAACGAGCAATATTCCCTCTCGCCATGCAGGTGCAACTACGATGGTGCCATCAGGCCATGCGACCATTGAACGGCCATCAAAGAGAAGGTCGTCGTTCCCGCCTACTTGATTGGCGAGCAAAAATGGATGGCCTAAGGTTTTGGCTGCATTTCGACAGACCTTCATTCGCGTCGAGCCTTTGTGTTGGTGGTATGGCGAGGCGGATAGATTCACTGTGGCGTGTAAATCGACGCCTTGTCGAATGAACTGTGCAAGATGTTCGATGGGGTCAGATGCATACGCAGATGGTGTGAGTCCAGCCGATTGCCAAGCATCTTCGCAAATGGTGACGCCAAGGTCAAAACCACCGAGCGAACGAACAAGTGATGTTCTAGCTTCAGCATCAAAATACCTCGCTTCATCGAAGACATCGTAGGTAGGAAGAAGTTGTTTGTGGGCAACAATCGATGTGACTTGAAGAGAGGCAGGTGTTTGTGGCTCTACTTTCACCACACCGTTGGTCGGTTTTTTCCGTTCATGTTCAGGAGGAATGGGCGTACCAATCAACATTGGAATGGCAGGTTTGGATTGCTTTGCAGTTTCAAATGCAGAGTGGATAAATTCAGGTTCGAGCAATAAGTCCCTTGGAGGGTAACCACAAATGGCTAACTCAGTGGAAACCGCAAGGGTTGCCCCCTGGTTTTTTGCCATGGCCGAGAGCTGCATCAATTTGGATTGGTTGGCATGCAGGTCACCAATTGTTGCATCCACTTGCAAAAGTGCAATCATCGACATCCTGACACCTCATTTTTGCGAGCATCAAGGGTGTTTTACAATGTTACCATCAGCGTCTTTGTACCACCATTCATTGGTTTCTTTGTCGTGATACCACCAATAACCGTCAGACCCCTTGACCCAATCAGTCTCCTCAGTCTTACTCTCGACAGCGGCGACAGCGGTTGAAGCAGTGGTCAATTCAGGTACTTCTTTGCGGTTACTCATCTCCTCAAATCGCTCCTCATCGTAGTCTTCTTCCTCTTCGTATTCCGAGGAATATTCATCCCAATCGTAGGCTTCTTTTGAACCTCGATTTCCTGTCAATCGTATCAGCCAAATCAAACTCGTGAGCAAAATACCAATGAAGAGGATGGCAGCGATTGAGCCCAGAATTGGATTCGCATCTCCAAACACCTTTTCGCTGAGCGTCAGTTCTTCGGGAACCCTTGCATCGATGGTGGGTCCGCTGGCTCGTGCACCATTTTCAAGTTCAATCTCGATCCATTGCAAACCAGGTCGTTCAGGAGCCCAATCAAGCGTCGCTGATGCCACTCCACCTTCAGGAACAAACACGTTCACTCGTTGTAAAAGTGCACTGGTTCCATCGAGTTCCACCCAGAAGATGTACAATTCAACCTCACCGTCCAATGTACCGCTGTTGGCTACCTCCACGGTCACCGCAGTTGTTTGACCGACATCGACAAGATACCGAGAATAAACAATCCCCGCAGAGTTGATTTCAAACTCGGGTTGTAGCCATTCCATGTTCCATGATTGAATGGGTTGGCCAGCAGCCTTTCCACCAATTCCAATAACGTTGTTTCCTGCAAGATCTCTTCCTTCAAGGTAGAGATGAACGACGAGTCTGTCGATGAGCATTTCACGAGAAATTTCTGATAGATTGAAACTTGATGATAATTCAAGCAAGAGTCCATCTGGGAACTCGCTTTCAAGCACAACTGGCTCGACACCTTCCCTCAGCACTTCGCCAGATTCAAAGTCGGCAACTTCCCAACGAATTTGTAAAGATTGAACATCAAGGCCTCCAATTTCATTGACTGAGATAAGGACATTATGCTCACTTGCTGTAAGAATGGCTTGGGCACGTGGAGAAAGAACTTCCACTGGTTCTGGCCCAATTCCATCAACGAGAATCCACTTCACAGATGTTTCCTTTTCGGTTACGTCTTGCCCTTGCCCTTGAATACAGTTGACAGACCATGTCAAAGGTACTTCTCCGGATGTAGGTGGCGCAGTTAATTCAGTCGACCAAATTCCATCCTTGGCTGTAGCAAGAATCGTTCGTCCAGCAAACAGGATGTTCACATCACAATCAAATGCAGGGACAGAATTGGTTTCTGAAAAGACAAGGCCACCAGAAATTTCCATTGGTGTGTTCGGAACAACTCTGGCTCCATCACCAAGGAATGAACCCGCTGAAAGGTACAACTGGACAGATTCCTCTGGAATCATCATGTTTGATGAGAATCTCCAGCGTTTCTCTGGGAATGTTCGCAACACATCGAGGCCACTTCGGTCTTCAATTCGAATCGATGGCTCACGACGTGTTTCACCTAAATCGGGGGTGCTCCAGCTGAGATGGAAATCGATACTCAAGACCAAATCGGTCTCGTATGGCCCTGCCGTTGAACCATCTTGACTCTTCATTTCACAATCATCGATGAAGAGGTGAGGTGAGGTGGTTGTGCAATTTCCTGTTTCAAAACTCCAAGCGATGGTCATGGCGTCACTGCCTTGATTCTCTGCAAGTGCAACTTCAACGACCGCAAGGTCAGAGGCTCCATTTGGCTCATTGACATTCACATTGAGCGTGTACATTTCTTGAGGGTGCAGCCATGCTTTTCGGCCGCCGTACCAATTGAATGCATCAGGTTCGACTTTTGGTTGTGCTGAAACACCTAATTGGTACATCATGAGATGTTGGTCGTATGCTGGTCCACCAGCGCCTTGAATTTGGTATCCCGAGGGGTCCGTACCTTCGATGTAGACCGCTACTTTGTGACCAAGTGCACCTGAAGTGTCGTCAAGTTGCAATGTGTAGAGACCGGTGAGTGCTGAAAGATTGTATGGTAAATTGAAGGTCATTGGAACATATTCGTCTTCATCGGGCCATCCATTCATGTTGTAATCGTTCAACCATTCTCTCCACACCATCGGAGTGACGTTGGTCGGGAGGACGGGTTGGTCCCGAATGGTAACTTGAATGGTTTGCGTTGGGCTTGGGGAACGGTATCCATAATGCGGCAAATTGGTTTCCATGACCTTTGGTCGAACCGAATCGACGGTGAATGTTCGGCTCACTTCGGAAGGTTGTCCTATGTGTGAGCCGTTCATCGAAACCAACTTCACAGTCCATACCACATCGGCGTACGTGAAAGGAATAGTATCGGTGTAATTCCAGTATGTTCCCTCTAGTTTTGTTGTGTTTGCCACCATAGTTTCTCCACGCCACAATTGAACTTCACCAAAGCCTGCAGGGAACGCATCGTCAGTTTGTACGCCCTCGAAGCCAATCTGAGTGCTGACTTCAAGAGGTTCACCACCTTTGAGGTATTGCTGACTTGGTAATGCAGGCCCATCGGTGGTGGTAAACGAAACAGATCGAATGAGCAAATCGTTTTCATAGCCTTGGTCGGTTGTCGACCCCCAAGATTGGACATATGGAATCGAGGCGACACCATTCGACATGACAAGCCGTAAACTCGCACTCAATATCATTTCATCATCCCACGAAGGAGCAATGCGGAAGGTGGCCGAACTGATGGCTTTTGTACCATTCACGTCGTGGGTGAATTTGTTGTTCGCTGGAAGAAGAATGGCTGATGTGTCCCCTACTTCCAAGAGTGGATTTCCATCGAGCTGATACAGAATGGTAGCATGATGTAACGTGCCGAACACATCGAGTCGAAGATATTGGATGGTTCCGCCGAAGACTGTGTATTCCGTTTCTATTGTGTGCCATCGTTCGCTTGGGGTCATGATGGCCACAGGTTCGAGCATCCTACCATCAACCAATTTGACACTGCTCGATGTTTGGATATTGGTCACACTCACACGAAGGCCCCCTCTTGAATTGGCGACGAAGGGTAAGGTGACCTCCTCATTGCCACCGGTCGGTACTGAGCCATATCGTGCTTCATTTACCCCCATTACAAACGATGACGTTGGGCCTACGTTGACTTGTGTTTGAGCGAAATGTGGTGCACTTAAACCCGCAAAGGTGACAATACCTGTACCCACGACTTCGATGTCAACTTCAGCATACATTGTTCCAAGGACTTCCACCGAAGATGAGAGCCCGTACAATGCGGAAGTGATAGCCTCAAATTCGGATTCATTGAATTGAACAAGGTCATTGTTGATACCTGTTCCATAATTTTTGGTCACCACAGTTTGACTTTGAACCGAGAAAATTAGTGCTTCGACATGCCCTGTCGATGCGACAAAAGAGAGGGATAGCGATTTCATGGTATCACGTGGTGCCCAAAACGATAACGAGCCCGGATTGCTGTTGGTGACCGAAACCGTGTAGGCAGTATTTTTGTTCACAAACATGTTTTGCCAACCCCACATGCCAACGCGTTCATCCCCGCCGCCCCATTCAAATCGTCCATCAAGGGCAAGGTCAAGACCGGGGAGGGTGGGTTGCACCCCGCCGTAAAATGAGTGGTGGAGTTCATTGATCTGCCAATTTCCTGTAGGGTCACCAGGAGAAGATGAGAATCTAAATTGCACCCCACTCATTTGGTCGGAGACATTGAAACTGTGTGGCAACGTAATGTTGTTCCAAGCGTCACTTGGTTGAGTTCGGTATTGAATCAAAGCGTTTGAAGAAATTCCAGAAACTTGCCCGCCGTACAGTGGCGTGTGGGACAGATACCAAGGTGAAATCAGTTCATCGCTCATGCCACCACTAACGACATTGGTTGAGGAACTGTACACACTCCCATTGAGTTCCCACCCTCGAAGTTCTGGGTTGGTGTAGAAATTCTCTTCGATGGTTCCGTCACCTGAAATCGAATACAATGTTGGCATTCCAGAGGATGAGCCCGTCAATTCGAGATGGAGTCGAAATTGCGAATATGTTTCATGATTGATGCCGCTCATTGGAATCACAAAGGTGTTTGTACCTCGCAGACCGGGAATCGGGGAACCACTGGCATCTATGACCGTCCAATTGAGGTAAGCTCCTTGGGGTACATTTGCCTCCAAATACAGAGGAGCATAGGTGTTTCGTGATAACATCTGAGTTGAACCGGAGAGCCAACCAAGAGAAGGACTCGTCCAATTGGATTGCGGTGGGGAGACGATATGGACATCGTCAACAAACCAATAATCACAGCAGGTACCACTACCTGAGTTCTGATAAATTCGAAATTGTGAAGTGGAATGGAGCGCTGCACTTGGAAGAGTGTATACAACGTTCGTCACCGTACCACCTGAGGTTGAACCTTGGAACGTTTGGAAGGTGGTCCAAGTGTTTGAACTTGTTTTGTATTGAAGGTAAAGATTTTCGTTGCTGTCGGGTTCTTCCCCGCACCCGCTCGAACCTTGCCGTACCCAAGCGTGGAAAGGTATGTTGCTCCCTCCTGCAAGATTGATGGTTGGAGATGTCGCATATGAGGAACCAGCATAGGTCCGAAGAGAACCTCCTGTACTGCCATTGAGTCCACAACTTGGTGATGTGACCCTTCCCCCATACCCAGAAAAAGTCCAGCCTTGGTTACCATTGTTGAAATCCCAAAGTGTACCAGCAGAAGTTCCAGTCATTGTGTTTCCTTGAATGCTGACTCCACCGTTGGTTGCATCGCTATGCGACCAAATACTGCTGTCCTCCCACACGAATCCTGAATGCATGGCGGTGGCGTATGGCTCAATTTCAAGGGATGCTGATGTGAGTGGTTCTCCTTCAGGAAGAACCAACTTGAAATTGGTATTTGGCATCGTGGGATTCAGAGTCAAAGACGCTGTCTGGTCAGCAGAAGAGCGGGCGACAGTTAGTTTATTGTCAAGCAAGGTGGTCGTTGCGTGTTCAAAAAGAGCGGCTTGAGAAGAGAGCAAAAATAAGGAAATGAGCAAGAGTGCATTTTTCGCTCTCAAACCATCCGCCATGATATCGTCGTGAACTTTGAAGGTCTTGAATGAAACGCTTTTCCCAATTGGCCAAGTCTCTGCATCGAATAGAGGAATTTTGAAGAAATCGGCTTTGTTGGGATTGGATATGCCTCAACCAAAACCCGTCGGAGAACTCAATCCGGTGGACCTCGAAAACAGCCTTCTCAAACGCTGGGGAGAGGAGAAAACATTTGAGCAATCCATCGAGGTTCGAAGGCATGGGGCACCATTCATCTTTCTCGAGGGGCCTCCGACGGCCAACGGTAAACCAGGAATTCATCACGTTGTAGCGAGAACCTACAAAGATCTCGTCTGTCGCTGGAAAGCAATGGAAGGATTCCTCGTCGAACGAAAAGGCGGATGGGACACACATGGGCTTCCTGTTGAAATCGAAGTCCAAAAAAGGCTGAATTTGATGAGCAATCAAGCCATCGAAGAATTTGGTATGCAAGCATTCAATGATGCTTGCCGAGAGTCGGTTTGGACCTATGAATCTGCATGGCGTGAAATGACGGAACGAATGGCATATTGGGTGGATTTGGATCATCCATATGTCACACTACACAACGATTACATTGAGTCATGTTGGTGGGCCATGAAACAGATGTTTGAGAAAGGGCTCTTGTATCGCGGCTACAAAGTCTTGCCATATTGCCCGCAAACAGGGACTTCATATTCGAGCCATGAAGTCGCACTGGGATACAAAGAAGTCGAAGAACCATCGGTGTATGTGAAATTCAAGCTTTCCAATGAAAATGCGTACATCTTAGCATGGACCACGACCCCGTGGACCCTTCCCGGCAACGTCGGTTTGGCTGTCGGACCCGATGTCACCTATGTTCGGGTTCGCATTTCGGCTCAACCCGAGCACTGGGATGGCAGCGGTGGAGCGGTGAATGGAGAAGAATTGATTCTTGCCAAAGACCTGATGAAAGAAGTTCTTCGCCACCATGTTGAGGTCATCGAAGAATTCAGCGGTTCGACACTCGTTGGAATGTCCTACGAACCTCTCTTTCCAAACGCAGTTCCAAAGGGGAATTCAGCAACTGCATGGACCGTTCTGTCTGCGGATTGGGTTACAACAACCGATGGTACAGGCGTCGTTCACACCGCTGTGATGTACGGCGAAGATGATTACAACTTGGGTATGGAAGTCGGATTACCTGCCCACCATACCGTTGGCATGGACGGTGCATTTGTATCTGGGGTCCACCCACAACTCGATGGTCGATACGTCAAAGAATGCGATGCTACCATCATCGAATTGCTTTCAGCACCTGGTGGCAGCAACCAAAAGGGTCCAGAAAGTGGGCTCTTGTATCGCGAAAAATCTTACGCTCACGATTATCCTCATTGTTGGAGAACGGACCACCCACTTTTGTATTACGCCATGGATTCTTGGTTCGTTAAAATGACCGCCGTGAAAGAACGACTTCTCGAATTCAACAATCAAGTTGAATGGGCACCCGATTGGGTCGGCGAGGGAAGATTTGGGGAATGGCTTCGCAACATCAAAGATTGGGCGATTTCAAGGGAACGCTATTGGGGCACACCGTTGCCTGTATGGCGCTCCGAAGATGGTGAAATGAAATGCATTGGTTCGATACAAGAACTGCAAGATGAAGTCAAAGCAGCCCTTGCCGCTGGTTTTGAAAATCCTGTTTGCCCGGATGATGTTGATTTACACCGACCCGTCGTTGACGGATTTACATTGGTGTCCTCAACGGGTCTACCGATGAAACGGGAACCATTTGTGATGGACTGTTGGTTCGATTCTGGTTGTGCCTCCTTTGCACAGTGGCATCATCCATTCGATGGTGGAGATCGATTCGCAACGACCTTCCCAGTGGATTACATCTGTGAGGGCGTCGACCAAACCAGAGGTTGGTTCTACACATTGCTTGCTGTATCGACCACCGTTTTCGATTCAATATGTTACAAACGCTGCCTTTCCTTAGGCCTCATCCTCGATGCTGAAGGCAAAAAAATGTCGAAATCACGAGGTAATATTGTGGACCCGTGGGACCATTTTAATCGAGAAGGTGCAGATTCAACCCGCTGGTACATGGTCACCGCTGGCGCACCATGGAATCCACTCAAATTCGACCCCAATGGTGTTCGCGAAACATACGGGAAAATGTTCTCAACCTTGTGGAACATCTACAAATTCCACGCCGATTACGCTGCGATGGATGGCTTCGACCCTCAAGCACAGGATGTGAAACTTGAGGACCGGCCTCTGCTCGACCAGTGGATTTTATCTCGACTCAACACAGTTTCCACCTCGTACCATCAAGCCTTTGTCAATTGGGAATTCCACAAGGCATGCCGAGAACTTGAAGACTTCGTGGTCAATGATGTTTCAAATTGGTATGTTCGACGCAGTCGTCGTCGGTTGTGGGATGAAGGGCACAGCGAAGATAAACTCGCATGTCAGCAAACCTTGCACGAGGTGCTCGTGACCGTGTGCCGCCTTGTCGCACCTGTGGCACCATTCATGGTCGATGAGATTCATCGTAATCTCGAAGGTACCTCGGTGCATACTGCACCTTGGCCGGCTGGAACACCAGGACTTACCGAAGGTGCAACGGCCGATGCGTGGGATGAGGAATTGGTCGCCTTCACAGTGCAGTTGCCACAGCGAAACGAAGAACTTGAACAAAGAATGGAGCTTGTTCGTGAACTTGCAGAAGCAGGTCGTCGTATTCGTGTCAACCATAACCGAAGGCAGAGGTTACCTTGTGCACAAGGATGGATTGTATCTGGGCCAAGCCTCACGGATTTTCATGAAATTTTAGAAGAAGAATTGAATGTGGAATCCATCCAAGTTGAAACCAACCTCGACCGATTTCAGAAAGTCGAGTTGCAACCAAATTTCAGAAACCTTGCCCCTAAGGCACGTGCAGATGTGAACGCTGTTGCTGCCGCTCTTCGCGAAGTCAAAGATGTTGAAGCATTCCTTGAACAAGTGCGCAACAAAACAGCCACAATTCTCGGTGTTTCAATCGATGAAGAAGACATCGAAACCCGACGTGCGGAACGGTTTGGTTTTGCCGCAGAAACTCTTCGGCTCGGTGACGAAAACAGCGACTCAATCAGCCTCGTCCTCGATATGAACGATACACCTGAACTGCTTTCCAAAGGCTTAGCCAGAGATATGACAAGAAGAATCCAAGCGAAGCGAAAGGAATTGGATTTGCCCATGGAAGCGACCATTTCACTGAGTATTTGGATGCTCAACGCTCCGGAACTATTTGCCCACGACGCAGAGTACATCAATGCAGAAACAAGGGCATCAACAGCAACTTACCATCCAAATATGAAACCTGAACAGCAAACAGATTCTTTCGAAGTCGATGGGGCAACCGTTTGGTTTCATGTTGAATAGGTGAGGAATTGAGAATCGTTTCTCTTGTCCCGAGCCTCACGAAATCACTTTTTGATTTGGGCTGTACAAGCGATGAAATCGTTGGTCGAACACCATGGTGCATCCACCCAGCACAACATGTCTCAAGCGTTGGTGTGGTTGGAGGAACAAAAACCCCAAACTTAGGAAAAATAGAACGATGCAACCCCTCCCTGCTCGTGCTTGACCGAGATGAAAATCCGCTTGAGGTGTACCAGTGGGCGCAATCAAAAAACATCGAGACCTTTGTTTGCCATCTTGAACACCCAAGGGATGTACCATCGATGTTGATGGAATTGGGTTCATGTATTGGCAAAGTCGAACAAGCCGAGTCTTATTCAAAAGGAATTCAATCTGCACTTGAGGCCATTCCAGTACCACAACGACGACCCGTTGTTATGCCCCTCATCTGGCATGAACCCTTAATGGGCGTGAGTCCCGAAAAGTACGCAGGAGGCATCATTGAAGCCATCGGCTTCGATGTACCACGTCTTGAAGAAGGGGGAACAGGGTACCCAATTGTGACCGCTCAACAGATCGTCGAACATCAAATTGAAGGATTATTGCTTTCAAGTGAGCCACATGAATTTGCTCTTGAGGAGGGAGAAGCCATTTGCGATGAAGTTGAAAGCATCTCGGGATTTCGCCCTTGGTGTGAATGTGTGAATGGAGAGGATTTGACGTGGATGGGCACATCAACAATGAACGCAATATCAAATCTGTATGAGGCACTCAAGCACCGATTACCAACACATCAATGACTTCAAATGAGACAGCGATAAGGCATGACCATGCGACGAGCAATGCTTGCTGTGTTCATGGTCACCATCATGACTCTCGCAGGATGTTTTTCAGCAGATGAGAAGGATACAAAGGAAGTTCCGCAGGCAAGCATTTGGGAGGATTACCTACGGATTGATTCCCAATCACATGTTGATGAGAGGATGTTTCAAACCATTGATTTGAGGACAAACCAGTCAACGAACACGACATGGGCGGTCTTTGACCGAACATTTGGAGGGAACTGTTGCGAACACTACCTTGCAACAACCATCGAAGGCTCCATTCTCAATATTGGTGGCGAGTATCCTGTGTACTCCGTCGATAGGGGGCATGAATGGGATACCTACATCCCCGGTGTATTACCTGATACGCAATGTTTGACCTTCGTTCCAACCAATCCAGGCCAAGAAGGATTAGGCGAAGGGAGCATTGTTCAAGCAACCAATGGAGACATCATCTCAATGTCGTGGTTTCCATACATTGGAGCAGATGGTAAATTGGACAAGTTTTACGCCATTCTCTACGATGAGTCAGAAATGGCATGGAAATGGTGTTACAACAGACTCACTGAACCGTTCTATGACCGCTCTTGGCAAGTCGAAGTGGTTGGACCAATCGATTCAAGTCTCGGCAACGGTGAATGGGCAAGCCTTGTGGTCTCAAACTTCTGGCATCAAACTCAAAATGCCGGAGGTCAAATCAGTGTTGATGGTCTCAACTATTACCCCATTCAGTTCCCAGGAAGAGGTGGTGGTGAGCCAATTGAAGAGCTCAACCTCACATTCACAGACCTCCCAGCCTACTGGGATGTGAATAAGCCACACAAAGAGATGCGAGCATTTCCAATTCCAAGCGGCGGACTCCTCTTTCCCTCGTATTTTAACAACGGCAATGCTGCGTTCCTTGATACGTCCCTTTCATGGAACGAAGTGGAAATCCAATTTCCTAGTGAATATTGTCACATCGACCGTTCAGGTACAATTCATTGTGTTTCTCTGCAGTCCAATGTCTTCACACATTACGCCTCAACCGATGGTGCACTGTCATGGAACAATCAAACCTATGACCTCACTGGAACGTCAACATCAATTGAAGAATGGGAATTCCAAGGTAACGGTGAGCTCGACCTCTTCATTCTCAATATCCGCTATCAGTCAAGCGAAGGACCTGATGTCGACATCGTGTATCATGTTCGAGGATATTCCGAGGACATGTCCCCCGATACTTTGACCTACATTGGCCTCGGCGACCTCGATTCAACCTCAGGGGCAGGAAACGACATCAGATTCGACTTTGCCTCGCTCGGTGTGCTACGAGATGGCGGGGTGGTGGTTGCGTTCCACGATTCAACTCACGCTGACCCACTTTTTGCTGTTGAACTTGACTTGCCTTCAACACAGTGAAGTTCAATCAAATGAGTTCAAAATTCTGCCAAACAAGGCTTCGATGGCTCCTGAATTCCGCTGGTGTAATCGACGAAGAATCAGTTCTGGTGTTGACTGGGCAAGATAATTTCGTCTTGGATTTCGGTCAACAACGAGTTCGAGATGTTCATCGAGGCCTCGTGCTTCGATACCATCGACCCTGAGGTCGTTTCGACCGGTTGCTTGCAGAATGGCGGGTGCTAAATGTGTCACCAAAACGGTGGTCGTGTTCACCTGTTGTTCTGCAGCAAGAAGCATGCCGGCAATGATTTTTGCACCTGCACCAGGTTCTGTGATCGCTTCGAGTTCATCCGCGAAAATGAATTTCGGTGTCTCATCCGAAACGACCCTTGCAAGTTGTTCAAGCGTTTGTTCAAGAGCTCCCGCACTTTGTGTTCCCCCTGCTTTTGCAAGCACATGAAGCGATTCAACACGGCCAACGATGGCCTTTTTTGCAGGTACTGGTAAACCCATATGAGCAAGAATGACAACGAAGGAAAGTGTTTGGAGCAGTGTGGTTTTTCCACCCGAATTCGCACCGGTGAGGAGAGCTAAATTTTGTTGGTCACTCTCGGTAGCGCATGCACCAAGAGCGTAGGAAACTGGTTCTGGAATTCCATCGATGAAAAGGTGAAAAGCACCTTCAACAACAAGTCCATGCTCACAAAATGTAGGGATTGAACAGTTGTTGAAAGTCGACCATCGACCAATCGACAACCAGATGTCAAGGTCAATACAATCCTTCAACCACACCTTCGCCTTTTGTACAAAGGGTTCTAAATCTCTTGCAAGTGAAACAATCTTTTGAGTCGCATTCGATTCAATCAATTCGGTCAAGGTTGAATGAATATCGTCGAGTTCAGATTTATTCAAGACGGCTGGCCAGCCTTCGGAAAACAATTGCAACGAACAATGGATGCCTGCAGGTTCCACAAATGAACTGAATTTCTTATGAGCATGCTCAATAGCGTCTTCGATAATATCAGAGGTAGCGGAATGAAGTTTCCTTTTGAGGGAAGAATTGTTGCTCAACGCCTCAAGAAGTTCTTCACCTTGAAGTGCAACACTTTGGTGCTGAATGGCTAATGTAACTTCATCGTGCATTTCTTGTTCGATAAGTTTGGATTTTTTCCAAAGTTGATCTCGAATACCTTCCAACACATCTTCCTGTCCCAAAGAGGAAAGCTTACCCAACAATGAATCCAAGCCTCCTGCTTCATGTTTTCGTTGTGCAAGTGCTTCAAAGTGAAGATTTGGTGCAGTTTGGGATGAACAACGTTCGATGACCTCTAACATGATTTTTACAACCTCGGCATTGAGTTGAAACCAATCAATGATGTATTCAGGTAAAATTCTGAAGTCTTCAACACCTTCGGGAAGAACAATCCAACCCTCTGGGACTTCCATGGGGGCTCCTTGACCCAACCATGTCACCTTAGGAAACACCGTGTAATCTTTCCATGATTCTTCATCAGATGGAGTATATATTCTGCATTTTCCTTCAAAACAAGGCAAAGGAATCCTTGAGACAACAACTCGATCGTATCGTTTATTGGGTTCTCGAAATGTACGTAAATTTCCCATGATGTGTTTGAAATCCATTAAGGTTTGATGGTCAATCTCCATTGCCGCACTTGAATACTCTATTCTTTCGGCTTGGTCCACAAGGGGCATGAAGAGTTGAATTCTTTTTTTGGCAGCACTTGTGGAACAGTGATTTTGTATGTCTTTCATCAATAGTTCGTACAGTCGAAGTGCCTCTTTTGTAGCAAGAAATGAATCGGCTCCACCAATAAATTGTCGTGCAAGCGATAAAGCACGTTGTGATGAAATTCCTTGGACCTGTGCAATTTTATCGACATCACCATTTCGTAACGAATCGAACACTCGTTCTTGGTCTCCAAAATGTGCAGTCAATTTGAGCATCAATGTATCGCTGATCGTACTCGATTGTTTTGAAAGCATACATGTCAATGTTTGCCAATGGCTTAAGAGAATAGCGCTCGAAGTCTCGTCAACATTTGAAATCTCATCAATTAATGGCCGTGGGAAATCATACCGCTTGCATCGACTGCGAAGAGAAGAACAGTGAGAAGAATGGCACCAGATACCACATACAACATTGCTTTTCGTCCAGTTTCCGCATTATGAATATCAGGTAAGGTATCGACGGTGGCTACATAGAGAAATGTCCCCGATGAAAATAACATAGCAAGTCCAATCATGTGCGTTTCGAGATTCGATAATGAAAAATAGGCAATAAAAATCATGACAGGTGTGGCCAGAGAGAAGATGACGATGTCACGTATTGATGCTTTCTTTGTTTCTCGTTCATGAAGTGAAAAAATTCCAAGGCTCAACGCAGCAGGACCTTTGTGAATAAGAACGGCGAGAAGAATGGTCAAGGACACTGATACAGAACCAGTTGCTGCAGCTGCACCAATTGCTAAACCATCAACGGCTGCATGAAGCGTTAGTCCAAAAACAAGCATCCAACCAATTGAATTATGATGGACATGGTCATGACCATGTTCTTCACTGTGATGATGATGTTCCTCATGTACAGCATGGCCAATCCCGGAGCCTTCAAGGATCAGCATCAACAAAAATCCCGCGAGTATTGCACCGCCCAAAACGAGAAGATGGACTTCTTCATGCTCTTCTCCATCCAAAGCCATTTCATCTGCATGTTCTTCGCCTGCTGCCAATTCAAACCCTTCAGGAATGACGACAAGAAATGCAGAGGCGATAATAATTCCAGAGGCTATGCCAGTCAACATCTTCAGTCGATGTTGATCACTTCCGAACTTCGATAAAATGGGGAGCAGTCCACAGATGAGGCCAATCAAGAGGGTGATGATTGCATAGGTCAGTAGGGTTATCATGATGACAAACGGCATGATAATATATATTTAACAAATGTTATTAATTTGAGACCTGACCGGCCTTCATGACAAGAGTGCTCTCGTTCAGTACAGACAACCAATTCGCAGATGAGCTTGAACGATTGATGGATGAAAACGGATACAAGAATCGCAGCATGTTTTTACGAGATGCAAGCGTTTTTTTCGCTGAGTCGCTCCAAAGAGGCGACTTGCAGACAATGAAACAGGATGAGATCGTTGAAGGGACACTCATCATTTACTATCAACATGGTATTGAACATAAATTACTCAACATTCGACATTCCCACGCCATTGAGGTGTTTTCCTATCACCACAATTGCTTGACTGAATCTCACACTTGTGTTGATACATTGCAAGCCAAAGGGACTGCAATTGCACTGCGTTCTGTTCTCGACCAGTTGAAAAACACCAGCAATATTGACAGGGTTCAATTTGTCACAGCACCTAAAAGAAGTCAAGGATGTTGTTGATTCACTTCAATGCTTTTTGCGGTGAAGCATAAAAACTGATTCGTTTCTCTATGCTTCATGCAAGAAAAGCCAACAGCAAGGGTTGGCCTTGTTCGAACTGGCTCAAGAATCATTGATTTTGCTATGAATAAAATCATATCATTGAGTACAATCTTTGATACAAAATATCAACCAGCAAAAACCCGGCAAGAACGATTGAAGCGAACCAAAATGATTGGCTTTGTTGCGGTCCTTCGAAGCGGAGCGATTGGAGCAATAGCGAGTGCAATTCCAATTCTCATTTTGTATCAATTCATACTCATCCAGTTTCCCCATCTGGATGCTGAAACGCATGATGTTGCAGGATGGAATTATGTCTACCTCATCTCTGCCATCATTGTTGTGTCTCTCATTGCAACCATTCTCGAACTCTTGTTGTTGTATTACGATGCAATACGGGCTGCTGGAAAAATGAATCAAGTGACTCAACGTAATGTCCTTGCCGAATCAGAAGTCGATGAAGCAATTCAATCAACTCTTCCTCTTGGATTAACAAAGGCAGCACTGGGAATGAACAGAGACAGGAGCCCCAAATACGGAATCAATCCAATGGAAAAATCATCCAAAACTGCCGTAGCAGCCAAAGGGGCTGCCTACCGGGCTCAAGTGCTTTTGATTAACGCCATGATCAAACGAATTCTTCGCAGAATCCTTACGAGAATGCTCGGTCGAACCGTGCCGAGGGCGTTCCTTGAATGGATACTCCTACCAATCTATGTGATTTGGAACATGATTGGGACCACTGCGGTCATGAATGAACTCATCTGTCGAGCCAATGGAACGGAGGCAACCCAGGGGACTCTCGATGAAATTGGGCTCAGCCACACGATGTCAGCCCCGTTGAGTCTTCATGTAAAAAACGCCATACAACATCATGTTCATGGAGCGAAAGCCATTCATCCAAACATAGAATTTATCATTCTTACAATGAAATTCGAAGAGTGTGAATTTACCTCGAATCCTCCTCCTCTTGATTCCTTGAGTGATAAAGAACAACAACAGTTGGCCAAATTCATCTTGATCTTGCCTTTATTGGAAACAAGGAAAACGAAATTGCATTCTGACATGAATGCCATCACGAAACAGGTGTTGACGAAGAGTGAACGGCAACAATGGATGAGGGCCTCAAAAGCTTTTATTCACAAAGGACATGATTTCTAAACAGTTAACACAGCCGACCGCCTTCTTCACCATAGGTGTGCATTGGTGCTTGAAATAAAGTGGTGCAATCTCGCTTCAAGATCGGTAATGTGAGAACTGCTTGAGACCAATCCATTGAGTAGGAGCCTGCACTTACAGGTGAAGGAACATAATCGTAACCCGTTTGTTGCATCTCAATGATGATGGATTCACCTGCTTGAAGGAACACGTCCATGGGTAAAAATTCCATCTTCCCCGTTACGGTAACAAATGGAATGAGGGCTTCTTGGCCATCTCGACCGCCGTCATAAAATCGGAAATCCATCACAGCATGGCCCAAGTGCATTCCATTCCCATCCGTCATTTCGAGAAATCCATGGGCTCCATTTGAGGTATGCGGGGTAACTGGAATATGGAACGTCGGCATCCCTACGATGTAGACATCCTCTTCAAAGGGTCCGTAGGTCATGGTAATGGTAGCGGTAGCACTCATGGATGCACCGCTTGGGTTCATGTCCGAAGCCACGATTTCAAGGTAGGTGGTATCGTTTGGTGGGTATGTGTCTTCAAATCGCCAACCTCCACGGTTATCTTGCATTTCAACACCGAGGACGGGAGGTTCACCTTCACCCTTGAGATACCAATTGAACCAATACAACATCTCGTCAGCCCAGTCCCATCTCAAGGTGTATGGGTAAGCCTCCTGCCCCTCGCCCGAAGGAAGGGAGGCATGACCTGAAGCCCTGTCTGGATAATCGTGGGCCCATTGACCTGCGAGTGTCTTGATTTCGATGCCCGCTGTTTCGATGATTTGGTGCGTTGGAAACGCCATGTGAGGGTCAACATTCCAATCCTGCATACCTTGAATGATGTAGATTGAACCATTGTATTGTTCTACAACCCTGTCGAGAAATGAGCGCTCGGTCCAGTAATCATTTCCTGCGTAGGTGACCATACCACCAGAAAGGTAAGCGGCAGGACCGTTGTAATAGCCTTCGAGGTAGCCTTCGCACAGCGTCTGAAGGTCATCAGAGTCGCCATCGATGCCAAAGGAACCATACACCCCATTGTGCATGACCATCCCTCGTGCTTCCATGCTTCCGTTTCTCCACATGAGTTCATGGACGCCGATTAACCCAGACATCGGGACGATGGTCGCCAAATATGGGTTGCCAAAGGTAGCCGCTTGCCATGGAGTGCTACCATCGTAGGATTTGCCAATAATGCCCACCTTTCCATTTGACCACGCTTGCTCACCGAGCCATGTCACAGCAGCATCGATGCCTCTTTGTTCATCTGTACCCATCAGGTCCATACAGTGATTCGATTCGCCAGTCCCAAACACTGAAACTTGGGCGACCCCAAAACCATGTGGCACGTAATTTTCGATCAGCATTCTTCCCAAGCGGTCCGCTGGAGTAAGTGCATCAACATCGCCATCGCTGTAATATGGTCCTATTTCGGCGATGACAGGGACTTTACATTCGGAGCTGACATTTTCAGAAGAATAATCACAGCCATCAAGAACTGGCAACCACAACCCAAGATGCACTTGGGCATCACCGGTAAGGCCAGCCCCTCCATCCGCTGCAGTGATGGTTGGGACAGGAACGTACACCGATTGGACTTCACCGATGGCAAATGAACCATTGACGCTTACACGCGAAAACACATCTGTGTTGAGGTAGGGCAGGTTGCTTCGTTCCCATGGGTGAGGATAAGATTCGGCGTCTGTATCATCAATGCTCATATCATCGGACTGACCAAAACATCCTGATAGAGAAGCCGCCATCAAGATGCTCAGCATGAAGAGCACTCGAAGTCGCATGGTCCTCGGGCTAGTCATAACTTCTTCAACACATCGCAGTTAGAATTCAATTCTCTTCCTTCGACTTTGACTCCATTTCTGCACGGACTTCTTCCATGTCGAGGTCTTGTACTTTCTCCACGAGGTCTCGAAGCGCGTCTTCAGGGAGAGCCCCTGGTTGCATGAAGATTCCTATTCCATCTCGAAAGACAACAGTTGTCGGAATGCTGCGAATACCAAACATACCTGATAACTCAAACTCAACCTCTGTGTTGATTTTTCCGAAGGTCACATCAGGTAACTCATCTGAAACTCGCTCAAAAATTGGGGCATATGCCTTACATGGGCCACACCATTCTGCCCAGAAATCGAGAATAACCACGCCATTCTCGTGAATCGTTGATTCAAAGTTTTCCATCGAAATTTCTACTACTGCCACCTTTCTCCGTATCTCTTGGGGTTTTTGAAGGCGTGTTCGTCCGGCAGGGAATTCGACCGTCGAATTCATGTGCCAAATTTGTTAGCCTCATGTTATGGCGAAAGGGCAATTCTTGGCCTCGTTCATCGTTCTTTTGCTGTGCGCGTCAACCCTCACCTCCCCTCAATTTTTGAGTCAAGGTAACGAAGCAATTCAATACTCGAATCACACATTCACCATTCAAATTTCAGAGATTTTGGTTTCTGCATCTTCCGAGGAATTCAATGGAACCGATTGGAACGGCGATGGAACAACTGGTTCTTCATCCGACCAGTTTGTGGAATTGTGGAACTTTGGAGGGCAAACCGTTGACATATCAAACTGGCTCCTTGATGATGCCATCAACGAGGGCTCTGCACCATGTAAAATTGCTTGGAACACCACCCTTCAACCCAACGAACGAATCGTTATTTTTAGGGCGGATTCTCGGATTGAGTTTGATTATTATTCTCCTGATGCAGCAACAATTCGTGATACGAATGGAACTTTGGTCGATATTCTAGAATATCCTGCACGTGATTCATGGTGGGACTACTCCTATGTTCCGACCGGAAATGGCAGCATCACCAAAGTCAAACCCCCCACACCGGGATGGAGTGATGAAGAGACTCAACCTGATTCAATTCGAACTGTTGGTTGTTTTGGCCTTACCGACCACATCCATAAGGGGTCGTACATTCTTGGAGGTAGAATCGTTCCCATGACCTCCCAAGGAGCCGTGCTCAATCACGGCTACATCCTTGTGCAGGACGGAATGATCGCACAAATTTGGAATGGAAGTCTTCCCTCATCGCTTGAACTCACCAACATCCCCGTGGTGGAAACAAATGGAACAATTTACCCTGGTTTGATTGATTTACACAATCATTTGCACTACAATCAAGCACCACTATGGGAAATGACCCCGCATTTACCCATCGAAAATAGAAATGCATGGGGGGGTTATAACAATCGATACGAATGGAAAAATCATCCGGATTATAGTTCTCAAGTGACGAAACCAAAAACCCTTGTCCATTCAGCACCGTATTGGAACATGGAGTCTCAAGCCATGAAATACGTCGAAGCGAAGGCGATCATGGGCGGCACCACCGCATCCCAAGGTAGTCCATCCAATCCAGACGAAACCTACGCAACCATTCTGGCAAGAAACATTGAGGATTGGAATTTCGGTCGGGACCAAATTCATACGAAGGTGACAGAACTCACCTCTGATTATGTTGGTTCACACATCAAAAATGGAAACGCATCTGGAACGCTTGATGCTTGGTTTGTTCATATTGCTGAAGGTGTTGACGCAAGCAGTAAAGCCGAGTTTGACATCCTTGTGAACAACAATCTTTTGGTTGGTGAACTCGTTCTCATCCACGGTGTTGCCCTTACAGCAGTGGAATTTCAGCAGATGGCAAATGTTGGTGCAACACTCGTTTGGTCGCCAATATCCAACCTCCTTTTGTATGGACAAACCGCAGATATCGCTGCTGCAAGACAGGCGGGCGTTCGAATTGCACTTGCACCTGATTGGGCTCCTTCAGGATCAAAATCAACCCTCCATGAACTCAAAGTTGCTGATTTGTGGGATGATGAGATTTTGGGCGATATTATTTCTGATTACGAACTTGTTCAAATGGTTACGGTGAACGCAGCTCGTGCTACAGGTTGGGAAAACGATGTAGGGACGTTAACCCCCGGAACTGCAGCAGACCTTGTGGTCATCGATAATATCGATGCTAACCCATATCGAAATCTCATCAACGCCATCGACCCAGATGTTCGCTTATCGGTGGTCGGAGGCATCCCTTTGTTTGGTGACGAGGACGTCATGTCAGCCCTCAAGGGCGATGATTATGAACCAGCAGGAGCGTTTGAAAAAGTGATTGATGTCACCTTCATTTCAGTACCAGACGGTGCTCAATCTTGGCAATCCATCGTTGAGGACCTTGAGATGGCCATGCGATTTGACCCCTCTGAAATGCAATCCGCCTTTGGCGATGCTGCTGACTTTGAAAGCGCGACATCGGGAACAGAATTTGTCGGTCTCGACCCTTGGTATACCTACGGTGACCAACGATATTTCAATGTCCTCAATGCTTCAATCCCAGCGAATATGCAAGTCGACCTATCAAAGTTGTACGACCGTTATTATGACCGAGAAGAAAATATCGAATTTACTCAATCGTTTGAGGTCATAGAAGATGAACTGTGCGACGATGGCAGCCAACCCCCTTGTCAGATTGAAGAAGAAACAACGACAACAACTCCTCTTGAAAATCAAACTTCATCCACGAACAAAACCGAGGTCGTGTTTCCTCAGGATGATACTGAACTCGACGAGACCGCATCAAAAACATCTGCGAAAGTAGCATTTCTGGCACTATCAATCGGCTTACTGGTAGGCCTTTACGTCTTGAGTGCCAGTGGAAAACGCCACGAGGATGAACTGCAGCCTCTCGATGAAACTGAACTTCTGAATCAACCTGAGAAATATATCCCGGCCCCTCCGCCTTTAGGACCTCCACCATCAAACTAGTTCCCACACTGGACCTTCTGCCGTATCTGTGACGCTGACTCCAAGTGCAGTAAGTTCGTCTCGAATTGCATCGGCAGTTGCAAAGTCCTTTGAAGATCGAGCCATTGCCCTCTTTTCAAGCAGGACTTCGACTTGAGCAGAAAGGGCTTCTCGGCGTGGGTCGATGTTGACCCGAAGAAGTTCCTCTCGCTCTGGAAGAAGACCCAACACTGAACCTGCTGTTTCTTCAAGCCAATCGACACAGTAATGGGCAAAAGCATGTGCATCACTTTCTTCAAGTCCCATGTCGAGCACTTTTGACATTTCTCGGAGTGCTGTCAACACTTTAGCAATCGCTTCTCGTGTGTTAAAATCATCATCCATGGCTTTTGCAAATTGTTCACCCATGAGTTCAAGAATACCAAGTCCCTTGGACAGTGGTTGCGTTGAAGTTGTATCGGGATGTGGTAAATTGACCGGTTCTGTTTGCCCTAATTGTTTGACCATCGTTGCGTACACATCGATAAGCTTCGAATAATTTCGCTCGGCATCTTTGAGCAAAGCTTCATTCATGTCAATAGGAGAACGATAATGAGCATTGATGAGAGCAAAACGCAAGACGAGCGGGTCGATCTTACCAAGGATTTCATCAATGGTCCAAAAATTTCCAAGCGACTTACTCATTTTTTCTCCATCGATGTTCACAAAACCATTGTGCATCCAATGATGAACAACAGGTGCGTGGTCGGTATAACATTCACCTTGGAAGATTTCTGCTTCATGGTGTGGGAACCTTAGGTCGTGCCCTCCGCCATGAATATCAAACTCGTTGAGAAAGTGGTCAAGGGACATCGCTGTACATTCAATGTGCCAACCCGGCCTGCCCGGCCCCCAAGGTGAATCCCATGTCGGTTCGTCTGGTTTCGCAGCCTTCCACAAAGCGAAGTCCTTGTGGTCTTTCTTTCCACTTTGGTCTTCAACCCTGCCACTCGCACCAGATCGGACCGCTTCGATGGATTGACCGGTGAGTTGACCATACTTTTCAGGAGCGGAATCAACATGGAAATAAACGCCATCCGATGCAACATAGGCATGTCCTTTGTCAATCAGAACATCAATGATATTGATCATATGTTCAACATAATCCGTGCATCGAGGATAATGCTGTGCACGTTGAATGTTGAGTCGATCCATATCGATGAAATAAGCCTCGATATTTTCATCAACGATTTCCCTCCAGTCTCTTTGTTCAGTTTGTGCACGTGTGATGATTTTGTCGTCGATGTCGGTAAAATTTTGAACATAAGTGACATCGTATCCTGATTGTTTCAACCATCGGAAGATGACATCAAAGGCGATGTAACATCGAGCATGACCTAAATGACAACGGTCGTACACCGTCACACCACAGACATACATCGAGACCTTTCCGGGATGGATGGTCTTGAAGAGAACCTTTTCTCGATGTCGGGTATCGTAAAGGTGAAGGGCCATTTCGCTCAGCACTACGAGAAAAATTTACTACTTGAAGGTTGATACAATATCGCATCTTCGGATGAAATGTGCAGACATTCAAGCGTGTCTTCGTGACTGGAGTAAATGGTCACATAGGAAACCATATCGTGAGAGATTTACTTGAACAAGGCTATGAAGTCAAAGGTTCTGTTCGTTCCCTCGATGACCCTTCCCGCACAAAACATGTCCTTCAACATGCAATTGACCTTGGTTGTGAAGATAAACTTGAACTCGTCGAAGGAGATGTCTTGGACGCTGACCCTTGGCCTGAACTCATTGCTGGTTGTGATGTTCTTCTCCATACGGCAACCGTGTATTCCATCGATGCAAGTGCCGAAATCATCATCGATACTGCAATGAAGGGCACTTCTCATCTCTTTAACGCTGCAAAGCAGGTCGGCATTCAACGCATCGTATATACATCGAGCGTTGCTGCGGTTGGCAGCCTACCGAAAGGGGTTGCAAAGGATGAGAATGTATGGCAAAACAATCATGCTTTACCCTATACAAAGGCGAAAACCGATTCGGAACGATTAGCAACAGCATTGGCTGATGAACTTGGTCTTGATCTACGCATTATCAATCCATGTGCAGTCATTGGAGGTGGATTTTCAAGACCAACGCCGAGTGTTGCCTATTTTGACGATGCATACCATGGCCGATTTCCACTAGCGCCAAAATTTCCTATGGCCTTTGTTCATGTCAAGGATGTTGCCAAAGCCCATCGACGAGCATTTGAGGTGGATGATGCCAAAGGTCGATTTATTCTCGCCCCACATCACAGTCTCGATATGTCCTACTTGTGCAAACAAATTCGGAAATTGTACCCAAACTCGAAATCACCAAAGCGTGCTCTTCCGAATTTTTTACTTCCTACAGCTGTTTTGTTCGATATGATCAACGGGCTTCGGGGTCAAAATAGGTACCTGACTCGCCAGGTGGTCAAAAGTCTCAAGTCTGGCGATGCGTTTTATTCGAGCAAGAAAGCCGAGGAAGTCCTCGGCATGGAATGGATTGATTTTGATACAGCTGTTCGCGATACAGTTGAGGGTTTTCAATGACCGATGTTCGATTGAATGCGTACACATTGACCTCGATTTGTATCTCGCTTACCGTTCTGCTCTCAAGTCTAACTTTTCTCTTTTCAAATCACTATCGCGCCTTTCCTCATTTCATTTCTGAGGCTGATGTCGGTTTTGTGCCATCCTTGTTGTTCAAAGGTGGATTTCTTCTCTCAAGTCTTGCTATGACTTGGATGATGAGTTCATCCGCCCAACGTTTGGTCGAACAAAAAGTGGGTATGTTCCTTCTTATCGTAGCCATCTCTCTGGGCATCATCGCTGTGGTGAGTTTGTGGTTGGTCATCATCTACGACCTCCATGCCAACATCAGAATGCATACCATTGCTGCTGGCGTGTGCTTCCTCTCGAGCATCTTTTGGACCAAAGTCTACGGAACTGCAATTGGAATTGATTCACACCTCTACAAAAGAGGTTTGTACATCTCCGCAATTGGGTGCGTGACCATGATAGGGGCCCTCATCTTGGCACCAAATTACAGTTCGAGGTTCGATACCAATGCCTACCTTGATAGCATTCAACATTTTATTGTGTTCGCTGCACCTGCGGAATTTATCCTCGTCACCGGTTTGCTTGTTTCGATTTATGCTCTTGGGAACGAAGATGGCGAAAAGAATTCTGCAAGAGTAAAGGTTTGATGGTCGAACAGGTATGCCTTTCGTTCTTCTATTGTCATTTCGCCGTGTTTCACCGCTTCATCGAGCACTTTCTCATCGGTTTCGGGATGGAATTGCACGGTGTAGATTGGACGATGGGGGTGCACATGAACCACACTTGCACATGCCTCGCTTGTACCAATGTTGAGCATTTCACCTGACTCCACAACATGGTCTTGATGTGAAAACAAACCGTAGATTCTTTTTCCATTCGTAATATCGACCGAACACACCGATTCGGTTGCTTGTGTTGCCCTTACAATTTTTCCTCCGAGAGCAGCAGAAATGATTTGATGGCCAAAACAGATGCCGTACAATGGGACTTCACAAGTTTGGATAAGTTGGGCAACGTCGTCCATCCATGGCTCCCACATCGAGACATTTTTACGCGAGCCGGAAATCACAATCAAATCGCATTCAACAGGCCCGTCAACTCGGTTTCCAAATCCATAGTCCAGTGGTTGGTTCGTGTGAGGTGACCATAGAAACACCTGCTCTGGTTGAAGTTCATCGACGATGTTTCGCACGCCTTGCTTACCGAATCCGTAGCGTTCAGCGAGGAGGTCAACGACGAGTATCTTCAATGCAAAACACCTCCCTGTGCAAGGATCTTCATGTCCATACTCGATAAAGGATGCGTGGACATGGGTGAGCCTGAACTTGCTGTTTTTGTGACATAAACGGCAATCTCAAAATCCCGATGTGAAAGCGAATGAAATACAACACCAGCAAATTTTGCTCCACCAGTGTCTGTATCGCCTTCAAGGATGGTCGGGCCATACATGCCGCCAAACAACCCCTGAGCAGGACGATGGTACAATTTAGCAAACCCATCGGAGTCAATTTCAAGAATTGCTGTTAATTTTACTTGCTTTGATTTCCTTTTCTTCGGACGCGGATATTGATTGGGATGATGTTTTCCGCGACAATTCGTTGCAATGGGACATCGGGTGCAATCTGGATTTTTTGGGCGACAAATTGTTGCACCGAGTTCCATTAACGCCTGATTCCATTCCCCGGGTGAGGCGGTAACGAGTTGATGAAGTGACCAATCAGAGAGGTCTTTTTCGTTTGGATCTTGGTTTAAACAAAATCTTGCCATCACCCGACGTATGTTGCCGTCCACACAGGCTTGAGGTTGCCCAAAAGCGATGCTTGCGACTGCAGCCGCCGTGTAAGGCCCTATGCCGGGTAATGCACGAAGTTCATCGTAAGAGGATGGGATGCTCCCTCCATGTTTGCTCACGATGAGCGTTGCACATTCATGTAAACGCCGAGCCCGTGCATAATAACCAGCACCTTGCCAAAGCAACAACAATTCTTCCACATCTGCTCGTGCCAATTCAACGATCGTTGGAAATCGTTCAATGATGTTCTTCCAGTATTCGAGGCCCCGTGTCATTTGCGTTTGTTGAAGGAGGACTTCGGAGAGCAAAACATGCCAAGGATCCCTTGATGTCCTCCAAGGTAGGGTTCTTTGGTTCTGTGCATACCACGAAAGAAGGGCATCTTTGTCTGCATCCGACAGATGTTGCATTCGCCATCACGCTTCAGCAATCTCTTTCTTTGCACTTGCTTCAGTCATTTTAGCATCGTTTGCTTTGAGTTGCTCCCATACAAGTTCGGCAATGTCCTTGACTTCCATTTCTGAGCCAATCGCATTGAGACCGTCGGTGACCATCGTTGAACAGAATGGACAACCAACGGCAACCGTTTGGGCACCGGTTTGAGCTAGTTCCTTTGAACGAATGACGTTCACTCTGTCATATCCTTCTGGGACGTGTTCTTCCATCCACATTTGGGCTCCGCCAGCTCCACAGCAAAAGGACTGCTCACCGTGCCGTTCTACTTCGACATCAACGCCTCCAATCGCATTTCGAGGTTCTTTTGTTACACCACCAATACGACCGAGATAGCAAGGGTCGTGGTACGTGACGGTTCCGTCATGTTTGGGGGCAGGCAATTCTCCTGACTGTTGCAAATGAGAAATGAGTTGAGAATGGTGCATCACTTCGATATCTTCCCCGCCGTATTCCTTGTATTCTTTCCCAAGGGTGTGGAAACAATGCGGGCAGGATGCTACTATTTTCTTCACGCCGATTTCTTCGAATGTTGCAAGATTTGTTTCGGCAAGCATCTGAAACAAGTATTCGTTACCTGCTCGTCTTGCAGGGTCACCGCTGCATCCTTCCTGCATCCCGAGAATGCCAACATCCAACCCCGCTTGTTTCATAATTTGGATGGTGTCACGTGCAACTTTCTTGTTTCGTTCATCGAACGATGCGGCACAACCTGCGAAGTAGATGTATTCAGCCGGTTCTCCGATCTTGATGTCGAGATCAGCTGCCCAGTCTCCACGTTCATGAGAAGGCATACCATACGGATTTGAATCGGATTCGAGATTCTCAATGGTCGCCATGAGAGGCATAATGGTGTCTTCGACCTTTTCATCGAATTCCATTCGTTCCATCATCAAATGACGACGAGCATCGGTGAGTTTGGGCACATGGTCGATGTAAATCGGGCAAGCTTCAACACAAGCATGACATGTCGTGCATGCCCAAATTGCTTCTTCACCAAACCTTGCGATGATGTCTTCTTCGGGTTTTTGACCTGCGAGGAGTGTCGATGAATGGTCATTGGCATAATGTCGTACATCGTGGATGATTTGCATTGGATTGAGTGCTTTTCCGCTGGCATAGGCTGGGCAAACATCTTGACATCGTGCACAAGAAGTACAAGCCCAACCGTCGATGAGGCTTCGCCAAGAAAAGTCGCTGTAATTGACTGCACCAAAGGATTCGAGGTCGAGGTCATCAAGGGACATCGCCTTCCCAGATTCATTTCGCGCCAGTGGCTCCATCGTCGCCATTGGCCTCAAGTCATGGAAGAACACATTTGGAAATGCCATGACAAGATGCATGTGTTTGGAAAGTGGGATGAGGAACAGGAAGACCGATATGGCAAGCATGTGCATCCAATACGCTGTGTTCACCATCGATTGATTCGGGCTCATTTCTTGACTCACCATGTATCCAATAGGCTCCCATGTTTGAGTTAATGTGGCCTCATAAGATTCGATGATGAATGAAGTTGCGGTAATGGTCAAAATGAGCAACAAGATGACATTCCCTTCGAGTTGTGATTTTCCTTTGAGTTTGTCTGGGGTGAAAACAACCCTACGAATCAATGCAAAGATGCAGCCAATAAAAGCTGATACATAGCCAATTTCGACCATGAGGTTCCATGGATTGCGAAACCATTCTGGCAGAGCATGCGAAAACCTGTTCGCCGTTGCGAGGTCGAGCATATCGGTACACAGCATCAAAAAACCCCAAAACATGAGGACATGTATACCACCTGCAATTCTATCTTTGAGAACCTTCTTTTGCCCTAACCAGCCAGTGATGACCTCTTTGATTCGAAGCCCCCAGTTGTCAAATCGGTTCTCAGGCTTACCGAGCAAGACCAGACGAGTTGCCTTCACAACTTGAAAACCAAAAAAGCCACCAGAAGCACCGAACAAGACGATGAGGAACCACCAACCTTGTACCGCACCAAAGTACTCGACATCTAAGGGGTGTACGACCATGATACCATTCCACCTTTGTTGCTCACATGAAGCCAACACAAGACCGTCTTTCAATGCACCGATGTGTCAAGATGTTGTGAATATGTTTCAAAAGACATTTCAATAAACAGCACATGAACACGCCATGGGGGGAAGGAAACCAACGATTTCAGCAAGTGCCCCTGCCAAATGTGTCCTCTTTGGTGAGCATGCTGTGGTGTATGGGCAACCTGCCATTGCTGTCGCACTTGATATGAGAACTCGCGTATCGATACAGACTCATGATAAGATGGAAATTGAAGGAAGAACTTTTCAACCCAAAATACATCCTCACATTCATTTTCTCATCAAAAAACTCTGGCCGAAATCTTCGATTCAAGAGAGGCTCTCCATCGACATACAAAGCGAAATTCCATCTGCCTCTGGACTCGGTTCCAGTGCGGCAATGTGCAACGCATTGATCGCTTGTTTGAGAACTGCAAGAGGTCGACGTACCGGCCAAAACGGTGAGTGGTTGGAAGGTTGGTCTTCATTTCACAATGCAAAGGATGCATACGAACCATCATTGATTGACGGTTATGTACCTCATGCGAATTTGGTTGGCGATGATGCACTTTCTATCGATGAATGTGGGCTGTTATCTCATGCAGCTGAAGCCTTTGCTCAAGGTGGCTTAGCATCGCCAATGGATACATCAACATCAGCCCACGGCGGACTTATCCTCCTCGGCACAAGTCAAAAAGAGCAATACTTGTACACAAGGGAACTTGTCGTTAATCAGAATATTAGGTCGTGGGATATCAATCATCTCCAACCTCAATTTCCAGATGATTTGTTTTTCGTCATCGGAGCAACGGGCATTCGATCATCAACAAAGGAGCAAGTGGAGCATGTAGCTCGACTGATTTCAAATTCCGGTGAATACGCTTCTTGTATCGAAGATATTGGAGCGATTACGATGGCAGGATTGGATGCTATGCAAAAGGGTGATTTTGTGGAAGTGGGACGATTGATGAATCAAAACCAAATTCTCCTTGAGAAATTGCAAGTCTCGAGCACAGAATTACGACGACTCATCCGTGCTGCCTTGCCTACATCACTTGGGACGAAACTTTCTGGAGCAGGCGGTGGAGGTTGTATGGTCGCCCTTACACAGCAACCCGAACAAACAGCATTGGCGATTGAAGCCGCAGGGGGAACGAGTTTCATAACTTCTGTTTCCAATGAAGGAGTACGATTGGAATCATTTGAAACCATACTCAATTCTTGAATGAATGCTGTTGACAGGAAAGGTGTTTCCTTTTATATACTGGAGGCAGGTGGGATTTGCATGCCAACCGATGAAGAACGCTTAACTGTAGTAAATGTAGTCGCAAGTACTCGAGTCGCTGAAGAACTCGACCTGCCCGATATCGCAATTCAGTTGAACTGCGAATACGAACCAGAACAATTTCCTGGTGTGGTGTATCGTGTCGTTGAACCAAAACTTGCTATTCTCATGTTCCGAAGCGGACGTGCTGTATGTACAGGTGGAAAAGACGAGGACAACATCCACCACGGAATCAAAATCATGATCGAAGACCTACGCAAAGCAGGCATTACCACTTGGGAACTCGACCAAGTTGAAATCGAAGTGCAAAACATGGTGGCGACCTACGCACTTCACTATCCCGAAGATTACGATGGTGCTGATAAGTTTACAGGCGAACCTCTTGCTGGGCAACCTCGTAAACTCAACCTCAACCATCTTACCTTCCATTTGCCATTTGACAAAGTTGAATACGAGCCGGAGCAATTCCCGGGCCTCATCTATCGACTTGATTACCCAAAGGTTGTTTGCCTTATATTCGGTTCAGGAAAGATGGTGATTACAGGTGCACGACACAAGGATGAAATTCTTGAAGCCGTCGAAATCATCAAGGATGAACTTGCAGATTTGCTTTGAGCCAAAGTGCATCAATTCACCAACAATACATTCACTCAAGTAGTTGAATGATATCCCGTGACTATGGACCGAAGAGCTGTTTCGCTTATCCTTCTGTTCCTGTTTGTCGTCCCAAGTTTGGCTCAATTTGCCGAGCAAGGACAAAGGGCTACCCTCGATGTTGTTTCGTTGAAAGCAGGTCGAAGCACAAATTCCGTCGTAGATGTTCCAAATTACAGAATTGGGGACACGTGGGTGTATGATACCGATTTTGATGTTTCGAGTCTTGTTCAACAATCCGGTGTATCGGCATCCATCAACACTCTCGACGGAGACACGACTCGTGAGGTCAACGCGATAGGTTTTGTTGATGTGAACGGAACGCAAACCCTTGTGTACGAGATTTTAATCGCTGGAGATTTCACTTCGGGAACCAACGGCGCAACCCTTGACGGAAACCAAGGAACACTCAATATTGCATACGATGGTGCAGATTATGTTAGGGTTCGAGATTTGGCCACCATCGTCACCGTGTTTGAACTTGATGTCGATTTTATTCCTTCCATTTTCGGTTTCCCAGCAAACTGGTTGAAACAAGATATTGCAACCCTTGAATTCAATACGACCTATTCTCCTCCAAAGGAATCTCACGACTTCCCACTACAAAACGGAAATCAATGGTATTCTCTCATCGAAGCCGAGACAGATGTCTCTGGAAGTTCTAATTATTTCGACCCATCGGGCTTTGACAACACCATGACTGAAAATTACTCCTGGCAGATCACAAAAAATCAGGCCCCATCTGAAGGAGGAAAGTCACCCACCTACCAAGGTTGTCAAAATTCATTCAAAATCATGGAATGGAATGGCACTGGTGTCAACACTGGGTTCAATTGGTACTGTCCAAACGTGAGAGGCCCTGCGTGGAATCGAGTCTCAAACACTGCAGGTTTCACCATCGATTGGTTCCTCAAGACATACAGTCCTGCTGACTCAACGGGTGTATCAGCAACTTCAAACCCTGGAACTCGAAATAAAGTCATCAACGTCGATATGACCTATCCAAGGGTGCTTCCCGAAATTGAAACGAGCTTCACAGCACAATATCTCAACGGTGGAAATGCCATTGCAAACACAAATCTCCAAGTTCGATATGAAATCGATAATAACATTCGAAACCCAACGACAAATACCTTAGGAAATATTTCGATTACCGACCTTGATACATCTGAATTTACCGATGATACACCTGCAAGTGATGACTATTCAAGCAATGGGCTCATCGTTTGGGACCCCGTGGCACGTGTCATCGGAGTCACCAGTGTTGTGATGGACTTGTCCATTGTTGGCGTTGACCTCATTGCACAAGCATCCGCTACAATTGTTGAACGGACGAGGAACGGAGAAACAACTACGCTGAATTCTGCCATCGGTTTTAATTCCATACCAGGTGACCTCCTCACCTTTTCATTACCCATCGAAAATAGAGGAATTGCTACCTCTCCTGCAACGACAGTACAATTTATGCTCGATGGGAATGTGCTTTCGACGAGTTCAAGCACCTCAGTGCCAGCCATTGGCCCATATTCGACCTACAGGGTCGAACTTGAGTATACGGTTCTAGCCGAACAAGCCATTGGGACATCAACGTTTTCTTACATTGTCGACCCCACCCAAAGTGTTACGGAGGATGCTGACCGAACAAACAATCAAGGAAATGTCAACCTGTTTTTTGGGCGATTGCCAACAAGCAACATGACATCCACTGAGGGTATGTTGACATGGCAAAATATCACACTCGATGCCTCATCAAGTTTTGATGAAGATGGAGGAACCATCGAATGTATGTTTGAAATCGAATACAAACCAAGTCTTATCACTCGAATCTATTCGGAAAATTGCGTCACCGAATTTAACTGGTCAGACGATGGACAATGGAATGTCCACCTCATTGTCACCGACAACGAACTGGATACTTCAGAACTCAATCATACTGTTAGTGTCCTCAATAGACCCCCTGAGTTTGAATTAACGGGACCTACTTCTGTGGAGGTTGAATCTAAAATTACCATTGAAGCCATTGGTGTTGAAGACAACGATACGATTTCGCCTGCCGGGCAAGATGTGGTGATTTCATGGCCCGGACTAGACTGCGACGAAGGTATGACACAGCGGTTGTGCACATTTACACCACTCGAAGAAGGTCCTATGAGTGTCAAGGCTGTGGGTGTTGATGATGATGGGGCTCAAACCGAAGTCGAATACAACATTACCATTCTCAATATCGCACCTACGATTGGCGAACCTCAATTGATTCTTGCAGGACAACCCGCTGATATCAACGAAGACGGCGTTTGGGTTGTGAATGAAGACGAGGTAGGATTCCTCAATGTTCTTGCAGATGATTCCATGGGAGATGAACCAACGCTCCTCATTGAATGGCATCCATCGGACAAAAATGCAAATTGGACATTGACAACGACTGGAGCCGAATCCATGCAACTCATCTCTTGGAATGTTTCCGGAGAACACATCATATCCGTTCGAGCTGTTGATGATGATGGAGCATCCTCTGAACTTCGCTACGGTACTGTCAAGGTCAACAATGTTGCACCAACCATCTCTGGGTTCTTCGGAGATGTCCCCCTCTTCGAAGATGACCCACTGTACCTATCTGTTGACATCGACGATACACCTTCGGATATGGATAGCCTTGTGGTCTGCTGGGATCTTGACGCCAATATCGACATCGATAACAACGGCATTATGAATGACGACTGTGAAGTCACTGGAGAAAATCTCAACGCTTCATGGGGAACAAAAGGTGTCCGTCAAATCACTGCTACCGTGATTGATAACGATGGGGCATTTGCATCGATATTGATGAATGTAAGTGTCCTCAACTTACCACCTGTGCCTGTGATTGGAACTGAATCGCTACTTACTGATTTGATGGAGGGCGATACCATTGTGTTTTCAGCGTCTGGCACAAGGGAAACTGAAACCGATAAATTGAATCTGAAGTATTCGTGGGATGTAGGCTACCTTGACGGTAACCTCGATGGTAAAAATGCAGGAGATGTCGATTTCACAACCGAAACCATCGAACTCACAAACCTTCCTCCAGGAACATGGGACATCATTCTCACGGTCATTGATGATGATGGTGAATTCCAAACCACATCGATGACCATCAAGGTCGCAGAACAACCACCTGAAGGTATCTTTGAGTCGATTGAGTCGGCGATAGGACCGACCATGACCTATACACTCATGACCATCATCATCATCGTCGTCCTCATCATCAGTTTTATGTTCATCACCAAACCAAGAGCATCCGATGATATTTACGAAACAAAATTCGATGATGCAGTCTTTGGCATAGGAGGAATGGCTGAACTCCCTGTCTTCCAGCAACAACCACTGCCGCAACTTCCGGCATTGCCCTCGTTACCCGCTTTGCCAGCGCAGCCTCAAGTCGCACCTTCCTATGGCACACCACAACCATCCGCTCCACCAAATCCGATGGCTGCTACTTCACCTTCAAGCGGCCCACCGCTACCTGCTTCCGGCCTTCCTCAAGGTTGGACGATGGAACAATGGAATTACTATGGCCAACAGTGGTTGGAGGCAAATTCAACACCAGCACCTCCTGTTCAACCACAAGCCTTTGATACTGCACCTCAACCTGCAACATCATCTATCCACGATTTGTTAGATGATTTGGACTTTTGAGGAAATAGCATGGTAAGTCTTTGGCAATTTTTTGGTTTACCTGACCCCGAAGGCAACAAACCACCTACAAAGAAAAAACGCTCCGAGCGTCATCAACCAGTCCAGCAAACGAGTGCAGAACCTCCACTCGATGTTGACCTCCTCGACATTCCACCACCAGTCACACAAGCGGTACCAATGGGAACGGCACAACAACGAAGAACAATACCATTTGACTGGAAAGGACCCGTCACTTCGGACGGAGAACCGTTTCATGACCTCGGAATTCGAATGACCTATCAACATCCAATTCCCGATAAAGCAGTTCGTTATGTAAGTCCAGATGAAAAATTTCGAATTCCTTTCCCAGAGATGTTTGAAAGGGTCATGCAAGGAGATTCCATCATTCTTGACTTGCGTCCGTTGTTGCACATGCAAACACATCAAGATGCGTTAAAGCGTGAACTGAAATCAAGATCCGGTCATTATGGAATTGGTGTATATGCACTTGACCAGTACGACAAATTATTCCTCATCCCAGGTAAAGATGTCGTGGTTGAGGCCAAAAAATACGAACTTGGATTGACACCTCAATTAACGCCTTCATCGATGCTCTGAAGAAATCGAATTGCATCTGAAGCGAGACCTAGAACTGTGGTCTCTTCTCCCTGTTCCAACGAGGCATACTTGTGCATCTCCCCATGCAAATCGTATGCACCCGCTTTTCCTTCCCATGACAGACTATCGAGGAGATACAGCATCTCCTCCTCATTCAAATGTGAAATATGGACTCTGGCTTGATTGGTAAATATGTGCCATCGACCTTGTGTTAAGACGCCTGTTGTCGTCCAAACGGTATGACTTTGTCCCGAAAGGAGACTAAGAATTTCCTTCGCATCGCTTCTTCCTTTTGGTTTACCTATGCTCTTCGTAGAGTCATGTGGATGTTCAATCATCGTGTCTGCAACGATGACGATCTCGTCACCAAGGATTGTATATCCTTGTGCTTTTCTTTGACAAATCATTTCAACTTGCTGACACACCTCAAGATGGAGTGGCGGTGTTTCATCGATGCCGATGATTGGTTGAGTCTCCACAACATATTGAAGTTGTTCAAGAAGAATCTTCCGCCGTGGTGAGGCAGATGCCAACACGACCTTCATGGATGGTCTACATCAAGAAAAGCCGTAGTTTTATCCATCAAAATCAAACGAGAACTTGAAGAAACCAAACAATTCCCATCAAGTCGTGAGTCAAGTGGCGGGCAGCGAACGAATCCCATCGAACATAGAAGGATTAGATGAAAATATGCAAGGTGGCATACCACAAGGTCATATTTGTATCGTGGCGGGGGCATCTGGTGCCATGAAATCCAGTCTTACCTTTTCGATGCTTTACAACGCTGTGCTGTATGGAGAAACCAGCGGTATTTACGTCACCCTCGAACAGGGCAAGGAATCTCTCCGTTCTCACATGGCGAACATGGGGATGAATGTCGAGGATGCAAGAGTTCGAAACAGAATCGCCATTATCGACCTTGCTGACCTGCGCGTCCAACTCGATGAACAAGGTATGAGCAAGCGAGTCGATTGGATGGGGCAACTCATCAAACAACTTACATCCTATCGACAATCCATCGGCTTTGAGTTGCTTGTGTTCGATTCACTCGGTGCATTTTTCACACTCACCAAAATGGAAAATCCACGTGATGAAATCTTTAGGCTTTTTGAGGCGGTACGACGACTGAATCTTACCGCATTTTTCATTTGTGAAATGACTGGTGAGGACAACAAGCAATTCGGTGAATATGGTGTAGAGGATTACCTTTCTGATGGCGTCATCCATCTGGTGATGGAACGTCACGGCGACGATGTCTCAAGGAAGATCGGCATTGTAAAAATGCGTCATACTCGACATATTTTAGGATACAAACCGTTCACATGGAAGGCCGAAGAACAACGATTCTCAATTCTTTGAAATCACTCAACCGTGACTGATTTAGCGAGATTGCGAGGCCGGTCCACATTGCATCCTCTGGCGAGAGCGGTATGGTAAGCGATGAGTTGCAATGGCAGAACGGTCAAAAGCGGCGACAACACTTCATGGGTTGGGGGTACTGCAATCGAAATATCACCTTCTGAGCCAATTGAATCTCCTTCCTCGTGAATAAGAATTATTTTTGCACCCCTCGCCTTACATTCATGAATTGCTGATTGGGCTTTGACTTGGAGAGCGTCATTGGGGGCAACTACGACAACTGGGCTGCCTTCTTCGAGCAAAGCGATTGGTCCATGTTTAATTTCACCAGCCGGATACGCTAAACATGGAATATAGGCCACCTCCATGAGTTTGAGTGCTCCTTCTTTGGCCACTGGGGCAGAAATGCCGCGTCCCAAGAACAACACAGATTTTGCATCTTTAAGCAACTCGACTGCAGCAAGAATTGGGCCTTGAGACTCAAGATAGGTTTCCATCTTATGCGGTATTTGTTGCAATTCTTTGAGAAGTTCAACACCTTGGTCTTTTGAAATGTGCCTTGACCTTCCGATTTGAGTTGCAAAGAGCGTTAATGCTGCGATCATATTTGTGAATACCTTTGTTGAGGCAACGGCTTGCTCAGGACCCGCATGCATGTACACCCCTTGACCACATAACCGAGCGATGGTCGAACCAACAACGTTAACCACACCATACGCCTTTGCACCCTTGAGGTGTATTTCTTGAATTGCAGAAATCGTATCTGCTGTTTCTCCAGATTGAGAGATTGCTAGATGGATTGCTTTTGGATTGATGACGGGGTCATTGGCTTTGAATTCACTCGAAATCGTCGCCACAGCTGGAATTCTTGCTAAACGCTCCACCAATGCAGCTCCAATTTCTGCAGCATGGTACGCTGTCCCACAACCAAGCAGACGTACATGAGGTGTCTGTTGCAAAACTGCAGGCTCTAATCTCATGCCCCCGAGGCGCCCAATGCCTTGATTGAGGCTCATTCGTCCAGAGATACAATGGCGTAAGGCATCGGGTTGCTCATAGATTTCTTTGAGCATGAAATGGTCAAATTCACCCAACTCGGATTCACCCCAATCTTGTTCTAACGTCACAATTTCCGCTTTGACCGGATGTTTCGTGGGAGAGGATAATTCAACGGTGTTCTGTGTCACAGTTGCAATATGACCTTCTTCAAGAAAAATAACTCGGTCGGTGTAAGGATGAAGGGCATGGGGGTCGCTTGAGACGAACATTTCATTTGCATTTTTACCAACGAGCAACGGCGAACCAAAACGTGCACAAACGAGCTCTTGATGGTCTGCAAACATAACGCAAATTCCCCATGTTCCGCGCAGTTTCTTCACGGTGTTGTGGACCGAGGTGGTTGGACTTTTTCCAGATTTCAACTCAAGTGCGACAAGATGTGCAATGATTTCAGTATCGGTTTGAGACTTCAGTTCAATCTTTTTATCATGAAGTTGCTTTGCTAAGGCTTTGTAATTTTCAATAATTCCATTGTGAACCAAAACAACTTTCTGGTCGAAGGAAAAATGCGGATGAGCATTTTCATCGGTCACACCACCGTGCGTTGCCCACCTCGTGTGAGCAATCCCACACTGTCCGTTGATTGTTTCAGTGATTTTCTCTTGAAGTCGGGAGACATTTCCAACTGATTTGATGACTTGAATTTCGGGATTTTTAATAGCGATGCCTGCAGAATCGTATCCTCGATATTCCATTCTTCGGATGCCGTCAAGCAAAATTGGTTGGGCTTGACGATTTCCAATATATGCAAAGATGCTGCACATCATCTCACCTCAGGATTCAATGTTTGCAGAACAAATTGGACATGTGATCGATGAACGCATGATGTCTTTGACCTTAATGGTCGCAGAACATTTTGGACACGTCATTTGTTTTGACAATTCAGGAAGTGGCATTCGGGCTTGTGCGATTGGAACAATCTCCGGAGGAGGCAGCCCACCAAGTTGAGGTAATTGAGGAGCAGGCATATTGGCAAACATTTCAGCAAGTTCCCTTTCTTTCATACGTTTCATCCTTCGTTCGAGTCTGGCGCTGCCTTCACCCTGTTCAATTTTCTGCTCTAGCTCTTCGGAAAGTGATTGCTCATCCTCCTCTTCGTTGGGTGCCGGTGCTGACGTGGAAACGACCAATTCTTCTTCGGCATCAATGGCAAGCAACGGCCCTACGTCCTCCTCGGGTCGAATCATAAGTTCAATGTTGTCTTGGTCTTCTGCAGCCTTAGCAATTTCTAATTCAACTTCTCGGCGACTTTTCTTAAGAGAAACAACCACGAAAACGAGGAACAAAGCCAAAAAGACTGCACTTGAAGATGCGACAATCAACTTGGTTTCAAATGAACCAGGTAATGGTTCGAGGAGGAGTTCTAATCCAGATAATTTTTTGCGTTCTTCAACATCCTCCCCTGAGATGATATCTTTGAATTCATAAGAACCAGTTGTGGAAATCAAAATCATGATTCCATCGTTGTTATCTTCGACGCCATACCCCCGAATGTAACCAGAAGAGATGATGTTTGATAGCCCGTCTACCGCTTGACCATGTTCATCAGCGAATTGACCAAAACGAGTGACTGGGCCGAAGACATTGATTTCATCATAGACGAGGTAATAGCCATCTCGATGCTTTCCGATGGTCAAAAATTGTGAGCCAGGTGCAGAAACATACGTTGGGTCGTCGATGGACCAACTGGTGTCAGTCACCGCAGATGCAACTTGTGTGTATCGTCCTGTTTTTTTCATCCAAGCGGCGATGAGAATGTCTTCTTTATCCTCAACATGGACATCGATGACAGCATTGTAACTTTCGTCGTCCACAGCAGATTTGAACGACCACGAGGCTTGTGTAGGTTCACCATGTGTATACATGAGGCCAACACGTTCGATGCCAGTGATGTCGTCTCTTCGTTGTTGATAGAGAATGTGCAAGTACTCTTCACCGAGTGCAATAGCAAGGGGTTGAGCTTCATTCTTCCGAATATCGACATCTGCAAGGACAACGACTTCATTGCCCCAAGAATTTCCTCGGTCGGGAGTGTCGCTCACGAGTGCAAAAATAGAGGTGATATCTTGCCATGAACCACCCGTAGAGATATCTCTGTGGTAGCCTGCAAGAACAACACGCTCCTCATATTCATCTAAGGCAAGCCCCCAATAACTTCCTTCAGATAATTTGAGGGGTTGCATGTGATAGTGTTTGGGTGTGATTTTACCCTCGCTTGAAATCGAAGTCATGCCAATGTTGGTGAGTGTATACCCATCAACACTCTCGGTTTTTCGCGTCCAGGCGGCTTGAACTAAATCATCCTCACGAACGAGTGTAGCAAGTTCACCGTCCCAATTTCCTTCAAGCAATACATCGGTGATCAATTGATTGGTTTTTCCATACACTCGGACATGGAGTTCGCCCTTTCGGACTGTGAAGAGCAACGACCGATCTTCAACACTTACGAGGTCAATGGGAACTTCATTTGCATCGAGATTGAGTCGGACAAGTGCACTGACCGTGTAATCTGATACTGAAATATTGAAGCGATACTGGCTATGTTCAACTTCAACACCATTACCGCTAAGTGTTGCACGATATTGTTGTGGCCCTGACTCTTGAATCAGTTCGGTAAATTCAACTTCGATAAAGCCTGGGAATACAACTGAGCCTGGAATGACGATGATTTCCTTTGAATCCAATCGATTCCAACCTATGCCATCGACGAAACGGTCGAGAGCAAGTTGCAAGTTCATTGCGTCATTTTGTCCGTAATTGTCCACCCGTACTTTGATTTTGAACGGTTGATCGGGGGTCGGGATGACTGGTGTTGTGCTTACCGAACCAGATTGGAATCGCAATACTGGTTGTGTAGGACGTTCATCGATTGTAAAACTGAAACTGTAGACATTGTTCTCTTCATTTGATTCAGTGAATTGGTTGTTCGGGTCAATTTCAATGTTGACGGTATGATCGCCCGCTTCAGTAGCCCACCAATGAAGTGTAATCGATACAGTTGATCCTTCTTCAATTAATGCGACTTGATAATCTGAAGGATAGGAAGTTGAATCTGTTCCGGGGGCATCGAGAACGACATACACATTTTCACCATCATCGTCGCCAATGTTTCGAATGGATACCTTCACTTCGAGCAATGTCCCTGCGATTGCACTGTACACTGGTAAGCCTTGTTCGTGAATCTCAGGCACACCAAAAATTTCGAAATCGGGTGCAGCAGGGAAATTATCAACGGTAAATGACCTTCGTTCAATATCTGTTTTTATTTCAGAATCGTTGACCATTCTTACACTCAATTTGTGAATTCCATCCTCGACTTCTTGAGAATTCCATGAGAAAGACCAAGATTGCTGACCCTCTTCCATTGGCGTTAATGTGGTGCCGACAAGCCAATCCCCACCATCCACTTTGTATTCGATTCGATTATGGTCGGTTCCTTCCACGGTTCCGGAAACTTCGACGATGCCAGAAAGTATGGCATCGGCAAGGGGTGAAGAAAAAGTAATGTCCATTTTACCAAACTGTACAATTTTGTATGCGATTGCAGATGCGTCGCCCTCATCGGTAACAGCTCGTGCGTAAATGACATTGTAATCGGCCTCAGGGTCTGCCCAATCATCTTGGACCAAGACATCAAGATACCATGACTCAACTGAACCAGTTGCTGCAGTCCATGGCATAAGTTCTGTTTTATCGCCATCCTGATTGACTTGTTCAAGAAGAACTTGAACCTGAACATAATTCACATCGTTTGGAATGTCTGTTGTGCCTGCAACACGAAGGTACTGGCCTGCAAGGTGATAGGTTCTGTTTTCAGGTTCATTGAGGTCGACATGGTCGCCCACACCGCCACCTGGAGGTGGGTCAATCACAACACCCGAATCGTCGAGAGAGGTACACACTCGTTTCAAGACGTAGTCAAGTGCACAAGAGGCATCAACAAGGCCGAAACCCCAATTTGCATTCCATCGATTTGAGACCGAAGGTTCGCTTGCACTTCCTCTACTCTCAGATGAATTTCGGAGGATATCCTTGACTTGTTCGGGAGTCAAAGAATCATCTGCTTGCAACATGATGGCAACAACACCCGAAACAAGTGGCGTAGCCATGCTGGTTCCATCCAAAGACTCGTAGTCATTGTCTGCGAGTGTCTTGAATTGACCGGGCAAAGACGGCCCAGTTGCTGCCGAGGCGGAAACGATGCCAGTACCAAACGATGTCACATCTGGTTTGAGTTCGTCCCACTCATCATCGTCATCATCTGAGAGTCTGGGGCCCGAATTTGAATATGATGCAATCACATCGTTTGTTCGATTGACATTGTTGCGATCGTTTGCTGCAGCGACAGAAATTGCGCCATCCGCACTCGCTGGGGAAGGTACGCGACGCGAACCATCGTTACCCATGGCTACAACGCAAACAATTCCCGCTGAAGTTGCATTATTGACGAGGCGAGCCTCGGCACCAGAGCCGTTGTCTCCTTCATCGCCAGGATTGAGAGGGGATGAAACAGAACCAAATGACATGGAAGCCACATCAATACCACGACTTGAGGCGTTGTTGCCCCAGTCGGTGTTCCTGTTGTTGATCATCCATTGAATACCGTTCAACGATGCTTGTGAATTTGTACCACCTGAATCGGTAAGGACTTTGATGTCCACAAGAAATGCACCTGGCGCTGTTCCCATGTGTGTTCGATCGCTACCTCCAGTCCCAAGGGCACTCCCTGCCACGTGGGTCCCATGACCTTGACCATCATCCGGATCTTGTGAACCATCAGGATTTGCAGCTGCAGAAGTCGCATCATAACCTGCGACCCATTTTTGGTCATTGTACGATGTAGGGTCTTCATCTGGCTCATCATTCTTATCGTCAAAGTCATTGAGCGAACGGTGTTCATTATCGACACCTGTATCGAGTACGGCGATGACCACTCCTTGACCATCGTAGCCTCGTTCATATGCTGTTGCGGAGTACACATCGGATGGCCTCATTCGCAATGCTCGGGTAGCAATATCGTTGGATGGAACCATCACATTTTGCATCTCGATGACCACGACACCGTTGGAGGAGTAGATGTCCATGAGTGCTGAAACCGGCACTTTGTCAACGACGATGGCATCGAGTGAGTCGAGCGCTTGGTACCATGCACCACCTTCTTGTCCCACCCAACCATGAGCGTAAAGAATAGATTGTAATTCATCGTGCTCCTCAATCGTTGGGTGCCAAGCATAATCAACGACGATGGCAACTGTTTTTCTCCCATCTGGACCCACGATAGCCGTTGGAGAAATTGACTCTGCTCCAGCCATGACACGTTGTAGCCTGTCATCCATACCATTCCAATCCAAATCTGGGCCATAGGATAACCACCAAAATTCGTCTTCTGATGCAGCCATTCCATGACGTTCGATGAGGCGTGCATTGAATCGACACAACTCTTCATCGCACATCAAAGGTGGTAATCCATCAACGAGAATCGGTTCATCGCCCTCCATTGACGCTTCACTGGAGAGAGGATGTGCAACGATGGGAGAGAGTGTTGTTGAAAAGACCATCAAGAATGTCATGAGCATCAGCACGCTCAATCGAGAATTTCGTCGATGTTGCATTTCACCCCTCCTGTCTTTATGTCACGGTTTACCTCTTTGATTCTATCTTTGTTTTGAATGGAAAATTTAGGATAATCAGGCATTTGATTTTGGCCAGTCGAAGTGAGATACATCCGTCATGCATGTCAATCTTGGACCATCACTGTGTTGTGTCATGACAATGTCTTGATCGCATATCGGGCAGGATGCAAGAGATGAAATCTGCTCCATCCACGCCAACCTTGTTTCGACCTCATCCCCCTCTTGCCTTAGTTTTGAAAGTGGTTCTCGCAGGTGTTTTGGAATCACACCATCAACCTCCCAGGGGGACTCAAGCATTGATAAATCAACCATTTTGGATCGAATCGCCATGTTTTTGCTTTGCATCGAATTGATGAGCGAGGGTCCGCCATCTTCGATACCGAGTGGGACGGGCCCACCTTTTGCAATCATTGGCAGACAAATGTATGCACCAAGAAAACCACCTAAGTGAGCCATGTGGGCGACATCGCTTGTTTGGTTGAGCCCCAGTGTAGAGTATGCCCGAAGGACCTCCAATCCAAAATACACCAACGCAATCAAAGTGACGGGCCATTTTCGAATCAGAATGAAGGGAAATGGGATCTCGTCTTTTGGCCATCCAGCAAGATACGCTCCCAACAGGCCAAAAGCCGCACCTGAAGCCCCAAGGGCTGGTCTGCTCGAGTCTAAATTCATCAACATCCATGCAGTCGAACCAAAAAAGAGTCCTGCAGTATACACAAGTGCGTATCTCTTCATGCCTAATCGTTGCTCAAGAGGTATTCCAACCAACGCTAGAATCACGGTATTGCCGAGCACATGCATCACATCGTTGCTGTGTAAAAACCCGGATGTGAAAATGGTGTGCCACCACATTGGCTCCATGGTACGGGATGGGACCAAAACAAAATCATACCACAGCCAAGTCGAGAGAAGACCTGAATTATAGAGTATTGACCAAAGAACTTGAACAATGGATCCAAGCAAGACGCTCAGCGTCAATGATAATGCAAGAGAAGTTTGATGTCGAATCGAGTACCCAATTGGAGCGAGGATGGCGACAAACCATAATCCTAAGATGGCCCATTCCGCTGCACCAAAGGACAGGAAATGGTAGCCCATGGTATCCTCGATGAAGTGGTTACCTATTGGTTTGACGCTGGTTTCATGGTCGGAGAATTGACTTAGAAGGACCTGTTCGCTCGACCATGACTCGCACACTGGCTCACCTCCGTGGGGTCACTGTGCGTCGTGGAATGCACCTTGTGTTACAAAACAAGAATTTTGAAATTCAGCAACATGACATCCACCTTCTGGTTGGATCGAATGGATCCGGCAAATCAACTCTCATTGAATCGCTTGTTGGATTAACAATGTTTGAACAAGGCACATTGGAACACGAAGGTCATCTCGTAGCTGACGGAGATGGACGACGAAAGAAAAGCACTCTTCATGTTGGGTTGGCACTTCAATCGAATGGAGTCATGGGGTCCGAAACCATCGCTGAACATCTTGATAACGCTACAGGTATGTACGGAAGAAGTATCGACAACTCACCTTTCCTCGAGGCTTTTTCACTTCTGCATAGAAAGCACGACATCGTTGCGACATTGTCAGCAGGTCAGCAGCGAAAAGTAGCGATTCTGTCTGCAATTCTTCCCGCCTTTGCATCGCAGTCTTCGACCATCATTCTTCTCGATGAACCGGATGCAGGTCTCGACGAAGACTCGATTCAAACCTTAACCTCATGGCTTCTTACCTTGCAACACATGGGTCACGGAATCGTGATCAGTTCTCATCAAGGCGTGTTTCAAAGCATTGCAACCCATGTTCATTCACTTGATGAGGATACGATTCAACAGAACAATGCATCAAATGCACCCCCTCACACCGAAATTCCATCTGCAAAGGATACCAAACGAATACGACCCTCGGGATTTGGCCTTCGACAACAATTTCGGACGATGCGATGGCTAAGTCACAACGGTCTTGCAGCCATGATGACCCTCGGTGTTTTCATGGCGATTTTACCCATACCGATTGGCATCGATTCAATTGAACATCTTGGCTTTATTCTAGCACCTGCTCTTGCGATAGGATTGTGCGGCGATGGCCTGGTGGTGATGTTGAGGGAAGAACGCAGTCTCTCGTGGTGGAAGGCAACTTCGTACCGAACACCACATTCTTCTTGGCTCCCATTTTTGCTCGGTGCCGTTGTGACTTTTCTCTCGAATTCAATTTTAGCCGGCATCGAACAAACAACAGCGGAGTTGGTTGGTGTTGGAGCACTCCTTGCAGGTTTCATCGCCCATCTCATGAGGCTTGTTCAACTCCAAGTTGAACAACTGGCAAGACCACATGCAGTGTTTATTGGATTGCTGACTCCCGTACTCATTCTGCCGTTTGCGCTTCTTCTCGATGTCTTGACCACATGACACCACCTTCAAGAAGGGGGGCTCAGTCCACAATTCATGCTGACAGCAAAGGCCCCTTTCATTTTGGGAATGGGTTATTGTGGGATGGCAGCGACCTTAGGATTAGGCTTTTTGTGGGCCCCTCAAGTGTCCATCGACGCCTTCGAATCGCCGAGTGCCCAACGTATTTTCTACTGGCATGTGCCATCGGCTTGGGCCGCATTCCTTGCCTTTGGCATTCTGTTTGTTGGTTCAGTACTATGGATGTTCAAAAGGTCTGAATTTGGCTGGAAACTCCATGTTGCAGGTGCAGAAGCTGGACTTGTGACCGGTCTCATGACCGTTTGGTCAGGCTGTATTTGGGGGGCAGCAGAATGGGGGGTGCCATGGGATTGGGCTGACCCGCGGTTGAATACATTTGGTCTGCTCACACTCCTCGCCGTGTATCTTGTGCTCGGTAGGCAAAGCCAACCTGATAGTGTTGAATCGCGTGATACATTTTCCACATTTGGACTGTATGGTTTTGTTCTGGTACCTGTGACCTACGTTGCTACACGATTGTGGACAATTCGACATCCTGGCCCAGTGGTCGCCACGGGTGAAGGAAGTTCACTTGATTCAGATATGGGCCTTGTTTTGCTCATCGGGGCGATTTCTTTCTCTATTGCAATCGTTGGTCAGGTCCTGCTTTCGCTTCAGACAAGTCAACTTGAACAGAAACTTGCTGTATTACAATCAACAATGGATGGATGAAGATGGAGAGCATAACCTACCTCGCAATCGCCTACTTGGGCATGATTTTTGCCCTCGGTATCTGGACCTACATCGTTGCTACAAGGCATCGTCGAATGATGTTGCAAATTCAATCCATTGAAGAAGCACTGAGTCACCAAATTACGGTCAAAGAAGATTCAGAAAATGAATAACAATACTATATCTTCAAATCAAAGTGGTTGGTCCTCAACACTGGCGTTCTGTATGTCAAGCGTACTCGGTGGTGAATTTTGCCTTGTTTGTGGACAAGAGCCACCGCTCTTTACCGACCGCTTGTGTGAGGATTGTTGTCGCAAGAGGACAAAGCTTGCCCTCGTGCCAAAAAATGTTCCTTGGGTACGATGTGCCCGATGTGGTATCGTTGAGCTCGAAGGGAAGTGGACCGACATTTCATTTGACCAACTATGGGATGAATTGCTCAATCGACATGTTCAAGTTCACCATTTAGCAGAACAAACGAGCGTAGCCATGGAAGTTGAACCGGTCAGTGAACGTCACACATTGCTGCATGTTCAAGTTGAGGGCATCATCGACTCGTTGCTCTATCAAGAAGAACACACGATGAGAGCCAGAATGGCGAATGGCGTATGTATCACGTGCACGAGAAGGGCAGGTAATTATTTTGAAGCAACCGTTCAGTTACGAAGTTCAGCTCGGCGACTTGAAGAGGATGAATTCACAGCGCTTCGGGAGACCTTTGATGACGTTCTCGATGCCATGCCTGATGACCCGATGTTTTTCATCTCAAAAGAAGGACCAGTCCAGGGAGGATACGATGTGGTCCTTGGTAGCAAAGGGCTTGCCCGTTCTTGGGGCCGACACCTCATCTCTGAATTTGGTGGACATATCATCGAAACAAATTCCATCGTTGGAAAAAAGGATGGCGTTGATGTCACAAGATTGACCCTGTTGTACAGAAAGCCTGGATATGAATTAGGCGATGTGATTTCGTTCAGAGATGCTCTATGGCGACCAACCTCCTGGTCAAAGGACGGTGCTATCATTCATAGAGTCGGCCATCATGAGAAAACTGGAGTGACATGGAGGGACCTTGAATCGGCACAAGTGGTAGCACGGCGAAAGGACATCCTTGAAGTGGAGCTGCTGACTGAAGATGCATCGGTTGGGGAATTCCTCGATCCTACAAACTGGCAAATGAGTTCGGTTCGATTGCCATACACATACGAACAACAATCAAGAATTCTTTTGTGCAAAGTCGAAGGGGATTGGATTGCCCTTCCAAGGCTCGGCATCGATGAAAAAATAAAATATCGAAGCCAATGATACCGGGTGCGTAAACATGGTTGACCAACAAGAAACTGCCCCTTCAACACTTGTCGATTTGGCTCATAAGTTTGACACAAACAAGATGATTGGTTACACGCAATCATTCGTTGACGATTTACGCAAAGGATTTGCATTTGTTCAACAATCAAACGATGATTGGTATGCTCTCCTCGCAGAGCAGCATTGGAATGCTGTCCTTTGCTTGGGCATGGGAGGCTCAGCGAGTAGTGGAGATTTTTTATCCGCACTCGCAGACCATGAAGGAACTGTTCCGATTCGAGTGCACCGAGATTACGATGTACCTTCGTGGTGGAACGAAAAAACCTTGGTCATTTCAACCAGCCATAGTGGTACCACAGAAGAAACCGTTCTAGCAACAGAGCAAATTCTCAAACGCGGTGGTGTGGTCATCGTTATTGCCTCTGGTGGAGAACTTGCAGCCTTTTCTGAATTGTACTCGACATGTTTCCTTGTACCAACCGTTGGAGGACAGCCCCCTCGAACCGCATTTGGCCACATTTTTAGTCGCCAGTACGCATGTTTGCAACGCCTCGGTCTTTTGAAGAAAAAAAGCGTGCAAGAAATAAATGAAATCTTTGACCGACTTGCCATTGTTTCACAAAATTTTGACTTTACACTCGACCCAGAGGGAGACATTGCCCAATTGGCCGCCGCAATGACGACAAGACCCATCTCGATTCTTGGACCAACTGAATGTGGTCCTGCAGTCCTACGTTTCAAAAACCAACTCAACGAAAATTCAGCAAGATTTGCAAAAATAGCACTCCTCCCTGAAATGAACCACAACGAAATTGTGGCATGGGGAGGTGTTGGTGAGCATGGTGACCCTTCAAGTGAGAGTCAAGTTCTCCTTGTCTTGTCGTGGGAGGGTATGCACCCAAGGGTCCTCCAACGGATGGATTGGCTCATTGCTCATAGCCCAACTGAATTTGCTTGGAGAATTCGAGGCGAAGGCCAATCATTATTCGAATCGCTTCTGTACCATTGCATTATTATGGATTGGCTCAGCATAGCGTTATCTCTACTTCATGGAAAAAATCCGAACACAATTCAACCAATTATGTCACTCAAGGAATATCTCAACTCAGTTCAATAAATTGGGCCAAGAATCAATCTCGGGTCTGGAAAATTCAACAATGCTTTCTCCCTATCTTCGAGAGCAACTACACCCGGTAGATCGCAAACACGGGGTTCGTTTCGTGAAATTTGCACATGAACATGAGGTGGCCACCCGCCATTTTCATGCTCTTCGCCGATGAACGCCAACACATCACCACGACCAAAGGATTGCCCATGTGTCCACATGTCCAACACATCTTTCCTTAGATGACCATACAATACCCAAATTGTTTCAATCTCGCTGGTTTCCTTCACCCCGATGGCCGAGGGTAGAGAGAGGGTGTGTTTCGTGATCAAGGTTGGTCCGTACGAGCCCTCTTCTGCATTGTTATCAAACATGAAAATTTCACCCTCTGCAAAGGCATAGATTGGCGTTCCTACTGGTGCACCGATATCGATTCCAACGTGATGGTTGCGTTTTTGTTCAAACAATGCTGCTTCATACATTCCGGGTCGTGTCTCATCGTATCTCCCGATGGTGTATTTGAATGGGTGTTGCCAGGGCAAAGACCTCTGCTTTGTAAAATCAAACACCCAATAAGGTTCATCGAGGATGACTGTAGGATGAAACACGAAGATACGCTCAAACCACGATGTACGATGGTTCTACTTATGCTTTAACAGAAAGAAAAAGAGGTTTGTCCAGCAACCTAGTCACATGTGGGGCGTCGTTTTTGTTCTCCTCGCAGGCTTGGTGCCAAGTTACATCTTCTTGGCATCGAGGTATACTTTCAAAACAACAACACAATGT
>JAYODQ010000007.1:0-5669 GCA_038106355.1 Candidatus Poseidoniales archaeon | reverse complement strand
TGACCTCAATTCCATTTGGTATGGATTGGATTGGTTTTGCCGTCATCGCTTCAGATTTTGCTGGTGCCAACAACGGTCTTATGTTTTCAACATCCAATTGGTGGTATTCTCCTAGCTTTCCTGCTCTCGTGACCCACATTGAATTTTTTACCACACAAGGATATCTGAACAGCACCTTCGATGTTGGCATAGCGGGCTTCATTGCACTCTTATGTGGACTCGTTGCTGCTTTCGAAGAAAGGGATGCATCGTTTCAAATCGTGATATCAATGGTTGTTGGCGTTGCCCTTTTCGCAAAATTCTTTGATTCAGGATACCCCACGGTGTCGAGTCTCATTCCAATCTCGCTCGCAATCTATCTTCAATTTACCAAACAAGACAACCTCAAGTATCGAGGTGTGCTGTTGGTTGGTGCTGGATTGATTCATCCAACTGGTTTCCTCTACCTTCTGTTGTTGTATGTTGCCATACACTTTGCGACGTTCAAGCCAACAATTTCAAGTCTTCTTCAGTCCTCAAGTGCTCGGTTGTTCTTCATCCTCATGGTCGTGACCCTTGCGTTCGAATACCTGCTTCGAATGTTGGATGTTTCAACGGAGCATTGGATACAACACGAATATGGATGGCAAGGCGGGGTCCCATTTCTCCTCTTCAATGGCCTCCTCATCGTTCCAGCATTGTACGGGTACCTTCAAAGCGAAAGGGAAAGTGATATTCGCTTGTTGAGTCTCTGGTTTTTGATACTGTACCTGCTCAGCATCCTACAATTTATCGGTCCATTGACCCCAATTCTCACCTTTGGACTTCTCTCTCAAATTCTCTACTCCATGAGTTTACACGCATTTCATATTCCATTGGCGGGAATCGTTGCCCTCTCGTATAGAACTGATTTGGTTGCAGGGCAGGGTGAGATGATGAAACGATTGACAACGACCTTTGTTGTTGTTTTGCTAACGCTCCCGATGATTCTTGTGCTCCAAGTCACACCACAAGAACAGAATAAAGCCATCCAATCCTCAGATATTGAATTGATGGAACGATATTCGTCTCATTACAATTCGTTTTTTTCAGAAAATGCTCCATGGGGATATGGATGGATGAACCATGAAAGTGAATATAGAAGTCAACCAACAGTGGGACTTCGAAAATTTGACGATTCAGCCCACTCAATCGCTCTCACAGCACTGCGGTTCAACGATATTGAAACGATTTCAACCTTGGGAATCGATGCTGTCTTGACTTCACCGATGGGTATGCTGCAATGGTATCTTTCTTCATCGGAATATTGGACCGAAGTCGATAGCATTGATGGAAGTCGGCTCTGGGAAATCAATGTCGATGGTACCTCGGCGAAGTGGAGTATTTCACCAATAACTTCCGAACACTGCATTGGCTGCGAATCAAGACGTGATATTTGGTATGCACAGCATTCCATTGGTCATCGATTTGGTTTTGATGATCAGATTCAGTTTGTTGAAGAAGGTCAAGGTGAAATTGTATCGTTCAAACATCTTGAAAACACCGATTCAATGTGCTTAACTTACATCACACATGGTTCGACCGGAGGGGTGTTTATGCACGTCAACAACACGTCACATCGTCTTGATTCGTCGGCAGGATTCCATCGTTTGTGTACAACTCAAATGAATATGCAAGACATAGAAATTCATTGGCAACACGAATCGTCTTCGATGTACATCAATCCGACTGGAATTTCAGGCCGGGGAGAAAAAATAGTGGATGTGACAGGAATTTCACTCGTGGCCATCGAGACAATGTAACGAGGCGAAAGTATCAATGAAGATTCGTGCTTAGCGTGGCACATGAAGAGCCTTGTCGTTCTTCTCCCAACGCTCAACGAAGCCGATGGTTTGCGTTGGATTCATGAACGAATGCCCTGGCAAGATTTGCTCGATATGGGTTTTGAAACCACCTGTATTGTTGCCGATGGACACTCCATTGATGGTTCATTGGATATCGCTAAAGATTTCTCTTTTCGATTTTTTGAGCAAGTTGGAAATGGCAAAGGATTGGCCATTCGTCAAGGTTTTGAAAAAGCAACGCTGTATAACCCAGATATCGTTGTTATGCTCGATGCTGATGGAACATATGACCCTCGTGATATGATTGAATTCATCCCGCACTTATCCAAGCACGATGTTATCGTTGGAAACCGACTTTGCTCAAGATTATCACCACATGCTATGACACAACTCAACATGCTGGGAAATCATATCTTGACGTGGATAGCGTCTATTCTCTTCAGTCGAAGATGTGAAGACCTTTGCTCTGGATATTGGATGTTTTCATCAAAAGCACTTGAAAAAATGAAACTCAACAGCATCGCATTTGAACTTGAAGCTGAGATGTTTGCGGCATGTGTCCACCTCGGCCTTGATGTTGAATATGTGCCAATTCAATATCTACCTCGAATCGGAGAAGCAAAATTAGGTTCAACCTCAGATGGTTGGCACATTTTGAAAAAACTGATCATTCGAAGGATTTTCCCTCTACCTTACGAACCCAAGCATAAGAACAGGGTTTGAAAAACGTGAACGGAGTGAAAAGAGCATGGAAAAGGTGAGTACGATTCTGTTGGGTTCAACGGGAATGGTGTCTCAATACGTCCAACTGTTGCTTCACGACCATCCATTTTTTTCTCTTGATTATATTGCAGGCAGTCCGCTCAAAGTTGGCCTTCCTCTCCACGAGTTGCCTTGGTGGATTGATTATCCCCGTCCAACACTTCCGAACAACAACGTTGTCGCCCTCGACGATGAAGATGTCATTCGTTCACTAGCTCAACATGGAGTTCAATTGGCCATTTCGACATTGCCATCTGAATTCGCGTCCATCATTGAACCTCTGTGGGCACGGCACGGTATTGCCGTATTTTCAAACTCAAGTTCATTTCGATGCAGAAGTGACATCCCCACCATTGTTCCAGAAATTAACCCCGAATTGTACGACCAACATACGACTTCGAAGCACTTTTGTGCCACAAATTGCACCGTCTTGAGTTTTATCTTCGCTCTTCAGCCTCTCCTGAATTCCACAGAAATCAACGAATGTATCGTCGTTACTCGACAAGCGTTATCCGGAGGGGGCAGGCGACTCATCAAGGATTATGAAAAGAACCAGCGAATCGCAGAACCAACAATCCCCGGGGAAGCAGAAAAAATCATTCAAGAATTCAACTATTTATGCAATACAAATCTACCTATGAAGGTTACTTGCCATCGTGTTGTTCGAATGGATGGACATATCGCTGAAGTTCAATTGACATTCAACGAACCTGTCAGCATCGAACAAGTTCGTCTGGCTCTTCAAACATTTAGTTCAAGTCGTCATCTTGGTCTTCCATCAAGTCCAGAGCACTTGATGAGCATTCGTGATTCTATCGATGTGAAATCAGATTTGTGGTCAAACGGGAACACATGTTCGCAACCATATCAACCGACGTATCAACGCAGTCATGGAATGTCCGTGACGATTGGGGATTTGGTTCAAATCGATGAAACGACAATTCAATTCAAAGGATTCTCTCACAACTTGATTCGAGGAGCAGCAGGGGGAGTTGTGTATTTGGCTGAGTTTGCACATTCCAAAGGGTATTTTCGTTCATGATTTCCGACCCTCATGGCTAAAGAGGAAAACAATGTCATACCCACAGGTGAGACGATGGGCATAACTGCGATGATTCCTGATGCTACCTTGGGGCAATTGTTTGATGAGGCAGAACAACGATGGGGCGAAATTTGGGATACCAACGCTACGCGCATGAGAATCCTCATGCTATGCCCGAGAAATGACCGTAAAATGATGGAATTGCATGGTGACCTTGTTGAACATGGACAACCGATTGTGTCGATGTTTCATCGACCACGTGAACAAGCTTCACTTCTGGAAGAACAAGGCTTGAACCCACGCGATGCTTCGTTTCAATTCGTCGACCTTGCTACGACTGATTTGGGTCCATGGGTTCAACATCTCATCAAAAACGAAGGATGGAAAAGAAGCAGCATCGTTGTTCGCCCACTACCTTTTTCGATCGATTCGCCTGCTCAACGAGCATTTGAAGTTGAACAAATCATGTGTTTTACACATCCTGATATCGCCCCTATCAAGGAATATTTTCTCCCTTTTCCAACAAGTTCCCTTCCCGGTAAGGCCTTCGTGAGTCTTCCTCGAAGACAAGCCGCAGAATATGCACGACAACAAGCCGAAGTGCTCGGAGTTGGGCGACTTGAACGGCCTGCTCCAAAAATAGTCGAAGAACCTGTTGTTGAGGTTGCCGTTGTTGAACAAGTTCCTGAAATTGTTGTTGAAGCCGAAGTGGCTACTGAACCAGAATCATCCGAGCAACAGGCCGACGTCGTCGAAGAGATGGAATATATTCCTTTACCTTCCTCAGATGCATCTCCTCAAGTCAATGAGGTACCCTTGCCCTCCCAAAGTACCGAAGAATCTGAAGCTTCTGCACCCGAGAAATCAGAACCTTCTGCCTCCGAACCATCAGGACAACATGATGAATCAATTGCGGAAGAAATTGAGGCCGAAGCGATAGAAGAAACTGAGCCCCAATCGGAAATTGAAATTGAATTTAGGGCATTTATTCAAGAAAAATTAGACGCTGGAATGGAGGTTTCAGAATTTATGGAAGACCCACGATGGGAGGAGTTGAACGAACGTGCTATCGCAAATCAACTCGACACTTGGACCATTTTAGTTGAAATGACATCAATAGGTTGAAAAAGCAAACAATCGAGCACAAAACGGAGGAAGGAAGATGGCATTTTGTATCAATTGCGGCCAACAACATCAAGATGGTACTCGATTCTGCAGATTTTGTGGCAATCAACAACCCGGTGAAGCACTTCTCCAACGACTACGCATGGAGGCCCAACAAATCCAAAACATGAGGTTCCAGATGCAACAACGTCAATACCAACAGCCACCTCGATGGTGAAGGTATGAAAACGAAGCATCTCGCGATGCACCTCTCAAATCTTGAGCAACATCCCCTCCTCGATGTAACTCTCGAACAATATCAAACCGAAGGAACGCTTGCTGCAAGGTGGTTGACAGTCATTGCTCAACGACACACCATCGATGGTTTGGAGATCGCTGATTTAGGTTGTGGAAATGGTATCCTTGGCATAGGTTGTTTACTCTTAGGTGCAAAACACATCACCTTTTTTGAATCGGATTTGAATGCCATTGAAACCCTGCATCACAATTTGCGGGATGTCCCAGAACAGATGTACACTATCGTCCACCAGCACATCGATGAAGAAACCGTTTTACCTCCTCACATTCAAATGGTGGTCATGAATCCTCCTTGGGGTGTTCAAAAAACAATGGCGGATAAGCCGTTTTTCAATGCGGCACTCTCAAGCCATGCAACCTATGTTCATGTGCTTCACTCATCGGATGCAACACACATCGAAAACCTAGCACAAGACAGGGGTTGGTCGTGTCAAAAATTGTTCAACGACCAATTTCGGTTGCCAGCAACGTATCAACACCATCATAGCCGACAACAATCCACATCGATTTCTTGCTGGGCATTGACTCGATAGAATGCGAAAAACCGAGTTGTGTTTGAATGAACGGGTTTGAAAAGGAATGACATGTGGGGTTGTTTAGCGGCGTGCGACCTGTCGATG
>JAYODQ010000037.1:0-14991 GCA_038106355.1 Candidatus Poseidoniales archaeon | reverse complement strand
GGGTTTGAAAAGGAATGACATGTGGGGTTGTTTAGCGGCGTGCGACCTGTCGATGGCCATGTCTAAGGAATGAGAAGAATGACGGCGAGCATCGTCACCCCCGGGACGAAATTGTGCAATGAAGGTGAATTCGAGGCCGGTCATGGCGTCATTTCTCACGATGGTGTGCTACGGGCGAGTATTTTTGGCGAAATTCAACATCTCGACGGTGTCATTAGTGTACTGGCCAATAAGCAACCTCCTCTCCCAGTCATCGGCGATAAAGTCCTGTGTGAAATTAGTCGACTCAATGAAAAAAACGGTGAAGCTACTCTCCTTGTGATCGAAGGTAAACAAGGCTCAATCGACGCTGAACACTTGATTGCACAATTCCATGTAACAAACATCACAGATCGTTACCTCCACCAAACCAGAGATGCCCTCAACATTCGAGATGTGTGTCGCGGGGTGGTGACAGAAACTCAGCCTGTATTGAGAATTGACTTTCGCTCATCCTCCGACCTTGGCGTCCTTAGCACCATTTGCGGTGCGTGTGGAGGCGATATGAAGATTGAACTCGATGACGACTGGAACGTCATGTGTACAGTTTGCTCAACCAAAGATTACCGAGCAGTATCCGACCAATTCGGCCGAGGCTGGGGTGCAGGCCATGACGATATCGATGAAATCTCAAGGAAAGGAAAACGCTGGAGTGAGGCGACTGAAAAATTCAGAAACATTGGCCCATCTGCACGAGCCACACGTATCGCAGCAGATATTCGGAACGATGGAAGGGAAATCGAATACTTTTCTTTTGAAGGTGGCTCTTCGGGAGGGGCTGGAGCAAAACCGCAAGCAGACCCTGATTGTCGGCTTTTCGTTGGTGGAATACCAAGAGATATCGACACCAATGGGCTTCGTGAAATTTTTGGTGAATATGGTGAAATGGACGATTGTATCGTGATGACCGATGAATCTGGCAACAGTCGAGGTTTTGGATTTGTGACCTACGAGGATAAAGACATGGCTCAAGCCGCCATTCAAGCCATGAAAACCAAAAAAATTCAAGGTCGAATTCTCGGAGTGAATTTAGCCGACGACAAAAGCAAGAAGGAGAAACCAAAATCAAAGCCCGAAGTGAAATTCTACATTGGGAATTTACCATTTTCAGTGACAGAAGAGCAACTTCATGAATTGTTCAAAGGGAAAGCAGAGGTCACACATGTCAACATTGTCACTGGCCCAGACAATAAACCGAAAGGCTTCGCCTTTGTTTCAACCACATCAGATACAAACGCTGACGAAGTGGTTGGTCAACTGAGCGACACTGAAATCGATGGTCGGAAAATACGCATCGACATCGCGGGACAATCTGGAAAGAAATCCAATAAATCATCGAGAGAACTTCGGGCCATGCGTGAAGAAGAACAAGACGGAAAGAAAAAAAGACCTCGTCCCCGAAAAGAGAAGAAGGATTGAAATTCTAAACTTCTTGAGTGGTTCATGGACTCAGGAGAATCCAAACATTGGCTCGTCATCGACGGGTACGAGGATGAACCTGCAGCATTTGGTGTACCGCCTTACATCGGTTTCCATATCCGATATGTATGTGGCGTCCTCGAGCAGCACTCAATTCCATATCGATTCATAACCATTGACGAATGGCGTAGAATCAAATCAAATCGAGAAGATGAAGCGGCAAAAATCTTGTCAAGCAGCCAAGGAATTACGCTCATTGCAGGTGCCATTGTTCCTGGAAAATATTTACGTGGCACACCAATTTCTCAGAGAGAAGTCAACGAGGTCATCGCCCAAGCACCTCGTGACATTCCGATGATTTTTGGTGGCTGGGCTATTCGCGGTTGGAGGCATCAAGGTTGGCAACCACTTCGAAAACATCTTTTCTTGTGTGTTCAAGATACTGATGCCACACTCAATCATTTTCTCACCACAGGTGAGTTGAAACATCATCGAAGAACATCTGAACAATGGACAACTTGGGCCCAACTTGGTGCTCGTTCCAAAGCAGTTCGAGACCATCCTGACATTGGGGATGAGGATCGTCCCGGCCCACTCACCTATGAAGTCGAGGTGTATCAAGGATGTGTTCGATACAAACATGGCTGCAAGTTTTGCATAGAGCCAAAAAAGGGTGTACCGATTTGGCGTGACCCCGAAGATGTCCTTCAAGAAGTCAAGTATGCCCTTGACCAAGGCGTCCAACACGTGCGACTTGGAGGGATGACCGACACTTACACCTACATGGCAGATGGCGTGATTGAACTTGAATATCCTATTCCTAATCCTGAACCAATTCAACGATTGCTGTACGGCTTAAGGGAAGATGAACGGCTGGACATTTTGCATACTGACAATGCGAACCCATCCATTATCGCTGAACATCTTGAGCCTGCTGAAGAGATTACCAAAACGCTCGTCGATACTTTATCGGATGGAGCGGTCCTCTCATTTGGACTCGAGTCTGCAGACCCCAAAGTGCATGAACTCAATTGGCTGAATTGCGACCCTACACAGTTGAAATCTGCAATTCAACTCATCAACAAATACGGCAAAGAACGAGGCAAGCGAGGGCTGCCAAAACTTTTACCTGGACTAAATTTTATCGCCGGCCTCAATGGTGAGTCTTCAACGACATACAAACTCAACATGGACTTGCTCCGAAACCTAAGACAAGATGACCTTTGGTTGCGTCGAATCAATATCCGGCAAGTCGAAGGTGAAGGATTTCAAGATGTGAAGCAAGAGAATTTCCAGCAATTCAAGAACGATTGCAGGGATGAAATCGACACACCACTCCTCAAAGAATTGTTCCCTCTCGGGCACGTCCTTCACGAGATTCATTGGGAATCTCACGACGCCAGAACTCGTTTACCTCAACACTTGAGTTCACAACATCGAGAGGAGGCGATCCATGGTCAAGCGGGCGTGACCTTTGGTAGGCAAATTGGAGCCTATCCAATTCTTGTTGGCGTTGAATACAAAATCCCACTTGAAACCTCTTCTTCAGTCGTTATCACAGGCCATGGGGCGAGGTCGATTACGGGGGTTGAAATTGGGCTGGATGCGAAGACGGTTACCCAAAAACAACTCGAAGCTATACCGGGAATCGGGAAGAAGACTGCGTGGAACCTCATCAGTTCTCGCGCAAAAATGAAATCGAAAGGTAAGATAGTCGAAGTTAAAGATTGGTTTGAAGGATGTAATGTAAGATGGTTGGATGAGTTTGGGATTGTTCTAAGATGATTTTATAAACTAATATAGAGCAATTACTCTCATGCGAAATAGAATTTGGGTTGTCCTTTTCCTTTTTTTAGCCAGTAGCGTTTCACCTATTTTATCCCCAATTGAAAGTCCAAGCATCAATATGAATGATGTTTTACTCTCAAGCGGGAGAAGCAATCACGACTGTGGCAACAATTCAAGCCTTACCTCCATCAATGTTTCATCCTATCAATCATATAGCTCCACGAATTTTGTGCAAGCTTCTCTCAATTCAGAATGCACCGTTTCGAGTCAAACATATCGAATCTCTTGGTCATTGTACCATGATGATACTTCGTCATGGCTTCAGGTCGGAAATTACAGCTTCAATGCGACTCAAACATACCAGGGTCTTCATCAATACTCAATTTCCCTTGCAAATTTGAGCACGGGTAATTTCACGTTGTTTGCCAACTTATCAAAGTGGAATTCAACTTCTTGGGAGTTTATTGACCAAGATAACTCCACGTTTGTGGTCACTTATTCACTTCCAACATCTGGATGTGGCATCGATGTGAGCAACACAATGCTCATGGCATACACTGGAATATCCAAACATTCAAACGAACAATTCGTCGCTTGGATTAGCACCTACTGTGAGTTGTTGTACACCCCAACCTGGATCGATGTCTCAATTCAAGATACCAATCAAAACCTCATTTCGAATCACACTTATTCATGGACCCCGATTCCTAATTCTGTGTTCTCTACACAGTGGTTACAACCAAGTTTGCCGGTTGGAAATTATATTTTCGAATCGTCAATGTACACACTCATCAATGGGTCGAGTTATCATGTTGAAACCGATACAACAAATTTTACTGTTGTACCCAATCCATGTGGAAACAATTCAAACTTTACATCCATCAATGCTCAACCAAATGCACAGTCATTTGAGGTAGGGACACTTTTTACAGGTAAAATTTTTACCACTTGCGAGGTCTACAATTCTCAAACAAAAGTGGAATGGTTTGTTCTCAATGTAACATCACAGTCGTACATGGATGCAGGTAACATCTCGTGGAGTGTAAATTATGTCAACAACACTCACTACCTAAATGGCAATGCAACCTACGGTGTTGGAGAATATCAGTTGAACGCCTACATGTATATCTGGAATTCAAGTTCTTCATCGTGGTTGTTTCAAACATCGACTGCAAGGAACTTTTCTTTCGTCAATTCGAGCAATAATGCCCTTAGTGAGGCCGTCGATATTGATCTGAACGGAAAGAACTATTCCATGGGCGATGAGGTGAGTGCTTCGTTTGAAAGTTATAATCTCATCATCAACGAAACCTACAACCTTCAATGGAGGGTTGTTACACCAAATCAAATGATTATCGATAATGGCTCCGTAACATGGATTGCAATCAACAACAACAGTATGGAGTGGAAGAATTACACCATTGATGGTGCACCATTAACAAACGGTTCATTCTGTTTCAAAGTAGAATTGTACCACATTGATGCAAACAGTACCTCAACATGGCTTGCAGGTGATGATTCTTGCATTTTCATCGGCAATGCCACAGGCGGTGGAGGAAATGAAACCAACAACACCGATTGTGGTAATGAGCTGAATTACACAAGCATTGGTTTATTATTATCAAACTACATGTTTGATGATGACATCTTCTATGTAAATATTCAATCTTTGTGCAATTTGTATTACACCGATGGACACATTGATGTCAATTTGACCCACCCTAATGGTACGACGACAACGCAATCTTACGACTATTTTACAGGAAACACCAGTTCTTATTTCTTTAATTGGAGCGTTCAAAACTTAGTTGAAGGAAACTACACGATTACAGCGACTTTGTATCAAGGGTGGAGTGGGGATTACACAACTGCCACATTAACTGCATGGTATTCAACCACGTTTACTGTCTATTCATCAAATGGCAATTCATCAAATGGCAATTCATCAAATGTGTCTGGCGATATTTTCGTCGATAACTATGGATATCAATACTTCCCAGGCGATGAGATTTCGACGGAAATCAAATCCTATGACCTCAACCTCGGCATCACGTACCAAGTGAACTGGTATGTCTCATCTTTCGAAGCAAATACCACATCAGACAACATGGAAGGAACATACACTTGGACTGCCACAATGGACAGTCATGTTGAACAAGTCAATTTCTATGCACTTACTGCTGGTGAATACTGCCTGAGTGCCGTGTTGTACAATTATGGCACAAATTTTACAAATTATCTCAATAGTGCATACACTTGCTTTTACATCTCATACGAAAACAATCAAACCAATTCTACCGATGATTTCGACGGAGATGGTTGGACCGACCAAGATGAATCTATCTGCGGCACAAATTCAAACAATAGCGCAGACTATCCAACCGACTTTGACGGTGATGGCGAGTGCGATGCCATCGACCAAGACGATGATAACGACGGAATTTATGATTCAAATGACATGTGCCCCTACACTCTAAGCGGAACTGCAGTGGACGGCACAGGTTGTGAAAAATTGACATGTCCAAATGGCCAAATTGAGTGCAATGGAACATGTGTTGATCTCGACAGCGATGTTCTCAACTGTGGTGTTTGTGATAATAACTGTCCTCAAGGAGCGACCTGCGAAAATGGAGTTTGCTCTGAAGGTGAGGTTTCGAACGAAACTGATTCTGAAGATGAACAGTCAAAGCCAATTCTACCTTCTTTGAGTGTTGTTGGCACGATGTTGTCTATTGTTGGTGGAGTGCTTGTGATTTCTTCCCGCCGAAAAACCGAGTGAATAAGCACATCAATGACCGTGTGCAGCCCTTCCCTATGGAGGGGGTTGTGAAACCACTCATTGAGCGTACCTTGCAATTTCGAGATGACTGTTCCCAATTCATCGACCAACTCGAACAACACGAACTTGTAGCACATGCAACAAATCCACTTGATTATGCTTGGCCACTTCACGAACAATACCTTTCAAAATGGGCTGGTCATGGAGCAAAAACCATCTTGCTCGGCATGAATCCTGGCCCATTTGGCATGGCACAGTCGGGCGTTCCTTTCGGAGCAACGCAGTGCGTTCGGAACTTCTTGAAGATTCAAGAGATGGACTTGAAAACGCCAAAGAATGCCCATCCAAAACGCCCGATTGAGGGCCTCCAATTTGAACGCCAAGAAATCTCAGGTTCAAGAATTTGGAATCTGCTTGAATCGGAATTTACAACGCCAGAACGTTGTTTCTCGCATGTCTTTGTTGTGAACCATTGCCCTCTGCTTTTGCTCGGAGTTCGTGGCCAAAACATCACACCAGACCAACTTCCTCAATCCCTCATGGACGAAGTTTTGAATGTCTGTGACGAGTACCTCAACGATATCGTCAATATATTGGACATTCGAAGAATCATTGGTGTAGGGAAATATGCAGAAAGGCGTGCTGCATCGGTGTTCAATACCAAAAAAGGAAAGGGATTTCGAGAAGATGGCATGCCGATTCTTGTGCAAACAGTGTGGCATCCAAGCCCAGCAAGTCCGCTTGCAAATCGAAACAACGGTGAAGATTGGAAAAGAAATGTCATCGATATCCTTCATAAAAATTCGGAGTGACATTCAAATGTTGCCGACTACATCAGGTGTTCATGGCAGAACTGAAAATGGCATGGAAAAGACAACCGGATGACCGACAATGGGAGAAACCAGAAGGTGACGACCCCCGAACCTTGTACCAAATGTTGGCAACGAGCGTCAGTATGTTTGGCGACGACCCTTGTTTTGGATACATTCCAAGTCCAGGTATGCCAAGAATTCATCTCTCCTACAACGAATTTGGTGACCTCGCCACCGCTGTGGGCAAGCAGTTAGCCGCTGTAGGTGTCGAAGCAGGTGATAGAGTTGCCATCATCCTCGATAACTCGGTCGAGTGGGCTGCTCTCTCTTACGGAGCCAACGGCATTGGTGCTGCTTACACTGCCATGTATACGCACCAACACGGCGAAGAATGGGCTTACATTCTTGGTGATTCGACGCCCGCTATTCTCGCAGTTCAAAACACATCAGTGCTCGACAAACTTGTAGCACACTTGCCCAAAGATGCATCAGGCTGGCCACGGTGTGGTATCATTCTTCTCGGGGATGAAGAAGCCAACGAAATTCCTCCCGAAGGCGTTTCAGTCTATGCATGGAAAGATTTCGTCAACGCTGGCCGTGGTGCTGAAATGTTCGACATCGCCGATGACCCATTTGCACTCAATACCCTGATTTACACCTCCGGTACCACAGGTCATCCGAAGGGTGTGATGTTGTCAAATTGGAATACATTGTCAAACATTCTTTGTGTTCAATCTGCGTTCAAAATATACATCGGTGACAAAAACGCAGCCTTCCTACCTTGGGCTCACTCCTTTGGTTCAACATTTGATTTGCATTGGATGATTCGTTGTGGAGTTCATATCAACCTCATATCCGATTTAACAAAGATCGCAGATGAATGCCAAGAGATTAAACCTGCTGTGTTACTTGCAGTCCCAAGAGTATGGAACAAGTTCTACGATAGAGTCAACAGTCAGTTTGAATCAGCAACCGGCCTCAAGAAGAAGTTCATCAACAACGCAAAGAAATCCGCTGCAAAGCGAATTGCGAATGCTGGTGTCGAATGTGACGCCGTTCCACCAAAGGGATTCGGTGACAAGTTATGGGACAAACTGGTGTGGAAGAAAGTCCGTGCTCGTTTCGGTGGAAACATCAGATTCTGTATGTCTGGAGCAGCTGCTCTGTCACCCGATGTTGCATCTTTTATCCAAATGGTCGGGTTCAACTGCTATGAAGGGTATGGACTTACCGAAACCTCTCCTCTCGTGTCAGCGAATGGATGGATGGGTCCAGGTACAAGTAAACTCAACTCCGTTGGTCGAGTCGCAAATGGTGTGAAAGTGACCATTGACACCTCGGCTTGGGACGACCCGGACCGACCTGATGAAGGCGAAATTATCGTCACTGGACCAAACGTCATGATGGGTTACTGGAACAACGAAGAAGCAACCAAAGAGGTCATCATCGAACCCGGGACCTTCCGAACCGGGGACCTCGGAAAACTCACCGAAGATGGGTTCCTCTGCATTACAGGCCGTGTAAAGTCTCAATTCAAGTTAGAAAACGGCAAGTACGTCTCACCCTCATCACTCGAAGAGAACCTCAAGCTTTCACCACTCGTTGAACAGGCTGTGCTCGATGGTCGAAACATGAAGAACACCTTCCTCATCGTTCATCCAAACCTCTCCGCTCTTCGAAGTGCAGCTTCATCGGCAGGTGTATCCGTCGATGCATCGGACGAGGCCATGTGCAAGCAACCTGAAGTACGAAATTGGTTGCTTGGTGAATTGCAAACCAACAACATGAAGGCTCCTGATTGGAAAGGCTATGAAGTTGCAAAAACCATCATTCTTGACCACGAAGAATGGACCACCGACAACGATATGATGACACCATCCATGAAGGTCAAACTTCGAAATCTTCTCACGAAATTCGACGAGGAAATTCAAACCATCCAATGACGGAAATTAGGGTTTTGAGAATATGAACCAAGATTTGGAAGATATCTGTGATTTGATCTTTAAAATGGCTTGCGATGTCAACAAAACATGTTTCTACTTTGCAGCGGAAAGCTCGATTGAAAAGATATACCAACAGTGCTTTGCTTACGAACTCAATCAAGCCAAACTAAAATATCATTCTGAGGTCACCATCGAAGTGTTGTACAAATCATTTCCACTCAAAGATTTGCGTGCAGATTTTGTCTTACATCCTGGTGGAAAAAATAAATTCGCAAAAGATATTATCATCGAAGTAAAGCATTCCAATCAAACAAAATCAAACAAAGACAAAGCAAGATTGCAATTGTTCGGCTATCTTCACAACGCTCCAATCCATAGCGCATCGATGCTCTCAGGCATTGAATATGGTATCGTTTTGCACTGGCCAGTTGCGGATGAAAAAACAACATGGGATGAGACTTCCACCGATGGACAATTACAAACACCGACTCCAAACCCACGAATGGAATTATGGCAAACCAAAAGCAAACCTAAGAATGCAACAAAATTTGAGCTTCTCAAAGAATGGTCTTAAACTTCTGAAATTTCATCTTCGCCGAGAGGTGGAAGGCCTTTTTTGGCTCGAATGTAATCTGTATAATTGCCGTAGTACACGGTGATGACTCCGTTTTCAAGTTCCCAGATGCGGTTGACGACTTGGTCAAGGAACCATCGGTCGTGAGATACGGTGATGAGTGATCCCTCGTAATTGATGAGGGCTTCCTCAAGTGTTTCTTTGGATTCCATGTCCAAGTGATTGGTAGGCTCATCCATGAGCAACATGTTGTTTTCTTCGAGCAAGAGTTTGAGCAGAGCAACCCGTGCACGTTCACCACCTGACAATTGAGATAACTTTGTCTCGACTTGGTCATTCTTGAATTGAAATCGACCAAGAGCAGCTCGAATATCGCCATATTGGAAGTCCGGTCTTAATTTTTGAATTTGCTCGATGGGATTGAGCGAAAAATCGAGCGTTCCATGGTCTTGGTGGAAATATCCAATCACAGCACCAGGGGCGAGGTTGATTTTCCCGGAGGTGAGTTTTTCTTCGCCGTTGATGAGTTTGAGCAGGGTGGTTTTGCCTTGACCGTTCCCGCCCACAATCCCGATACGGTCTCCTTTTCGAACTTCGAGGTTTTGATTGTTGAGGATAGGGCGCTTGAGGCCATCAAAGGTTTTCGTTCCACCCTCGATATTGAGCACATCCATACTTCCTTTTTCGATGGCTTCGAGTTTGATGATGAGCGGTTTACGTTTCTTCGGTATTCGGGATTTCAATGCTTTGAGTTCTTGTTGAAGTCGCTCGACCATTTTGTGCTTTGCTGAAATCGATTTGTCGTATTTATTGGCCCGCTTCATTTGTTGAAGGGCACCGAGTGTTGCGTGAATCTTCTTTTCAGTGGTCTTGATTTGGTCATTGAGCGAAGACTCACTTGCTGCCTTTTGAGCAATGAATTGTGAGTAATTTCCCTTCCATGGCCACGCCCTTAAATTGTCAATTTCAATGATTCTTGTGCACACTTGGTCGAGGAAATATCGGTCGTGTGAAACAATAAGTTGTGCACCTTTGAACTCTCGAAGAAAGACTTCCAGCCATTCAGTTGTCCGAATATCAAGGTGATTCGTGGGTTCGTCGAGAAAAATGACGTCGATACCTGCGAGGCCAACGAGTTGACGAGCAAGGGCAAGTTTTGCCTTCTCACCTCCCGAGAGTTGAGCAACGGGCATCTCCATGGGATGTTTGTCAAGTCCGAGGCGTTCAAGGATGCCTTTTGCGATACCTGCAACGTTCCCTCCGCCACTCGATGCGAGGGTTTGTTGCAATTCTGTGTAGCGTTCCATCACGGGTTCCCAATTTCCTTCGTAGAAAGATGGGTCCACCATTTGTGCTTCGATGGAGGCTATTTCTTCTTCGAGTTCTTGGAATTGGCGCCCCTTTCGACTCAATTCTTCTTCGATGGTTTTCGTGGATTCCAAATCACGAATTTGTGTGAGGTACGCAAGACGAATACCTGGAGCAAGGTCGACATCCCCGACGTCTTGTGCTTGTTCGCTAATGGTGTTGAGCAAAGTGGTTTTTCCGGCACCATTGTGACCAACGATACCAATTCGATCTCCATCATTGACATTGAAGGTGATGTCCTTGAGAACATCGACGGGTCCAAAACTTCTGTCAACGCCTTCGATGCGAATGAGTTCACGAACCATTGGAATCCCCCAAACTCGTCGGCGCGGTATCAAGTTGTTAAACGTGAAGAAATTGGGATTGAATTTCTTTGGTGATTCAAAAGGTGGAGTATGGGATGAAAAGGTGTATTTCATGAACCATTACATGATGGGAAGGGCATGAGCGATGATGAACAAGGTGGTGAAGTCATCTTCTCGACATCCACCGGTCCAGTGCGTGTCATAACCGCCGCTTCTTTGTTTGACGGTCACGATGCTGCCATCAATGTCATGAGGCGCTTGATTCAATCGAGTGGGGCTGAAGTCATACATCTTGGACACGACCGTTCCGCAAAAGACGTGGTCGATTGTGCCATCCAAGAAGACGCTCACGCTGTAGCACTCACCTCGTATCAAGGGGGACACGTGGAGTACTTCACTTACATCCGAGAACTCCTCGATGAAGCAGGATGCCATCATGTTCGCATCTTTGGCGGTGGTGGTGGGACCATCACACCTCCGGAAATCAAAACTCTCCATGAAGCAGGAATTTCAAAAATTTACTCGCCCGATGATGGTCGAACCATGGGACTCATGGGCATGATTCATCACTTGATGGGTCAAGCATCGGAAGTTAACCTCATCAGTCAAGACCGAATGGCGAGCCTCAATGGTCCAGTCGGTGCTATGGATACGGCGAAGGTAGGCCTCCTGCTTACCCTGAGCGAATCCATGGATGATGCTTCGTTTCGAGAAGTGTTGGAGCGTTGTCGCTCATCAACCAACGAAGTCCCCGTGATCGGATTTACCGGAACGGGTGGAGCGGGGAAATCAAGCCTGCTCGATGAATTGATGCTCCGCATTCAACGTGACAATCCGGGAAAACGCGTGTGCCTCTTGTGCGTTGACCCGACGAGAAAGCGAACAGGTGGAGCTCTCCTCGGAGACCGAATCCGAATGAACTCCCTTTCTAACAACGACCTCTATATGCGCTCACTCGCATCCCGAGGTTCGGGTTCTGAAATTAGCCAACACCTCGACCGAGCCATCGAAGTGGCAAAGGCTGTTGGTTTTGACCTCATTTTTTGTGAGACAAGCGGTATTGGTCAAGGTAGTGATGCCATTACATCGGTTGCCGACCATTCCCTCTATGTGATGACGGCTGAATTTGGAGCCCACACGCAACTTGAGAAAATAGAGATGCTCGATGTAGCTGATGTTGTCGTGCTCAATAAATTTGAGAAGCGTGGTAGCGAAGATGCACTGCGTGCTATTCGTAAGCAGGTCCGACGAAATCGCAATCTCTTCGACATATCAGATGAAGAACTGCCGGTGGTCGCAACTATTGCGAGCCAATTTGCTGATGCAGGGGTGGACCGCCTCTGGATGAAAGTAGCCGACCTTGTCGGATTTGAAGCATCACCTCCAACCGATGAATTCGGTGGAGCGAAAGGCGTGATTCCCCCCGAACGTGTCAATTACCTAGCTGAAATTTCTGCAACAGTGCGCGAGTATCACAAGCACAACGAGGAAATGGCCCAGAAATTGCGCCTTTGCCAGCACTTGGAAACGGCTGCTGAGCATGCTCGACAACGAGGACAAGCAAGTGTTGCCAACGATTTGCAGTCTCAAATCGACGATCTTCTCTCAGACCTTGAAAATGCAAGACAAGAATTGCAAGCTTTTCGTGAACTCGCACAGCAGTATGCATCGGGTGAATACACCTACCATGTTCGTGGAAAACCGTTTACTGTTCAAACGACAACCGAGTCTCTTGCACATTCCAATATCCCAAGAGTCGCCTTGCCGACCTTTGCAGATGATGGCGAATTGCATGTGTGGATGAGTCGTGAAAACGCACCCGGACACTTCCCGTACACTGCTGGTGTCTTTCCATTCAAACGAACCGATGAATTATCGGCACGAATGTTTGCTGGAGAAGGTGAGGCAGAGCGAACCAACCGCCGTTTCCACTATCTCTCCAAAGGACAAGATTTCGCTAGGCTGTCAACCGCATTTGATTCGGTGACCCTGTATGGCCGAGACCCAGCCTTACGACCTGATATATGGGGCAAAGTAGGAAATTCGGGCGTTAGCATCGCATCATGCGATGATGCCAAGCGACTTTACTCAGGCTTTGACTTGTGCGATGCAAACACTTCGGTGAGCATGACCATCAACGGACCTGCTCCAATCATTCTCGCCTTTTTCCTTAACGCCGCTATCGACCAACAAGTTGAGCGTTATCTTGCAGACCAAGGGACCCCTCTCGACATACCAACGGACGCATATCGTGGAGAATTACCTGATGGGCACAACGGTTTCGGACTTGGAACGGTGGGTCGTCGAGGTGATGAATTGGTCGATGCTGAAACATATGCCGAACTCAAAGCAAAGGCACTCTCGACGGTTCGCGGAACCGTACAAGCAGATATTCTCAAAGAGGACCAAGCACAAAACACCTGCATTTTCTCAACGCCATTTGCTCTCAAACTCATGGGTGATGTGCAGCAATACTACATTGACCACAATGTAAGGAACCACTATTCTGTTTCAATTTCGGGTTATCACATCGCTGAAGCGGGAGCAAACCCGATTACTCAACTCGCTTTTACCCTTGCCAATGGCTTTACTTATGTCGAATATTATCGAAGCCGAGGCATGGACATCAACAAGTTTGCACCAAACCTCTCGTTCTTCTTCAGCAACGGTCTCGACCCCGAATACACCGTCATTGGTCGTGTAGCCCGACGAATATGGGCCGTTGCCATGCGAGAGTTGTACGGCGCCGACGAACGTAGCCAGAAACTCAAATATCATATTCAAACGAGTGGTCGAAGTTTGCACGCTCAGGAAATTGATTTCAATGATATTCGAACCACTCTTCAGGCACTGCTTGCCATTCAGGACAACGCAAATTCACTCCATACCAACGCCTACGATGAGGCGATCACCACCCCGACAGAGGGAAGCGTTCGCAGAGCACTTGCAATTCAACTCATTGTCAACAAAGAAAGTGGCTGGACCAAAACAGAAAACCCAATGCAAGGTTCGTTCATCGTGGAGCAACTCACCGACCTAGTTGAGCAGGCCGTGCTCGAGGAATTTGAGGCCATCAGCCGACGAGGTGGTGTACTTGGTGCGATGGAGACGATGTACCAGCGAGGTAAAATTCAAGATGAATCGATGTATTACGAGCACCTCAAACACGATGGAACATTGCCAATCATCGGCGTGAACACATTCCAAAACCCGAACGCTCAAGCCTTTGATGAGTCCAACGCTGATGATTTCGATATGGAACTTGCTCGCTCCACCCCAGAGGAAAAACAGGCCTGCCTTGACCGAACCACTGGCTTACAAGCCACGCATGGCGATGCAACCGATGGTGCTCTCAAGCGTTTGCAACACGTAGCACGAAGTGGTGGTAATGTGTTTGAGGAGTTGATGGAGACGGTGAAAGTCGCAAGCCTTGGTCAAATCACAACAGCACTCTTCCAAGTCGGTGGACAATACCGGCGCAATATGTGAGTCGATGAATATTCAATCATCCATTTAACAAGCCCTCGAGGTTAAAAATAGGCTAAATATTAAAACCTAAACTCGCGGAAACGGATTTTATGACCCCTTTCCTGCAAGGTAAAAATGGACTAATTATAGGAATAGCATTACTCGTTGTCAATATGGCAGTTCTTGCCCCGATGTCAACGGGTGCCGTCGAAGACGCCGTTCAAGAGAATGTCGCAACGAAGCCTCTTGACGATGCTTGTACAGACGGTAACTGTGACAACGTCGAAGAAGACTGGGCAAGTTCGACAGAATCGAGAGATTTCTACGCCTACTCGATTACGAATTTAGCCGCTATGATGTCGGATGATGTTGCACCCACCTATGAGATGCTTGGACCTTTTACCTACGACGTCACATCAACAAAGACTGTCGTTGAACACAATTCAACCGCTGGCACCCTCACCTACAATGAAGTGATTTCCTACGAGTGTGCTGC
>JAYODQ010000083.1:0-2241 GCA_038106355.1 Candidatus Poseidoniales archaeon | reverse complement strand
CTTGGCAAGCCAAACAAAGAGTGCAATGAGAACCAAAATCAAGATAATTGGGAAATAGAAAATTGGGTTCAAACTGTTATCGTTCACTTTTTCTGGAATCCTGTTATCAAACGAGAAGACCACACACTCACGCTTGTTGTTGATGACCGGCACATTGGTGTTGTCGTATGGGTCCGAGCCACACTCAAGTTCAAATGTGTCGTTAAAGCCATCGTTGTCATCATCGAAATCTTCGAAGATACCATCGGTGAGGGTGGCATTATCTGCCAATCCATCACCGTCATAGTCAGGATGAACGGTGAGGTTGAATGTGACTGACACGGTGATGCCATGTGTAAGATTGGTCGCCGTCACAATGTATGTTGTCCTCGTCGACTCGAAGAGAGGTACACCGCTGATTGCTCCATTCATGCCAATACTACGAGCTGGCGAAAGGCCGTTAAAGGTGAGGCCTTCGGGGAGGGCTGGTGAAATTTCCCACAAATCAATTTCAATATCCACGGTAATTGGTACGATGGAGACGTTCTTTTGATAGATAATCAACTCAAACTCGTTTGACGAATACTTTACGCTCATGTTTTCACGAACATCGCAGATGCCGTTGTTGTTCTTGTCTTCTGGCACATCGGTTTCATCGAGTGGGTCGGTCGGTTCACAGTCAAGTTCAACAGTGTCATTCCAACCGTCGTTGTCATCGTCGAAATCTTCGGCAAGGGTGGTGTTCTTGTTTGGAAGGACTGTGTCTGGCATCCCATCACCATCTGTATCTCGCCATGCAGCATCATCGTTCGGGAAGTCGTCAGGGCCAGAGGAACATGTTGCAGGAGATGGTGGAGTGAGTGGTCCGTCACAGTACCCGTCGCCATCCGTATCTGCATCTTCTGGGTCAGTGCCGTTGTTTCGCTCTTGTGCGTTTGAATACCCGTCCCCATCGATGTCATCATCAAGTTCGTCGCAGATGCCATCGTTGTCAAGGTCAGGAGGCACCGACGCCCCATTGAGCGAGTCGCTCAAACATTCTATTTCTTCGAGATCTTCTGCTCCGTCGTTATCATCGTCGGTATCTTCAGTCAAATGGTCGGTGTTGTCATCGTCTGGTACCACATTGGGTAAGCCATCACCATCAAAATCCTCGAGAACTGAGAGGTTGAATTGTACTGCAAGAGTAAATCCGGTTCCATTCGCATAGATGGTGTAGAGTGTGAGGTCAATCGACTCCGTCGGCGTTCCACTGATGACACCTGTCAATGGGTCGATAGCGATGCCTTCGGGTAATGCTGGTTCAATTTCATAGGTTGCACCAGGAATCTCACCTGATGGTGTCACGGGTGTCATCTCAGAATTGTTGACAAGATAGAGTGGGTCAATGGTAATGTTGTATTCGAAGTCATACACAGTGAGGTTGATCGATACGACATGGAATCCAAGCGGGTTGACGGCAGTAATGTTGAATTGAGTTCTCTTCATCGCCTCGGTTGGAATTCCCCAAAGACTGCCATTGCTCGATGAAAACGACATTCCAGCTGGTAATGATGCGTCAATGCTCCAAGAAGCAACTTCACCTGCCGTGGAGTTGGCAATCAGTGGCAGGACGTCGGCTTCATTGCCAACATAAAGCACCAATTCGAGAACGGAGTAATTGAATTCAGGTGATTGGTCTTCAACGCTGATGTAGACGGTCGTCATCGCTGAACCACCAGAATTGTTGGCCCAAATGGTGTAGGCTGTTCGATTCCAAATGGTCGTCGGCATGCCCGAAATCGTTCCGTTGGCTGCGTTGAATTTGAGGCCAGGGGGTAGGTCTGGGCTGATGGAAAGGCTGGTGATGGCTCCGCCGCCAAGGATGGCTTCAAGTGCTTCCATATCCATATCTTTGACAAGAACCACTTCGGTCATGTTGTAGGAAATCGTTGGAATTTCGTCGACGATGATGATACTGATGATGGTGCTAATTGAACCTCCAGAATTGTTGGCCCATATCGTGTAATTGAGGGCGGTGAGAACCAGTTCGGTTGGTGTTCCCCAAATCGTACCGTTTTCAGCACCAAAGAAGAGGCCTGCAGGCAAGGTTCCATTGATGGCCCACGAAGTTATTTGCCCCGAGCCTGACAACGTTGGAACAAGTGGCAATTCTGGGTTGCTACCATTCTTGGTCAAGTTCAGACTGCTCGGAGCATAGGTGAATGTTCCAGGCACTTGGTCAACGACGGTCAAATTGAAGTAAGCAACAACCGAACCGCC